>DASYEP010000019.1:0-32344 GCA_036498965.1 Mucilaginibacter sp.
AAAAGCGGCTTAAAAGCCCTTTTTTCCTCATTTTGACCCGGAAACTGATTCTTGTCAATGCCCGGAAGATACATCACCTAATTAACCACAATAAATCATAAAATAAAAAGACCGTACCATTTGATTTATGATACGGCCTCTTTAAATTAAACTCTATCATTATCAAAACAGAAATCCGTGATTAATATTGGCAAAAGCCGATCATTTAAATGGTCGGTTACAACCTCAACGATGCTGATTATAGCGTACATAATTACCTGGCGATTTTATGCAATGTGGTGGTTTTTAATAGTTTTTCTCGATCTGATTGTTTTCTTATTCTATTTAATTGTGTTTTTGGGCAGTATAATTTTTTCGATTAGAAACCAAAAAAAGTTTGATAAACCATTTGTACCGTTGTTTATCAATATGGCGGCAATCCTGATACTAATATTTGGTCCTTCAATTTACAGAAATAAAAGCTATTTCAAAAACACGACTGATTTGAGTCATTACCAAGGTAATAGTTGTGAATGTCATTTATACATAGAAACATATTGCGTGTATGGCGGGGGAGCATTAAGTACCAATGTAAATTCATTGTATTTAACTGATTCATTAAGTTTTCGACTTTATGAAGGAACTTATGATGAAGGGGATGGTGCAATTGTAACAACATGCAAAGGAGATAATATTTCGGTTGAAAAATATGCTCATGAGACATTAGGACAAAACAGCGGAGAACTTAGAACTATTGAAAAAAAGACGTACAGCTTAAAGGACTTAAAAGATTCACATATTTCTGACTAGGTAAGTTAAAATTTAACAATATATTCATAATACCAATTTGGTTTTTGGTATAATAATTGTTTTATTTGTAATAATAAAAGCATTTATCATGAGCAGGGAATTAAAAGAGTTTTCCGATTTGATCGATGAACAGTTTGATATTGCAGAAATTGAAGAAGAAGGTTTTTGGGAATCTATATTAGAGATGTTCATTTAATATTGATTATTTACAATAGACTATTGTTTGTGTCGCGCAAACAAGCAGCATTGTTTTGCCCGCCTAAAGCGGTCGCCTGTGAGGACACAGGCTCCGGGTGAGGCCGGTATTCTTGCGTGGCCTTAGAGTTAGATGATATGAAGCTGACTTTACAATGTTCCAACATTACAACTACTACAACCCTTACAACTTTTCCAACAACCTTACAACTACCACAACCTTTACAACTTTTTCAACAACCTTACAACAATTAACTAACTTTGCCACCTGATGAATCAAGTTGCTAAGAAAAGATTTTTTGAAGACGTTACTATTATCGACATCGCCGAGGAAGGCAAAGGTGTAGGTAAGGCCGATGATTTTGTGCTTTTTGTTGATAAGGCGGTCCCTGGTGATGTGGCCGACATACAGGTTTACCGCAGCAAAAAGAACTTTGGCGAAGGTAAAATAGTAGAACTTAAAACGCCATCCGAATATCGCACTCAACCTTTCTGCGAACATTTTGGCACCTGCGGCGGCTGTAAATGGCAGCACATGACATATGCAGCCCAATTAAAATTTAAGCAAAAATCGGTTGCCGATGCGTTAACGCGGATTGCGAAAATTGATATTGAAGGTATGCTGCCTATAGTGCCCTCGCCTTCAGATAAATATTATCGAAATAAACTGGAGTATACGTTCTCCAACAAGCGCTGGCTATATGACGGTGAAAATCGTACCGACGAAGAACTCAATATGAATGCACTTGGGTTTCATATCCCAGGCCGTTTTGATAAGATATTGGATATTAACCATTGCTGGCTTCAGGCCGAACCATCAAACACACTAAGAAATAAGATCCGTGAATTTGTTATACAACACGGATACAGCTTTTATGACCTGAAAGCTCACAGCGGCGCATTGCGCAACCTTATTGTGCGCACTTCATCAACGGGAGAAACAATGGTGATCGTAGTTTTTGCTTATGCGGATGAGGAAGAGGTAAATAAATTGATGGGATTTATTGACAAACAATTTCCAGAAATCACTTCCCTGCTTTACATCATCAACCAAAAAAAGAACGATACAATATTTGACCAGGATGTTTTAGTTTATAAAGGTGCCGAATTTATTTATGAAGAAATGCCTGCCAGCCGGACAGGCGGGAACGACATCCGTTTTCGCATCGGACCAAAATCATTTTATCAAACCAATTCAGTACAGGCTCTGCACCTTTATGAAATCGCCCGTGACTTTGCCGATTTTAAAGGTAATGAGCTGGTGTATGATTTGTACACCGGTGCCGGAACAATCGCTAATTTTGTTGCGGGTAATGTGAGAGAAGTTGTGGGTATTGAATATGTTCCTACTGCTATTGAGGATGCGAAAATTAACTCGGCCATTAATAATATCACAAATACAAAATTTTATGCCGGTGATATGAAAGATGTACTGGCCACCGATTTTGTTGCCGAACATGGCAAACCCGATGTAATTATTACCGATCCGCCACGCGCAGGCATGCATCCTGATGTGGTTAATCGACTAATGGAGATTGAAGCGGAAAAAGTTGTGTACGTAAGCTGCAATGCTGCTACACAAGCACGCGATTTACTGGTATTAAAAGAAAAATATGATACTGTCAAAATTCAACCTGTAGATATGTTCCCGCATACGCAGCATGTAGAGAATGTAGTGTTGTTAAAGTTGAGAAGTTCATAGTTGATGGTTCATAGTTCATGGACCTAAGAACGAGTAAAAAATAAAATTAAAATCCTGTGATCATTAAATCTTAATAATCCTAGTTCAGACAAGTATGGAACCGGAAGAACTGCTAAACGAAGAGAAAAATAGCGAAGAAAATAAAAAAGAAAGTCCGCTGGTAAGCCTGGAGCCGGATTTGAAATTATTTAACGAATCCATCCGGGAGGTAGCCATTGAAATTATGGTGGAAGGTTTATCAAGCTATCCAATTTTCATAGCGCATCAGCACGACTTAAAATTAGGAGAATTGATATTAGACCGTCATGACCTGCATACGGAATGGAGCATACATGCTTCCACCCTGGAGGAATTTGTAGAACGCGGCGTTATAAAAGAGGTATTAAGAGAGCGTTTTATTAAATCGTACAAAAATCCGCACGATTTTATGTGCGTGTTTGTGGTAGTACCCGAAGGCGCCAACTTTATTTATTATCCGTATACGAAGGAGTAGTTGCAATGAGTTTGTGCGATCAAAAGGTTAATTTTATATTTATATCGTCATTTCCTTTTAGAGATGGGTTTATAAACCCATCTCTAAAAGGAAATTAAAATCTTAACAACATTCCAACATGTCAGAAAAACACTTCCTTATATTAAACCAGCAGCAAATACAGCAGAAGATAGACCGTATGGCTTATCAGATACTGGAAGACAATTTTGACGAAGAGGAAATATTGATTGCCGGCATTTTACCCAGCGGCGATAAAATTGCCAGGCGATTAAAAGTTATCCTGGACGAAATAGCGCCTTTTAAAAGTAAATTAATCGGCATTGAGTTGGATAAACAAAGCACCAAGCTAAAAGCCAAAATCGATTTTGAAATAGAGGACTGCTATAACAAGGTAATTATTTTAGTTGATGACGTACTCAACACCGGTAAAGCACTCGCTTATGGTTTCGGCGTTTTTCTTGATGTTCCTTTAAAGAAATTGCGTACAGCGGTGTTGGTTGACCGTAACCACAAAAAATTCCCCATGACCACAGACTATGCAGGCCTGGCGCTATCAACCGTATTAAAGGAACACGTACACGTTATTTTGGATGAAGAAGGCGAAGAGGATGCTGTTTATTTGAAATAGAATCGTCAGGGTCTATTTATTCAACAACTGTTCCACTTTTTCCGCCGTCAAGCTCAACCCATCCGCGATGATCGTGGCTTGCTTGTAAAACTTATCGCGTTCAATCAATTTTCCTTCAATAAAAGCAACAAGTTCTTTCCCATTTGCTCCTTGCAGCACCGGCCGTTTATGCTTTTCGTTTTCGAGTCGTGCAGCTAAAGCTTTGGGGGGTAAATTAATATAGATGGTTTTGCCATGGGTATTCATCCATTCTATGTTATCGAAAAAACATGGAAGGCCACCACCGGTAGAGACGACTACATGTTCAGGATATTTCGTTTGTTTCAAAACATCCGATTCCAGCTTCCTGAAAGCATCCTCACCGAAGCTGGAAAAATACTCGGCTATGCTCATGCCAACCTGCGCTTCCAAAATATGATCAAGATCCATAAATTCATACCCAAGCCTTGATGCCAGTTTTCGACCCAATGTGGTTTTCCCGCATCCCATAAAACCAATCAAAAAGATCAGACCAAATCCTTCGGAAGAACTATCAGCAATTTTTTTTTCGTTACTATTCATTTAAATCTAATACAATTTTGCCATGGACAATCGACAATGGTCTATGGTCCGCTACGACAACTTCACCCTTGGGTCAACCCAAACATAAATCAAATCAACCAGGATATTGATTACCACAAAAATAAAAGCAATAAACAGGATTGAACCCATTACTACCGGAAAATCCGACATTTCCAGCGCATCTACTGTTGTTTTACCCAGACCGTTATAGCCAAAAACGTACTCTACAAAAAATGACCCCGCCAGCAACGAAGCAAACCAGTTTGCAATAGCGGTAATAACAGGGTTCATCGCGTTTTTTAAAGCATGCCGGTAAATAATCGCGTTATTGCTTAAACCTTTGGCTTTTGCTGTACGGATATAATCCTGGCCCAATACATCCAGCATGGCATTGCGCGTAAGCTGAACGATGATCGCCAGCGGTCGCAACCCCAGGGTAACCATCGGTAATATTAAGTTTTTCCAGGTGATCACCTCGCCTCTGAAAGGATCATAAGTCGTTAAACTTCCCGACATATTCAAACCCGTGTACTTGCTTAGTTCAAAGCCAAATATCCACGCAATGATTATCCCCGCGAAAAAAGACGGTGCGGATACGCCTAAAGTCGAAAATCCGATTGCCAGTTTATCTACCCATGTATTTTGGTTCACCGCGCTGATCACACCTAAAAACACACCAATAATAATGGCAAAGATCATTGCTGTTGTTGCCAGTACTAAGGTATTGGGTATTACTTCCAGCAGTAACGCGGCCACTTCTTTATGTGTTTGGTACGAGCGTCGCAGGTATGGCCATTTTAATGCAACAACCCTGCTTGATGAAACATGAAATAACTTTATATAATGATAGCGCCCTTTTTCTTCGGTGTTATTAAGATGTATACCAATGGGCGAAAGGTCGTTAATGTAATAGGCAAACTGAACAGGTACGGGTTTATCAAGACCGAACTCTTTTCGTATGGCCTGTAACGATTGTACATCGGCGCGTTGCCCTTGTGTCATCCTCGCGGGATCGACCGGCAAAATATTGAAAAGAAAAAATACCACCACCACAATGCCAAGCATTACTGCTAGTCCATAAAATAGCTTGCGGATGAGGTAGCTGATCATATTTTATTGACGGAAATATCTTTTTACCAGTTCATCATAATTAGGAACAGAATGGTAATGCCATTTATTGATAACTGTCCCGCCTTTAAGCAATAAGATGCCGGGATTGGACCTTACCATCGTCTTTAGAGGCACCCCATCGGCGTAAAATATTTCACTTACAAAATTATGCGCTTTACAGAAAGCTTCGGCATCTTTTGCCGACGCGGAGGTAAGCAGCACCGTACGGGTGTTGTAGTTTTGCTTCAAATTTATTGCCAGTGCATTTAACCGGTTAAGCGCCTCACCATCCGTTTCCCTAAGATTATAAGCCACAATAATCAGGTTATAAAACGGGTTCGATAATAATTCTTTTGTGTAATCATTTCCTTGAGCATCCTGTATAGCCAGGTCTCTTATTTTTGGTGTAAATCCCGCCTTAACCAATCGACTTTCAGGTTCACCAATAACTTCCCAGTTATTATCCGTCCAGATATTACTTTTCAGATAGTCGGTATTGGTCATCACTTTGGTACTACCGTCTTTTTTATTTTTAAGATGATAGGTTAATTCAAATTGATCTGGCTGAGCACCGGGAGGGGTTTTCATTTCGTCCAAAATGTTTGCTCCTATTTTATAAGGCAAAAAGTCAATTACCGGCAAAAAGTTATAGGTATAAAGTCCAAAGCCAATTGATATCACCGCAGCAGCTATCAGCAACTTATCACCAGTTTTAGCGGCATAAAGTGGCTGTATTTTTTTCCGGTTAATAAATATGACAAGTACCAATGCCAACAACACCAAATCCTTACTGAACGACTGCCACGGTGTTAGTGGTATAGCATCACCAAAACAGCCGCAGGTTTGTACCACTTTAAAATAGGCAGAATAAAATGTCAAAAAGGCAAAGAAAATGATAAGCAGCAACAGACCCCACGCCACCAACACCGCCCGCGCGCCTGTTAAAATTGCGAAGCCGAGTATCATTTCGAGCGCGCACAATAAAATAGCTATACTCAATGCAAAGCCATTTAAAAAAGTAATGTGAAACACTTCAAAATATTCTTCCAGTTTATACGAAAAGCCAAGCGGGTCATTTATTTTAATCAAACCCGAGAAAATAAAAAGCAGCCCTACAAGTATCCTGGCTGCCCATAGCCACGGAGATATTGTTCTATTATTATCTTTCATTTAGTTAAAAGGTTGTAAAAGTTGTAGTTGTTGAAAAGGTTAATCAATTTAAATTTCTTAATGCCTAGAACATTGTCGTTGTTAAAGTTGTAATCGTAGAAAAGATAAATCAATTTTAACCTTTTCTAACTTTTTGCAACATTTTCAACAGCGTTGACATTAAACGTTGTAAAAGTTGTAGTTGTTGAAAAGGTTAATCAACTTTAACCGTTCATAATACTTACAACATTTGCAACTAAGAATGGCTAAAGATACATTTTTTAGGAAAAAGGGAACCCTAAATGCGGGCGGCAGGCTCATTGATTTAAGCAGCCCGAAAGTAATGGGTATTATTAACCTTACTCCCGATTCCTTTTACGCAGACAGCAGGAAACAAGGTATCGATCAGGCCTTGAAACAGGCAGAAAAAATGCTTGCTGAAGGTGCTGCATTTTTAGACCTTGGCGCTTACTCATCCCGTCCGGGTGCTGAGGATATTTCTTTGCAGGAAGAAACCGATAGGCTCTTGCCAGTCGTCGAAGCTATTGTAAACCGCTTTCCGGATGCTGTATTATCTGTGGATACCTTCCGTTCACAAGTGGCGGAGGCGGCAATAAAAGCAGGGGCGCATATCATTAATGACATTTCGGGCGGGCAATTGGATGAAAATATGTTTGCGACAGTAGCCAGGCTGCAGATCCCATATATTTTAATGCATATGAAAGGGAACCCAAGGACAATGAATCAACAGGCCCAGTATGAAGACGTTTTTGCAGAAGTGTATGATTATTTTGTAGATCGTTATCATCGGCTAAAGCAACTCGGCGCACATGATGTGATAATTGACCCTGGCTTCGGCTTTGCAAAGAAACGGGAACAAAGTTACGCCCTGATGAACAGACTGCAGGATTTTAATATGCTTCAACTACCGATACTGGCGGGCGTCTCACGTAAAACAATGATCTACGGATTATTAGGCATAACCGCTGACGAAGCCCTGAACGGAACCACGGCTTTAAATACCATCGCCCTCACCAAAGGCGCCAATATATTGCGGGTGCATGATGTAAAAGAGGCTGTTGAGGCGGTGAGAATTTGGGAAATGTGTCAGTAATTTATTTGCAAAACTCTTTGATCTTATCATTAGCTGGCTGATAACCCAGGTTAGAAGCTTTATTCCAATCGGCACATGCGCCAACCTTATCGCCGTTATGATTTTTTGCATCTCCCCGTCCGCTATAGGCTTCTTTATATTCCGGGTCAAAAGTTAAAGCCTGGTCATAGTCAGCAATCGCGCCGGTATAGTCACCCCCCAGCTGTTTTGCTTCGCCCCTGTCCTTATAGTTGTACGCCCTTAAACTATTCTTGTAGGGGTGATCTAAGGATATCGCCTGAGTATAATCATCAACGGCATGTCGGTAGTCTCCAATCATAACCCTTGCATGTGCCCGGTTTGCATAAAAGCCAAATTGCGGTTTTATCGAGATCGCCTTGGTATAACTTTCAATCGCTCCTTTATAATCGTGCATGTCGAGTTTTACAAGGCCAATATTGTTATAATAAATCTCGGGATATTTTTCAGCCAGGAACGCTGCCATTTTATAATCAGCTATTGCTCCGTCATAATCTTTTAATGCCCATTTTGCGCTTGCCCTATTGGCATACGCATTTACGTTCTTTTTATCGAACAAAATAAGTTTGTTGTAATCCTCAATTGCACCGCTATAATCTTTTAATTGGTATCGCGCAATAGCCGTCAGCTGATAGGCTGTAGGGTTTTGGGGTTCCAAAGTTATCCATCGTTCATAGTCAACAATTGCCGAATCCCGGTGAAATACAGATAAATTGATGTATCCCCTTTCTTTATAAGCGGCAGCCGCCTTAGGGTTTATATTAATTACCGAGGTAAAGTCGGCCGCGGCTCCTTTAAAATTGCCAAGTGACTCGCGGGCTTTTCCACGTTTATAATACGCTTCTTCAAACTGGGGGTCAACGTTTATAGCTTCGGTGTAATACACCTCCGCTTCCTTGTATTTATTGCTATCCAGCTTTTTGTTTCCGAGCTTAAAATATTTTTTCTCTGGTTGGGCAAAAACCAATATGGGAAAAACTAATAATAGGGGTATGAGTTTTTTCATGGATTCTAATGTAAACATATCTACACCTTTCTAAAAAGTGTATGTCCAAATTTAAGATTACCTTTTGATATCTTTAGGCGATGAAAACGACAACTGATGCTGAATTAAAACAAAAAGGACTAAATGCGTTATTCGAGGCGCTGGATTTCGTATATGCCCAGCGCTTTATTACTTTACTTAACCGGGATCCTTTTGATTACACAGTTTGGCAAAAGAATGTTTTTGAAAACATGGATGTTAATCAAATAAGTTCAGGAGCAATGGAACTTAGAAAGAAAAAATTATAGTGTTAAGATATCTGCGCCTGATTTAAACTCACCCCACTAATTCCATCACCTTCAAAATAGCGTCAATATATTCCCTGTCATTTGCCAGGCGGGGCACTTTGTTCTGCCCACCTAATTTGCCTTTTTCTTTCATCCAATTAAAGAAGGTGTCTTTATGCGCCGAACGAACTATTGGGCGGCGCAATGCCATATCTTTAAAACGTTTTGCATCATAATCGGAGTTTATACGACGCAACGTCTCATCCAAAATATCAACAAAACGTTCAAATTCTGCTGGGCGCTTTTCAAATTCAATAATCCACTCATGCGCGCCGCTTTCATCATCATTAAAATAAACAGGCGCGGCAGTATAGTCGCGGATAACTGCTCCCGTTTGCTGGCAGGCTTCATCCAGCGCGCGTTCAGCATTATCTATGATCAACTCCTCGCCAAATGCATTAATAAAGTGTTTTGTACGACCGGTAACCTGTATACGAAAAGGTGAAAGTGATGTAAACTTAATGGTATCGCCAATCATATAGCGCCAAAGGCCGGCGTTGGTGCTGATGATGAGTGCATAATTTTTGTCCAATACCACCTCATCAAGGGTAAGTGTTTCAGGATATTCGTCGTGCAAATTCTCCAGGGGCAAGAATTCATAAAAGATGCCATAATCAAGCATCAACAGCATCTCGCCTGGTTCGGTAGTGTCCTGTATACCAAAAAAACCTTCAGACGCATTGTAGTTTTCCAGGTAGTACATATCATCTTTAGGAATCAGTTTTTTAAACTGCTCACGATAAGGTGTGAAATTTACTGCGCCGTGAAAATAAAGTTCAAGGTTGGGCCAAACTTCCAGCAGATTTTTTTTGCCGGTTATTTCGAGTATGCGTTTAAAAAGTAAAATGTTCCAGGTGGGTACGCCGCTTAGGCTGGTAACGTTTACATCCTTTGTGATATGGGCGATTTTCTCTAATTTTTCCTCAAAATTTTCGAGCAGGGCTATGTCCATGTGAGGCGTGCGATGAAGCTCGGCCCATAATGGCAGATTTTTCATCAGCACCGCAGAAAGATCGCCAAACGATGTGTCAGCACTTAACTGACTAACCTGGTAGCTGCCGCCAAGGGTCAGTATCTTCCCGGTGAACATTCGGGCATTTGGCTGGTTATTAAAGTAAATGGTAAGTAAATCCTTGCCACCTTTAAAATGACATTCCTCCAGCGCTTCTTCACTTACCGGGATATATTTACTTCTGTCGCTTGTGGTACCTGATGATTTGGCGAACCAGCGTATCTCTGACGGCCATAACACATTCCGCTCGCCCCTGAGCATGCGCTCAATGTAAGGCTTTAATGTGTCGTAGTTTTGCACCGGTACCCGCTCTTTAAACAGGTTGAGGCTGGTCACACTTTTATACCCATATTTTTTTCCCCATTCTGTGTTTTCGGCACCTGAAACGAGTTGCTCAAACCACTCCTCCTGCACTTCGTTGGGATATTTCATAAAAAGCTCTATCTGATGGATACGCTTTTTCATGAACCAGGTAAAAACAGAGTTAAAAATGGTCATAGGCTATCAGGTTTGAGCAAATGTTTTTCTTTTTAATACGAAGTTGGCACCGAGGTAAACTTTACGCACCATCTCATTGGCGGCAAGCACTTCGGGCACACCCGATTCTAAAATCTTCCCTTCAAAAAGCAAATAGGCCCTATCGGTAATCGACAGCGTCTCCTGCACGTTATGGTCGGTGATCAGTATTCCGATATTGCGGTGTCTTAATTTAGCTACCATGGCCTGTATCTCCTCAACTGCAATAGGGTCAACGCCGGCAAACGGTTCGTCAAGTAATATAAAATTAGGTTCTGCTGCCAACGCCCTAGCAATTTCAGTTCTGCGTCGCTCACCTCCCGATAACAAATCGCCCCGATTTCTCCGTACTTTGTGCAAGCTGAATTCATCAATCAGCTCTTCCAGCTTTTCCTTTTGACGCTCTTTGGTCATTTTTCCCATTTCCAGCACCGCCTTAATGTTATCTTCTACAGAAAGTTTACGGAACACCGAAGCTTCCTGTGCCAAATATCCTATGCCTTTTTGTGCGCGGCGATACATCGGGTCGCCGGTTATCTCTTCATCATTTAAAAATATTTTACCCTCATTCGGTTTTATCAAACCAACAATCATGTAAAACGAAGTAGTCTTTCCGGCACCGTTTGGACCGAGCAAACCCACTATTTCTCCCTGGGAAACATCAAAAGACACGTCGTTTACTACTGTGCGTTGTTTATATTTCTTTGATAAATTTTCTGCTCTTAATATCATTGACTTGATTTCACCGATTAGTTTATGATTTCACCGATTTTTATTACCGAGTTAACATAATGTGCCTACTGCCTACTGCCCAACAAATCTTATTCCTTTTATGTTTAATTGGATAGACCTTCTTTCCTGCCAGATATTTTCTTCAATTGAATAGCAGATATCAAAAGGCACCCCCTGTTTTATTTTTGACAGATATTCGCCATGGTTAAAAGCTATGCAGCTAAAACCCGGCGAACCTTCCTGTATCACCACCATTTTAACATGATTGCCACCTACCAAACCCGCATTGCCGCTAACATACACATTTTTACTAAGGAATATTGGCGACATATTTTCCGGGCCAAAGGGCGCAAATTGATTTAATACCCTGAAAAATTTGGGTTCTATCTGGCTTAAACGTAATTCGGCATCAATTTGTATCTGCTGTATCAATTGTTCAGGTTTAATTGTTGAGCTCACCACCTCCTCGAAACGTTTTGAGAATGCTTCAACGTTTTCGGGGTGCATGGTAAGTCCCGCAGCATATTTATGCCCGCCAAACTGAATCAGTAAATCACTGCAGCCGCACAGCGCTTCGTATAGATCATATCCCAAAACAGAACGGGCTGAGCCGGCAATGTGTCCGTTGGAACGTGTGAGTACAATTGTGGGCCTGTAATATTTCTCTGTAAGGCGCGATGCGACTATCCCAATCACGCCTTTATGCCAGTTCTCATTAAACACAACCGTCGATTTCCGGTTTATCAATATTTCATCATTGTCTATTATTCCCAACGCTTCATCTGTAATATGAAGGTCATGGCCTTTTCGTTCAGTATTTTTTACATTTATCAGTAAACCTTTTTCTTTAGCTTCGTCTGCATCGCATGCTATTAATAGTTCAACCGCGTGTTTGGCATCATCAATGCGCCCGGCGGCATTAATGCGTGGACCAAGTAAAAAAACAACATCTGAGATGGTGTAATTTGAAGTTCTACCGGCAACCTCCATCAGCGTTTTAACGCCAACACATGGATCTGTATTTATTTTCTGTAACCCTAAATGAGCCAGCACGCGGTTCTCGCCCGTTATGTGCACAATATCGCAGGCAATACTTATGGCTACAAGATCAAAATAACAACTTACTTCTTCAAACGGGATATCATTCTTTTCGGCGTAGGCCTGTATCAATTTAAATCCAATACCACAACCCGAAAGTTCTTTAAAAGGATATTCACAATCTGCACGTTTGGGATCAAGTATTGCTACTGCGGCAGGCAGTTCCGGCCCGGGCAAGTGATGGTCACAAATAATAAAATCAACGCCTTTAGTATTGGCATAAGCTATTTTATCAACCGATTTAATTCCACAATCAAGGGCAATGATCAATTTAAAATCGTTTTCGGCTGCATAGTCGATACCTTGCGTCGAAATACCATAACCTTCGTTATAACGATCAGGAATGTAATACTCTAGTTTTCCTGTGTCAGGATATAATTTTTTGAAGAATCCATAAACTACAGATACGGCCGTGGTACCGTCAACATCGTAATCACCATAAATCAAAATTTTTTCTCCGGCAGAAATTGCAGCTTCGATTCTCAAAATTGCCTTTTCCATGTCGGCCATCAGGAATGGGTCGTGCAGGTGGCGCTGATCCGGGCGAAAAAAGAAACGGGCATTGTCGTAGGATTTAATACCTCTGTGTATCAACAAAGTACTTAAAATTGGGTCGATATTAAGGCCGGCAGCTAATTTCTCCACTTCTTCAGCGTCAGCATTTTCTCGTACTGCCCAGCGTTTATTCATATCTTTGTCGCTTTAAAACAGTAAATATAGATGAAAATTTTTGCTTTAGGTGAGGGATCATATTCTGTTGATGCTACCAAAAAATTTATTCCCTTTAATCCTGAAACAGATAATTTCAGAGACAGGCCCGCTTCCTTATTTATCCATGTTAACCCTTTCCTGGTAAAAACTGATAGTGATTTGATTGTATTGGATACCGGGCTAGGCTACAAAAATACTGAGGGTGAATTGTTTATTCACCAGCATATTCGTAAGGCCGGTTTTGATCCTGCCGATGTAAGTTTGGTATTAATGTCGCACCTGCATTATGACCATTCGGGCGGATTGGTGGTTGAACGCAACGGTAAACTTGAGCCGAGCTTTTCAGGGGCCAGGCACGTAGTTCAGAAAGGAGAATGGGATTTTGCCATTTCCGGAAAATCATCATCCTATCACAAGGAAATTTTTGAAGCTTTGCAAGATTCTGTAAATCTAGATCTTGTAGAAGGCTCCGGAGAACTGCTGCCGGGGATAAGATATGAACTATCGGGGGGACATGCACCGTTTCACCAGGTATTCTGGATTGAAAGCGGAGGATCAAAATGCTTTTTTGGCGGTGATGAACTGCCCGAACCGGAACAACTGATCCGGAAGTTTGTTGCCAAATATGATTATGATGGCCGCAAAGCGATGCAGTTAAGAGAAGAATATGGTAAAATAGCCGCCGATGAAAACTGGACCTGCTTATTTTATCATGCGAAATCTTTGTGCGTTGGAAACGTTACTTTCCAGGATGATCATTTTAAAGTGGTACCTGCCTAAACGTGGTCGTGGTCTTCAACTTTAAAAAGTTCCACTATCTTATCAACGTTAAGTGGTTTTGAAATAAAGTCCTTTACCAGCGGATAGGACCTTGCTTTGTTTATATCGTTACTGAAAACTGATGAGGAGATGATGAAAATTTTGGTTTTACCTGAAGGATCGATATTTAAGCGCTTGTATTCATCTAAAAATTCCCAGCCATTCATTATGGGCATGTTTATATCCAGTAAGATATAATCTGGCAACTTAGAAGGGTCTTTTCGCTGTATATCAACCAATTGATCAATAGCATATTTCCCGTTCAGACAGGCTATAATTTCGGTGGTCAATAAAGCCTTCTTTATTAATTTAATGGAGATGAAATTATTAATTTCGTCATCATCAACAAGTAAAACACTAACGGATTTGCTATTAAAGTTCATATTGTAACTTACTCTACACTGATGTGCTTATACGGAACGAAAATTTAAAAGGTTATATTGCTTCCATGGCTGGCATGGCAGTATTGTTGTCGGGATCGGCATTTAAATCTAAGGTGTTTATTTGATATATAAAAGTATTCTGATAATTAGTTTTCGCGAATATTAAATAAATTAATAACCCAGCCAAATAATTTATTAAAACTGATTAAAAAAGCCTGCTTTTCGTTCTGCCGATGCTTCCATAATATGTAAAATTAAATTTTATAAATCATCGCGATTTAAATTGTCTTAACTTAGTTACAATATATACAAATTCCAATTGTCCGGTGTACTTTAGGGCCGGAAAACTTAGAAAAGGCATATGGCAAAACCAATCATAACCGGATTAATGTCCTATGGAATGTCGGGCAGGATATTTCATGCACCATTTTTAACTACTAACCAGGGCTTTAAGTTTAAGGCGGTAGTTGAACGTCACGAAAAAAAAGTTGCAGCCCGTTACCCGGGAGTAATCAGCTACAATACGATAGACGAACTCCTTGCTGACGATGAAATTGAATTGATAATTGTAAATACGCCGAACGATACCCATTTCGACTTTGCAATAAAGGCACTGAATGCAGGCAAACACATATTGCTCGAAAAGCCTGCTGCGACAACAAGCAATGAGGTTAAGCAAATATTTGATTTGGCCCGCAAAGTAAACAAGCACGTGATGCTTTACCAAAATCGCCGCTGGGACAGTGGGTTTCTTTTGGTTAAGGAAATAATTGAAAGCGGAAGGCTGGGAGAACTGATTGAAATCCATTTCCGTTTCGACAGGTATAAACGCGCGCTTAGTCCTAAGTTGTTTAAAGAAACTGCCACTACCCCTGCCGCGGGCCTGGTATACGATTTAGGCCCGCACCTTATTGATAATATTATCAGTTTGTTTGGCAAACCGCTAAGTTTTACGAAGACTACCGGCATATACCGGGAAGGATCGGAAGTGCCTGATTATTTTTATTATCATTTATTCTATCCAAACCAACTGAATGTATTTCTGACGTCCGGCCTGCTTATGGCCGAGGTTTTACCAGGTTTCGCAGTTTATGGCACAGAAGGAAGCTTCGTGAAGGAAAGATGCGATGTACAGGAAGCCCAATTAGATAGTGGCATGCTGCCCACAGCAGAAGGTTTCGGGATAGAAGCGGAGGGAAGCGATGGAAAACTGGTAATTATGGATCTCGACAATAAAAAAAACGTTGAATATATAAAACCTCCGAAAGGAAATTATAAGGGTTTATTTGATGCTGTCTATAACACTATCCGCAATAATACGTTATACCCGGTAACTGAAGAGCACGTTGCCTGGCAATTGGAATTGCTCGAATCGTAAAAATATCGTATAATGCCCCGGTTAAATATTACATTTTAAACTCATGAAAAAAATAGTCCTGCTTTTTTGCCTTATTATATCAGCAAGCTGCACCTTTGCGCAAACACAACCACAGCCAAAACCATTTGTACCGCCGGTTGCCATCCCTCCGTATCATATATTAAATACTGATAGTGTTTATGTAACCCCTGCCAACCTGAAAAAGAACAAGCCGGTGATGATTATTTATTTCGCGCCGGATTGCAGCCATTGCAAAAATTTCATGTTCGAGATGAAACCTCACATGGACGAACTAAAAAATGTACAGGTGGTGATGATATCATTCGTATTGCAGTTAAAAGCTATGCAAACTTTTTACAATGACTTTAATTTAAAAAGCTATCCAAATTTTACCGTAGGGACTGAGGGATATACCTATGTGGTTCAAAGATATTACGAGGTGAAAACCACGCCTTACATAGCTATTTACGGTAAAGATGGCAAATTGGTAAAAGCGATTGACAAGTCGCCAACCGTTGATGATGTTTTAGCAACCATAAAAAAACTAAAATCTTAGCTTTTCGTAATAGAATTATTACCGTTTCGGGTTGATTAGTTATCAACAAAGTTACAAGATTTACTGTTGTTTAAAATCATAAAAGGTGATTTTTGCGGCATGAATTCGACGGTAAAAAAAATATCAATAATAGCTATAATAGTTCTCTCTTGTTTTTCATTTGCTAACGCGCAGGGTACTACAGCCGGTGGTACCGTATCGGGCAAGTTAGTAGATGCTGCTAATAATCAGCCACTTGAATTGGCTACGGTTTCACTGGTACGCCAATCGGACAAGCATCCGGTAAAAGGCATGCAGACGGATTTAAACGGGAACTTTTCGCTTACTGGCATTGATAACGGCGTATATGTATTACACGCCACTTATGTTAGTTATTTAACATATATTAAGGATAGTATTACTATTACCCCGCAGAAAAATAATATACAGCTGGGGAATATTAAAATGCGCCAGGGAAAGGGCCTGCTGAAAGAAGTAGTAGTAACGGCCCAAAAGAGCCAGATTCAGCTTGGTGTCGATAAAAAATCATTCAACGTTGACCAAAGCCTGGTGAGCCAGGGCGGCTCGGTAACTGACTTGTTAACTAACGTTCCATCTGTACAGGTAGATGTGGACGGAAATGTTAGCTTACGGGGATCAACTAATGTTAAGATATTGATAAATGGCAAGCCGTCCGCTTTAACAGGGGGCGATATTAGCGATATTTTACAGTCTATCCCGGCAAGCGCCATAGAAACGATCGAAGTAATCACCAACCCATCTTCAAAATACCAGGCGGAAGGTGATTCAGGTATCATCAATATCATATTAAAGAAAAACTCGCAGAAAGGATTTACCGGCTCGGCTTCAGGATCAGTTGGCACGCAGAATACGTATAATGGCACTGCCAGTCTTGCCTATCAAAACAGCAAGGTAAATGTATACACCAATTACAGCTATCGCCAGGGCGACAGAATTGGTAATGGCACTGTTGATAAGACAACCCACTTGAATGATGGCACCATCCAAACACAAGACCAGGTAACTGATCAAAAATTCACTTTTAAAGGCCACAATATCCGAAGTGGGATTGATATTAATTTAAGCCCCAAAACAACCTTAGGTTTTTCTAATAATATCAACATCCGCGATCGTGACCGTACACAAACAGGTAATACGTTTATCAATCAGAACGATACTTTGTTGCAACGTATAGACCAGAACAATTTATCGAATGGTCATGGCACAAACCTTGATTTCAGCCTCGACTTTAATCACAAGTTTAAAAAGAAGGATGAAGAACTGTCTGCTAATATTGATTATGGCATTGATAAGAACAATAACTTCGATAATCTGCAAAGCGACTATTACTATTACACCATACCGCAATATTTCCCATCGGTACAACACAATACCACTATGGGTACACAACATAATTTTAATATACAGTCGGATTATACTTTGCCATTAAAAAATGGAAAACTGGAAGCCGGTTTCAGGAGCAACATCAATAACAACAACAGCAACTTTATTTCGGATACGCTGAATACAACCAATGGCAGCTTTGATTACAACCCGCTTTTGTCAAACGATTTTATTTACAAGGAAAACGTTAACGCCCTTTATACCAATTACCAGCACACATTTGGAAATTTCAGCATACAGGGCGGTTTAAGGTTAGAGGACACCCACATACGCACTATCCTTACCGACAGTACAACCGTAAATAACAAACAGGATTATATAAGGTTGTACCCCAGCTTGTTTTTAACTGATAAACTTACAGAGAACCAGACTTTACAATTGAGCTACAGCAGGCGTGTAACCCGCCCCAACTCAAGGCAGCTATCGCCATTTGTTGATCAAAGCGACAGGCTGAACTATACTACAGGCAACCCCGATTTAAAGCCACAGGATATCCACTCTTTCGAGTTGAGCTATATTAACTATTGGAAAACTGTTACCCTTACATCTTCCTTATATTACAGGCTAACTTATGATAACATTCAGCGGATCACAACCCCGCTGACGCCTACAAATACCGACACAACCATCACCCGGTTCGAAAATGTAAAAAGCGCTACCAATGCAGGATACGAATTGATTGCAAAAGTAAGCCCGACCGCAAAGCTTGATTTTACTGCGAATGTTAACATTTACTACCGTTATATCGCAGGCGATCCTTCTTTAGGATTGGCGACTACCTCCGGTTATTCCTGGAATGGCAATATCACTGCTAACTATAAGCCCATAAAAAAATTAGGCATACAACTGAGGGGAGATTATGAGGGACCACAGGTAATACCGCAGGGAACAATGAAAGCCATTTATGGTGTTGACGCCGGTATCCGGTACGACATAACAAGCAAGCTTAATTTGAGCGTTAATTCCCGCGATATTTTCAATACCCGCCATTTTGTACAAGACATAAATTACAATACGCCAAACTTTACATCTAACCAGGTATCCGACCGCAGGTTTTCAACTCGCGTGGTTTTGGCGACCCTCTCCTACCGTTTTGGCAACAACGACGTACCTAAAAAACGTAAGGCTAAAGAACCACAGCAGCAGCAACAGGATCAGGATGTGCCTGATGAAAATGCTCCAAGTGGCGGCGGCGGTGGTGGTCAGACTGGTGGTGGTGGTGGCGCCGGGCAACAGCGGGTGCAGCAGCGTTAAAAATATTTTTATTTATCCCCAGCCTGTGTAGTCACAGGCTGGGAGGTTTAGAGAGTCAAGCACTTCATTTGACAAATCAACTTAAGATAACTGTTATTATAAAACATGCTGTGATGATTGATTGCACCTTACCGGTTTTGTTTGCAACGCTTTTTTGACTTTCTTTCTCATCAGTCTCACTTAAAACGGCTCGATTAATTACGTACACAATTAATATAAGTAATGCACTTTCGGCCAATGCTATAAGTATTTTCATTCCAATCTTTCCAGACGAATGCTGAAAAGGTTCTGGAATTATCAGGTCGTTATAATAGGCATTCAAAAAGACCAATAACCAACATATTATGATCTGATAAATGATATTAAAAATGGTATATATCGGTCGTTTTATTGTAGTTTTTCTTTCTCCGCGCCCGGAAAGCTGTGCCTAAATAATTTTATGCCAAATCATAGCAATGACCATACTAAGCAATGCAGGAAAAAATATGTATAAAACACATATCAACTTTTCAGTCGTTTTTCCATTGTTACTTGCAGATTTATATTGTTCATAAATCTTTTCATACTTCCGGCCCCTAATAAAGAAAAAGTAATGTAAATAGAATAATAAAATGCAAATTATGATTACTCCAACTATGGAAATAGTTGGAAAGTTTCTGTCAAACACATAAAAGAAAAGTATTTCGACAATTATTGATAGCCAACAAAAACTTCCTGCAATCATTAATCCCAAAGCATCGAACCAGGGCGTTTTATTTTTTCTGTTTTTCCCGTCTAAATATTGTGTATTATAAATACAATAAAATATATATTTCATTCTAAATATCGTTATTGGTAGCGATCTCCGCTCAACGTTCCGCACCGCTGTCCGAAGTTTATAACTTCGGATAACGTAAGCATGTAGACTGTGTCTACACTATTGAAACCGATGACTGTAACACTAAATCATTTTCCGACCAATATAAAAAATACAACCGAAAAAATGGTGGCGGCGTGTTGTCAGTAAAAAGTGTCAATTTTTCAAAAAATAATTTTTATAAAATGCTAATAATTAGAATTTTAGAAAAAACTACCGTTCGTCGTGGACGTGAACACGTGAACATGAAAAGCAGAGAAAAAAATGCGTATTCAGCGTGATATAAAGTCCCAAGCCGGCGCGAATGCAGGGCAAAGGCTAAAAGCGCGGCGTTCTGGCAACGTTGTTCGTACTATGAAACTGTCCGATATAAGCACTTTCTGCATTGTTGAAACCCTCGCTCCTGTTAGACTGTATCTATGGCAGTACATGCTATTTACCCAAACATAAAAACTTTCTCTACCAAAATAACACAGTTCCTATTTATTCATTTAAAATCTTAACTTTCCTTTTTAAACCAACCGCGATTAAACCTGAATTGCTATGTTCATTATTGAAAATTACGCTACAGCAGTTATCTTCTGTATCATTACCATGTTATGCTGGGGCTCATGGGCCAACACGCAAAAATTAGCCGCAAGCACCTGGCGCTTCGAATTATTTTATTGGGATTATGTACTGGGCATACTAATATTTTCATTAGTCCTTGCCTTTACACTTGGTAGTTCGGGAAGTGGCGGCCGGTCCTTCCTTGCTGATATTGGACAGGCGGACAGTAAAAACATACTTTCGGCAATTATCGGTGGTATTGTGTTCAATGCTGCCAACATTTTGCTGTGTGCAGCTATAGCCATAGCTGGTATGGCGGTGGCCTTTCCGGTGGGAATTGGTTTGGCGCTGGTAATTGGTGTGCTGGTAAATTATATTGCCAACCCGGTGGGCAATCTTGGTTTATTGTTTGGCGGTGTAGTGTTAATTGTTATCGCTATACTTTTAAATGCAGGCGCATACCGAAAAATGCAGTCGGCAGGGAAAGAGACATCGGCAAAAGGGCTATTGCTTTCGGTTATTGCAGGTGTTTTAATGGGCTTCTTTTACAAATACGTCGCGGCAAGCATGTTCAGCAATTTCAATGTGCCCGAGGCCGGCAAACTTAGTCCGTATACGGCAGTTGTTATTTTTAGTGTCGGCATTTTGTTAAGTAATTTTTTGTTCAATACCCTGCTCATGAAGAGACCTTTTGCCGGTGCTCCCGTAGCTTTCAGTGCATACTTTAAAGGTGGCTTTAAAAATCATATCACCGGTATATTTGGCGGTGCAGTTTGGTGCCTGGGTATGTCGTTCAGCATTATTGCGTCCGGCAAGGCTGGTCCGGCCATTTCTTATGGATTAGGGCAGGGCGCAACTGTTATCGCTGCCTTATGGGGTATTTTTATCTGGAAAGAGTTTCGTACCGCGCCAAAAGGCACAAATATCCTGCTTAATTTTATGTTGCTTTTTTATATTGTTGGGTTAGGGTTACTGGTTTATGCAGGTGCGTAGCCTCACCTAAATCCTCTCCAAAGGAGAGGACTTTTTGAACCCTCTCCTTTGGAGAGGGCAGGGTGAGGCAAATACTATTATATTTATTTAACTATGAAACCATACATCCTTGTTATAGGAAGTTCGAACACGGACATGGTAGTGAAAGCTCCTCACCTGCCAGCTCCCGGTGAGACGATTTTAGGCGGCACGTTTTTTATGAATGCCGGCGGTAAGGGCGCTAACCAGGCAGTAGCGGCAGCCCGTTTAGGTGCCGACGTTGTTTTTATTGCTAAAATTGGTGATGATATATTCGGGAAGCAATCGGTTAAATTATTTGAGCAGGAAGGGATAAACACTGACTATATCGTTCTGGATCCCGTGAATCCATCCGGAGTTGCGCTAATTACCGTGGATGACAATGCCGAAAATTGCATCGTAGTAGCATCTGGGGCAAACGCAGCTTTAAATCCGGACCATCTGCACAGGGCCGGACAAACAATAATTAACGCCCCGTTAATATTGATGCAACTGGAAATACCCATCGAAACCATTGAGTATGTCGCAAACATAGCGGCCGAAAATAAGGTGAAGGTGATTTTAAATCCTGCGCCAGCCTGCAAGCTATCCGACGCGCTACTGAGCAAAGTAACCATTATCACCCCAAATAAAACAGAAGCTGAAATGCTGACCGGGATAAAAATTACAGACAAGGAAAGTACTGAGCTGGCTGCAAAGGTACTTGCAGATAAGGGTATTGAAACTGTAATTATTACTTTGGGTGATAAGGGGGCGTTGGTGTATGCTGATAATAAATACCAATGGTTACCTGCTCCCGTTGTAAAAGCTGTTGATACAACCGCAGCCGGCGATATTTTTAACGGGGCGCTGGCTGTTGCAATATCAGAAGGTAAGAATATTAAGGATGCTGCGACATTTGCCTGTTCGGCGGCGGCATTGTCGGTAACTAAAATGGGCGCGCAATCATCGGCGCCGTACAGGCATGAAATTGAAATAAATCAACGTCATTCTTAAATAGCGATGGGTTTATAAACCCGTCGCTATTTAAGAATTGGAAACGGCTAAATATTCCTAACATGAAAAGATCATTTGTACTGCTAACATTTCTTTGCTTTATCGCTTCTTTGACGGTATGTTTCGCTCAAATAAAAACATACGATCCCGTCATCCCAAACAAAATACAGGACAAATACATATCTGCTTATTATCAAAACATCGGCGGCTTGCTGGGATACCGGCTTGATGTCAATTTGGAAAAACGATTATTAAAAATTGATTCTGCAACCCTGTTATCAGGTTTTAAAAAACGGCCGGGAGCACAAACGTGGATAGGTGAGCACGTAGGTAAATTCCTGTTTGCGGCCTCAAAAACTTATGCCTATACACATGACGAACGGATAAAACATCTGATGGATGATATGGTTCAGAAATACATCGCCTGCCAGATGCCCGATGGTTATCTGGGCACTTACCTGTATAAAGATCGCTGGACAGCGTGGGATGTATGGGCGCATAAATACGCAATAATAGGTCTGCTTAATTATTACTCGGTTACGGGTTACAAACCAGCCCTCGAAACTGCCGAAAAAGCTGCCGATTTGATTTGTACAACCTTTGGCGATGAGCCGGGCAAAAGAGATCTGATGCTTGCAGGTGAACATAATGGCCTGGCACCGGGTAGCATCCTTGAACCAATGGTTGACCTTTACCGCTATACCGGTAATCAGAAATACCTGGATTTTTGCAAATATATCCTTCGTGCTTTTGAACAGCCGGATGGACCGAAGATATTTAGTCAGCTGGAAAAATATGGTGATGTGACTAAGGTTGGCGACGCAAAGGGTTATGAAATGCTGTCCTGCTTTTTAGGGATATTAAAATATTACAAACTCACAGGCGAAGAAAAATACCTTAAACTTTCACAAACAGCATGGACAGATATTACGCTGCACCGTTTGTATATAACCGGTACCTCAACTGATCACGAAGTATTTAAGCCTACCGGCGATTTAAAAGCCGGGAACGAAAATGATATGGGCGAAGGCTGTGTTACCGTTACCTGGATACAGTTTAACCTGCAATTGCTTCAAATTACCGGCGAACCGAAATACACCGGGGAATTGGAGCGTTCGGTTTATAACCACTTGCTTGCCGCCGAAAACCCGCAAACGGGCTGCGTAAGCTATTATACAGCTTTACAGGGTGCGAAGCCTTACCGCTGTGACCAGGGTTACTCCTGCTGTCTTTCGAGCGTGCCTCGCGGTATCTCTCTTATCCCGGAAATGATAGGAGGTAAAATAAACAACACGTTCACGGTTTTGCTGTACGAAAATGGCGAGGCTGAATCAGCTATTGTTGCTAACGATCAGTCAAAAATCACACTAAAAATAAAATCGGTTACTAAATTTCCATTAGAGGGAAAGGTTGATTTTACCATCAGCCCATCCGTAAGCAAAACATTTAAAATTAATTTTCGCGTGCCGGAATGGTCCGAAAATTTTACGGCAACCGTTGACGGTAAAAATTATCCAGGTAAAAAAGGTGAGTTGCTAAGCATTGAAAGAAAATGGAATCCCGGCAGTCACATTGCTATAACTTTTGATATGCCTGTACAGGTGATCCCCGGCGGGGCTTCCTACCCGAATGAGGTTGCCATAAAAAGAGGTCCGCAAATATTCGCGGTAGACCAGGGTATTAACCCAGAACTGACCTCCTTAAATACTGTTATTTTTGAAAAAGGCAATACGTCGTTAACCGACGCGAAATTGTTATTGCCCGGCGACTGGAGCTGGAAAGAAGCTTATTTCTTAACTATGAAAGTTAATGATCAATCAAAAAAAGTGATTGTAGTTCCGTTTTCCGAAGCAGGTCAAAAAACTTCGAATATTGAGGTTTGGATACATCGGTAAGGGAAGTATTTTGAGTGTTGAAGCTGGCAAAATAACAAAATTGTCATTGCGGGGTACGAAGCAATCTCATTGTTTGCATTTGCGCCAATGCATGAACGTTAATGCATTTGCAGCGAGACTGCTTCTATATTACAGCAATAACAAATCATAAGTTATTCATTATCAATAATAAAGAAGCTATTCCAGTTTTTTTAGCGGTTTGCCCTGTTGATCACAATCTTCTTTATCCCTTTAATATAGCCCAGCGTCGTCCGATCAACCCCACTCACACGGTAATGACCACTGCAAACTGCCAACTGCTACTCAAAACTGCAAACTACTGTTGCTGTTGCTGTTGCTGCTGCTGCATAATTTCCATATACCGCTGGTAACTATTTCTTGAAGATTCAGACACGATACTGCTGACATGGGCGTCGTGGATATGAGTATCGTTGTTGTGGTTACTGCTTAGCACATTTTCATCATCAACCGACACGGCAACTTCCAGTTTATGATTTGATGAGCCTTTATAAACTCCCTTAACAGGTGAGCAGTCTGAAAAATTGCGCCCCACTGCCAGGCGGACATGGGTTTCATTAGCGATACAGTTGTTGGTAGGATCAATACCCAACCAGCCATAATCGGGAATATAAGCTTCGGCCCAGGCGTGGGTAGCGCCTTCTCCACGCATATTGTCGCGCTTGCTGGTACAAATATAACCGCTTACGTAACGAGCAGGTATTTGAACCAGGCGCAGCATCTCCATTAAAATATGAGCGAAATCCTGGCAAACACCTGCTTTCAGTTTCCATATTTCCTCAAGCTTTGTTTCAACGGTAGTAACACCCTTTATGTATTCAAAATTATCGTACACATATTGGCAAAAACGAAGTGCTACCTGGTAAGGTGTGTCATCAGCTAACCGTTCTTTATTTACTATAACTTTCAATTCCGATAATCCCTCAAAATATTCCTGCTTCAAAAAATCAATATAAGGCACCATAAACTGCAGTCTGCGCAAATCCTCCCATTGATGGGCAGGAAATATATCGCTTTCAGGTAGAGTCCTGTGCTTTGTAGCAACCGAAATTTTTGAGTTAATGATTAATACCATGTGAGGTTCGCTGTGGGTAAAACTGCCAACCTCATTACCATAATAGTCAATATGCGTATCAACAACCGGGTTACCGGTTATGGTAAGCTCCTGTTTTAAAACATCCTGGTATTCATCCTTTATCGGGAACAAAATAATCTGGTTGGCGCTGTCGCGCACCGGGCTCTCATAAATGTACCGGGTAATATGCTGTATCTCAAATTCGGGCATCTTTGTTAATTTTTTATGGTCTTTCTTACTTCCTGACTTTTCCAACTTCAGGACTAAAAACTATGAATTGGCAAAATAATGTTCATTTAACGCGTTTCCAATACCGTAAAGCTCTTTCCTTATTTCTGTTAAAAATAAATGCAGGCCATCTTCTTCAATCGTTTTTACGGTGCTGTATTTAATCCTGCTTTGAAGCCTCCCTATCTGGAACGACATTCCCCTGTAATCATCCAGGTTGCTTTCGTCCTTCAGCCGCTCAAAATAACGTTGAATATTATTGACTGAATAAATCACCGACCGTGGGAAATCATTATTCAGCACAACTTGTTCTAAAATATTTGAAGACTCAAATCCAGCCCGGTATTTTTTTAAATATAACTCATAACCGCCCAATGAAAGCAGCAGGTGTTTCCAATAGCTGGTGTCGGTAAGCAAATCGGGATTGTCATCGATGGAGCCAAACTTTGTATCCAAAATATCTACCGATTGTATTGCCCTTTCCAGGTACTTGCCTATATTCATAAAGCTGCGCCCTTCTCCCCTTTCCATCGTGATTTCGGCAGTACCATAATAAAGCATAACCTGTTTTATCAAAACATCCAGTGTACTTATTGGGTCTTCCCGTTGCAGTGATTTTTCAAGTTTAGAGTCTTTTACGGTGTGATAGTATTCATTCAAACACTGCCAAAGATCTTTGGGGATATGCTCCTGAACGCCGCGGGCATTTTCGCGGGCCAGGGTGATAATATTTAAAATCGAATTTGAGTTACTTTTACCGGTAACCATATATTTTAATACGGCCCGGCTATTATTTTCCAACTTATCAGCCTCATCTTCTTCCGGAACAGCAAAAATCCTGATCACAGGCTCCCATGTAAACTCTTGCATCGCATCCTGTGATGACGCATAATTTATTTTTAACATACGCAGCATGCCGTCGCTGCGCTCAATATAACGGCTTAACCAATAAAAACTTGCTGCTACCCTGCTTAACATGTGGCCCCCCGACCCCCTAAAGGGGGAGTAATGCCCCTAGCCCCTAAAGGGGAACTATCTGGCTTGTTTATCATTAATTTCTCCATTTTTATATCCACACATTTGCACATCTTCATATCTGCACATTCCTCCCCCTTTAGGGGGTCGGGGGGCCTACGCCAGCACCCATGTATCTTTACTACCGCCGCCCTGTGAGCTGTTCACCACCAGCGAACCTTCAATCAGCGCTACGCGTGTTAACCCGCCGGGTACTATCTCAATCCCTCCGGGACCATATAACGCATAGGGTCGCAAGTCAATTCTGCGCGGCTTTAGTTCCCCCTGCATATAGCAGGGCGCTGCTGAAAGACTTATAGTAGGCTGCGCGATAAAGTTTCTCGGTTCCTTTAAAATTTCCAGTTTATAATCTGCTATCTCCTTTTCAGAAGCAGCATGCCCCATCAGCATACCATAGCCACCACTGCCGTTGGTCTTTTTTATTACCATCTTATTCATGTTCTCAAAAACATGCGCACGTTCGTCAGGATTGCCCAACTGATGTGTTGGCACATTTTTCAGTATGGGCTCTTCGTTTAAATAATAGCGTATCATTTCAGGCACATAAACATATACCGCCTTATCATCGGCCACGCCGGTACCGATGGCATTTACTATAGCCACGTTACCTTTCCGGTAAGCGCCCATAATTCCGGCGACCCCTAACATGCTCGACGGGTTGAACACCAGCGGATCAAGGAACTCGTCATCAACCCTGCGGTATATTACATCGACCTGTTGCAAGCCCGTGGTGGTTTTCATATAAACTTTATGATTGTTTACCACCAGGTCGCGGCCCTCAACCAGTTCAACGCCCATCAGGCGGGCAAGGGTAGTATGCTCAAAATAGGCAGAATTGTAAATACCGGGCGTTAGCAGAACGATAGTAGGATTATGTATTTGCCGCGGCGATAGCGCCATCAAATTTTTATACAAGATGTCGGGATACTCAGTAACGCTTCTTACGCCACATTTCGGCAACAGGTCAGGGAACAGACGTTTAATTATTTCACGATTTTCCAGCATATAACTAACACCCGATGGTGTACGCAGATTATCTTCCAGCACGTAAAAAGTGCCGTCATAGTCTCTGATGAGATCGATGCCTGATATATGAACATAAATATCATAAGGGACCTGCAACTGGTACATTTCCCGCAGGAAATGTGGGCACGAGTAGATAATATCTATCGGCACTATACCATCCTTAACAATAAACTGGTTATGGTAAACATCTTTTAAAAACAGGTTAAGGGCAGTCAGCCTTTGTTTAATGCCCTTTTCAACAAAAGCCCACTCCTCGGCTGTAATGATGCGGGGGATAATATCAAAAGGAAAAATCTTTTCGATGCCCTCGCCGCTGTTGTAAACGGTAAAAGTAATTCCCTGGCTCATGAACAATCGTTTGGCCAGTTCCTCCTTTTTATTCAGGTCATCGATTGATTCAGTGGAAATATATTCAATAACCTTCCGGTAATGGTCGCGCACATTAGCATCCGAGCCATACATTTCGTCCCAAACGCCTCTAATTGGGTTGTATTTGTCAAAATAAGCTGATTCTTGCATAATAAAATCCCATAATCATTAATAAAATAATCAGTTACTTTTAAGAACCGTAATTTATGAAGTGTTTTTGTTTAAAAACGAATTATTTATCAATTATTTTGATAAATTTTTAAAATAAATTGAAACTTACGTTAAAATTTGTAATTTTTATCAGATAAACTTTGAAAATTTAAGTTTCAATACAACTTTTGACGAGAAATTAAGAGTTTAAAAGCCCACCATCGGGGAATCAATTCAATTTTTTCTTATAAAAAATATTGAATCTGCTTTTTGCGGCGTTTTTAAGTAATTTTTTATTGCGATAAGCTATTGCCAATCCATTTTTTGCACCAGGTTTGCCTGTACCGGCGATGGTAGTTACCACCCCCGCTGGTGTTATTTTGCGGATAAGGTTATTGTTAGTGTCGGCAACATATACGTTTCCCACGGCATCAACTGCGAGTCCGCTGGGGCCATTAAATGATGCGGCTGTCCCCGTGCTATCAATTGCACCGGCCATCCCGTTGCCGGCCAGCGTACTTACCATACCTGCAGGTGTAATTTTGCGGATCAGGTTGTTAACACCATCAGCAACATAAACATTATTGGCTGCATCAACTGTCACACTGTTGGGATAGTAAAAAGTAGCTGAACTATCCGGTCCATCATTGGCGCCCGTCTGCCCCGTTCCCGCAAGAGTGGTCACAGTTCCACCCTGGTTTACTTCAAGAATAATATTGTTAAGATAATTGGCTACATAAACATTTCCGGCACCTTCAACGGCAACGCCGGTTGGATTATTGAACGAAGTTTTACCTAAAGCGCCATTCGATGCGCCGGCATTATTACCTGCAAGTGTGCTCACTATTCCTGCCGGGGTTATCATCCGTATCATATTGTTGCCGGCATCGGCCACATACACATTGCCTGAACCATCCACGGCCACACCTAGAGGATCAAAAAAAGAGGCACCTACGCCTGGTCCGTTGACTGCACCTGTAGAGTCCACCCCAGCCAAAGTGCTCACCGTTCCAACCGAACTAATTTTTCGGATACGATCGTTGCCTGCATCGGCCACATACAAATTTCCCGAAGCATCTACAGCAATACCTGTTGGCTCATTGAAAGTGGCGACATTGGCGGCGCCATTTACCGAGCCCTGCATCCCACTGCCGGCAAAAGTGCTGACTAAGCCGCCGTTGGTTATTTTACGGATAAGGTTATTACCATAATCAGCCACATATAAATTTCCTGCACCATCTACTGCTATGCCAACCGGACTATTAAACGAGGGCAAAGTGTCTTTTACAACGATGCTATCCTTTTTAACAGTATCAGTACCAGGAAGCGGTTTCGGAACTTCCTCTTTGCAAGCCTCAAAAAAGCAAGCTATTAAAACTAGCAATATGGTAATAGAATAGTTTTGCTTAATTGAATGTAGTCTCATTGTGTTGAATGAAATGGCTGTAAGGGGCGGCTATAAATTTATACATTTTAATAAAGATACCGCTATTTGCTATTTAAACGCACGATCTTAAAATCTGTTGCTATTTGGTAGGCGAAGAACTGATATAGTTTACCGTTCCAAAATGAACGAGCCCTGTAAAAAATTACAGAGCTCGTTGTTTATGATAGATTAACCTCTTTATTGAACAGGAGGTTTTGGTGACGGTGACGGATTGGGACTCGGTGTAGGGCTTGGGGGGGTCGGATTCGGATAAGGAGTCGGTGTAGGAGTCGGCGGTGCCGGACTCGGATTAGGGTTCGGAGTTGGGCTTGGCGGTACTGGACTCGGATTTGGATTTGGGGTAGGGGTTGGATTAGGTGTTGGCGATGGCGGTGTTGGCGGCGGTACCGGCTTTGGAGTTTTTGGTATGGTATCGTTTACTTTTCCATAAACTTTTAAAGCTTTGCCCTTGTTACCTATATATTGACTACTTGCAGCTGCAAGTTCAATTGCGCCCGAAACAGCAAATGCTGTTATTATCAAACTTAACTTTTTCATTTCAATTCTAATTTAATTACACTTAAGTTAATTAAGTAAATAACATATGCCACTTAGATGTGTTTTAATTAAATTAATTTCTCTATATTCAATTCAAGCTATTGTGAGACAGAAATTTAAATCAATGAAAGCGATTTAAAATAAATGTATTTCCTGATATTAGGTTTTAACAATAAGGGATACTCGGCAGTTTATCACGAATTGGCCAGGCAAAGAGAAATCGCCAATCTGAAACGGTTTCAAGATGGGATTTACTTATTGATTTCCGACTAGTTGCTGCAAGGAATGCTTACTATAAATTTACTGTACAAGCCAGGCTCGGATTCTACTTCGATACGGCCGTTTATTTGGGTTACCGCGTCTTTAACCAGGTAAAGCCCTATACCCGAACTTTTTTTATTGTTCCCTGATGTATAAAACTCATCAAAAATACGCTCCTGATCCTTTTGCCTGATGCCGATGCCATTATCCTCCACTTCAATTATAGTATCAGTTTCTGATAGGTATGTTTTCACTTTTACGTATTGCTCTTCTTTTTTTGAATCGCTATATTTAACTGCGTTCGATATCAAATTATTCAATATTACCCGTAGTTTCAAACCATCGCTATAAATTTCATTTACGCCGATTTCTTTATAAAAGTGAATCTCTTTCCCGTCATTTCTATAGTGGTTGTGAGTTATCACATTGTCGATAATAGATACAAGGCTAGATTCTTCCTTAACAACTCCCAAATGCTTGCTCCTGATAAACGTTAGCATTTCATTGATAAACTGATCCTGTTTTTCAAGACTGTTTTTCATCATCAATGTGTACGATTTGATTTGTTCAGGATCAGTTTCCTCGTCTATCATATTTATCAGTCCTATAATAGAAGTTAGTGGCGAACGCAGATCATGCGTTACATTAAAAACAAACTTATCCAAACCCGCATTAATCAGCTGAAGTTTATCATTCTGTTCGATAATCTTCTTTTTGGAATTGGTTAGGTTTCTAATCATAATACCGGCATACGAAAATGAACTGGTCACTATAACCAATATTATAACCAAATCGGCAATGAAAACATACAAATTAACCTTCCGGGAAATTGCACCCAGTATATTTGAAAAAGCTTGTTGCTTTATGGTAAGGCGCTCTGAAATGCCATTGATTGAAATGATCAGCGTTTTCTTTTCCGAATCTGAAATTTTTCCAGAAATGACTTTCTGGCGTGATTGTAAACCCAGTTGATACAGTTTATCTACCATTTCGTCGGCATCGACCCAAACCTTAACCGCTTTCTCAAACATTGGCAAATATCGAAACTTCCTAAAGCCCCATATCATATCATCAATATCCTCGGGGTAATTTCTTGCCTGCAAAAAACCCTTTTTAGCTTCCTGGTAGTTAACATTTGATGATAAGGCAAGCCTGGCCATTCGGTCGCCCCTGGGTATACTTAAGTCTTGCAGAAAAGAAGTATAATCGGCTTCCTTTTCCAGATAAATATAATTGATCAAATGAGCAGATGCATCTTTCTGGCCTTTTGAGTATTGTGATTCGCCATTGATATATGCTCGCGCCGACGACAATATTTTTATGGTATAATAATTCATAACGATCATCGCGGCCGATGCGGTTACTATAATCAATAATAAAACGACAGAGATTTTTTTCCTTATCAGGTTGAGCCAGGGGATCGTATGAATTAATTTCTCTTTCAAAGCAATCAATTATTTATTGTGAATTATTAAGTATGGTTTAGGCTATGGTCAAAGCTATAGATCAATAATGTTTTACGATGTTATTTATCGTTTTGTTCCATTTTTATTAATTATCACAACGCTTTAATTTTCTCATTCAATCGAGTAGGAAGTAAGGGATTATTTCCCCTACTGTCCTCTCACACCACCGTACGTGCCGTTCGGCATACGGCGGTTCATTAAACATTAACAGTTTAAGGGGGTTACGATGTCTTTTAGGCATAGTAGTCCCTCTTTCTTTAAAAATGCATTGTTCAGCGCTCTTGTAAGGATTGGGCTGTGAACTGTCCGCCAGTATCCTTTCCGGGTGTTACCCCATTGATAGGCCTGGTTGGGTTTTATTCCCAGCTTCTCCAAATGGTTGATGCGGGTCTTGCCCTTTTTCCATTGTTTCCAGTAACACAACCGAACCCGGCTTCTTACCCATTCATCCAGTGTTCCAAATACCGATTT
>DASYEP010000020.1:0-1743 GCA_036498965.1 Mucilaginibacter sp.
CTGTCGTTTTTCATTTTCAGGTATAAATGTCGCGAACATTATTAATAAAAACGGCTATCGGATAAAGAAAATTATCCCCAAACCTTTATTTATAAACAGAAAGCCTTTTCAAGTTGATTTGAAAAGGCTTTCTGTTTAAGCCTGTCGCCCAGGCGGGTAACAAACTATTTATCAGCAAGAAACTCATTTATCATTGCCACGAAAAGCTCTGGTACTTTGCTGGTAGTACCCCACGACATGGCTTCGCCTATATAACTGCCATGTGTTCCGGGCAAAATAGCCAAACGCCCATGAGGTAACAACCTGCTCATTTCAGCCGCGTGTTCGGGCTTTGGCAGATCGTGATCGCCTATCACAACAAGCGCCGGGGCCTGTATCGACCGGAGATCGGCTTCGGTCCAGTCCTTAAAGTTGTACATACGCTGAACGTCTTTATTAAACATATTCATCAGGGCATCCGGATTATTGTTAATCTTCAGGAACTCATCCTTATAAATCTGTGGCATATCACTGAATTTCGGATTGTCGAATCCTTTCCAAAAACCTTCCGGTGCGGCATCCCTTTTGTAAAATGCCGATGCGATGATCAATTTATTTACCACTTCAGGATGCTTAATACCCATCTCCATTGCAGTCTGCCCGCCATTGCTGAAACCGAAGATATCTGCTTTTGAAATGTTGAGTTGATGCAGCAGTTCAGCCACATCATTCGCATCCTGCTCAAAGGTTTCAGGTGCATTGCGGTCACCCGTATGACCGTGGGCCTGTAGTTCTACAGCAATAACCTTATGCGTTTTAGCCAATTCAGGCAATATCGTACTGAACGTGGTTTTAATGGTTGAACCGCCGCCATGTAAAAGCACCAGCGGCTGGCCGTTCCCGTGTATTTCGTAATACATTTTTATGCCATTCACATTGGCATACTGGCCCACTGTTTGGGCTTGTGCTATTTCGGTCGTCATAATCATTATCAAGATAATAAATTTAATACTTTTCATTGCCTCATCATTTATTTGTTCAGATTAGCCAGGTAAACACTCAGTTTCTCTACATTCTGTTTTAATCCCTCATCGGCTCCGAAGGTTTTTACTACCTGCTGAAACTGTTCTGCCGAATCAAAAAGCATATGCCAGGTAAGTAATGTCTCCTCCCCCTGCTCATCAAATTTGATGGTCGCTACAAAATGAGGATAGGAATCATGCTCATAAACTATCTTCTTAAAAGTAACGATTTCTTTAAAAGTGCTCCTGTTTTTATAATCGGTGCCGTCAGGACCGTGCATTACAAGGCTCCATTCTCCGCCGGGCCGCATGTCCATGGTGTTGATGGTATTAGTAAAACCATTAGGGCCCCACCAGTTAGCAAGGTGCTTAGGGTCTGTCCATATTTCCCAAACCAATTCTACCGGAGCGTTTAAGGTCCTCGACAAAAGAAGCTCCCGGTCCTGCGTGTTACTTTTTGTATTTTCCATCTCTTTCTTTTTTGATTTTTTCTATATAGGTTTCTAAACTATCTAATTTACTCTCCCAGTGCTGCTTATATTGATCTACCCAAATGGATACTTCACTCAACTGATCTAAGCGGGCTTCGCAAAAACGGTCTCGCCCCTGTTGCTTAATGGCAATAAGGCCACAATCAGTTAATATCTGGATATGAAGGGATATGGCTTGCCGGCTAACATCAAATTTTTCGGCAATTGAATTTACATTATGTGGTTGTGAAGCGATCATGTTGATAATCGCC
>DASYEP010000021.1:0-5135 GCA_036498965.1 Mucilaginibacter sp.
CCTATCACCATGCCTTATGAGAAGTATAAAGAAGGTGTGCGCGATGCGATACAGTTTTATGATAAAAAATTAGTGGGCGCAACAGATGTGAAGGAAGTTTTTGATTTCATTACGTCTGATGATGATGCGGCTAAAGTGGAATTGCAGGATGGCTCAAAAGTGAACTACCTGCCAACCAAAAGCTTTAAATTAAATATCAATCCGGATGAGGTTGTTAAAAGTGGTGTGGTTACTGCCGACCAGAAAAGTAAACTTGCCGATACAATGAAATGGAAGTATGCTTCCAATTTTGTGACCAAGGATAATCTTGCCTTTATGGATATACTGGCACACAACAACTGGAAAAGACCTATTTGCTTTACCATTACAGTTGGACAGGAAAATATGGGCGGTTTACAACCATATTTGTATAAAGAAGGATTTACTTATCACCTGATCCCTTTTAAACCGGATACTGCATCAAGAGATCAATTGGGTAAAACCAATACCCTGGTGATGTATGATAACGTGATGAACAAGTTTAAATGGGGTAAATTTAAAACTGCCAAATACCTCGACCCGGAATCAACCACTATGTTTTACCCGGTTTTATTGTCGATGGTATTAGACCTCACTCAAAACCTGATACAGGAAGGACACAACGACCTCGCTTTGAACGTAATCAAGAAATACGATGCAGAGATGCCGGATATTTATCCTTTTATTGACCTGGCAAGAAGCAAGTATTACCTGGTGGCCACTGCATACAATCTGAAAGATGTAGCCTATGCTAACCGTTATGCCAATAGCATAGATACTTACCTGACCGATCAACTGGATTATAATTATAACCTGCTGCAGAAAGATGCCACAAGTATTGATACCCGTACTGTTCAAATGGCTATGTCGTTTATGAACGGAATAGCTCAGCTTGCTAAAGAAAATAAGCAGACTACTATTTCTGATAAGCTGGAAAAGCAATTGAAAGATTATGAAGGCAAGTTTTCGCCGGTATTAGGGAAACAACAATAAAACTCAATAGCAGAGTGAAAAAAGCCACCTCAAAATACTTGAGGTGGCTTTTGCTTTATTATTATTTTGCGCTATAAGGCTTTTCGGCCCGTTTAGGATCGTAGAACAGGTTAGGGGTTAACCAGTATAGCAGAATAACCCTGGAGTAGCGGTAGTTGAATGGTGAGAGCAGGAAGGAAACCCCAAGCAATATGCCTACATAAAGCCAGGGCGATTCGGAGCCGGTAAGCATATAGGTGCCCACAGCCAAAATGACCATTTGGGCTATATTCAGGCCATAGCTAACAAACATAGCTACATAAAAATAGCCCGGTTCTATCTCGAACTGAAAATTACAGTATGGACAATTGGTATAGCTTTTTTGTCCGCGCAGGCTGTACATGCTGTTCGCAAACATATCGCCCTTGCGGCATTTTGGACATTTGCATAGTATGGCGGCCTTAAATTCTGGCAAAGGTTTTTCGACGGTATAATTATCTGGTTTCATTTTTTGAATGTTTTAAAGTATTCTTCCTGAATTCTTCCGGCGTTGAACCGGAGTATTTTTTAAAAAAGCGGGTAAAGTAAGAGTTGTCGTTAAAGTTTAGCTGGTAAGCTATTTCGGCAATAGTAAAGTTAAGGTTAATGAGCAGCCTTTTTGCTTCGAGCAAGACTCGTTCACGGATCACCTCACCAGCCGATTGTCCCAATATATCATTGCAAATGGCGTTCAGGTGATTTGGTGTGATGTAAAGTAGTTCCGCATAATCTTTAGGCAACTTTAAGGTGGCAAAGTTTTTTTCTATCAGTTTTTGAAAGTTTTTTAGCAGGGTATAATTGTAAGGCGGCAGCTGTTTTTCTTTGTCATCCGTATTTACCCGGCTTAACAGGATAAAGGCCTGCAGCAATAATGCCCTCACCATGTCGATGCCCATTCGTGCAGGATCTTCACTTTCAGTGATGATCTGCTCAAACAGCTCAATTATTTGGGGTTGCAAGGTATCGGGGATCTGAATAACCGCATCATCAATAATACCGCTGAAGAAAGGGAACTGGTCCAGGTATTCATTTTTTAAAAGGAACGACTGGAAAAAGGATAGTGAAAAATGGATCACATAACCATCTACTTCGCCTTCAAAGCTCCAGCTATGCACCTGGCCGGGTATCATGAAATATATCTGGTAGGGCGTTACTTCGAATGTTTTAAAGTCGATAGAATGCGTTCCGCCCCCTTTGGTAAATAATACCAGGTGATAAAAAGTGTGCTTATGCGGGAAATAAAGATTTTTATGCTTCTCCAGGTAGGTAGCAAAACGGCTGATCAGCAGATCGTCCTGCTGAAAATCGGATAGCTTACAAATGTCATATACCGGGAATGCGTTTTGCATAGAACAAAGATAAGCGCAATGTCCTATTCTGAATGGTGATAATTAAGGCAGTAATGGTGTTTTTTACTTATCGTGTTGTTGAGAAGGCGGATGTGAGTAAAAGAAATCCCCCACAGGGGAGCGGGGGACTCTTGGACCTGGCTTAATCGCTAAGCCAAAGTCAAACCTAAACCTTATCAGGAGTAAAATTGTGAACTAATTCTGAAATTAGGATGAAAATTCTGTGTGAGCCATGTAATATTTTATTTACATATTTACGCACTCATACACCTCAAATACATGCAAAAACCCGACAGTATAATATTTGACATGGATGGCACCCTATGGGATGCCGTTGATACCTACACCACATCGTGGAACATGGTTTTTAAACAGTTGGGTATTGACAAATCCATCACGCGCGAGGAACTGGCAAGTATGGTAGGATGGGAAGGAAAAAAAGTGTGGAAAGCTATTATGCCCGATTATGATGAAGACAAGCAGGCATACATTTATGGTAAGGTAAATGAGCTGAGAAAAGACTTGCTACCACAAAGAGGCGGTATGTTGTATGATGGTGTAAAAGAAGGGCTTAAACAATTAGCCGGAAAATACCAGCTTTTCATAGTAAGTAATTGTGCTACCGGTGTCATAAGGTTGTTTATTGATTGGGCGGGCATTAACGAACATATTATTGACGAGATAGCTTATGGTACTAATTACATGCCTAAGCATTTTAACATTAAACAATTGATAGACCGGCATCATCTAAAAAGCCCGGTTTATGTGGGGGATACCGAAGGGGATGGGGAACAGAGCCGACTGGCCGGCATTCCCTTTGTATTTGTGAGTTATGGGTTTGGCGCCACTGATGACCATGATGTAAAGTTTGACAGCTTTACCGACTTTACGAACTATTTTATGGCTTTGTAACCCTGGCTTTTAAAAATCAGGCAGCGTTAGCTGTTCCGTCGCATAAACCTTTTATCAACTTATGGCATGATCTCAGGTCATCCAGGTGCCTTAACAAAACATTGGCGATCTTTTTATTCCAATCAAACTCTTTGTCTTCCATCGCTTTTTTGTACGCACTTTTGGCAACATCCTCGCCATATTCGCAATAATCCAGTATGGTTTGCCTGTCCTGCTGGTAGGATAACGACCTGAAATCGGTCCAGGAATGATAAAATTTGCCCGACAGGCAATCATCACCAGCAGGCGATCCATCTAACAGGCGGATATACTCCGTTAACTCTTCAACATTTTGCCGGCTCTGGTAAATGAATTGAGAAAACAGGAAATCAAGGTCATCATCCAATGTGATAATCATCCTTTTTTTATAACCAGTGATCCTGTCGTTATTAATTCTTATCAGATCGTTTAGGGCAGAAACCTGGTGCGCCGAATTTTGCTGCGTATCCATGGTGTTTTTTTAATACATAGTTAACAAACACATAATGATGGTTAAATGTTTTATATAATTCTGATTTTCAATTATTAGATGCTCTATTGTTGAAAATTAAAAGCTTTAAACAGTCAAAACATTTTAAAAAAAAGTGGGTTGTAATCTACATTATTGCCCAAAAGGATATTTAAATGCCATTATAGGAGCAATTTTTAAAATTCGTTTTTGAAATATTTACCATCAATGGATCAGAATAAAAAAAAGAAAAAAGTAAATAATCATTATTCAACCTTACCCAAAACTCCGACAGGGATATCGGGACTGGATGAAATTACCGGGGGTGGTTTGCCCGCCGGTCGCCCGACATTAATAGCAGGCGAGGCCGGATGCGGCAAAACCCTGATGTCGTTAGAATTTATAGTGAAAGGTGCCTTGGACTATAATGAGCCTGGCGTTTTTGTAGCATTTGAAGAAAAAACCGATGAGCTGGCTATGAACGTCGCTTCGCTCGGGTTTGACCTCGATGAATTACAAAAAGATAAGATGATCAAGTTGGATCATGTGCACATCGAAAAAAGTGAAATAGAAGAAACGGGTGAATATGATCTGGACGGACTTTTTATCAGGCTGGGATATGCCATAGACAGCATTGGGGCAAAACGGGTGGTGCTTGACACCATCGAAAACCTGTTTTCCGGGTTAAACAACCAGGGGATATTACGGGCCGAACTTCGCCGCCTGTTCCACTGGCTAAAGGAAAAAGGAGTTACTGCAATTATCACTGCCGAAAAAGGTGAAGGAACGTTAACCAGGGAAGGCATTGAAGAATATGTATCTGATTGTGTGATCCTGCTGGATCACCGGGTGATCAACCAGATATCGACCCGGCGGTTAAGAATAGTTAAATACCGCGGCTCGGTGCACGGTACTAATGAATACCCCTTCCTGATAGATGAGGATGGGATTTCTGTACTGCCGGTGACTGCGTTAAGACTGGAAAAAGAAGTAAGCACAGGTAGAATATCTTCTGGAATACCCTCGCTGGATAAAATGCTGGGTGGGAAAGGCTTTTTTAAAGGCAGCAGCGTTTTGGTTTCGGGCACAGCGGGCACGGGTAAAACCAGTATAGCCGCTTATTTTGCTAACCAAGCATGTAATGATGGGAAAAAATGTATCTATTTTGCTTTTGAAGAATCGCCAAAGCAGATCATTCGTAATATGAAATCGATCAGCGTAGATCTGGATAAACATGTAAAAAAAGGATTGTTACAATTCCATGCTTCAAGACCAACATTGCATGGCTTAGAAATGCACCTGGTTGCTATTTACAAACTGATCAAAAAATTCAAGCCGGAAGTTGTTGTGCTCGATCC
>DASYEP010000022.1:0-14892 GCA_036498965.1 Mucilaginibacter sp.
ACACGGTAAACAAACAACAAGTTAATTATTGATTATCTTTAAAAAAACAAACCTGTATAGTCCTTCAAGGATTAACAGTCTACTGTATAGGCATTACAGGATTTACTCACAAATCTGTATAGCTATTTCAGGACGGGTCAAAACTATACACAAGGGTTAACATGGTTAACACAATTTCATAAATTTCAGTATCATTTAGTTGATAATCAATTAGTTGTGAATTTAGTCTGTAAACTCAGAAAATATTTATAAATCATTGATAATCAACTATTTGTAAATATAACAAAATTACACAATTTTGATGCTACCTCACAAACTTTGCCCTTAACGGCGCGGTCACAGTTAATTATTCACATAGATGTCCGAAGCCTCTGTCTTCGGACATCTATGTTTGTAGTCTATGACTACAGAACCCAAACCCCCATTTTGGCTACAACAAAAGCAGATTCGGCTAAATCCATTTCCTTATTCCAGCTGAACTTTGCATCAACAAAAAACAGAAACATGAAAATCATAGTAACAGGTTCGTTAGGACATATCAGCAAGCCGCTAGCAGAAGAATTAGTGCAAAAAGGGCATCAGGTTACGGTTATCAGCAGCAATCCCGAAAAGAAAGCAGCCATTGAAGCCATAGGTGCTAATGCAGCCATCGGCTCAATAGACGATGTTAATTTTCTTACATCAACTTTTACAGGTGCGGATGCAGTTTATTGTATGGAGCCACCCGTAGGCATGTTCGACCACAATATCGACGTGATGGAGCACACCCGTAAGCAGGGCGAAAACTACGCACAGTCTATTCGGCAATCAGGCGTAAAACGAGTGGTCCATTTAAGCAGTATTGGTGCCCATACAGATAAAGGCAATGGTATTCTCGCTTTTCATTATAATGTAGAGCAAATAATGAATAAACTGCCTGCTGATGTAGCTATTACATTTATGCGTCCGGTCGGGTTTTATTACAATTTGTTTGCCTTTGTCAATACCATAAAAATACAAGGCGCTATCGTATCAAACTATGGCGGTGATTTAAAAGAACCCTGGGTATCGCCGATTGATATTGCGGCGGCGGTTGCTGAAGAAATTATAATCCGCCAGCCGGCGGAAAGAAAAATTCGTTACGTGGCGAGCGACGAACTTACTTGCAACGAAGTGGCCGGAATTTTAGGTGCAGCCATCGGCAAGCCCGATTTGAAATGGATAATTATTCCAGACGAACAACTGCTAAATAGTTTGCTGGCAGCAGGAATGAACCCCAGTTTTGCCGCCGGTTTTGTTGAAATGAATGCAAGCAGACACAACGGCATATTATATGAAGATTATTACCGTAACCCGCCGGTAATAGGAGAAGTAAAGCTGACAGATTTTGCAAAGGAATTTGCAGCGGTGTATAATAATTGAAATGCACGAATTATTACGAATAAAAACGAATTTCACGAAATCGGGATAGAAATAAAACAATTCCTGTAATTCGAAAAAATTAGTGAAAATTAGTGTATTAATAGTATGCAACCTCTCCGGATAAAAACTATCAGTGAATACCACCGTGTTATGGGGCTCCCTAAACCAGCGCACCCGTTGATCAGTGTGATTGACCTGGCAGACACTAAGCACGTCACCGGCGAGGAACCGACAAGCATGGTATTTGATTTTTTTTCTATTTCGCTGAAGAGAAATTTTAATGCCAAAATAAAATACGGCCAGCAGCAATATGATTTTGACGAGGGTACGATGTTCTTTATTTCGCCGGGCCAGGTTTTCGGCATCGAGATGCACAAAGGAACAATTTTATACAGATCGGGATGGATATTGCTCATCCACCCCGATTTTATATGGAATACCACTTTGGCCAAAACGATAAAGCAATACGAGTTTTTTGATTATTCGGTGCATGAGGCCTTGTTCCTTTCCGAAAAAGAGGAAACAATCATCACCGGTATGATGAAAAGTATCCAGCAGGAATATCATACCAATATTGATAAATTCACCCAGGATGTGCTGATCGCCCACATTGAATTATTGCTCAAGTATGCAAACCGGTTTTATGAACGCCAGTTTATAACCCGCAAGATAAGCAACCACCAAATCCTGGCCCGTTTGGAAGATATCCTTAATGCTTACTTTGACGGTAATGAGATCGCAAAAAATGGACTACCCGCCGTTGCCCATGTGGCCGGAGCATTGAATGTGTCGCCAAGTTATTTGAGCAGTTTGTTAAAAGTGCTGACAGGTCTTAATACCCAGCAGCATATCCATCAGAAACTAATCGAAAAAGCCAAAGAAAAATTATCTACAACTAATTTGTCAGTAAGTGAAATTGCTTATGAGTTAGGTTTTGAACATCCGCAATCGTTTAGTAAATTATTCAAAACCAAAACTAATTTTTCACCTTTGGAATTCCGGCAGTCTTTCAATTGATAAAAACTTTACCGTGACTACTACGCTTGAATCTTACTATTTAACCAAACCCGAACCTTATCAAAGCTGCCTGCTGGCTTTGAGGGATATAATTTTACGCGCCAACCCAAACATTTGTCATGAACGGAAATTCCAGATACCCTTTTTTACTTACAAAGGCAAAAAGTTGGGCTACCTATGGCTTAATGGAAAAAAGCTGATGCTGGGTTTTTGCCTCGATAAAAGTTTGCAGGGAGCAACATCAGGACTGAAGCCAAAAGATAAATACGAATCTTTTAGAATTGACCCCAATGCTGACCTTCCGATTGATATGATTATGGAAAAGCTTAGTTATTACCTGGGAAAGATTGATCAGGGACAATAACAAGTTCCATTTTACCCTTACCTTATGCAACCGCACTAATACCTGGCATCCTTATAATCCGGTGGCTATAGTTAGCATCACGCTCCGAGTGGGTAACCATTATTATCGTAGTTCCTTCCTTGTTCAGTTGGTCGAGCATGTCCATCACTTCTTTTCCGTTGTCCGCGTCTAAATTGGCGGTGGGCTCGTCGGCAAGTATTAGCTTTGGTTTGTTCACTACAGCCCTGGCCAGGGCAACACGTTGCTGCTGACCACCAGACAATTGTTGCGGATAACTTTTACGGCGATCGGTTATGTGCAGCTTATCCATCACTTCTTCGGTACGCCTGGCTCTTGCGGCGCTCGGCTGACCGGTGTAAATCATTGGAAGCTCTACGTTTTCAAATACGGTTAAATCATCAATGAGATTAAAGTTTTGGAATAAAAAGCCAATGTTTTCTTTACGCAGCCCGGCGCGTTTACGTTCGCCACAACGGGCTACTTCAATGCCATTAAAAACATAGCTTCCTTTGTCGGGGTCGTCGAGCAAACCCATAATGTTCAGCAGTGTTGATTTACCGCAGCCCGAGGGGCCCATTATTGCCACAAACTCGCCTTCTTCAATTTCGACAGACAGTTTGTTTAATGCCACAATTTCCAATTCTTCGGTGTGGTACAGTTTTTCGATGTCGGAGATTTTTATCATAACCTTTAGATTTTAACATGTTAAATATTAAAGATCAGTTAAGTAAAAAACCTTGCTTTGAGAATTTTTGCCAGGTAATCTGAAAATAGTAATTGTATACTAATTTACAGCTATTTACCGGGTAAATAAAAATGTTATTGCATTATTTTTTTATCAGCGAGACTTTGGTTTATGTGGCGGTATAAATGGAGTTTCTAAAATCAATTATCGCAAAATTAACGGGTCTTCTGATTCACAAGGTTGGTTAATTGAGCCTTTTTATTTCAATTCTCGATCCGTTATTAATAAACGAATATTTTGTTATTTCTCCGCTTTTGTCCAATATGAATTCTATCTGCTGTTTCGGCTCTCTTGCAAGAAAAAATTTCGTTTCCGATTCCGGTTTCAATTCCATTTCAGGCCCGCCCTGAGGTTTTAGGTAGAGTTTGTTCTCTTTTTCTATTAATTCGAAATTTGTGGTTCCACCAAGCTGATATTTTCCAAGGTAACGCTCAAGGACTTTTGTATTTATAGTTACTTCCGTCGGTTTATATGGCAGATCAACGGGGAGATCAAAAATGGTATTGGCAATTGCGTCGGCGATTGCATTGCAATTTCCTTCATCGTTTGATAGAACAATGATCGTAAGGCCATCTGAGGGAAACCTGCTCATAAATGAACTGAAACCGGGTATCCCTCCGGAATGAGAAACTCGTAAATGGTGCGCAAAGGTATCAATACGTAAGCCGTAGCCATATGACCCTTTATATGGGCTGGTCATTTTTGTCACCATTTGAGCTGAAATGATCTTACCGTCAAATAAAGCATTTTGCCATTTATACAGATCTTCTGCAGTAGATATTATTGCACCGGCACTGAACGGAAATTCCATAGAAAAATACCCGGTGTTGCGCCATTCGCCTTTCTTCGACATTGAGTAACCCCTGGCTCTGAATGCAAGGATAGAATCAATTCGGTTAATCGCGGTGTTTTTTATGGAGGCTTTTTTTATAACATTTTCATATAACCAGGTATCATAGGGTTTCTTTGTCACCTTTTCGATAATGCAACCCAGCAAAAAATAATTGGAATTACTATAGCTCCATTTTGTTCCGGGTGCAAATGCTAAAGGTTGGTTTTTAAAAAGAGCAATTACCGAATCCCTTTGCAGTGCGAGCGTATGCCGCGGATAGAATGCTGGAAGGCCGGTATAATCTGCTATGCCCGATGTATGATTAAGCAGCATATGCAAGGTTATCATATCTCCGTTAGGATAGCCTGGAAAATAGGCGGTCAGTTTATCGTCTAAGCTAAGTTTTCCTTGTTCAACCAATTGCAGAATGGCTGCTGCCGTAAACTGTTTGGTTAATGATCCTATCTCAAACTTCGTTTCTAAAGTATTGGGTAATTTCCATTCACGGTCTGCATATCCAAATGCTTTTTCATAAATAGGAATGCCTTTATCGGCAACCATCACTACACCGCTAAATCCATTTACGGCAACCTGTGCCTGCATGTATTTATCAAAAGCAGGTGTATAATTTTTTTGTGCAAGAACGGTTAAGTTCAGTGTAATGCCGCAAAGGCATACTAAAAAAAGTTTTTTCATTGTAATAAAGTTTTTTGATCATAATTCGTCGTAAGTATATTCTTTTAAACCAGATTTTTCCGGTTGATATTCAAGTATATCACCAGGCTGACAATCGAGAACCTGGCATATTGTTTCGAGCGTGCTGAAACGGATAGCCTTGGCCTTCCCTTGCTTTAATATGGATAGATTGGAAAGAGTAATTCCCACTTCTTTGGACAATGTATTTAACGACATTTTCCGTTTGGCCATCATCACATCCAGATTTACAATTATTGACATATTAAATTGTTAAGCTTTTTTCTTCTTCTAACAAAACACCGAGTTTAAATATTTCAGCAACTATTAATAATATGAGGCCGGTAAACAGGCAGCCTACGTTAAAGCCGTATGTTAATCTCACTTGCCCCCAATTTAAATTGGAAATCAGCATTTGGTTTACTATAATAACAGTAACCCACTGAAGTACAGAATACACAATCAGTACCATAGCGATATTCCTTATTCTTGAAAAATTGAGCTCATTAAAAGGGAGGTTTTGTTTGAAATTCGAAAAAATAACTTTCAGCTGATACGTGATTATCATAATCATGGCAGAAATTGACACAAACGCTACCAAAAGCATTGCAATATTTTGCCAGGTAGCATGTATCTGAATAAATAAATTTCCGTTTGTAGAATTGAGAATTCCGCCGGGGAAATCTTTATTCACTGGCGACACATCGAGCAATTTAATAGTAGAAAATGTGACCGGGATGTTTAAAGTGAAACCCTGTTTGACAATGGCGGTTATAATTCCAATTGTGATTATAGCCCCGCATACAACCCACTCTACCCACCATACAACATTGATGATTGCAGCAATGATTGTAGACAATGATTTGTTTCCTAATGTTTTCATGTTTTCTTAATTTGTTGACAAATATATAAAATTTATTGATAAACAATAAAAATTTATTGAAATTTTTATTTTATTCATTTTAGATAGGTAAATGCTTGGTGTGACTGCAATTAATCCGGTTGCAAACGGAACGAAAAGCAGACTCAAATAAAATTCCCAAAAACTTGCAAATTCAAAATCAATTCATACATTTGTAGTGTACTATCATACTAATACACTATGGCATGGTTGAAATTAGAAATTTGAGTTTTGGATATCCCGGAAAAAGCTTGCTTTTTAAAGACCTTGATCTGACGCTAAAGGAGGGCCATATTTATGGATTGCTTGGAAAAAACGGAGCCGGAAAGTCAACGCTATTAAAAAACATGGTTGGCCTTGCTTTTCCCGCGGTGGGGAGTTGTCTTTTTAATGGGGCCGATGTTTCAAAACGTCCTGTTTCAGTATTAGAGGATATCTATTTTCTAGCCGAAGAGCTGTTTGTGCCCTCACTTACGCCTGTACGGTTTGTCGCTAATACTGCGGGCTTCTACCCTAAGTTCAGCCAAAGTGATTTTTATCATTACCTAAAAGCTTTAGATGTTGATTTGGATACCTTGATGGATAAACAGTCATTCGGCCAGCAGAAAAAGGCGATGATCGCTTTCGGACTTGCAACCAATACCAGCCTGCTTATTATGGACGAGCCGACCAATGGCCTTGATATTCCGTCTAAAGTGCAATTCCGTAAGCTGATGGCTTCGGTATTAACAGACGAAAGATGTATTGTAATTTCTACCCACCAGGTACGTGACCTGGATAGTTTGATAGATACACTTTTGATTTTGCATGAACGCGAGATAGTGGTAAATCAATCGCTGGACGAAGTAACTGAAAAGTTAACGTTTGGCACTTATCCGGATACGGACAACTTGCCCGTTTTGTACGAAGAAGAAAGTATCAAGGGTAAGAATGCTATTCTGCAAAATCTAACAGGCAAATTCAGTAAGGTTGACACTGAATTACTGTTCAACGCCATTATCACCGGTAACCAATCAGTTAAAAATGCTTTAAAACCAACAGCCAATGAACAATCTATTTAATATAAACAGGTTTAGCAGGTTGTTTATAAAACATACAGCCGAGCATTATAAAAGTTACCTGATGTCGCTGTTTGTGCTCATTGGTGTAATGTTACTAGGTGGCAGTTTCTTTATTTATATGATTCCCGACTCGATGGATGTTGGCTTGCAATCTGTCCTTTTTGTAATTGTGCTTTTACTGGCAGGAACCATATTCACAAGTACGATATTTTCAGACCTCGGCGAAAAGAAAAAATCAATAGCCGCACTTACACTTCCGGCCTCTCATTTCGAGAAATACCTGGTGGCCTGGCTCTATTCATTTGTGATTTTCCTGATGATTTTTATGGGCACGTTCTACCTGATCCTGATTTTTTTGCTTCATCTCAAACCTGTTCCGGGTCGGCCAATCGGTGTGTTCAATATTTTTAGCAACCCGGTCGGTTATTTGATGATCGCAGTGTTTGCATTATTGCAGTCAATAGCTTTTTATGGAGCCATCTTTTTTGAAAGACTTCATTTCATAAAAACGGGCCTTACGTTTTTCCTCAGCTTTGCCGCCTTGATATTCGTCAATAAGGTATTTCTGTCAATATTGCTTCAAATGGATGTAAGACCGACCATGCCCTTTGGAAATATAAGGCTCATGGAAAAAGGTAGAGAAGTAGCTGTAAAAATATCAGAACGGCAGGCCGACCCGCTTTTGTGGTTTATGGTTGCTTTGGCGGTGCTTTTTTGGATTGCAGCATATTATCGTTTAAAAGAAAAGCAGGTTTAATTTAATTATCAGCAAATGGAATTTAGAGATAATGAAGCGATATACCTGCAGATAGCTGCTTTTGTGAGCGATAACATCCTGCTCGGAAAATGGCCACCCGAACAAAAAATACCTTCTGTGCGGGACCTGGCTGTTGAACTGGAGGTTAATCCCAATACAGTGATGCGGTCATACGAGTTTCTGCAAAACCAGGAAGTAATCATTAACAGAAGGGGGCTTGGGTTGTTTGTTGCGGCGGACGGAGTTGAAAAAGTAAGGGCTTTTAGAAAGGAGCGCTTCATCCAGCAGGATCTTCCGGAACTTTTCAGGAATATTTATTTACTGGATATAGGTTTGGACGATTTACAGCAACGCTATGAACAATTTAAAAAGGAAAATTTTGAATCGAAAACCGATAAAGAACATGAGAACAAGTAATAAACTAATAATAGCTATCTTCTTGCTGATCCTGTTGTCTCTTTTCGGATATGACTATTTACTTAAAACTGCTTATTTAACGGGCAGTTATAAGGACCCTTATGCCGATTTTGAAAATTTAAAATTTAAAGATTTTGACACTGTCGACGTTATTTCATCCACTGTGGCAAATGTGAAGTTTATACAAGGACCATTCGGTGTAAAGATGGACGGGGCATCGCGCGATTACATAAAAATTAAACAACAAGGTAGGCGCTTACAGATTGATGTCAATTTTGCGAGTAGTTTTTTTGGCAATCCCAATCCTTATGTACTGTTAATATCATGCCCCAGCCTGAATGAAGTTAATACAAGTGCTATTTATCAAGTAGGTACCAGGGTAGTTACCGATACAATAGCCCACGAAGACTGGCACATGAGGCAGGTATTGATAGACGGTTTTAAACAGGATAGTTTAAAAATCACACAGGATTTCGGAAGCACAGTTGTCCTCAATAATAACTCGATTGGTTCGGTGAATGCACTAGTGGGAAAAAGTCCGGGAAGCGGCTCTGAAATTATCATACAGAAAACTAACCGATTTGAAAAAACAAACTTCGATATACATAACAACGGGAAGCTGTTATTGAACGACGCTGTAATTCAGAATCTTAACTATCACCTGGCTGATAGCGCCAAACTGATACTGACAGGTGCTGCCATAAACAAAGAAATGATAATTAAATCTAACCAAAAATGAAATTAACCATTAACTCCCTGTCTAAGACGTATGCCAACGGTGTGCATGCCCTAAAGGATGTTTCGCTTACTTTAAACAATGGAATGTTTGGGTTGCTTGGCCCTAACGGTGCTGGAAAATCGTCTCTGATGCGTACTATCGCCACATTGCAGGAGGCGGATAAGGGCACCATCTTTCTCGATGACCTGGATGTGCTAAATAACAAAACCAAAGTTAGACAATTGCTCGGCTATTTGCCGCAGGAATTCGGTGTATATCCTAAAATTTCGGCAGAACGGATGTTAGATCATATCGCACAGTTAAAAGGCATCGGCAACGCCGCCGAGCGTAAGGAACTAGTGGGGTCCTTACTGGAAAATGTAAACCTGTCTAAAGACAGAAAAAAGCATCTTGGTACCTTTTCAGGAGGGATGAAACAGCGTTTCGGCATAGCCCAGGCATTGATAGGTGATCCGAAACTGATTATAGTTGATGAGCCCACGGCAGGCCTCGACCCCGCAGAAAGGAATCGGTTTTATAACCTGTTAAGCCAACTCGGCGAGAATACTATCGTAATCCTGTCTACCCATATTGTTGAAGACGTAAGCACTCTCTGCTCCAATTTTGCCATCATTTGCCAGGGCGAGGTATTATATGCCGGTGAACCGGATGCCGCAGTGAATGAAATGGAAGGAAAGATTTATAGCAAAGCCATTGACAAGAATGAACTACCGCATTACCGCGATGATTTTAATGTGATATCCACACAATTGAAAACCGGCAAGCTGCATATCAGGGTATTGCAGGAAACTAATCCTAACAGTGGTTTTGTGCCCGCAGTTCCAAATCTTGAGGATGTTTATTTCGGCAATATTGCAACCCGTGTAGATGTAAATACCATTTAAAACCAATCAATTATGTTCTGGAAAATATTTCTGTTTGAGATCCAAAATAGGGTCCGCAGGCCAGCCGTTTATCTTTATTTTGTAGCGGCACTGGTTTTTACCATCATGTCTTTTGCCACAGGATCACTGCCCGCAGGCGAAAAGGAACACTTTAACGCACCCTATCTCATTGCCTTATGGTGCTCGGGCATGAGCATGATAATGATGGTGGTTACATCGTCCGTTATGGGAACACCGCTATACCGCGATATTGAGTATAATACTAAAGACTATTACCTTACTTACCCTATATCCAAACCCGGATATTTCTGGGGACGGCTTTTGGGCTCCTTTGCCTGCATGCTGTTTATCAGCAGCGCCATTTTGCTGGGGATATTTTTAGGCAGCAAATTAGGGCCGGCAATGGGCTGGCGCGATGCTGCCCGCTATGGTCCCAATCATTTGAGCTATTACCTTTACCCTTACTTTACCATTGCGCTGCCCAATATCATTTTCACGTCCGGGCTGTTTTTCGGATTGGTGGCTATTACCCGCAATGTAAAGGTCATTTATAGCGGCGGTATCCTGTTGTTTTTGGGCTACTTCCTTTCCGTCTTTTTTCTCGATCATACCAATAATGCAAAGGTGATTGTTCTGGCCGATCCTTTTGGCCTCAGTGGCATCCGCTATCAGTCGGGCGGGGCAACTTCTTTTCAACAAAATAATACCCTGTTACCTGTTACAGGTTTGTATTTAATAAACCGTATAATATGGTCGGGTGTAGGGATTGTTATCTTGCTGTACACCTATTTACGATTCAACTTTGAAAGGTTTTTCAGCGGGAAAAGAGACAGGGCTGCAATCGACGATGATCTTACAAAAGTTAAAAGATCAGTTATTAAGAAGCCCGTGGTCAGCTTTTTTGGCTCATATAACCGGAACACGCTATACAACCTCATCAAAATAGAGCTCAGTAACATTGTTAGGGATAATTACTTTTGGATTATCATAGGATGCGGATTGGCTTTCCTGGGATTTGTTTTCTGGTTGGGTAGTAACAATAATGGCGTGCCCGACTTCCCGAGAACCGTAGTGTTGCTCAATATCTTCGACGAAGGGTTTCCATTTTTTATCTTTTTCGTCATCATATTTTATTCAGGAGAAACGCTTCATCGCGACAGAATTACCCGTTATGCTTACATTAATGATTCATTACCGCCACCAAACTGGGTACTAAATGGTTCCAAACTTATTTCCCTGCTTATATTGGGCGTTGTACTATCCTTTATCCCCCTTATACTTGGAATTCCCATACAAGTAGCAAAAGGATTTTATCACTTTAATTTTCCTGTTTATTTCATTTACCTGTTTGTGGTTATTTTGCCGAGGTTGCTGGAAATGGTCGTCTTTTCCTATATGGTACATGTGCTTGTCAATAATAAATTTGTTGCGCACGGCCTGGGAATCGTTTTTTGGGTTGCCGTATTTTTTTTACGCACAACCGGTATATTTAATTATAACCTACTCTTATACTCTTATACACCATGGTATGGTATTTCTGATATGGACGGCCTTGGCCACATGATGCGGCCCGTAAACTGGTTTAACCTGTATTGGCTGCTTTTTGGAGGTTTGCTGATCATTCTGTCGGCATTGTTCTATTACCGCGGAGTTACCTCTTCGTTTAAAGAACGGCTGCAATTGCTGGCAGAAAGGTTTGATACCAAAACAAAGATATTTACTGCGGTGGTTCTGATCGCATTTTTAGCAGTTGCTGCCTATAATTATTATAACGTTAGCTACCTGAACGAATTTCTGACCAAAAGCGAAAATGATAATCGGGCAGTTATTTATGAAAGGGGACTAAAACGTTATGCAAGTTTGCCGCTGCCTAAGGTGATAGACATCAAAATGACTGCTGATCTGTTCCCGGATAAGCAACAGGAATTTGTTAAAGCCTTTGTAACCATTGTAAATAAAACCAATAAGCCCATTGCCAAAATGTTGATGGATGGTGATAATCTGACGGAGTATTCTATTAAAACCGATGGTAAGGATGTCCCTTTTACGTATCCGTTGATATATAAGCGCGGGGTACTCAGTTTTTTTCGGCCTAAGCAGGAGCCTGCCGAATTCAGGCTGTATACTTTGCAAAGGCCATTGGCGCCAGGAGATACAGCTGTGCTCGAAGTAAATTCTTCCGTAAGCTATAAAGGCTTCGCCAATGGCAATTATGCAGGAAATTTACTCCGGAACGGCATATTTTTTACCGGTGGCTTACCTGGATTGGGATATGATGATGACGATGAACTGAGCAGCCCTTACGAGCGCAAACAAAATCACTTGCCCCCTAAAAAAGATGAAATAATTGCACAAAATGACCCCGAAGGCATAAGCACGCTAAAGGCAGGCAAAGCCGCCGACTTGTTTAATTTGGATATCACTGTCAGTACTTCCGGAGATCAGACAGTTGTTGCATCAGGCGAACTGCAAAAACAATGGAAACAAAACGGACGCAACTATTACCATTATATACAAAACCAGCCCGGCATGTATGCACCCGTAGGCATACTTTCGGCGAGGTATGCCGTTTCTCATGACAGTGTACAATTAAGCAAAGATCACAAAGTAGATATAAATATTTTTTATCATCCGGCACATCATGCGAACATCGGCAGATTTATGTCGGCCTATAAGGACGGACTCCGCTATTTTTCGACAGCCTATGGTGAGTATCCGTTTAATGACATCCGGCTGGCAGAAACTTCCGTGTATGGTCCACGTGAGGCATCGCTTACCACGCTCGCTACTTTTGCTGAGTATAATGCCTGGAATGCCGATTTCAATGATCCTAACCAAAACGATTACTGTTATTTCATGGCCTCGAAGGATTTAGCCCAGCAGTGGTGGCGTTTCCAGGTGGCGCCGAACAATACGGCCGGATCGCTATTAATTCCGGAGGGTTTAGCTACCTACGGTGCCCTGGTAATGGCCAAAAAGAAATATGGAAGTAACAATATGAAGTGGATTTTGCAGGATCAGCTTTGGGCATACCTGTTTATAAGAAATCGTTTAGAAGAAAAGGAGGCTCCGCTTATTGAGGCGAATCAGTGGTTTGAATGGGGCGGAAAAGCCGGTGTTGTGCTGTATGGATTACGTGACCTGATAGGAGAGGATAGTTTAAACGCAGCCTTGCGGGATTTTAAAAATGAATATGCCTTCAGAAACAAACCTCCCTTTGCAGGTACTAACGACCTTTACCGTATCCTGCAAAAGCATGTACCCGATTCGTTGCAATATTATTTGTCAGACAGCTTTCAAAAAATAACACTGTACGATAACAAGATAAACGAAGTAAAGGCAACACCAACAGGTAAAAACAATGAATATAAAGTAACTTTAAAAGTAAACGTTGCCAAGGTTTGGATAGATGACAAGGGAAATGATGTCCCGGTTAAAAGCATGAATGATTACATCGATATCGGGATATTTGCGGCTAACACCAATAACAAAGAAGGCCGGTCGCAGGTAAACCCACTATTCTTGAAGAAATACAAGCTCACAGCCGGTGAGCACACAATCACCGTTATAGTAAAAGGTAAACCTGTAAACGCAGGCATTGACCCCTACGCGAAACTGATTGACCGTATGCCAGGTGATAATGTGAAGGATTTTTAAATGAGAATTCTTTTGAATTAGTGTTAGTTGATGCTGCTTAGTTTTAGTTTAAAGCCTTCAGTCGCGAGACCGAAGGCTTTTATTTTTCTGGCTCTGTTTTATTTAGTAATTCCACCAATTGTTTATTGAACGCTGGAACATCCTCACCTAACACTGAAAAGAACTTTTTGTCAAAATCTTCAACAGCAATAACCGCAGGTCTAACTATCTGGACGCCTGCATTGGTTAATGCTACTGTTTTAGCACGTGTATCTGTAGGATGCTCCTGTCGCCTCAACAACCCTTTAGCTTGAAGCGTGCGTAAAACTGTCGACGTCGTCATAGGGTCAATACTCGTATGCGCAGACAGCAAAATCTGGGTTACATCATTTCCTTGTAACGTAAGCCAATGCGTGCTGGCAAGTAACACAAATTGTGAATGAGTTAAATCGTAGGGCAGTAAAGCCTTCCTGATTTCACGCTGCCACAAATTGGTCACCTGCCATAATAAAAAGCCGCTGCTGTTTTCGGCTTTATCAACGCTGAAAGTGTTATCATTTTGTTTCATGTTATTTACAACTTTTTGGCTGCTGCAATCTGCTTTTGCATATCAGCCGGGGTATCATCCACAATTTTTTGAGCCACCAGTTTTACCCAAATAAAGCTTAATATTCCGGTTACCCAAATGGTATTAGTGATTTTTACACCGTTGGGTGTATCCTCAAACAAATGCTCATCATACATTTTAGCTAACGGGAAATTGGTCACATCTATATACTTGCTATTCTCAACTGTTTCTAAAAGTTTAATCTTCACATTTGGACCTCCTTTTGGTCGTAATATGAAATGATTTCCGGCTTCGAAACGGCCGTCAATTTTAGCAAATTCAATGTTGGTATCCCAGTTCTGCCAGTTATTTACATCGGCAAATAATTTCCATAATTGTTCCCTGGTAACTTCTTTAGTAACGGTTGAATAAGTTTTTTTCCACATGATTTTAAGTGTTTAATTATTATAAGTACAAATATAATAAGTACACTTAGTAAATCAAAACATTTTGTGAATTTTTTTTACTACTATGCAACAAACACTTATTTCAGTCCTCAAGCCAAAAAAATTAAACATTATCGTATATCCTTTAAAACTACTATCTTCAAAAAATAAGTATCAAAAAACACCTTTAGCACAAAACCCTAAAACAATGAGCCCTGAAAAAGACAACATTTCACCCAATGCCGACCGCAAAGGCATTAGCCCAATTTATATTATTGCCGCATTATTCTTTGTATTTGGCTTTGTGACCTGGTTAAACTCGGTGCTGATACCCTATTTAAAAATCGCCTGTCAACTCAATAATTTCGAATCGTACCTGGTCGCCTTTGCTTTTTATATCGCCTATTTGGTTATGGCTGCCCCGTCGGCCTGGGTACTTACACGTGCAGGAT
>DASYEP010000023.1:0-6151 GCA_036498965.1 Mucilaginibacter sp.
TACAAACAGATATTTTGGGCACGGTTAAAAGACGGCAACCGGGCATACAAATTATTTACTGAGCTGATGCATCCTACCATTAAAACAAATATCAACTATGGCGGCGGCGGCGGCGTTTATCCTAATTTGCTGTCCGCAGGATCGCCATTTCAGATCGATGCCAACTTTGGTGCTGAAGCAGGAATTGCTGAAATGCTGATTCAAAGTCAGGCTGGCTACATTGAGTTGTTGCCGGCCTTACCGGATGCCTGGAAACAAGAAGGAAAAGTGACTGGGATGAAGGCGCGTGGCAATTTCACCGTCAGCTTTTCCTGGAAAAATGGGCGCATAGTTACTTATCATATTGTGTCGCCCACAAGCAAAAAAGTAAGGCTCAAGGTTAATGGTCAATTGAAAGAAATTAGAGTTGCTGCTATTTAACTTATCGTCCATCATAAGGAATTACCTAAATCGTTTCAAATTGAAGTAATAAGAAAATAATAGACTTGTTTGAAATAGACCATTTCACTAAAACACAAAGGCCTGCAAATCAAATAATTTGCAGGCCTTTAATGTATTTTGATATTGAAATCAGCGGGGTGGAGGGAACCATTAGAATACTTAGATGGAATTTTGTCAATTATTAATATCACTATAAAGAGACGGCTTCCAGCTCACTGTCTTTTCTTGTAACGCTAATGGCGGGAGTGCTAAATCTAAATAAACAATCCATACTAATTCCGTTATTGCTTATTGCGAAATTATTGAAGCATGAAAATCGGATACCAACTAACTAATACGCAATTTTTTTCGTAAAAGCTTTTGGCGCTAATTATTATTTTAGTCTGCCAACCCAATTGGTTAAAAAGAGCTTCCCGATCAATTTAGGACATCAAAAAGAACATTAAAAAGAAATGTGAAGTTTCTGCATATTGAAATATCAAATCCTATTACCTTATGTCCATAGGCGACTATTTTTTAAATCATTACGAGCGGGTATTTAACCAGGAACAGGATATTCTTAATCGTACCCGGGTCCGAATACTTGCCGTATGCCTGCTGACCTTTATCGGCTTATGCAGCACACTACAGGTTTTATTTCTGTTCCAGGAGCATAATTTCCTGTTCACGAGAATGGGTGTTTTTCTGGTCCTTTTCCTTGCCGGTCTGGCTTTACTTCTTTTCCGGGAGCCTTGGAGCGTGGCCGGACATTTCTTTATCATTTGCCTCACATTGATGATTTGGTCCGGCGTTTTGTTGTTCCGTCAAAGCGTCAACGCAGCTACTGCAGAATTGGTTATACTTGTTGTTTCCACTGGCTATTATATTCTTGGAAGAAAATGGGGCACCTTTTATTCGCTGGTCAATATGGCGCCGATCCTGGGTTACGTCATTCTGGATGACTACCTCGGGCTTTCATTGCCCACGCAAAACCTGAATATTAATCATCACGGATATATGCTGGGCCTGATCAGCAATTTTTTGCTCTTGTTGTATATCCATTACTTTTTTTTCAAAGCCTTCAAAAAGTCGCAGCTTAAGGAATTTGAGCTACGGAACCACCTGCAAAAAGTTAATCGCCTGTATTCGTTCATCAGCGGTATCAACCGGACTATAGTACATGTAAAACATGAGCAGGCGCTATTCAAAGACGTTTGTAATATTGCGGTACGCATCGGGCAGTTTAGGGTGGCCTGGATAGGGTTGTTTCAAATCGGGCAAAAAATAAACCTGGTTGCAAGTACCGGTCTGCCGCCCGAGGACATGGCGCTATTTACAAACGCACGGTATGATGATTATGGGCCCCAAAGCCATGTACTGAACACAGGCCTCCCTTTTATCAGCAATGATTCATCACAGGACCTGGAACAGGATACCTGGAAGCAATACGCATCGGTAAGGGGCTACGGATCTTTTATCGTTTTCCCAATCAAAAAATCGGGAGTTGTCATCGGAACGCTCAACCTCTACGCTTCGCAGCGAGACACCTTTGATGCGGCGGAAATCCGGTTGCTGGAAGAGGCGGCGGCTGACATTTCATTTGCTTTGGACGTATTTGAAAAAGAGGCGCTCAGATTGCAGACGGAAAATAAACTTAAGCACAGCGAACTGAGGCTAAAACAGGCGCAGGAGATTGCACATATCGGGAATTGGGAACTTGATTTTGCAACAGGCATTGCGATATGGTCAGAAGAAACCTTGCGCATCTATGGATTGCCGCCTGAAGATGCGGTGCAATCGCTGACGTCATGGATGTCGCATATTCATCCGGAAGACCTTGATGACGTAACCCGGCTGACACAAGAAGCGCAATCAACTCTAAGCAATTCGGCTTTCTATCACCGTATCATAAGAAGCGATGGAGCCATCAGGCATATCTATTCTCTGGCTCATTTCGAATTTGACAAGGACGGGAAACCGATAGGATTATATGGGATTGCTCATGATGTGACAGAAATGAAGGAAGCTCAGGAATCCCTGGCCCAATCTGAGGCTAATCTTCATTTGATTCTTGACCTGGTGCCGCAAGCTATCTTTTTAAAGGACTTTGACGGAAAATTTCTCTTTGTAAATAAAAGTCTTTCAGCCCTATACGGTCTAAGGCCGGAGGAATTGATCCATAAATCTCAGTTGGGGGAAATTACCCTGTTGGAGCAAGGCTTAAGGTTTCTGGAGCAGGATCGGGAAGTGATATTGAGCGGTAAGAAAAAGATATTTTCAGAACAGGAATTTACCGGCCCTGATGGTGAACAGAAGATCTTTTATACGATCAAGGTCCCGTTTACCCAGATAAAGGGAACAAAAGCAGTGTTGGGTATCGCAAATAATATTACTGAGCAGAAAAAATATGAAGCTGAGCGCGAAAAAATGATGGCGGATATTATTCAGCGGAATGAAAACCTTGAACAATTTTCTTATATCATTTCCCATAACCTGAGAGGTCCGGTAACAAGTATTATCGGCCTTGCCGGATTGCTTAACGATGATTCTCTCGATAAAGAGGAAATTGCTGTATTTCCGAAACAACTCATGGCATCGGTAATGCAGATTGACGAAGTAATAAAAGATTTGAATAAGGTACTCCAGGTAAAAGGCGTCATCAGCGAAACGAAGGAAACTGTAGACCTTTTGACGCTGGTTGAGAATATTCAAATCAGCCTTAACTATTTGAATCAAAAAAGAAATGTAAAAATTATTACTGATTTTTCAGAAGCAAAAGAATTTGTGACATTGAGAAGTTACCTGTATAGCATATTTTATAACCTAATCACAAATAGTATTAAGTACCATCAGCCCGGTTTGCCCCCGTTGATCGAAATTAAAAGTAAGAAATGCGATGGAAAATTTGTTATAAAGTTCCAAGACAATGGCATGGGGATCGACCTTTCAAAAAAAGCAGACCAGGTATTTGGCTTATATAAACGCTTCCATTTTCATGTCGAAGGGAAGGGCATTGGATTATTTATGGTCAAAACTCAAGTGGAAACGCTTGGGGGAAAGATTTCTGTCGCCAGTGAAATAAATGTAGGGACAGTATTTACCATTGTATTTGAATTGTAAAAGTGTTTTGTGTTATGGTGAGAAAAAATAAGAGTCACGAGAAGATGGTAAATAGCATCCATGCACAACACACGCTATTTTAAAGGAAGTGTTTAACATGGTCTTACATTCAAAGGGAATATGAGATTTATAGCGTATAAAAAAGCTTTCTGCTATTATTCTAAAAGGCGAAGCCGGGCATTGCCAGGCTTTATTTGCTTTAGCGGGGACAAAGGGAGTCGATTAAAACATCTTTCTGCTATTTGGCAATAATTAGAGATATAGTTAAAAGAAACGAATAGTAGAGGATATTTTGCACCAGAATATTTCGTTTTATTTCCAGCAAATTTATAAAGCCAAAATCAATTAATTTAACATTTCCACCAAATTAGTGTTTGTTAAACCGTTTGTGAATAACTTAAGAAGCTTGACCCTCACAACAAAATGAAATTGAACTCCACAACAAAGCTACCCTCAATCTTAATGCTGAACTTTGTAGCGATAACAAAGAGATAAATAATGAAAAATCAAACAGTATTAGTAACCGGAGGAACAGGATTTGTTGGTGTCCACACAATTTTACAGTTGTTGCAAGAGGGATATACCGTTAGAACCACGCTTCGCTCCTTATCCAGAAAGGAAAGCATCTCTAATGCCTTAAAAGACGGCGGATTAACAGATTTCCAAAGCCTATCTTTCCATGAAGCAGATTTAACAGCGGATGCAGGCTGGGACGAAGCGGTTACAGATTGCGATTACGTATTGCACATAGCTTCACCTTTCCCGCTGGTACAACCCGAAGACGAAAACGACCTTATTATCCCTGCCCGTGACGGTTCATTGAGGGTTTTAAAAGCGGCAAAAAAAGCAGGCGTAAAACGCGTGGTATTGACCTCTTCCTATTCCGCAATTGGTGACAGCAACAGACCGAAAGGCCATATTTTTACGGAAAAAGATTGGACCGACGAAAACGGGCCTATTCAACCCTACGCCAAGTCCAAAACAGTGGCCGAAAAAGCAGCCTGGGACTTCATCAAAAACGAAGGTGGTGATTTAGAACTGGCCGTGATCAATCCCGTAGGAATCTTCGGGCCGATCATCGGCGATATTTACCCCGCTGCTTACGAAGGCCTGGTAAGCGGCCTTATTAAAGGCACGATTACCGAAAGTCCTGCATTTACTTTTGGAGTAGTAGATGTTCGGGATGTTGCAGACATACATATTAAGGTTATGCTGCATCCCAAAGCCAATGGACAACGCTTTTTGGCAACAGCCGACGGTGCGGTCAGTTTTTATGATGTGGCACAACTCATCAAAAAAGAACGTCCTGAAATAGCGGCTAAGATTGCAGATTTGAAACCTACTGAAAAGGAATTTTATGTAGAAATGTCTAACCAAAAAGCGAAAGATATTTTAGATTGGCATCCTGGAAGCAAGGAAAAAGCGATATTGGCAAGCGTTGACAGCGGTTGGAAATGAGTAAATTTGTATGATACCCCAAACATCTGAAATTGAGAGCTAACCATATACATACCTGTCATTTAGGTCCGGAGATCTCGCCGGAGCAATTCATACCAGAACATTTCTTTATGTTCTTATTGAAGGGTTCCATCAAAGCTTATGACGGCAGCAAACGGTATACCATGCAGCCGGGCGACTACGTTATCGCCCGGAAAAACCATTTGATCCGTTACACTAAGCTCAAGGAGAATGATCAATTTGAAAATATCATCATCACATTGGATGAGCCATTTTTAAAACAGTTTCTGGAACGACATCCTTGCAATGTAAAAAAGTCAGATTATGGAGATTCGTTTTTGGTTGTAGAGGACAATAGCCTGTTTAAGAACTACATACAATCGTTGGAGCCTTATTATACAAGGGGCCTGGAGCTTGACGAAACCTTTTCTGACATTAAGCGTGAAGAGCTTCTATTGATTCTGTTAAGGTTAGAACCGGATATGTGCAATTTTCTTTTCAACTTCGGTATTCCCGGCAAAATTGATTTGGAAGATTATATGAACCGAAATTTCCGTTTCAATATCAGCCTGGAGCGGTTTGCATTTCTTACGGGCAGAAGTCTGTCATCTTTCAAGCGTGATTTTCAAAAAACCTTTGGAACAACTCCGGGTAACTGGCTCAAAAAGAAACGGCTTGACGAAGCTTATTTTCAAATCAGCAAGCAAAGCCAAAAACCAAGCGATGTATATCTGGAAGTAGGCTTTGAAGACCTTTCACATTTTTCTTTTGTTTTTAAAAAGGAGTTTGGGCAAACGCCCTCAGAAGTAGCAACAAGACTATAAAAGCTCCTCAGAAGCACATGGATGTGATATAGAAGAATGCTCGTTACACGCCAAAAAACTAAATAAAGCCATATCCGGATGTCTAAGGCACTTAGAAGTTTTGGCTTTATCCATTTCCTGCAAAAAGCGCTGAAAATCAGTGCTTTTTGTTTTTTGCGGAGAGAGGGATTAATTTCATTGATCCCTTAAGGGGGTAGCTTCAAAGAAAATGTTGCCGCTGCGCTATCGTCATTTTAATTTTCTATCTCCCCGGAATGTATTCCGGTCGCCAGAAAATTAAAAATGCCGACCGTTTTCAACGGGCAGCATTTTCTTTAGCGGAGAGGGAG
>DASYEP010000024.1:0-187716 GCA_036498965.1 Mucilaginibacter sp.
GATTATAATTGTATTTAGTGGCCAAACTACGAAGGCTTACTTCACTTGACAAGTATTCTTTTATCACTTGTTCCCGTATGCTTTTCTGATCCATTTTCGACATCCCCTTGTGTCAACCCTAATCAGTACAACACACACAACGAACCCTTACTTTTTGTTATTGACTCATTATCAGCTTATTAAAAATTTATTTTTGTCCAAAATCGCTGATTTTTGCTGACAAAACACTGTCACTCTAAATTCAGCCATTTTTTCCTTACCTCCTGTTGCAGGGGAGAGATAGTTGGTAAAGATTCGATTTTAAATTTAACGCGGTTGTTCCGGAGAAGTGTTACCTGTAAAACAAGAGGCAGGCCATCTCTGTTAACGCTTACCGAAATTTTATCGCCTGTCTTTTTTCCATCCAACATATTTGCAACGTCGGTTATAGGGTTGCCATTAATTGCCGTTAGTTCATCATTTACGTTAATGCCGTCAATCCAGCCTGTGCTTCCCCGCAACACGGTCGCGACTATTTTTTTGCCGCCACTATTAATAGGATTGACAAACGTTATTCCAAGGGTGGGGTAGTTAGTGCCGGTTAATTCATCAGTCAGTTTATAGCCAGCATAACCAAAATATTTATCGTTGTTAATCGGTGTAACGCCGTAAATATATTTTTCGTAGAAATCATCAAGGCTCTCTCCTGTAAATTTTTCCAGGCCTTGTTTAAACTCCATGTCGGTATAGCCTCGTCTTTTAGTTTTGTAGTAAGTATTATACATGTATTTCATCACATCATCCAGCGATTTTTTTCCGTTTGAATTATTAATAATTTCAAGATCAAGCATCATGGCTACTGCCGCACCTTTATCATAGTACGAAATACCGGTGTTTACGGAGTTTTCATTTGGCCTGTAAGCTTTAATCCAGGCATCATAGCTGGCGTCAGCCAGTGGCTGTATTTTTGCGCCCGGTTGATTTTCAATTACATTAGCAACCGCGGCCGCGGCGTTCAGATAGTTCTCGGGCGTCATCAAATTCGCGTGACGCAAAATGATGTACTGGTAATAAGCTGTGAAGCCTTCGGCAATCCAGAGGTCAGTTGTATAATTTTCGTTATCGTAATCAAACGGACCTAACACAAACGGACGTAAACGCTTCACATTCCAAAGATGAAAATGTTCATGCGCAACCAGGCCTAAAAAGTTTTGATACCCACTCTCATTAGCATAATTATCACGCGCAGCACCTAAAGTACACGAACTTAAATGTTCCAGGCCACCTCCGCTTCTAACATGGTTATGAACAATAAAAACGTAATGTTTATTCGGGTTTTCGCCATAAATCGCGGTTTCCTTTTCTACAATTTTTGCCATGTCTTTCTTAAGGCGTTCTTTGTCGTAATTGCCACCGCCAACCATCGCGACTTCATATTTTACCCCGGTAGCCTCAAATTCAAAAACGTCCTGGTTGCCAACTTCAATAGGCGAATCAAATAATATGTCGTAATTCGGAGATCGCAGCGTAAATGGATCGTCTTTTGCTGTTTCTAAACTGGTTGAAACTTTGGTCCATCCTTTATAAGGAACGATTTGTATAGTTGAAGACTGGTTTAGCATCTTATCCGGATACATGAATATACCGGTTGTTGATAGGAAAGCATGAGAGGCGTCAATAAAGCTTGTACGTACAGAGATTTCAAAACAATACACCCTGTATTTGATGTTCAAGGAAGAAATGCCCTCGGTATTTACTTGCCAGCAATTTTTTCGGATTTTCAATGCGTTCAGCATTTCGCCATTTGATGTTACGCTGAATGATTCAATGTTTTTTGAAAACTCCCTTACCAGGTAAGAGCCGGGCGTCCAAACAGGCATTTTAATGCTTATAGAATTTTGATCTAAGCCCGAAATGTTCATTTCTATATCGGCATAATGAGCTTGTGCTTCAGGAAAGGTAACCACGTATGAAATTTTTATAGCTTCTGCTGCATTGCTGGTTGAAGTATTCATGCAAAATAATATTGAAAAAAAAAGGGCGCTTGTTAATTTAATTAGTTTCATCTATCTGAGGTTGTAAGGTTATGCTTTTACCTTGTAATTTGCAATTTATATATATATCGGAGTTATTTTCATGAGCAATTCGAGTTTTTTTTATCCTTATGCCAACTCAATTGCAATTCATTAATATACCACAACGGGCCAATTATTTCATTTACTGTTAGGTAGCCCGGGATTATCAGAATACATTAAATAAATGTGAATAAGTATTTTTTTAAATTGGTTTAAAAAGCTATTTTTGAACTCAATGGCTATTTGTTTTAAAACGTGTTTGCTTATTGATGACAATTATATAGATAATTTTGTCACCCGTAAAATTTTGGAAGCCGGCAATTTTTCGGAGAATATTGTTGTTGTCCGTTCGGCCGGTGACGCTATAAAATCTTTAAGCGAAGGCCTCGTCAAACCCGACGTGATTTTTTTAGATGTTAGGATGCCTTTAATGGGCGGATTCGAATTTTTGGAAGAATATGACAAAATTGATATGGACAAAACGAACATAAAAATATTTATGTTATCCTCCTCTCTCGACCCGCTGGATTTGAGAAAATCTTCAGACAATAAATACATCACACAATTTATTCATAAACCCCTTACACAAAAAGCACTCGAAGAACTTTGTACATGATCTTAGTTGCTGACAGCGGTTCGTCAAAAACAGACTGGTTACTTTCGCTTCCACAGCAGGAGGTACGGCAATTCAGAACAGCCGGACTTAATCCTTACTTTTTAACGGAAAAAGAAATCATAAAAATTATACAGGATCAGGCTCCTGAAATGGTCGCTTTTTCTGCCGATATAAAAGAGATATACTTTTTCGGAGCCGGCTGCTCAAGTCCGGATAGACACGAGATAGTTTCAAATGCACTTAGCTATTTATTCACAAAATCCTATGTTAGCATAGATAGCGATTTGTTAGGCTGCGCTTATGCTACCTGCGGAATGGAACAAGGCTTGTGCTGTGTTTTAGGAACCGGATCAAATATTTCTTTTTTTGACGGCGAAGACATACACGAGGGTAAACATGGTTTAGGGTTTGTTTTAGGCGATGAAGGTGGTGGTACCTGGTTTGGTAAAGCGTTGATCACCGACTTTTTATATGGTAACATGCCTGAAGAGATAAATGCCCATTTTAGCGACGAATTTCACCTGGATAAAGAAATTGTAATAAAGAAGGTTTATCAAACACCAAACGCAAATTCATATCTGGCTGCGTTCAGTAAGTTTTTAAGCAATATCAGGTCAACGGAATATGCCCAAAGCTTGTTGCGTAAAGGTTTGCTGGAATTTATCGAAACGAATATTAAATCGTACCCGGAATATCACAAGCATAAATGCCATTTTGTAGGTTCTATCGCTTATGTTTTTGCAGATGAATTAAAAACGGTTTGCAAAGAGAATGATATCACTGTGGGTAAGATCATTCAGCAACCTATTCATGATCTTTTGGCTTTCATACTAGCCAAAAACAATTGATTATTTCGGATTTCGGATTTTCGATTTCGGATTTTTTTGAAGCCTCAATTTAGGAATATCGTCTTAAGTAGTTTTCGCTGATTTAACTTTAAAAATCCTGAATCCCAGAATAAAAATTATTCCCAGTACTGCCAGCAAACTTCCGGCTTTGGCCAGGTAATCTCCATGCAGTACATAAAAAGTGAGGTCGGAATTTAAATTTATATTTTGTTTAATAGCAGTTTTTACCCACCACTTTGTATGCTGTACAATATCGCCGCGCTGGTTTATAAAAGCCGAAATGCCCGTATTGGCGGATCGGCAAACCCACCTACGGGTTTCGATAGCGCGCAATTTGGCATATTCAAGGTGCTGGTCTTTCCCCGATGTATCCTCCCACCAGCCATCATTGGTGATTATTGCTATAAATTGCGATCCCATTGCAACCGATTTTGCAATCCATTCGCCCCATACAGACTCATAACAAATAACAGGTGTAGCCCCTATGCCGCTTTGTGAATAGAGAACACCAGGCTCCGGCTGGCTGCCATAACTCCCAGTAGCGCCTCCCAAATGTTCAAACACAGGTTTTAAAAAAGATAACTGCGCACCAAAAGGCATGGATTCGGCGCCAGGTACAAGTTTTGATTTATGGTAAAATTGTACTTCTGCCGAGTTTTCGATGCTTATGGCTGCGTTATATTCGTCGTAAAATTGGTTGCCCTGGGCGTCAAATGGCCGGGCTGTTTTTGTGGCCCGGTTATTATATATTTTAAATGTTTCAGCACCGGTTATAAGGGTGCCGTTTTTATACTTATTTAAAAAGCTTTGCGCCTGCAAAAAGTAAGTATTTGTGCGGATGGTTTCTTGGTTTACCGGATCCGGAATAGCCGTTTCGGGCCATATAAAAAACTCGGTGTTTGCTTGTCCTAATGAATCCGAAAGATGTGTTAATATCTTAATCTGCTCAGCCTGAGGAATGGAAGTCACCTTTGCATAAGGATCGATATTTGGCTGTACAACTACGATATTTGATGGATTAAGTTGTTCCTTATAGCCATAATATCGGTAAAGCGAAAATGTTAGCGGTAACACCAGAACGATTACAAATGCCGAAATTAATATTATTCTCAGTCGTTTGTTCGGAGCCTCCCGTAAGCCGATATAAATCAGGAATCCCAATATATTTAAAGCCCATATCCATATAGTACCTCCGTAAACACCGGTATACTCATACCACTGCACCCATTGATGGGTTGTAGCAAAACCATTACCCAGTGTCATCCACGGAAAGGCGAGATCCCAGCTTTGGTTAAGATATTCATATCCTACCCAGAAACAAACCAGACCGAATAAACTCCAGCCCCGGTTAACAATAAGCCTTGCCCTGTAATAGAGCCAACAACAAGTAGCCATTAATAAAGGGGCCAATGCGTATGGGACGAGTGAAATAGGGAGTGCCACCGCTCCGCCAACCATTTTCAAAGCATTATAAACCCAATAAATGGAAAGCGTATTCCAGATAAAAAACCCCAGAAAAACGGTGCCGAATATTTTTTTTCCTTTTTTTTCAAACTTTGATTGGATTATATTTTCTATTGCAATCAGCATAGGCACGAACCCAATAAACAGTAAAAAAGTGGTGTATGGAGTTGGAGGCCAGGCAAGCCAAAGCAGTAAACCTGAAAAGATGGATAATAAAATATTTTTTTTCATCAAAATCAATAGCCTTGCGTCACTGCGTTGTTCCGGGCAATGCGGAAGAACCGCAAATGACGCAATTATTTTTTAATTGTTTATGGGTTAATCTTTCCTGGTTTTGAAAATTTTGCTGCATTAAATGTGTCCGATTTTCCTTTAGGAATTGAAAGCGAATTCCAGTTTGAGCCTGTTAACATCTTCCCGATAAATACAATTTGCCCTATATGGTACGGATAATGTGCCAACTGCCTGTTAATCGCATCTACTACAGTATGGGGTTCGCTTCGTATATAAATTGTTTTTTGCCAGTCTTCGGGATGTATGGAGCCCAGCGCATTGAACAGACAATCCCAACCTTCATTCCATTTATCTAAAAGCTCTTTCCTGCTTTTGATATCATTTTCAAATTCCGTGTCCCTGTTGCGTGTTGGTTTTTCGCCGTCGCTGGTTAAAAAATCAGTCCACCGCGATATCATGTTACCCGAAATATGTTTTACAATAGTGGCTATGCTGTTACTTTCTTCGTTGTAACACCACAAAAGTTGGTCATCACTCAACTGATCAAATGTTTTTTCGCCAAGCATTTTGTAATACTCAAAACGCTTTTCTACGCTGTTTAAATAAGTTTCCATATCATTAGCCCCCTCTAAATCTCCCCGGTAGGGGAGACTTTAAAAAACAATTTTATTTGTCCAAAAAATAACCCTCTACTTCTGAAGATAGAATGAAATCATTGTCTTCTGATTGTATTTCCAAGTTTTCATCAAAAGGATCGAAGCTAACATAGAAACCTTCGTCGCACTTGAAAAGCTTATAACGCTCTATGTAATAAAAATTATGATCCCTTGTATAAAACATGCAATATTGTAATACATCTTTAAATCGCAGTTTTAACTCTTTATCACTTTTGGAATATAGCAAGGTTATGTAAACATCAATATTTAATCTATTGTCAGCATTATAAATATCGAACCTTGTAATTGTTGCATCTATTATGCTTTTATCTTCACTTAAAAAACTTAAAAGATCTTCATTTTTTGCGATGTATTTCATTTCTAAATTAATCATTTAAAGGGGGGGCTAAAAGTCTCCCCTACCGGGGGAGATTTAGAGGGGGCTTCTAGAGCGGGCTTACACATATCACAAATTCCCCCTTAACAGGATGCGTTTCAAAGTAAGTCTTTACCTCCGCAACGGTACCTCTTACGGTTTCTTCAAACATTTTTGTTAATTCCCGCGACACGGATATTTGCCTTTCTGAGCCAAAAAAAGTAGCCATCTCGTCCAGCGTTTTTAATAAACGGTGAGGAGATTCGTAAAGTATAATGGTTCGTTCCTCGGCAGCCAATGCTTTGTAGCGGGTTTGTCGTCCTTTTTTTAAAGGTAAAAATCCCTCAAAGCAAAAACGATCAGTGGGAAAGCCCGAGTTAACCAACGCCGGAACAAAAGCGGTTGCACCCGGCAGGCATTCAACATCCAATTCATTTTTTAATGCCTCTCTTACAAGGTAGAAACCAGGGTCGGAGATAGCAGGTGTGCCGGCGTCAGATATTAGCGCAACGTTTTTACCTTCTTTTAAAAAGCGGATAATTTCACCTGTGGATTGGTGTTCGTTATGCTGGTGATGCGAAAATACTTTTTGATGAATCTCAAAATGTTTTAACAATGGAGCAGATGTGCGGGTGTCCTCAGCTAATATCAAATCGGCTTCTTTTAAAATACGTATCGCCCTGAAGGTCATATCTTCAAGGTTGCCTATAGGGGTGGGTACTAAGTAGAGTTTTCCTTTTTTAACCATAGTTGCCGATTTGTCCATAGTCCATGGTCAATAGACCATAGTTTAAAATGATAAATAATCATTTACAATTACCATCGACTATGGACTATGGACTATCGACTAATTTATATCTTTGCCCTAAAAATAAATCAATGCTGCAAGTTAGTTATATCCGCGATAACAGGGAGAAGGTTTTAGAACGTTTGGCTGTAAAAAATTTTAAACAGCCGTTGCTGGTCGATGAAATTATTCAACTGGACGAAAAACGGCGTCAAACTCAAACCAATTTGGATAGTATATCGGCTGAAGCGAATGCCGCTGCAAAACAGGTTGGCGAACTAATGCGCGCCGGTAAAAAGGATGAAGCGGAAATTGTTAAATCAAAAACAGGCACCTGGAAAGAAGACATAAAACAGTTAGGTGAAACTTTGGCTTCAATTGAAGAAGAGTTGAATCAAAAGCTTGTACTGCTACCGAATCTGCCGCATAGTTCAGTACCTAAAGGACTTACCCCGGAAGACAACGAGGTAGTTTTGGAAAATGGAAACGTACCAGCCTTGCCGCCCAATGCATTACCCCACTGGGAACTTGCCGCTAAATATAACCTGATTGATTTTGAGCTCGGCGTTAAAATTACCGGTGCTGGTTTCCCTGTATATAAAGGAAAGGGCGCCAAACTGCAACGTGCGCTTATTAATTATTTTATTGATGAGGCCGAAAAAGCCGGCTATAGCGAAGTTGTAGTGCCCTTGCTGGTAAATGAAGCCTCGGGCTTTGGAACAACACAACTTCCTGATAAAGAAGGCCAGATGTACTTTGTAGGTTTAGATAATTTATACCTGATACCGACCGCCGAGGTACCGATCACCAATATGTACCGCGATGTAATTTTAAAGGCCGATGAATTGCCTGTGAAAAATTGTGGTTATACACCTTGTTTTCGCAGAGAAGCTGGCTCATATGGCGCTCATGTGCGCGGATTGAACCGTTTGCACCAGTTTGATAAAGTTGAGATAGTACAGATTGCCCACCCTGATAAATCCTACGAGGCGCTTGAACAAATGAGCGCGCATGTACAGGGATTATTGCAAAAATTAGGTTTACCTTACCGTGTGTTGCGCTTATGCGGCGGCGATATGGGTTTTGGGTCCGCTTTAACTTATGATATGGAAACATGGAGTGCGGCACAGCAGCGTTGGCTGGAGGTATCGTCAGTTTCAAATTTTGAAACTTTTCAGAGCAACCGGTTAAAATTGCGTTTCCGTAATGCCGAGGGAAAGATGCAGCTGGCTCATACGCTTAACGGCAGTGCGCTTGCATTGCCCCGTATTGTGGCTACTTTGCTGGAGAATAACCAAACGGATGCTGGTATTAAAGTGCCGGAAGTACTGGTACCTTATACCAAGTTTGAATTGATAAATTAATTGCCTTTAATTTAGTATCAATTTTTCAAATAGAACCTTTTTAATCGTTCAACAGATTTGAATGTTCGATTTTGAGAAACTTTCTGGTTTCTAAAGAAGCGTTAACCAATAAATTTGTTACGGTTTTATCAAATATTGATTTAACCTGGTTGATAGAGGCTCCTGTTTGGTTTTGCAGCTCACTTTTATAGATTACATGATCCACCCCTAAAACTTCAAGGAAGGAATCTATCCTGTTATTGGGGCTGCTTTTAAAGCAACATATTTTAATTTTTTTATAGTATGAATTTCTGCGTATCCGGCGCAATACATGCTCCATGTCCTCACATAGATAGTCATAATCAAAAACTATTATGTTAGGCTGCATTTCAAAAATGGTTGGGAAAACGCGCTCAATAGAGGTGATGTGTCTAACTTGTTTATTTTCGGCCATTAGCTGAACCGAGAATATATTGGGAGCTACCAATAACACTTTTTCGGATTTAGAGAATATCATAATCTATCGGTTAAGTAAAAGTTTAATAATATGTTTAAGTTTTAAATGTTCGTTGACCAATTTTGATTGATCTCTTTAAAAATTATTCTTAAGATTATTTTACGCGAAAGACTTGCAAAGGTTACATAATTGTTAAAAAACCGTTTACAACGGGAGGTTTGATTTTACATCCACCAAAAAGCACATAAAATCAAGAGCGACAGCCAGTTTTAATTGCCTTATAAGAAATATAAATTCAATTTAAAACGAAAATGAAGAAGTGGTTATTAAGATGTGTATAGTGGGTTGTGTTTCGTTCCTTTCAACTGCCTAAATGCGGGATGCAGTAACCAGCATTAAAATCGATTCCTCGAAAATGGCGCTGAGATGATTTAGTGCGGTTTTACTTTTTGCAGGTTTTGACAGATCTTCTTTGTAAATAAGCTGATCTAAACCAATTGCTTTCAGTAAGCTATCTGTTTTTTCGTTTGGAACGCTTTTATAACAGCAAACTTTAAGCTTGCTGTAAAATTTATTGAGCTTTATCCGCCGGATTATTTTTTCAATATCCTTGCCGATATACTCATAATCCAGTATAACTACGTCGGGGTTGAATTCATAGAGTGAAGGAAAAAGGCTGGCGGCATTTTCAATTTGTTTTATGCAATCGTACTCACATAAAAGTCCTTCAGGAAAAGTTCTCGGCGAAACCAATAGTACTTTTTTAACGCGGCTGCGGCTCATCTTTATTAATTAGGACTATAAAGATAAAATGTATATTTCACATTGTCAATACCTTATTAATCAAAGCAAAAGAAAACCTTTAATAAATATTATTTTAACATTCACAGAAAATGGGATCAGAAACTCAATAGTTGTTAACGGCAATTTAACTTTAAATTAAATATTAATACATTTGAATTTATTTAGTTTTTTCGATGGAAATGTGCCCCTTTTTTTGTCGCTTTTTTGATTTTACCGGCGTCAAATCACGTCCGAAAATCCGCCATTCTCCTAAGAAATTGATCCGGTAAATACCTTGAAAATAAAGTTAATTGGAACAGAATTTTTAAAAAATCATTTAACTATTTCAAAAGTAGCGTTAATTTGAAAGCTTAGTTTTATTTTCTTAAAATCGATGTCCGATTCCGCCACTGACGCATTGGCACTCATCATCGCCGTTTTATACATCATAGGTCGCGGGCCCGGGTAATTACTGTTATCAACCTCGGTTATACTAATTGGTCCGCCCAATTTTTCGTCTATGCTGCCCAATAGGTCGGCGGCCTTATCCCGGGCGTCGAGCAGGGCTTTTATTTTCAGTTTACGTTTTAAATCAACAATTTTTGAATAGTCAAAGTTGACGATATTGGTTGATTGTATGCCTTTGGGATCGACTTTGTTTATAATCTGGTTATATTTATTCAAGTCGTGAAATGTTATCGAATACTGTTTGCTTGCCAAAAAATCAGGATTCTTTTTCTTTTGAAAATTGTTGTTCCACGCTGAAACATCACTTATTGTAAAATCCTCTTTCGTTATTCCTGCGTCCTTTACAGCATTTTCCAACTGGCTCTCCAGTTGATCGATGGTAACCTTGGTTTTACCGTTAATATATTCCTGTAATGAAATGGAAACGTTAATTATATCCGGCGTAACTTCCTGTTCTGCGGTTCCGGTTACTTCTATTTTACGACGAAGATCTACGTTTTGTGCCACAGCAAAATAAGTGACAGAGATAAATGATATAATCAGAAGTGTTTTTTTCATGGTTTTTGTTTTTATTGGTATCTATAAACGAAGTTAAAGTTAAATTTGATATCATAACAGCGGGAAAATCGCTTTTAAAATTTACAGCGGCTTTTGTATTAAGCCAGGGATGTTTTAAAATTAAAAGAATGTCTTGCCGAACTTGTTTCGGCACCCCACATGCAAAGTATACGCCATGCAAGCCAGTATACAAGACGTACACCAAGCAAGCCGCTTGTCCCGTGAGGTGCTGACACAAGTTCAGCATGACTTTGTGTTGTTAAAAGTGATTTCACTGATCATAATAGGTTATCTCTTTTACCTTTCGCCTTTTTAATTAAATTTGAAAAAAACATACACAATGAAAATAAAGAACGCTTGCTTTTTGGCCTTAACGGCAGCTGTATTATTTGAGGGATGCAAGCATGGAGAATCTTCAAACCCTATCAGCGCAGCCGAAATAAAAAGCCACATAGCAGTACTAGCTAATGACTCCCTCACCGGCCGGATGCCTTTCACACCTGGCGAAGATAAAACCATCAGTTACATTTCATCACAATTTAAGGAAATGGGCCTGGAACCGGGTAATAATGGCAGCTATTTTCAGGATGTGCCGTTGGTGGCGATTACCGGCACACCCTCGGACATAATCATAACTGGAAAATCAAAGATGGTTTTAAAACCTACGGTTGACTTTTCCGCATTAACCCGGCAGGAGCTCGATAACGTGGAGCTAAAAAACTCTCCCCTTGTATTCGCCGGTTATGGCATTGTTGCCCCGGAATATAAATGGAATGATTACAAAGGTCTTGACGTAAAAGGAAAAACGGTTGTCGTGCTTGTAAATGATCCAGGTTTTAAATCGGGCGACCGTACCTTGTTTAAAGGCGATACAATGACCTATTATGGTCGCTGGACATACAAGTATGAGGAGGCTGCACGGCAGGGTGCGGCAGGCATATTGATTGTCCATCAAACGGAACCGGCCAGTTATCCCTGGAACGTTGTTAATAATAATGGTGATGCGAAACTGGATCTTCAGCAAACTAATAAGCATTTATCAAGATGCAAAGTTGAAGGCTGGATAAATGAGGATGCCGCCAAAAAGATATTTGCTGCTGCAGGAATAACAGGCGACATCAGGGCGCTTGCCCGCAATCGGGATTTTAAAGCCCTCCCCCTTAATCAGACCATAAATTTGACGATAAAGAACAAATTAAAATACTCCATGTCGCACAACGTAATAGCAAGGTTAAAGGGAAGTGCCAATCCGGATGAATGTATTTTATACACCGCCCATTGGGACCACCTTGGAATAGGCAAACCTGATGCGAAAGGCGACAGCATTTATAACGGAGCCGTGGATAATGCCAGCGGCGTAGCAGCCGTTTTAAGCGAAGCAAGGGCATTTGCACAATTGAAAGATAAACCCAAGCGCTCAATTGTGTTTTTGGCAGTAACGGCGGAAGAGCAGGGTCTGCTTGGATCTGAGTATTATGCTACTCACCCTATTTATCCGCTGAATAAAACTGTTGCCAACCTCAATATGGACGCACTTGGCAACTTTGGCGAAACCAATGACTTTTCTATCACAGGAAAAGGGCAGAATGACCTGGAAGAGTATGTAGAACGGCTGGCCAAGGAGGAAGGAAAAAAAGTTACGGGCGATAAACATCCCGGTGCAGGAGGATACTACCGCTCTGATCATTTTAATTTTGCCAAAGTCGGCGTGCCGGCGCTCGATATGAATAATGGAGAAGAGAGCACACTACACGGTGACGGATGGGGCAAACAACAACAAAAAGACTACACAGCATTGCATTATCATCAGCCGTCTGATAATTATTCGGAAGCCATGAATACCGATGGGATGGCCCAGGTTGCCAACCTGCTTTTCAAAATCGGAGATCAGTTAGCCAATGAAACTACCTTTCCCGGCTGGAAAAATAATTCGGAGTTTAAAGCGGTGAGGGAAAAATCGATGGAGAGGTAATACTATGCATTTCGCCGGTTCAAGCGTCCACGCTTGAACCATAACAAATTGTAAGCGTCCTCGCTTACCATGACCAAAAAACGCTATAATTTTAATAAATTCTTTATATTCATCCCATGGCACGTAACGCTATTAATGTAAGCGTGGACGCTTACAACCCTTTGCATTCAAGCGTAGACGCTTGAACGGGCGGAGACTTTAATAAGTACAAGAACTTGATAGATGATTATACCCTTACTAAAGTTATCGATGTTCAGCTAATCAATAACCATGGCATACAGGTTAATGGCCGTAAAATTATTGCTTTAGGCGTTGATCAAGTAAATAAAAAGATATATTATAATCTTAAAAGCAAAGACACTTTGTATCGCATTACCTATAGATAATGGCACTTGTGAAGCTCGAATGTGCGAGTTTGACTGCCACGTTGTCCGAACGTCTGTGACTTCGGACGGCTATGATTGTAGTTTGTAACTACAAAAAAAATATCCACCGGCCAACCGCCGGCGGATATTTTTGTTAATAAACCGATATATGATAGAGCAAGGGAGATTTTACAGTTAATATATATAAGCTCCCTTTTTTTGTTTTAGTTATTCATCTTAGCTATCTGATAGCAATCATAAGCTAAATGCCTGTTGTAGTCGTCAGCTATGCTTTTATAGGTAAACAGATCAACTAAAGTCCCGATAAGGAAAAGGCCGCCGGTAAAAAAGTAAACAAATCCCAAAAGAATCTGGCCGGTTAAAAATCTTTGTAACCCTGCAAAACCTAAAAACCCAAATAAGGTTGCTACTAAAATATCATTGGCATTTTTTCTCCGGCTGTTATAAACCGCCATAAAGGTTAGCATTTGATTTTGAGTAAGGCCTGCTGATGCATGATGTATAAAGCTATATTCATCCATTGTCATCCCGGCAAATGGTGAATAGGTATTTGAGTATTGATAAGCGTTCATTTTTCTATCGGATTGAGATGTTTTTAAAATCTGTTATAAAATTAATCCAGCATAAAAAAAATACAATGCGAATTAGGTTAGTGGTCGAAACAAGTCGGTGAAAATGGTTTTTTTTACGGTGAAATTCGCAGGCGTATTCATGACATTAATCCCAAATTCTGTTTGGTAAAGGATCGTACTTTAAAAGAAAGGCTCGTTGGGAAAAACAGAATTGTTGTCTTTAAAATTTTGTCTTCACTTATCTTTAATGTAAAATTTGTATAAACAAAAACATATCCTTCAATTTATAATTAATAATAGAGTAATGAAACCTTTTTAATTACTTAACGTAAATTTGGCAATATGCAGAGAAATAACTTACCCACCTACGCCATTGTTGAACTGTTAATGAGATTAGCGCACTATAACTCTCTGGTTGGCGATTATAAAGACCACCGTATTTATAGTGAGGGTGTAATGGTTAAAACTTCCGGCGGTACAATTAGCTTTCCATCAGAATTAATTATGCAGCAGTTCGAAAATCCTGAAATGATCAGTGAAAACCAGCTCCTTGAAATAGCTTCATCAGCTTTTTCTCCGGTAGGTTAATCTGGCTCCATCCCGAAACGAGGAAGTGCGAACGCTCGTTTATTAAAATTATTATTATTTTCTTTTGTAAAAAATTAATATCTTTAAGGTACTGATAAAGACCAACCAGGCACTTTCCACTTTTTTGCTTTTTATTTTATTATTAGTGTTGTTCTATTTAAGAATAACTACAGTATGACTATTTAATTTAGCCAGCTTACGTTATGAATGATTTTGTATCATCTTGTACAGCCTTGTATAGCAGGATGATATATTAAATATTATTTTTGTATAGCAATTTTAAACCATACTGGTGACTTAAGCCAGATTAATAAATAACTAATAATTACTGCGATGAAAAAGACCCTTGTTTCAATAGTAATTTCTATACTTTCATTTCAAACAATTGCTTTTTGTCAGAATGAAAACCCTGTAATAACCAACGCTGTTTCAAAATTAAAAACGATGTTGACGGATCATGTCATTGAAAAGGCTTACCTGCATTTTGACAGGCCATATGCTTTTTATGTGGCGGGAGAGAGTGTTTATTTTAAAGCATACGTTACCATGGGCGAGCGGCATGAACCATCCGCGATAAGCGGAATATTGCATGTTGACCTTATTGGGAAGAACGATGCTATTATGAAATCGTTAGTGCTTCAGCTTAACAATGGCACTGGCTGGGGAGACATACAACTGCCTGATACTTTACAAAAGGGCAGCTACCGAATAAGGGCTTATACCGAATGGATGCGCAATGAAAAAGTTCCAAACTTTTTTGAGCAATATATTTCTGTTAGCTCGGTGAATAACGTTGACAGGGTTTCAGAAGCAGTAAAGCAGGGGAACCAGCCAAGTCTGCAATTTTTCCCGGAAGGTGGTAATTTAGTAGCTGACATTCATTCAAAGGTGGCATTTAAGGCGATCGGCCCCGATGGCTTTGGTATGAATGTTAAGGGAATGGTGTTCGATAACGAGGGTAAGGCAGTCGCAAAAGTTACTTCGACTCACGTGGGTATGGGGGTATTTGATTTTATACCCGAAGCCGGCAGAGCGTACAAAGCCAAAATAACCTTCGCAAATGGATCACAAAGTGCAGTTGATCTGCCTGCTATTGAGGCAAAAGGGATTACATTGGATGTAATAAACACTGACCCCAATAAGATATCAATTGAAATAAATGCAAACCGGGATTACTATAAAGAAAATCAGAATAAGGATTTGAATATGATAGTCTATTGCGCAGGTAAGGTAAGGACTTATAGCTTTAAACTGGATAACGAAGTGCTTGGGCTTGATTTACCCATTAAAGATTTCCCTACCGGAACTTTGCAAGTCACATTGTTATCGGCAACAGGTGAGCCCATGAATGAGCGTCTGGTATTTATCCGGAATTCTGATCAGTTAAATCTTTCCGTTACCGCCAATAAAGCGTCATTTGCTAAACACGAGAATGTTCAGATAAGCCTTAATGCTAAAACCAATGAGGGTATGCCGGTAAACGGGAATTTTTCGGTATCGGTTATTGACGAAAGCAAAGTATTGGTAGACGAGGATTCAGAAAACACTATTTTATCCTATCTTTTGCTGACATCAGATTTAAAGGGTTATATTGAAAAACCCAACTATTATTTCGCTCACGACAGCAAAGAAACCAGGGCCGACCTTGATGCGCTGATGCTAACGCAGGGATACCGCCGTTTTGTGTGGAAACAACTGCTGAATGACAATTCTACAACAACCGCCACCTTTATGCCCGAAAAACATAAAGACATAGCAGGTGTGCTAAAAACCAAATCCGGCGAGCCAATAGCTAATAGTAGCATATTGTTAATTGAAAAGGCCGGCGGGAAAACATTGATGCAACAAACCGATGCACAAGGAAGGTTTAATTTTGCGAACATGGATTTTTTAAGTGATACCCGTTTCCTGCTAAAAATGCAATCCAATTTTGGAAAAAACGGTGCGGTTTTAACATTAGACCAGCCTTCGCAAGGTCCGGCAGTAGCTGCGGCAAATCCTATCGAGGCAAAATATAACGCCAATGCCGATATACTTGCCTCACTGCAAAGTAATCAGGGGCTTGGCTTGTTTACAGCTAGTAATGAATCGACCAAAGTATTATTGCAGAATGATAAAAGTATTGACAATACCTCCAATGGAAAGAATTACAGATCGACCAAGTTGGGCGGTACAGGCGGTGCGGACCAGGTGATAACAGCAGATCAAATTTTAACAGGGCCTTCACTATCCGAGAATTTAAAAGGAATAGCGCGCGGAATTGATTTTAAAAATGGACAACCGGTTTTACAAAGTAGCCAGGTGGTAACTGCCGGAAAGGTAGGTGCTGAATCTATGTTAATTATCGTAGACGGATCAGTTGCAAATAGCATAGACGACGTTACCCCTACCGACGTTGAAACCATTGAAATTTTAAAAGGGCCTAACGCAAGCATTTATGGTGTGAGAGGGGCGGCAGGCGTTTTTGTAATTAATACCAAGCAAACCGGCACGCAAATAAGCAGCAGCAAGGAGATGTCTCCTGGTCTCTTTTCCGTTATACCTACGGGCTTTTATAAAGCCAGGGAATTTTATTCACCCCGCTATGATGCATCGCAGCCTGGAAATCAGCTTCCGGATACACGCACAACTATATTCTGGAAGCCGGATGCTGCCACTGATGCAAATGGCAACATTTCGTTTAATTACTTCAATGCCGATGGAGCTGGAACTTACAGGGTTGAAGTTGAGGGTATAGATAGCAAAGGCAATTTAGGCCGACAGGTTTACAGGTATAAAGTGCAGTAATACATTTTCGGTAACTTTACTATTTCCTTAAACTAACAAATGCGGCCTACTCCGGGCTGCATTTGTTGCTATTGGAATTACAGCTAAATATCGCTTTCTCTAAATAGTCTAATGATTACACAACTCGCAGGGCCCTATTGACTCTGCCAAAATAACCGATTGACCGTTGCTTTTAATTAATATTCGTGTTTATCAAAAAGATAGCTAAATTTATTCTACAAATTGTTACAATCCGAATATCCTAAACTATTAAACCTAATTCGACAGGAATATTATGGTCAAGACCCTAACCTTACTGATAATCTTATTACCCTTTTGCTGCTATGCACAATTCAAAATTTCGGGTAGGATTTTTAACCATGCTAATACAAAACCCATATCCAATGCCAGCGTTTTTTTGAGTAATTCGTCAATAGGCGATAAAACTATTGACGACGGTACTTTCACCCTTGCCAATGTAAAACCCGGAAAATATGAATTGGTGGTGTCCATTGTCGGTTTTGAATCATATCATCAAACTATTATAGTTGATAATACCAACGTCGTATTAACTGATATCCTGATATTTCCAAAAACGCTGTTATTAAGTGAAGTAAAGATAAAGCCAAAGACAGATCCTGACTGGGAGAAAAATTTCAACTTATTTAAGGATGAATTTTTAGGAACATCGGAAATAGCTAAGAACTGCAAAATACTTAACCCAGAATTACTGGATTTGACGTATGATGTGTCAACAAGTAAACTTACAGCCTCGTCTGTTGATTTTTTAAAGATTGAAAATGCAACGCTGGGCTACAGGATAAAATATCTGCTCACCAATTTTACTATGGACTATGATAACTCCCAAAAGGTTGACTACGGTACTGTCGGAGTTGTTTATAACAATAAAGAGAAACCATTAACCGCGCAGAAAGTGCACTATGAAGGTTCTGCTTTATTCGAGAACCTGAAAGGGACATCCGAACAACAAAAACGGTGGCAAAAAAGGCGGCTGGAGATTTACAAAGGATCCGAAATGCATTTTCTGCGGTCGATAGTCAGCAACCGGATTGAAGAGGAAGGTTTCAGAGTGCTCCAGGTTGCTATACGATACGATCCGAAACGTCCTAAAAAGGTACATCAAACCCTACAGCGCTATCCGCTAAATAAAGCTGAAATAGCAGCAACAACAGACCAGCCAGGAATCTATGAACTTGGGTGCGAAGGTGATGCGCTTCATGTTACTTACAATAGCGATCATCATTTTTCAAAAAATGGACAGCTTACTAATTTGGGTGATGCTTCTAATACCGATGTTACGATTGTTAATTTTAACGCACCTTTTGTTTTTTTCGACAGCAGTGGAGGGGTGATTAACCCGAATGGCTTGTCTTTTTTTGGTGCCTGGGGCAGGAACAGGATGGCTGATCTGTTGCCTGTTGATTTTGAGCCGCCATCGGATGGAAGCGTCACCAAGGATATAACGGTAGCAGAAAATATTGTAACGAAGTTAAAAAGGTTTTCTGAACGGTACACAACCGAAAAAGCATACATTCATTTTGATAAGCCTTACTACGCTGCAGGTGATACCATTTATTTTAAAGCCTATTTAACCGCAGGGGAACGACATTTGCCGTCAAATATCAGCAGCTTGTTAAATGTGGATTTGATCGATGCTAATAATAAGATAGACCAATCAATAAAATTACAAATAACAGAGAGCGTGGCCTGGGGCGATCTCGCTTTGTCAGACTCATTGCCTAAGGGTAACTACCGTTTAAGAGCTTACACCAACTGGATGCGTAACGATGGAGAACTGACCTATTTTGATCAGGTCGTAGTTGTCGGCTCAACTCTCAATAGCAAGGTACCGGAGAGCAATACCAGCAATACAAAAACTGCTAATGCTAAAACAGATATACAGTTTCTTCCGGAAGGCGGCCAATTGGTGAATGGGCTCAAGTCAAAAATAGCCTTTAAGGCGATTGGAACAACCGGATTGGGTATTGATACTAAGGGAGTAGTTGTTGACGGGGAAGACAAGGAAGTAACCTCATTTGCGTCCACGCGCCTGGGGATGGGGAGCTTTTATTTAACGCCACAGGAAGGCAAAAGTTATAAAGTAAAACTAAGCTACGCCGACGGCACTGAGAACATTGCCGACCTGCCAATTGCCGGCAATGAAGGAATTACCCTTTCTGTAAATAATGATTCATTACCAAAAGCATCCGTAAGAATAGAAGCCAGCAAACTCTTTTATCAGCAAAATAAAAATAAAGAATATTCATTGGTAATCTATTCAGGTGGTATTCTCAAAACTATCACTTGCACCCTTGACAGTCCGGTGACCACCCTCGACATTTTAAAGCGCCACCTGCAAACTGGTGTTGCTTCGGTTACCTTATTTTCGTCAACCGGTGAGCCGCTGTGCGAACGGTTGTTTTTTGTACAAAACTATGATCAGTTAAGCATCGCGGTAAGCAGTGATAAACCAGTTTATGCCAAAAGAGAAAAAGTAAATATAAAACTCAATATAAATGACAGAGCAGGTAACCCGTCAGAAGGGCATTTTTCCGTATCTGTTGTTGATGGAAATAAAGTAGCGGCAGATGAGAACGCGGAAAGTACCATCCTGACCAATTTACTGCTGACGTCCGATCTTAAAGGCTACATCGAACAGCCGAACTATTATTTTACCAATATAACCGACAAAACACAATCCGATCTTGACCTTGTAATGCTCACACATGGCTACCGCAGGTTTGACTGGAAACAAGTTTTAGAAAATACATATCCGCCTGTTACCTACCAGCCTGATAGCGGTTTGGCAATTACAGGCACAGCAACAAGTCTGGGCAACAAACCCCTTGCTAAGGCCGTGGTGTCGTTAATTGCAATGCGCGATGGTTCTTTTATAAATACGGTTACAGACGATCAGGGCCATTTTCGCTTTAATAATTTGGGTTTTCCGGATACCGCAAGATTTATGCTGCAGGCAGTAAATTCAAAAGAAAAGAACGATACGAAACTGATTTACGATAACGGTAAGCCGGAACCAGTTGCGGGCCTGTTAGAATGGGGAATAAATGGCAATGTTAACCAGTTAATGTATGCTTATCTTGAAAATAATAAAATGCAGCGTGACCAGTTTGCACAATACGGTGATATAAAAGGCAAGATGTTAAAAACGGTAACTATAAAAGGAAAGAAAGTTGAGGAACACAATCTCTCAAATAATTTAGTAAGCGAAGAATTTGCAGATCAGGTTATACATGCTGATCGAATGGCAAAAGGCGGGCCGTTTTCCTATAGAATAGAAGGATTGCTCAACGGCATTACTATCATTAGAAAAGTGGGAATGTCGTACGCGGTTTTACATGGAGAAGTCTCAAAACCCATGCGGCTTATTGTGGACGGCGTTGACACAGATGGCGATTTAGATAAATTGAGCGATTTAGATGTGAAGAGTGTGGATGTATTGAAATTTGCAGGCACGACCGGAGCTTATAGCGGTTTTGTTCAACTTGGTGGTATTTATAAAAGCGGCTACGATGGTGTTTTGGTCGTCAATACCAATAGAAAACTTGGCCTACAGGCAGTCGATATTGCTTCAATAGGAATTTTACCAATAAAGCCCAAAGGTTTTTATAAAGCCCGTGAATTTTATTCGCCAAAATATGATCATATAAGCACAACAAATAATCGCCCGGATTTGCGTAGCACCATATATTGGAAACCCGAATTGGTTACTGACAAAGACGGAAATACATCATTTGAATATTATAATGCTGATGGAACCGGCACCTATATATTAACAATTGAAGGCATTGATAATAATGGTCACTTAGGCCGGCAGGTTTATAGGTACAAAGTGGAGTAGACGGGTAATCAAAACCTCCTGCCTAATATAACCTTAAATATGCCATTGTCTGTGGCGTTTGTAAGCCCCCAGCCATAGCCGGCATTAAATTCCCATTTGGGATTAAAGCTAAGGTCTGTCGCGATAAATAGCTGGTGCTCCTGCTCCTGGATGGGGTCATATTTGAAAAACGGGCCTGTACTGCCATAGTACTCCAAACCAAGGGCAATAACCTTTGTAGCATCGTAACTCCATTTCACGTTGGGCGAAAAAATGAGGCCCCTGTTCTCGTCAGGGCCTTTGAAACTTTGTTCGAGTGTTGGGTTGAGCGAAAAATAATTCCGCCCCCATTTTTTATCAATTATAGGTCTGATTTCTAACGTTGCAGTATTAGCCGAGTAGGCCGCCTTTTGAAAACCGAATTCTAATGACAAGCTTACGCCTACGGGCCAGTTCCAGCTTTCGGGCGCAGCTACCCGCGGGCGAATATGCGAACCAACATACGCCGTACGCCCATCATTGCCGATTGAATTAAAAAAGTAAAAACCGGTTTCAAACCAGGGGGTCCAGCCGTGAGTTATTTCAATAGTTTCATGAAATACGTGATTGGTGGGTAATTCGCCATCTGCAACGGTTTTGCTTCCGTCAGATGTGTAATTGCTATGCAACTCAAACATAGTGTGTCCGGCTTCAACTGTTTCCGATCCGTAAACCTGTATTTCATAGTTATCCTGGGCTTTGAGGCTCGAAAAAGAAAATAAAAGCACAATACTTAATAGAAATGTATTGATCTTACTCATAGGCATTTTAAATCATGAAGATAGCATGCGATTTTGAGAAAACTCTGAAGAATGATTAAATAACAGATATGTTACATCAAGAAATTATACGAAGTGAGTCAAGAATCGAGAACCAAGAGTCAAGACTAAGGCAGTCAAAGTGTTTGTAAGGTTCCAATGTTCAGATCGAGCCACAACCTTCTTGATTCCTGGCTCTTGTTTCTTGATTTTTGTTTCCTGGCTCTGCAAACTACCTGGTAATTAAATATACATGATCGAGCACCTCATCCCGGGTTGCTTTATTTATAAATGCGGGAAGAATGTTTTCGTGCGGATAATTAATGAATGATCGTATAATTTTAAAATCTGTATGGTTTTGTTTTAGGTAATTTAAGGTTTTTTGACTGGCATAAAAAACTGCGACGCCTTGCGTTTTAAAGCTATTAAATTGCTCGGAGGTTAGCAGGCTAACCGGCCTCTTACAATAAAACTGAAAAATATTATTTTCAGCTTTTAAAGAATAAATGGGGAAATTATCGAATGGCGGTTCATTAATGTATTTAGCTGCGGCTATTTCTCCTTTGTACGGCAAAATCTCATTATAAAAGATTGTGTTCAGAAAAAAGCCTGAAAATAAAGCCGTACAACAACTTAAAAAGAAAACTTTTCTGTGCGGTTCTTTTATCCTCATAGAAACTAACAGGATTGCCATTCCTAACGAAACACAGTCAACTGCGAAAAAAATATCATGCTTTGGCTTTAGTAATAAGTTGAGCAGCACAATAATTAAAGGCAACAGTATAACATAAATCCATTGCGCCGCCAGTCTGAATACTGCTTCGGCTTTGTTCAATTGCCTGCAGCAAAAAGGAGCAGTAATCACGGCAAACAATGGGAAAATGGCATTGGTATAAAAAGGCAGTTGAAAACGCGAAACCGAGAAAAGCAAAAGCAATAGTAACCCTCCGCTTACGGTGTAATATTCTTCGAGTTCTTTTTTGCGATAGATGTCTTTTATTTTTTTAAAAACAGCATAATAAAATAGCAAGCACCAGGGTGCAAACGCCCAAAGCAATGTATGGAGGAAAAAAAATATGCTCCCGGGTTGTGCGCGATTTATAGGCCCATTATTTACAAAACGCCCGAACTGACTATCCCATAAAAACCATTTTATACCCGAAACATGATGCGTACCAAAAACCGTTTTTTCCGGATGAAGATCAAATTGCAAGTATAAAGCATAAAACTCGGGTAGGGTGAAGACAAAGGAAAGCAGCAGCAGCAATAGCCATTTAAACTTAAAAAGACGGTTTAATTTATTTTGAAAAAGCAATTGCCCTAGCAGGGCTCCATAAATGGCGGCTAATACAAATATGCCTTTGGTCATTATGGCGCAAGCGGTTAGTAACGCGGCCAGGAACAAATTTTTAATGGTAAAACGCTTTTCAAGACGCGAAATATGATAAACGCTCCCCATCAATAATCCCATAAGGTAAGGCTCGGCCCGGACATCAGTATTTGACAGCAAAACGTGTTGCGCCGTCATAACAATCAATACCGCGATTATGGCGACTTCCCAATTATAATATTTACGGGCAAAGAGATATGTATATACCAGGCTTATTATAAAAAACAATAACGCAGGTAAACGATACGCCCATAAGCTTACCCCAAATATTTTAAAACTTAATAATATTGCCCAAAAGGTGAAATGCGGCTTATCCAGCCAGTCGGCGTTGTAAGTAAAGAGTTGAAAAAAATCTTTTCTATAGTCCAGGTTCTTGGCTATGGATGCATACAGCCCCGGATCATCGGTAAAAAAATTTACGTTTATCCCGGAAAAATTAACCCCAAGCGCAAGAACAAACAGCAAAAGGTATAATAATTTATTGGTATCCTCCTTCATTGATCGGATGGGTGACTTTGGGGAATAATCCGCCGTCAAATATATAGCTTATGTAACAAACAACAGTATAAATTATATTTGAGTAGAACAAACACTATAGAAGGCTGAGCCAATTAAAGGCCGCAAACGAGCAGGCTCGCTTCTTCTGATTGGCGGAATCAACAATAAAAAAGCCCCATGCCTTATTTCAAGACATGAGGCCAAAATCACAACAATTGTTTAACCTTTCGGTCAATTCCTAACTGCAAAGTGATTATGTAAAATGAACGAAAAAATGTCGGATTTGTTTTATTTCAAACATGCAGGGCTACTCGAAATAATTAAAATTCCTTGTAATGAAAACGATATTATTTAAGTCATGTTATATAAAAAATCTGAATTTCATTTTATCTTTATGCTCAAATAATTATAACCAAAAACTTAAATACTATGAAAAAATTATTTCAATTAAAGGCATTAACATTTTTTATAAGTGCCTGTTTAGTATCGTCTGTTGCAATGGCACAAAATACGGCAAAACCAATACCAAGCCCTCGTGATAGCGTAAGCGGTACTGTAGGTGGTGCCCATATTAAAATATGGTACGGCAGCCCATCGGTAAAAGGCCGTAAAATATATGGCAGCCTGGAGCCGTACGGTAAAGTGTACCGGGCCGGAGCTAATGAAGCAACCACCTTTACTACTGACAAAAATATTAGGGTTGAGGGTAAAGCGCTGCCAGCCGGTACTTATTCGTTTTTTGTAATACCAGCAGAAAAAGGGCAGTGGACAGTAATATTTAACAAGACCGCAAAACAGTGGGGCGCTTTCAATTATGATCAAAGTAAAGATCAGCTTCGTGTAATGACTACTACCAAAGAAATACCTTTGCAAGAAAGATTGGTTTATGTTATTACCAAAAGCGGCTTTAGCATGAATTGGGATAAAACTAGTGTGCCTGTTTCTATAAAATAATATAATGCACCTTATTATTTATTGAGCCTCCATTTATGGGGGCTTTTTCGTTTCCGGGTAAATTCTTTTCTCGAATGCCGTTGGGTTAATATAATCTCACGTATCCTAAATCATCCAGATCCTGGATCGTTTTTGTTAAGTATGTTTTGCCATCTTTCAATAAATATACATTGTCGCTTACGTCGAGTAAATGATTATACATATGATCGGTGATCAAAAGCCCTTTATTGACCTTCTCCTCCAAAAGAAACTCTTTTATTTTATCAATTTGAATAGGATTTAAATGGGTAAAAGGCTCGTCAAGCATAGCAAATAACGAAGGCGCTTTTACAATAATGTAAATTTCAACTGTCCGCCATTGACCGCCGGAAAGTTGTCCAACCTTAAAATTACGCTTCTCTTTAAACTCAGGAAACTTGTTTTCAAAATCCTGGTATAATAATCTGAAGTCATTCAGCACCTGATTTACACTAAGCGATTTTGGGATAAAATTAAATTGCGGTAAGTACAACAATAAGTCTGGGCGTTTAGAAGTATTCCGGATCATTTGGCCATCAAATCTTATGGAATTGATGTTGGAATTTAACGTACCAAGGATAACATTCATGAGGCATGTTTTGCCCTGACCGTTTCTGCCCAGTAACCCGCTTATTTTACCTGTTTCGCATTTTAAGTAAACGTCTGATAAGAGTCGCCTTAAACCAAAATCAAGCTGAATACCATCGGCTTCCAGGGTATGTATCATTTTTTTATATATACGTATAAATGAGTGAGCAAAATCGTCCAAAGCAGAAGATTGAAAACATATCCCGGAATACCCCATAATAATTGCAAGAGGATTAAAGCCAGCCAAAATAAAAAATCAAACATCGAAGTTGTTATGCCCAGTTTCAACTTTGAAATGCCAAGGTTTTGATAGTAATATAATTCCTGCTTTTGGTAGTATATGGCCAAATAGAATAAAAGAATAATTGAAATAACTTTGTACCAAAACAATACAATAATTATTTCATATGCCTTGTCTCCGTAATTTCCAAGCAAATAAACGCAGCTAAGCGAAACAAGGAAATTTGCTAAAAATATTTTCCCATAAAACCTGGTGATAAGCTTAAGGGTACGCATTAAGGGAGATAACGGAATTATTATAAATAACTTGTTATTTAATTAAACTAATTATTCAAATTCCGATGTGGTTAGGGGGGTATGCCAGATTCTTATTATTTATAGAGGAATATATTTTAGTAATTCTTCGAGTTCTTTATCTGTAATATTTTGTTTGTCGGCTTTGTCGTATATGGAAAGCAGGTATACGATGCTATCGGTCACTACGAAATTGGCAATTACTCTCGCCCCTCCGCTTTTTCCTTTTCCCTTGGAAGTTATGGCTACGCGGATTTTATAGCAATTTTTGCCTATAGATATGCCCTGCTGGGGGTTTTCCTTGAGATCTTGTACAAGTTCAAAAAGCTCATTTTTAAGCGATGCATATTTTTTAATCAGTCTTTTGGCTTGTTTCTCAAAAACTGCAATTGACTGAACTTTATAACTCATTTAAAAAATCTTCTGCATTACGGGCTTCTTTTTTGCCTGCCCTTATTAGTTTCATCTCTTCAACCGCTTCCCTCATTTCTTCCATAAGCAAAGCTTTAGCCTCGGTAAGCGGTTTAGCCTTCACGTATGAAATACTATTTAACACTTCCATTAAAGAAGATGCTTTATTGTCCGGGATGTCTAATAGCACTTTCATGATATACAAATTTAATAAAAATGTGATATTTTACCGGGTAAACAAAATAAATTGATTGAACTAAATTAACCACGTTCAGGATAGCAGGCATCCATCACAAAATGTGATACCTCTGACCAACAAATCGACGAACAAGATAATTTTGAATTTGAAACAAAATCAATCAGCAAATATCACAGGTTCGCTTTGCTCCTGATCATTATTTAATTTAGATACCAGATAAATAATTGCCGCTCCAAATATGGCGATAATTCCGAACGACCAGCGCAGATTGGCCAGTTGTGCAATATAACCAACCATAGGCGGCACTAATACAAAGCCGAGATAGCCTACTGTTGATATTGAAGCCAACGCCGATGAGCTGCTCATATTTTTGGATTTACCCGCCAGGCTAAAAACCATCGGTACTATACATGAAACACCAAAGCCAACTAAAATGTATCCTAGTCCGGCTGTAACAGTATAAGGCAATGCTACTGCTATGAACAATCCCGAAAAAATAAGTAATCCACTAAATTTCAATACTTTATTAATGCCAAGTTTTGTTACCAGCTTGTCGCCGAAAAACCTGCCCGAGGTCATAGCTACCAGGTAAATTACGAAAGCGGCGGTCGAAATTGTTTTGTCGGGATTTACTTCTTTTTGAAAATAGAGGGCGCTCCAATCGTACATCGTATTTTCGCAGGCCATACAGGCAAAACAAATGAGCGAAAACTTTAATAAATATTTGTCGGGTAATGAAAAAACCGGTTTACCGGTTTGGGGCATTGGTTTTTGATAAACAGTATCCTTAATAAAGTAAAGTGACGCTACCGCCAGTAAAATGCTAACCATTGTAAAATGATAAGCGGGCGCTATGTTAAAGTACACCATTATCAGCCCGAACGCCGCGCCGGCAAAACCCGCCATACTCCATATACCGTGAAAGGTAGCCATGATGGATTTGTTGTATAACGCCTGTACCGCCACCCCCTGAGTGTTTATTGAAAGCGTCATAAGGTTACGCGCCGAGCCAAAGCAGAAGAGTATGATGAGTAACTGCAGCATACTGTTCGAAATACCTATCAAAATCAATATAACGCTTAAAAAAAGTGTTCCAAAAAGCATAACTACCCGGCTGCTATGGCGCGTTAGTAACCAGCTGGTAATTGGCATAGTAAGCATAAGGCCAACGGGCAGGGCAAACAAAACAGTGCCTAATTGAGCGTCGTTTAAATGCAACTGCTGCTTTATAGTTGGGATGCGTGAGGCCCAGGTTGAATATCCGAAACCGGAAATAAAAAAGTATATCGCGGCGCCAATTCTTAATTGACGCGGCGATCTAAGGGTATTTAATTGTTCGCTCACTTACAGATTGCTAAAATACAACAATAGCAGTTATTATAACTCGACGTACTCTATTTAAAGAAATTTGTAACTAATGTTTATTTAGAAAACCTTCTGAAATAAAAAAAACATAACGCGTATAAACTCAATACGCCCAGCAAAGAAGCTCCAATCACATCGGTAAACCAATGAGCGCCTAAATAGATCCGCGAAATAGGAATAGTAAAAATTAAAACCATGGATATTGTTGAGACTGTTATCCTTATAACCCTTGGAACAGTTTTCAGATCGTACATCAACACAGTTAAAAATCCAAAAAACACAATATAAAACAATACATGTCCGCTTGGAAAACTTTGTTCGTTAACTTTTTGCACTATGCGCACAAGAGGTTCAGTTGGCCGTGGGCGATTTACCAATATTTTAACTGATGCGCTCAATAATCCCGCTAACGATGTCAGCAATATAAATAATGCCTCCCTTCTATATTTAAAATTAAAAAAGAGCAAAGCCGCTGAAAATACGCTTATAACCGAGCCTGGAAAATACCCGAACCAGCTTACCAGTTTCATCAAATTATCAAGAAAAGGACTTCGGTGTTCCTGCACCTCCTCAGAAAATTCCTGGTCGATAAATGAATGCGGGAAAATGATAACCAATACGGTAAGAATAATAAATCCTACACTAATTACACCTAATACATAGGCCGTCACATGTTTGTGATATTTTTGATATTTGCCAAAAAGGCTATCAATTATTTTGTTTATAAGGGTTAAAATTCTGCTCACAGAACTATTAAATAAAAAAACACCCGAATTGTTTAATCCGGGCGCTTTAATAAAAAATCAAATAACTAATTATTACGTACCAACCACTAGTATATGAAAAGTTCCCGGTATTTGATGGGGCCTTGGGTGGGGATTATCTGTAGTAGGCTCAACAGGTTTTAATTGAGCTGTGGGCAAATATAATTTATGGGTATTAGTGTCAATCCCGATAGTTCTTGCACCGGGTTCAGTTGGTATATTTTCAACAAATTCAAATTTGTCGGCGCTTAATTCACGCACTACACTAATAGTACCTTCGCCATTTGAACTGTACGCCAGCTTTAAACCGGGATCGAAAGCCATTCCGTCGCAACGGCCAATTGGGAATTTAGCTAATATGTTTCCATTTTTGGCATCTAAAACAATCATAGTTTGATTGCCCCCGCAGCCCACAAATAAACGCCCCGTTTCGCGGTCAATGGCCAAACCCGAAGGCTCTTCACCACCTTCCAATTTCCAACGGTTAATAACCTTATAAGTTGCAGCGTCAATTTCCACTTCTTCGCCCGTATCTTCAATATTAACAAAAACTTTTCCCTTACCGTCTGATACACCTGTTTCGGGTTTCCCGCCCAGTGGTATCGTGGCAACAACCGCGTCCGTAGCCGCATCAATTACGGTAGCATCCTTACTCCGGCCATTGAAGGCATATACCTTTTTCGAAAAATCATCATAAAAAATAGCATCGGGATTAGTGCCGGCATCAACCTGTTTTAAAACCTGGTTGGTTTTCAAATCAAACACCGTGATATTGTTTCCCCTTCCGTTGCTCGTATAGCCTTTGTTAAATTCGGTGGCAATTGCTATCCCGTGTACACCTTTGGTATCAGGAATATAACCCACGGAATCGCCTGTTGCAGCATCCAATATATTTACCTGCATGCCATGTGAGGCATAAACGCGTTTGGTTGCGCCATCAACGGTAATATAATCCCAGCCACCGGTGCTGTGAATCGGAAAAACTGTTAAAACATGAAAGCCTGTCTTCTTCTGTGCTAAAATATGCGTCGGCATACTTACTGCCGCACCAAACAGCAGGATACAAAGCGGTTTTATAATTGATTTCATGGCCGTAATTTTTTATATAATTAGCCAAAAATTCTGTATAAATATTGTATTAAACAAAAAATCACAAACTACCTTCTGCCGCCGCCATTGTCATCAGGTACAGGGGCATTGTTATCCTCTTTATTGTCCTTTTTAAACTCAAGCTTTCCAAATTTGTAGTTTAAAGTAATACCAAATGATTGCAGCGGAAATTGCCTCAGGTTGCTTTGATTAAAGTTTGGTCCGTAGGTAGTTGAGCTCAAATTCATGTACTTGTTAAAAGGATTTGCCGCAGTTATGCCGATACTAAACTTTTTGTTCATAAACTGTTTACGCGCCGCAAGGTTGTAAAAATAGAATGCAGGATTAGTGCCCTGTATAGATTTTTGAGACGAACGGTAATTTATAAAGAACTCTGCCGCAAAATTATGTCCAAAATCATAGCTGGCATTCATATTAATACGGTACATAAACCCACTCACTTGCGGCGAGCCAGGGTTATCTGATATACGATCAGCAAAAAACATATTTGATCGTAAACTCAGTTTACTTGTAGCAGGTATAGATCCGAATAGGTTTATTCCTTCAGTAGTTTCTTTGCCAAGGTTATAACGCTGGGTAAGCGAAACATTCGTGTAAGTGACATCGCCGATTGTTAAGCTTGGATAATGCGTTGTATATTGTTGGAGATCGTCGGTATTATATCTGTAAAACGCCGCTAAATAAATACTTGCCCCTTTGTCGAAAGATTTATTGTACCCTAGCTCATAGTTATGTCCCAGCTCCGGTTTAAGCTCCGGGTTGCCAGTGCTTATGTTGTGCGGATCACTGACGTTATAGAAGGGATTGAGTGAGCGGTAATCCGGCCGCTCAAGCCGGTAAGAATAGCTAAATTTAATAGTCTGCGTTTTGCTGAGTTTATGCGAGACTACAAACGAAGGTGCAAAAATGCCATAGGATGGAATATTTGTGTTTGGGTAATCAGTGGTGATCGTAGTATGCTCATACCTTAAGCCTCCTTTAACATCAAGAAAATTATGAAATGCTGAAAAAGACGTTGACAAATAATATGCAAAAATTTTACTACCATAATTAAAGGTATAACTTTGGTTAGGGTTGAAGGAGTAACTGCCGAGAGTATCAATAGTAAGTGTACTAACGGTGTTGTTAATGTTTTCGATGACGGCTTTCGCGCCTGTTTCAATAGTAAAATCGTCAGTTACCGGTTGGGTATAATCTACCGATATATCAGTTTCCCTATCGGTACCGGGGTTATAGCCAATAGAACCGAAGGACGGAAAGGTAACGTTGGTATAGTCCGTTTGCTGAGCGTAGTTGTTGACATTACTGCCAAAGCTGGCATTATACAATACGTCCAGTTCCTGATCCTTTTTGTTAAAGGTCTTTTTGTAAGCCAAACTCCAATCAGTTGAGTGCGCATTGAAATGGCTGCTTGAATTATTAATACTCGCTGTATCGGCAGTCAGATTAGTCAGTGTTGAAAATGTCGACTGATTTTGGTTGGTAGTGCCAACATTGTGATTGCCAAAGCTGTTAAAGTTTATGGATGCCGTCAGTTGATCCTTTTTAGTGATATCCCAGTTTAAGCTAAACCCCGATTGATAGCCGCTTCTTTTAAACATGCCTTTCCCATTCTGATTTAATTGAGTTACGGTGTCGCGGGTATTGCTGTATGATGTACGATGGGTAGAAGTTAGCGTAGTAGTGTTCAATTGCTCATTACCGCTAAAAAAAGCATTTACACCAAAATTTCCCTTATGTGCATTTAAATTGAAAGACCCATTTTCGAAACGCGTTCCGGCTGAAAGGTTCACCGTTCCGTTGATGCCCTGAATTTTGCTATCCTTCAAAATAATATTGATGATACCACCTGTGCCTTCTGCATCATATTTTGCACCCGGACTGGTGATCACTTCAATGCTCTGTATTTGGCTGGCTGGGATTGATTGTAGTGCGTCACTAAGGCTCGCGCCAAAAATACTCGAGGGTTTGCCATTAATTAAAAAGCGTATGTTGGCATTACCCATCAGTTCAACATTTCCGTCAACATCCACGGAAACCATGGGCACTTTTTTCAATACATCCAAAGCCACACCGCCTTGAGCGCTAAGGTCGTTAGCCGGATTGTAAACCAGTTTGTCAATTTTATTTTCTACAGCGGGTATTTTAGCTGTGATGGCAACTTCCTTTAGCTGATTTTGAACAGGCGATAGCATAACTGTACCAAGCGGTAGGTTCTTTGCCGGGTCGCCTATAATTACGTGGTCAATAGTTTTACGGGTGTAACCTAAAAAATCAATGGTGATACTATATTCTCCGGGGGTTATGTTTTCAATATTGAAATTGCCTTTGGGGTCGGTACTTGCTCCGTTAAAGGGTGAAGTACTGCCTAACTTATATATACTAACGGTAGCATAATCAACCGGTTGTTTGGTAATAGCATCAATTACCTTTCCGCTTATTTTAGCTTTACTGTTGACGTTGTTGTTTTGGGCTTTTACGCTTAGTGATGTGATCGTTAAAAAAAATAGAAAATAGATATACCTCATGCCAAATTTGTATCAAAATTCCGGCAAAGGTGTAGCGAAAGTTTGGATTAAAATTGGAATTAAGTTTTTTGAAGTGTATTTGTTACAATAAGGTTAATTAATTAACAAGTTAAAATTAATTTTGGGCATTTTGATTCATTGTTTAAAGAATAAGCACCAGGCTTCCGCCAATGATCAGCAGCGCGCCTAAAGCGGTTTTTAACGTAAGCGGTTCGCCTAAAAATAAAACTGCGAGTACGATAGCTATAGCTACACTTAACTTGTCAACAGGTGCAACCTGCGATACCTCGCCCAGCTGCAGTGCTTTGAAATAACATATCCATGATAAGCCGGTTGCACAGCCAGATAGGATAAGAAATATCCAGTTCATTTTGTTTAAGCCGCCAATGGAATTAGCCCCTCCCCTAAAAATCGCTATCGCCCAGGCCAAAAGGAGAATAACAACAGTCCGGATTGCTGTTGCCAGATCGGTATCAACACCCTTAATCCCAATTTTCGCAAATATTGCTGTCAATGCTGCGAAGAATGCCGACAGTAATGCATATATCCACCACATAGTTATCGACCGGATTTTTTAAATTTGCATGTTGCTCCGACCACTGTAAATATGAGAAAAAGCATCATGAAAACTCGGGGTGTTTGTGAATGAATGTTCCATAAAAATCCAGAATCTCTACAAAATTCATTTCTACATTTAAAGAAAAAAAATTTGAAGATACTGATTATTGAAGACGAAGAAGGCCTGCGTGAAAGTATTGAAGAGTACTTTACCGGAGAGGGTAATATTTGTGAAACTGCCAGCACTTACCAAAGTGCAATGACAAAAATAAGTCTTTATCGTTACGATTGCATTTTATTAGATATTACGTTGCCCGGTGGGAATGGTATTAATATACTAAAAGCCGTCAAAGAAAATAATTACCCCGATGGCGTGCTTATTATTTCGGCAAGAAACTCATTAGAGGATAAATTGAAAGGATTGAATCTGGGCGCGGATGACTACCTGGTAAAACCTTTTCATTTGTCCGAACTAAAAGCCCGTGTTTCGGCAATAATACGCCGCAAAACCTTTAATGGCAGCAACCTGCTTTTATTTAGAGAAATTTCTATAGATCTTTTGGCGAAACAAGCTAAAGTTGGTAAATTCCCCGTAAAATTAACGCGGAAGGAATATGCTTTGCTGATATACTTTATAGCCAATAAGGGAAAAGTTATTTCGAAAAATGCCATTGCCGAGCACTTATGGGGCGACGGTATTGATATGGCTAACAATTTCGATTTTATTTATTCGCACATAAAAAATATCCGCAAAAAATTAATGGAAGCAGGTTGTAACGATTACCTTAAGGCAGCTTATGGTATGGGGTATAAGTTCGACGAACAATGAAGCTTTCGGCAAGGTATAACCGCGTAAACCTAATCACCACAATACTGGTACTGCTGATAACCGGCATTATTTACTATCAGGCCATCAGCCTGATATTAACCAATCAGAAAGACAGGGAGCTTATAGTTGAGGAAAATGAAATATTTGAATATGTTAAACTGAACCACCAATTACCGCAAACCTTTGAATCAAACGACCAGCAGATCACCTTCATATCGGCTACTCCGGGCTCTGTAACACGGCAGTTCATTAATACAACGTATTTTGAGAAATGGGGAATTGATGATGGCCGTAAAAAACACAAGCATAAACATAATGGTACTGGGGAGTTTGAACCGGGCCGGGGGTTAATATCATCAGTTACCGTTGGACGCAACTACTACAAAATCTTTATAATTGTTTCTAAAGTAGAAACTGAAGACCTCATTCGGATTATTTTTACAATAACGGGCGGTGTAATTTTACTTTTATTATTGGTTTTATTGATTACCAATAGAATAATTTTAAATAAGCTTTGGCGGCCTTTCTATAGCATAATGGAAGAGTTAAGGTTGTTTAATATAGCAGATAGTAAAGAAATTCCAAAACTAACTACCAGTATAGATGAGTTTAATGAATTGAACAACACGGTTACTGCCATGACTTCCAGGGCAAAACATGAGTATAAGGATCTAAAAACATTTACCGAGAATGCCTCACATGAATTGCTCACACCCATTGCGGTAATAAATTCAAAGTTAGATACACTGATACAAACCGGAAAGTTCAGCGACAGGCAAAGCAAATTACTCAATGATCTTTATAGTGGCGTATCCAGATTAAGCCGTTTAAATCAATCTTTATTATTGCTCGTTAAAATTGAGAACGGCCTGCTTCATGATCAGCAGCAAATTAATTTACGAATATTAGTTGAGGAGATGATAGTTCAGTTTGATGAAATATTCGCAGATAAAGAATTGAAACTCACCTACACCCTTACTGATAAAGAAATTTACGCCAGCCGTTACCTGATCGAAATTTTATTGAATAACTTGATAAGCAATGCCATAAGGCATAATTACAAAGGCGGCGAGATTATAATAAATTTAACTGCCGAAAACCTGATAATTAAAAATACAGGAGAAGACCTGGAGTTAACTGACAAAATATTTACTCGTTTCCATAAATCGTCCGGGTCGGAAGGTAGTGGCCTAGGCCTGACCATCTCAAAGCAAATATGCGAGAATTTCAACTTTTCATTAAACTATCAATATAGCTCACCTTTTCATATTTTCACTATAAGCTTTATCTAAGCATACAACGGGCATCATTATACATATATGTTACATGTTGTTCGAAATTTATACAGAATTAAATTATATTTTCGCAATAAAGACTTATATATTGAATGAAAAGGTTTTTCAGTTTTATCTTATGTGCGCTTTCCTCATCCGTTTTAATGGCTCAAACTTACACACTTGACCATTATCTTGAGATTGCCAAAAACAATAGCCCCTTACTGAAAGATCTCCGCAATCAGGTTGCCTCAAACCAGGTTGATAGTTTACGACTGCTTGCCGGTTATAAACCACAGGTTAATATAAACAGCACCGGATTGTATGCACCAACCATAAATGGATATGGCTACTCCGAGGCAATTACAAATGCTCATACTTTAAATGCCTTGATGGGAGTAAATCAGGCAATTGTGAGCAAAAAAAACCTGGGAGCACAAGTTGAAGCACTAAATTTGTTATCGCAATCAGTAAAAAATGCTGCTAAAATATCTGAACAGGATCTGAAAAAAGCTATTACAACGCAATATATAACCGCATTTGGAAGCTTGCAACAAGTAAAATTTAACCGTGAAATTGTTAGCCTGCTAAGCAAGGGGGAAGATATGTTAAAAAGGCTTACCCGATCGAACGTTTACCGTCAAAGCGATTACCTGATTTTCCTGGTTACTTTAAAACAGCAGCAACTACAGCTCTCGCAATCAATATTGCAATACAAAAACGATTACGCAACGTTAAATTATTTGGTGGGAGTAGCTGATACAAGCACGGTTGAATTGCAGGAACCCGATATCCATATAACCATGTTGCCGGGCATCAGCAATAGCATATTTTTCAAACAATATAAATTGGACAGCTTAAAATTGGTAAATAGTCGCCAATTGGTCGATTTTAGTTACAAACCCAAAATAAATATTGGCGCTGACGGAGGCTATAATTCTGATTTTATGGGGCAGGCTTATAAAAATTTTGGCCTTAGCGCAGGCTTTAATCTTACAATTCCTATTTACGACGGGGGGCAGCGAAAAATGCAGTACCGCAAGATTTCACTGGAAGAAGAGACCCGCAGAAACTATGAAGCCTTTTTCAATGTGCAGTACAGGCAGCAAATTGTACAGATAAATCAACAAATTACAGAAAGTAACATTCTTCTTAATCAAGTTGAAGACCAGATTAAATACTCTGAAACTTTGATAAAAGTTGACACCCAACTTCTGCAAACGGGAGATCTAAGGATTGCGGATCTGCTATTAGCAGTTAATAATTACTTCACTATAAAAAACCTGAAAACCACAACTACTATAAATAAGTTACAGCTCATTAATCAGCTAAATTACTGGAACAAATAACATGAAAATACTGATACATAAATACGCTGGCTTCTGGAAGCTTTATTTTATTATGGGTCTTTCCATATGGCTGTTCTCCTGCAAAAGCAATGAGAAACCTGCAGATGACGAGGATGCGAAGGTAGTATCGCAAACCCCTGTCACGGTAGCTACCGTTAATAACAGCACTTTAACTGATTATATCGATTTGAATGCAGTTTCAGCTACCCTTCAAAAAAGTTTTGTAAAGTCGAATGCCAATGGGTATGTTCAGTTGGTAAATACGCAACTCGGTCAAAATGTGAACAAGGGGCAAATAATTTTTGTTGTCAAAACTAAAGAGTCGCAGACCATCGGCAGCGACATTAATTTACTGGATACAGCTTTCAAATTTTCGGGTGTAAATAAAATTAAAGCGTCGGCATCGGGTTATGTATCCCAGTTAAGTCACCAGGTCGGCGATTATGTAGCGGATGGAGAACAATTAGCTATTATAAGCGAACATTCCAGCTTTGTATTTTTAATGCAACTACCTTACGAATTACGATCATATGTAACCACAGGGCAACAGGTTGATCTTACTTTGCCAGGAGGCGAAAAATTAACGGGCGTGGTAAAATCATTTATGCCAAGTGTAGATACCGTTTCCCAAACACAAGGCGTAGTTATAAGAATAAATAGTGGCGGGCAAATACCCGAAAACCTGGTGGCAAGAGCAAGAATTGTAAAAGCAGCTAAAAGCAATACCGAATCGCTGCCAAATTCGGCAATTCTTTCAAACGAAACCCAAACCGAATTTTGGGTAATGAAGCTCATTAATCCCACAACAGCAGTAAAGGTACCTATTAAGAAAGGTATTGTATCGGGCGACCGCGTTGAAATATTATCTCCTACGTTCTCAGCAAATGACAAAATCGTTGTTAGCGGTAATTATGGACTGCCAGATACGGCTAAAGTTAAAATTGTTGAGCCATGACCCCAATCAAAGATACTTTTATAGTCCATAGAAAGCCCATTAGCTTATTGCTGGCCATTATTATTATGGGCGGTTTGTTTACTTATTCAAAGCTTCAAAGGTCTCTTTTTCCTGAAATTACTTTTCCTAAAATTAAGGTTATAGCAGACGAAGGTTTACAGCCCGTTAACAAAATGATGGTAACGGTAACCAAACCCCTTGAAAATACCATAAAACAAGTACCCTATCTTCACACAGTAAGAAGTATAACCAGTCGCGGAAGCTGCGAAATTTCCGCATATATGGATTGGGGTGCAGATATTGATTTGAGCCTTCAAAAAATACAGGCAAGCATAGATGGAATAAAAAACGACCTTCCGGCCGATGTAAATATTTCGGTGGAAAGAATGAACCCTTCAATATTGCCTGTAAGTGGCTATACACTGGAAAGTCATACACGATCGCCGATCGAGCTGCGCCAAATAGCAACTTATACCGTTAAACCATTTTTATCACAGGTAGAGGGCGTGTCCGAGATCAGGATTATTGGCGGTAAGGCTAAGGAATACTGGATTACACTTAACCAACGAAAAATGAGTGCCCTCGGCTTAACGCCGGATATCATCAGTAACACGCTAAGTACAACCAATTTTGTAAAATCAGAAGGGTATTTGTCTGATTATAAAATGCTTTACCTTACAGTAACTGATGCCACGATAAATACTATCGATCAACTGCAAAACCTCGTTATCAGCAATAACCGAAAAAGAATAGTGCTATTAAAGGATATTGCGGATGTTGGTATCCAGGAAGGCATTGAGTATACGCGAATAAATGCCAACGGCCATAGCGGCGTTTTAGTAGCCGTAATAAAACAGCCGAATACCAACCTTGTGTTGCTTTCGGCTGATATGGAAAAAAAGGTTGCCGACCTGCAAAAAGTACTACCGCGCGACGTGGTTATTAAACCTTATTATATACAGGCGGATTTTGTTAACGACTCGATAAAGAGTGTAAGTGACAGTTTATGGGTAGGCTTGCTACTGGCTATTATTGTAGCTATAGTATTCCTGCGTTCGGTAAAGGCTAGCGCTACTATACTGATTACTATACCGGTAACACTTTGTTTAAGTCTTATTGTGCTGTATGCAATAGGTTATACATTCAATATTATGACGCTGGGCGCCATAGCGGCAGCTTTGGGTTTAATTATTGATGATGCTATTGTGGTAATGGAACAGATACACCGTACCCATGAAGAGCATCCAAAGGAGCATCCGCTAAAATTAATAAAAACGGCCATTGATTACCTGTTCCCTGCAATGGTGGGTTCATCCGTTAGCACTATCGTAATATTTGTACCATTTATGTTGATGAGCGGCGTTGCCGGTGCATATTTTCATGTACTAACCAATACGATGATTATAACGCTCGTATGTTCATTTTTTGTTACCTGGATAGGCTTACCGGTGGTTTACCTGATGCTGAGCAGGCATAAACCGAATAATGCTGCTGATACTAAGCGGGAAGAAGAACATCATGTTAAAAAGCAAAGATGGGTAAGATGGTTTATTTTAAGGCCTTATGTTAGCCTCAGTATAATAGCCGGATTGGTAGTTGCAATTGTAATAGTACCACCGCTGCTTGAAACCGGCTTTTTACCTGAAATGGATGAAGGAAGCATAGTGCTCGATTATACTTCGCCACCGGGAACTTCACTGGATGAAACCGACCGAATGCTTCGCGAAGTTGAAAAAATTATTACTAGTGAGCCGGAGGTAGCGGCTTATTCGCGGCGAACCGGTACACAAATGGGTTTTTTTATTACCGAACCCAATACAGGCGATTACCTGATACAACTAAAAAAGAAACGCGATAAAACAACTGAAGAAGTAATAAGCGACCTCCGTAAAAAAATTGCTGCTGACCAGCCGGCATTAAGGATCGATTTTGGACAAGTGATAGCTGATATGCTCGGCGACCTTATGACCTCGGTACAGCCCATTGAGATAAAGATATTTGGGGATAATCAGCAGAAACTGCAAAGTCTTTCAAAACAGGCTGCTGAAATTGTTAGTGGTGTAAAAGGAACAGCCGATGTTTTTGATGGAATTGTTATTGCAGGTCCGTCGGTCGCCGTTGATCCTTACTATAGTAAACTAGCCCAATATAATATTACTCCTGCCAGCTTACAATTCCAAGTGCAAACAGCCCTTGAAGGGAATATTATAGGTAATATGCTGGAACGTGAACAATTATCGCCCATTCGGATGGTTTATCCAGGAAATCGTTATTTAAATGTCACTGGCATTAAAAACCAAACTGTTTTTGTTCCTAACGGCAAACTTATTCCTATTAGTGAATTGGCCTCTGTTGATCTACGAGCAGGCGACGCAGAAATCAACCGGGAGAATTTGGAATCAATGGGTGTAGTGAGTGCGCGCCTGGAGAACGCCGACCTTGGCTCCGTAATGCCCGCCATTCAAAAAAGTGTAGCACAAAAAATAGATCTGCCGCAGGGATACCATATTGAGTACGGCGGTGCTTACGCCGAGCAACAGCAATCATTTAAAGAATTGCTTATTATTCTCATTACCTCCAGCTTGTTGGTATTTGCAGTTATTCTTTTTGTGTTTAAACAATTCAGAATAGCATTCTTAATATTGGTGATAGCAGTTTTGGGAATAGCAGGCAGTCTGCTGGCATTATTTATTACTAAAACGCCTTTAAATGTAGGCAGCTACACCGGGCTGATCATGATAGTGGGTATAATAGGTGAAAATTCAATATTTACTTTTTTACAATTTAAACAGCGCGCTATAGAAAACCAGAATAATAATGTAGATCAAAGCGTTGACGAAGCAATCATTTTTTCGATATCCACAAGATTACGGCCGAAATTAATGACAGCTTTAGGGGCAATTATAGCATTGATGCCCCTGGCTCTCGGTGTCGGGGCCGGAGCACAACTGCACCAGCCTCTAGCTATTGCCGTTATTGGTGGCTTTTTGGCGGCGTTGCCCTTATTGCTTATAGTTTTGCCGAGCATGATGCATGTTTTATACCGCAACTATAACTTTCAATCTCCTGGCGGATTGAATGGCGAACGTGCCTAAATTATACAATCTTTCAACAGAATTATAGCTGACATTTGTACTTAAACAAACCTCACTAATACTATGAAAAAGATCATTTTTGCCGTTGCGGCGCTATTATTGTTAACCGGTACGCCGCATATTCTTTTTGCGCAAACCTATGTGTTTGACAAAGCCATAGCATTACCCGGTAATGCAGGTTATGATTACCTTTCAATTGATACTGTAAACCGCCGTTTATATGTTTCGCACGGGACAGCCGTTAACGTTATCGACCTGGACACAGAACAACCGGTTGGTGTGGTTGACGGAATGAAGGGGGTACATGGCATAGCTATTGTTAATAAAAGTAACCGGGGGTTTATCAGCGATGGACGTGCAAATGCAGTAGTAGCATTCGATTTAAAAACGCTTGCGATTATAAAAACGATCCCGGTTGATGCCAAAGGCCCTGATGGTATAATTTACGATCCATTTTCTGATCGTGTTTTTAGCTTTAACGGCGAAAGCAATAATTCGTCTGTTGTTGATCCAAACACACTTACACAGGTAGGAACGGTTGATCTTGGCGGCGGCCCGGAGTTTGCAGTGTCGGACGGCAAAGGGAAAATTTATAACAACCTGGAAGACAAAAACACCTTAAATGTCATTGATGTAACAACATTGAAAGTTATTCAAAAATATCCGCTTGCTCCCTGTGGTGGACCTACAGGTATTGCCTTGGATGCTGCAAACAATAGGATATTTACCGTATGCCGCGAAAATAAAGGCATGAGCGTTGTTGACATCAGTACCGGAAAGGTAATAACTACCGTGCCGATCGGTGCCGGAGTGGATGCAGTAGTGTACGACGCGGCACGCAAAATTATTTTTTGCTCAAATGGTGATGGCACTACAACCATCATAAAACAAGAGTCGGCCGATAATTACAGTGTGATTCAAACGCTCGCCACAAAGAATCGGGCTAAAACAATGGCTTTTGATGCGAAAACCAATAAAATCTATTTAAGCGCGCCGGATATGGAACCAGGTACACGCAAAGCAATTCCAAATTCATTTAAAGTATTGGTTTACAAACCACAATGAAATTGAGGCGTTTACACATATTTTAAAATTACGGATACTTATAGCCAGATTTTTTTGTATTTTCTGAGCGAAAATTATCATCAATAATAGTTTTCGCTCCTTTTTTTTATATTTACACCCGTGAGAATATTGTTCCTCTAAAGCAAAATGATTAAAAAAACCGATTTCGTTTATTCGCAGGAGTCTGAACCGCACCGCGTTCGAACTAAAAAAATTTTAAAAGAATTCCCTCATGTACGCAATCTCATTGGGAAAAATCCGTTAACCATTTTTGCTATTATTGGCTTAGTAGGATCAATGATAGCAATTGCCTGGTTGGTACGCGACCAATCCTGGTGGCTTATTTTCGGCCTGGCTTACTTTTACGGGGCCTTTGCAAATCACGCACTGTTTGTAATGATACATGAATGTACTCACCAACTGCTATTTAAGAGTCACAATGCCAATAGATGGGCTTCTATGTTGGCGAATCTTCCTCATATAATGCCGGGTGCAATTTCATTTGAAAAGTATCATCTTAAGCATCATGCGTTTCAAGGTATTCATGAACTCGATGCAGACTTGCCAAACAAGTGGGAAGCAAAATTGATAAATAACTCTTTTTTAGGGAAAACGTTGTGGCTTTTATTTTTTCCTTTATTTCAGGGTACCAGGGTATCGAGATTGAAGGAAATAGAGTTTTTTGACAAGTGGATGTTGGTAAATATGGTTGTGCAGGTTGTGTTTACGGCTGCAATATGGTTTTTCTTTGGATGGCATTCAATTGTATTTTTGTTTGCAAGTTTCTGGTTCTCAATAGGCCTTCACCCGGTGGGTGCACGTTGGGTACAAGAACACTATTTAACTTTTACTGAGGAGCAGGAAACTTACAGCTACTACGGCATACTTAATATAGCAGCCTTCAACGTAGGCTTCCATAACGAACATCACGATTTTCCTTCCATCCCATGGAACAAACTTCCACAAATCAGGAAAACCGCGCCGGAGTATTATGATACATTATTTTATCACACCTCCTGGACCAAATTATTTTTCCGATTTTTGTTCGACAGTGAAATTTCTCTTTTTCACCGGATAGTGAGAAAGGAAAGAGGAAAAGTTGCGTTGACCGATGCTGTAAAGCCGGATATGGAACTTGAAAAAGCATAATCGTTCGCGTCTTTTATAAAATTTGTATTTAATTTTTTTGTCTGATTCGACGAAGTCCTTTTTGTTAATATTATGGGATTAAAACGGTTTATTTGTATGATATATAGATAAGAAATATCCAAATAAGCATGAGCCGCCGGAAAAAAATAAAAATATTAATACCCGTCGTACTCCTCCTGCTTTTTTACGGGTATTCCCGTCACCGGCAAGAAAATAAAATAAACATGCTGGTGGGTCATTTTCAGGCGCGCGATTTGGACGAAATTTCCGGTATCGCTGCGTCGGGTCTCGCTCCATCGGGCACAAATGCAGACCTTTACTATGTACACAATGATAGCGGTGACACCAGCCGTTTTTTTTCTATACTGCCCGACGGAACATTAAAATCAACCATTTATTTTAAAGGCGACCCGAGAGAAAAGCAGGGTGTTAACGATTGTGAAGATATAGCCGTTGGCCCCGGACCTATAAAAGGCAAGAGCTATGTATATCTTGGCGATATTGGGGATAATCATTCTAATCATCCCTACATAACCGTTTACCGGATGGAAGAAAACCCTATGTGGGTAAAAGACACCACTGTAAATACCCCTGCCGATGCAATTCATTTAAAATATCCGGAAGGCCCAAGAGATGCGGAAACATTGATGGTAGACCCCGTCGAACGGTTAATTTATATTGTAACAAAAAGGCGCGATTCCGTAACGGTATACACCTCTCCCTTAGATTTTAAGCCAAACGATACGCTGTTTTTAACTAAACGCTGTAATCTTTTCTTTGCAGGTTACAAAGTCTTTAAGTGGATCACAGCCGGCGATATTTCAAAAGACGGGAAGCAGGTTTTGCTAAAAAATTATAGCAGGGTTTATTACTGGAAACGTGAAAACGATGAACCTATCTGGAAAACCTTAAAGAGAAAACCACAGATATTACCATATAAGCAAGAAAAGCAAGGCGAGGCCATCGGCTTTACGCCTGATGGCAAAGGATACTATACTACAAGTGAAGGAGTTTATGCGCCAATATATTATTATAAGATTCCGGGGGAATAATAATTAGCGCTCTATTGAAATCTTCCCGGAGCAAACAGATTGATATCCATGCTCGTTTCCTTACCGCCAATTACTTCCGAAATAAGCTTACCTGTTGCGGGTGCCAATGCTAAACCAATCATGGCGTGGCCTGTTGCTATTGCCAGGTTTTTAAATTTACCCGACATGCCGATATAAGGCAAACCATCGGGCGAAACCGGGCGGAAGCCAAACCAGATGTCTCTCTGTTCGGGCACCGAAAGTTTAAAATCAGGGAAATATTTAGGCACTGATTCTACAATTCCTTTAACCCTGTTGATATTTATCTGCTTATTTATTTTTCCGATCTCCATAGTACCGCCAAATCGGATACTCCCGTTCATCGGAGTTATTGCTACACGCGCCTCGCACAAGATAGAAGGTATCGTCATCTGTTTAACTGGGTTGTTTACCATAAAGGAATAACCCTTGCCGGGCATCAGTGGCACATTTAAACCGGCAAGCTTTGCGATGCCCGGCGACCACGAGCCTCCGGAAACCACGAAGGCATCACCCATAAAATCTTTATTATCGGTACTTACCGATATTATTTTACCGGCTTCGTGATTGATCTTGGTTACCTTGCTATTCCGGTGAATACGTACTCCTGATGTTTCAAGATATTTTATCAGACCTTTCATTAAGTTGTTAGGGTACATGTGCGCATCACAATGATAATGCACTGCACCTGATATATCCAGTTCAATATCAGGTTGTAATTTGCGACATTCAGCAGGTGTAAGATATTGCGCATCTAAACCCAGGTTTGTAGCTTTTTCGGCCATGTGAAGTTCTTCTTCCTCAACTTTTGGCGATTTGAAAAGCATTAATATACCGTTGTCCGTCAAACCAAAATCAATAGCCGAGTCTTTTTCAAACTCGTGATAAAGCGCTTTGCTCAAAAGAGAAATATCCCTTAATCCGCCCGCAGAGTGTTCTGCGTGTTTTTTGGTTGCACTCTTCAAGAATTTTAAACCCCAGCCAATAAGTTCGCGATCAAAGGAAGGTTTAACATAGAAAGGGCTCTTGCTGTTAAACATCCACCTGATGCCCTGCTCGACCATGCCGGGCGCGGCTAAAGGCACAAAATGGCTCGGTGTTATCATTCCTGCATTGCCGAAAGAGCAATTGTCCGAAAGGTCACCCTGCTCCAAAACATCAACTTCCCAGCCCGATTGATGCAGGTAGTACGCCGAAAACAAACCTATTACACCACCGCCAATTATTATTGCTTTACTCATATCATTTCTGCCGGTCATTGCGAGGAACAACCTGTCCCGATATTTCGGGAAAGCAAACTATACAAATGCAAGTCAACAAAAGGTAATTATAGTCGAGGCGTTTTTCCTCCTCCAACTACATTTATCGGTTTTATTTGCACAGTTCAGAGGTTGCATCGTTCCTCGCAATGACGCTTTTATATTTTATATCACCTGAAACCCATAAGCATACGGATCATCATCATCAATTTTTATGGTATTATAACCATATACTTTCGCCCAGCCCTCTATGCTTGGTATAATCGCCTGCTTATCGCCAATTTTTACCTCATCCTCAACCCGGCCAATGAATTGGCTGCCAATTATACTTTCGTGGATAAAGGTATCTCCTTTTTTTAATTTTCCTTTTGCATGCCATTGCGCCATGCGTGCCGATGTTCCGGTGCCACATGGAGAACGGTCGATAGCCTTATCCCCATAAAAAACGGCGTTTCGGGCTGTAGCTTCCGCAGATATAGTTTTACCGGACCACAAAATATGTGAACAGCCGTTAATAGTTGGATTTTCCGGATGTACAAAAGTATATTTTTCGTTTATGCGCTGCCTTAATACCCGGCTCCACGATATCAACTGATCAGCAGTATAATTTTCCAACCCTTTAAAATTGGGTTGTGTATCAACAATGGCATAGAAATTACCGCCATAGCTCACATCAACTGTTAGCACACCCAGGTCGGGGCACTCTACTTCTAAATTTTCAGCGGCGAGGTAAGCTGGCACATTGGTCAGTTTTACTGATTTAACCTTGGTGCCCTCTTGTTTATATTCAATCAACACCAAACCTGCAGGCGCTTCCATACGCACAATGCCGGGAGTTTTTGGACTGATCAAACCTTCCTCAATAGCGATGGTAATGGTACCGATAGTTCCATGCCCACACATCGGCAAACACCCGCTGGTTTCAATAAACAAAACAGCCACGTCATTTTCAGGATTGTGAGGAGGATAAAGAATACTGCCCGACATCATATCATGCCCCCGCGGTTCAAACATTAATCCCTTGCGTATCCAGTCATATTCTTTCAGAAAATGCTGGCGCTTCTCGCTCATGTTATTACCGGCAAGGTTGGGGCCTCCACCCGCTACAAGCCTCACTGGGTTTCCGCAAGTATGTGCGTCAATACAAAAAAAAGTTTTGGAAGACATTAAGTTCAAAATTCAATAAAAGAATTATTCATCGTAGAGACGAAATATTTTGCGTCTCTAATGTACAAAATCTGAGACGCAAAATATTGTGTCTCCCATGTTTGTCAAAGATAATAATCGGTGATATATTAGTAGGAATAAGTAAAAAGAGTAAACGCAAAATTGCATCCAGACTACAAAATAGTTAGCGCACCTATACTAAATGAACCATGCTAATCAGGCTGGCGTAAAACCGTCTTTAATAAATAAAAATATATTTGGAACGTATCACAGAATCTACAAAAAAATCATCATGAAATACCTGTTATTTACTATCCCGTTCTTTTTCTTTTCAAACCTATCGGCTCAAACCATCATCAAACAAGATGCAGCCATCAAACAAATGGTTGATGAGGTATCGTCAAAAAATATTGAGGCTACAATCCGCAAGCTGGTAAGTTTTAAAACACGCCATACGTTAAGCGATACCACCAGCACTACCGAAGGCAGCGGGGCTGCACGTAATTGGATAAAAGCTGAAATGGAAAAATATGCAGCTGAATCCAGTGGCAGGATGAAAGTTCAGTTCGATACATTTACTCAGCCAAAAAGTGATAGGGTCGACAAACCTATACACCTTAAAAATGTGCTAGCTATTTTAAAAGGAACCGATCCAAACGATACAAGGGTTTATATAGTGTCCGGTCATTATGATTCCCGTATAAACGATGTAATGAATCCGAATGGTGTTGAACCCGGCGCTAATGACGACGCTTCAGGCACGGCTGTATCAATGGAACTGGCAAGGGTAATGGCCAAACGTTCGTTCCCTGCAACTATAATTTTCATGTCGGTGGTGGGTGAAGAACAAGGTTTATATGGCTCTGCAAACGTTGCTAAACGGGCAAAAGCCGAAAACTGGAATGTTGATGCAATGCTTAACAATGATATTGTCGGTAACACCCGTGGGATGGAAACAGATCTAAAAGACAATCGCAGCGTTCGTGTTTTCAGCGAAGGTGTGCCTTCCGTAGCGGCAGGCAATGAGAAACAAATAGCAAGTTTAATATCCCTTGGCGGCGAAAATGATAGCCCCTCGCGCGAGTTTGCCAGGTATGTAAAAGAAATTGCAGAACGTTATGTGGATCAACTTGATGTAAAGCTAATTTATCGGCGCGACCGCTACTTGCGTGGAGGGGATCATGTGCCATTTTTACAACAAGGTTTTACTGCCGTACGGTTTACTGAAATGAATGAGGATTTTCACCGTCAGCACCAGGATATCCGTACGGAAAACGGAGTTGACTATGGCGACCTGCCAGATTTTGTCGATTTTAACTATGTGCAAAAGGTGGCGCGAATGAATCTCTCTGTTTTGGCGAACCTTGCAACCGCGCCTGCTACACCACAAAATGTTGGTGTTGTAACCAGCGGATTAACAAACAAAACAACATTAAAATGGGATGCTCCAAAAACTGGCAAAAAACCTGCAGGCTATTATGTTTTGATGCGCGAAACTATCAGTCCCTATTGGGAAAAGAAATTTTACGTGACAGATAACGCGGCTACACTGGCTTATTCAAAAGACAACTACCTATTTGCCGTACAAGCTGTGGATGCCGACGGACATGAGAGTTTACCGGTGTTCCCGAAGCCTGTGAGATAAAGTGTAATAGTCGCAAGTCTAAAGTCGTTAGTCCTAAGTCTAAAGTCGAATGTATCTTTTGACTTAGGACTCAAGACTAGCGACATTCTATAGTTGATATAGCATTATTTTTTTTCAAACTCTGCAGCCATTTCGTTAAGCTTTGCAACGGTTATGGTTTCGCTACCGTTGGTAATAACAATACGATATTTAAAAGTCATGGATTCTCCTTTTTTAAGCGTTAAGTTTTTTGCCGATTTACCGTTGGTGAAAATTTTCTCACCAAGCGGATTGGCCGCAAACAACCCGTATCCGCGTGCATGCCAAAACGTTGGGTAATTTGGATTATTAGGATGATCAATTATTGCAATGCTTACCGAATCGGCCCCCATCTTACCAAAAACCTTACACCAAACACCACGGGTACTCCAGGCGTCGTTACCGGTTTTACCCGCGCTGGTTAGATAGTTACCGTTGGCTATATGGTCGCTTCCTGCTTTTACAACCGTTACGTTGCCTTTATCGTCGGTAAATTTTTGATCTTCAGTGGCGGGTATCTGCAATTCATGTGCTAATCGCAATCCCAGCATCCCATCCTTGGCATCGTTAAAAACAATCGTTGTATCGGCCTTTAAAGTTGTAAAACGGTCAATTACCCGCTGGTTCGCATCCCCGCTAAATTCAAAACGGGTGGTCTCTTCCATAAGTATTTGTTTTTGCTGGTTTATCCAGTTGGCATGATAAGCCAATACACCCGTTTTCCCTCCTTTAGCCTCAATTACCTTATCGGTGCGGATCCAACCATAAAGACTTTTTTTATTCGCAGGGATAGCGTAGGAGTTGTTCCAGAAATCGAGGCCGTTAACGTTTTCAAAATTAAACCAAAGACCTACATGGTGAGGGTGATCGGTTGGTTCGCCCGGTTTTGGGTTAAGCGGAAAACCACGTGTTACAATTGTTCCGTTGGCGGCACGCAAAGGATACAGCACAGGTTTTTCAAGCGTATCAGGATACAGGAAACTGGTAAATGGCTTCCCACCGATAAAAACATCCACTCTGTTTTCTTTTGCAGATTTCTCGATAGTTACCCGCTCCATTTTCTGAGCTGAAGCTCGCAATGTTATTAAATTGATTGCTATAAAGAGAATTAGGGAAATCACTCTTAAAAAAGCTAAGTCATACCGAACTCGTTTTAGCAAGTCATGCTGAACTTGTTTCAGCACCTCACAGGACAAGCGGCTTGCATGGTATACACTTTGCAAACTCGCTTGCTTGATGTATACTTTGCATATGGGGTGCCGAAACGAGTTCGGCATGACATCTTTTTTAACTTTAGAATTCATAGTGGCTTACTAATATTTAAATACTTTACCATTAGCCATCACTTCCTGTGTTTGCTCATCAAATGTGGCTTTGTAACCGGTGTGTACGGCGGCATTAGTCATAATATTGGCTATAGAATGACTGTACCCTGCTTCAACCGGGGCATTAGGTTGTTTGCGGCTACGCACACATTCCATCCAATTACGAACGTGGTTGGATGTCAGTACATCGCCGCCGGTATTAGCCGAAGCTACCACCCGTTCGGTATTTGCAAGATCAATCTCCGGTAACAAGTTGGCCTGCATACCCATAGCCGAGGCCATTTTTTGAGTTAAGCCGCCAACCGGCGAAACCTTATTAGTTATCAGGTTTAATTCTCCGCCATTTGAATAATATATCTCTGCTGGGTGCTCATCGCCGTTGTGCATGCGCGAGCCAAAAGTAACCTGGAAACCTGTTGAAGGATCATCCAACGGGCCATAGTCAAAAACAGCGGTAAGCGTGTCCCAGTTCCTTCGGCCATCCTTCCACATGTAAATACCACCATTGGCAGCCACACTGCGTGGGTGTTTAAGTCCGGTAAACCAATGTACTGTATCAATCTGGTGGCTCATCCATTGCCCTGGCAGGCCGGATGAATACGGCCAAAATAGCCGAAACTCAAGATATTTCCTTGGATCAAAATCTTCGTACGGGCGGTTCATAATCCAGCGTTTCCAATCGGTATCAGATTCTTTCAATTTTCCCAGTAACTCGGGCCTGCGCCACCGGCCCGGCTGGTTAACGTTCCAGGTTAATTCAACCATAGTTATCGGACCAAACTTACCCGAGCGGATAAAATCGTTAGCCGCGTGGTAATTGGCTCCGCTCCTACGCTGCGATCCTATCTGCACAATTTTACCCGATTCTTTAATTGCTTTAAGAGCTGCCCGATTGTCCTCCATGGTTTCGGCAAAGGGTTTTTCGCAGTATGCGTCGCACCCGGCTTTTACCGCTTCAATGGCATGGCGGGCATGCTGAAAGTCGGCCGTGCTGATAAACACCGCGTCTACCGATTTACTATCGTATAATTCGTCATTATTGCGAAATGCCTTTACATCATTTTGCATCTTTTCTTTCCAGACAGCTGCCCCCTCTTCCCTTCGGCTTTTCCAAATATCTGATACAGCAACCACTTCAAAGTTCAGCTCTTTGTAATGGTTCATAAAGCTGGGGATATGGGAGCTTTTATGCCTGTCGGAAAAGCCTACAACGCCAACCCTTACGCGGTCATTAGCGCCGATAATACGTTTGTAACTTTTTGCCCCCCAACTGTTTTTAGCAAGCAATACTCCGGCACCGGCTATTGTGGCCTGTTTGATAAAAGTCCGGCGTGATTTTTCCATGTGGTAATTTTTTTTGAAGATTGGTAAATTGGTTAAACTGGTGAAATCAAATATCAATGAAATTATCCAAAAAATGATATTGTTTTCTTCAATATATATAACATTTTCGCTACCAATTTGGAGGGAGTGTACGCAACAAAAATAGGACAGTTGGTGGCTGTCCTATACGCTTTTCGTAGAATAGATTTTTATACTCCCCTGCCCTCTTTTTATTTCGTAAAATAGAGCCCGCACGATGCCGGGGAGTATGTAGATTAGAGCGTTGCTGCTTCTAAGGGATCTACTGCAACAAACGCCCGCGGAATATCAATTTTTGGTCAGGTTATTTGATGCTGGTAACTCCTCCTTATCTTCGATAACTTTGCATATCTCCGTTATTTTCCACTCTTTATCCGGATTTTCTTCAATAACTAAATAGGTATGTTGAGTGGCATTTGGAAAGTCAAAGTCTACACGGGCCATAACCATTGCTGTGCTGTTTGAAAGCACTTCATATTTGGAGTCGCAATCCAGGTTTATCTTGCCACACTCACGCATAAAATCAACTATGCTTTGCCTTGACTGAACAAGAAGTGTCTCGCCTCTCGACAATTTAAGCTTGGCATCGTCAGCCAATATTTTTTTCATCAGCTTAAAGTCGTCGTGCATGTAGCTACTTATATAGTTTTTAATGACCGTAATGGAGGCAGCACTTGGGGGGCCTGCAATGGCTTTCATAGTTAGGGTTGATAATAATACAATTATACAAACCATAAATTTTGTGTTTTTCATAACGCTTAGTTTTTATCAAAGTTGATCACTAAACGAAAAAAGCAATGTGCAGAACCTACCTTTATTAGCCCCCCTTTAGGGAGGATTTTATTGTTAAGAATAACCTCTCTCCTATTTTCAATAGCGATTCGTTCACAGACCCATCGCTATTAAAAATGAAAATAACAGACGCTTTTTTTACAAATGGTATTTTTAGAACATCCAAATATTATGCGTTGCAATACATTTGATCAGCTAGTTTTTTCAGATCAGTTAAGATTAGTTAATAGTTAATTGAAGGAATCTTCGCGCGAGGCATGGATTCCTTTTTATTTTACTAACAAATCGATTTGTTGTTGAGTTCTCTGATTCAGGATGTCAGGTATGTGGGATAGGACTTGCCAGAATGTTTTAAATAAACTTATTTTTCCTGGCGATATTAATTGCTTCCGACCGCGAATTAACATCAAGTTTTGAGTAAATATTTTTAATGTGAGTTTTTACGGTAGCGCTTTCAATAAAAAGCTCGTCTGCTATTTGGTTTCTTTTCTTTCCGTCCATAACCAAACTAAGGATTTCGGTTTCCCGTCTCGATAACGGCGAATGCGTATTTTTCTCAAAAGATTTAATCACCATCCTCGCTATTTTTGTGCTCATGGGGCCCCCGCCTTCCTGCACTTCTTTTATCGCTTCGAAAATTTTTGCTGCGGAAGAATCTTTGGTTAAGTACCCCGCAGCGCCATTATGCAGCGCCTGAAATATCTGCTGCTCAAATTCAAACACCGTAAGTATGATAATATGAACCCTTGGCAAGAGCCTTTTAAATAATGGTATCGCGTCAATTCCATTAATACCCGGCAATTGAATATCTAAAAGTATAACATCCGGTTGGTTTGCTATTAAATGCCGTTCAGCATTTTCTACCGAAGTGTATGCACCAGTAACGCTGAAGCCATCTTCACCATCAAGTAACGATTTGTAAGTTTGAAGCAGTAAAACGTCATCTTCAATTACTACAATGTTTATGGGAGGAGTATACATTTTTAAGTCAACTATTAACAAAATAAATTTATAGTGGTTCCCTTCCAGGCCACCAATTAATTAATCAATTATTATTGTCAGTTACTTTTTTAGTTCTGTTTTAGATATTTCTAAATCATGCTATTAACATAATCAGTTTTGTGACGGTTCCCTTGCCGGGGCAGGAATCAATTATTATTTCGCCATTTATTTTTTTGGCTCTGTTTTGAATGTTTTTTAACCCGTTACCTTCATGTAACCCGTCAATATTATATCCTTTACCGTTGTCCGAAATCGCCAAGCAAATTCTATTATAAGACGTCAGTTCATATGAAAATGTTACAATATTTGCCTGCGAATGCTTCAAAATATTATTCATCAGCTCTTTAAAAATCAGTGTGATATTGTGGCTGTAGCCAAGGGGCAGTTTAATATCAGAAGTATCCTGATCATTTGACGAAACGGTGAATACAATATTCATATTTTCAAAAAGACAATGGCCAAATTTTTCTATTTCTTTTATTATTTCGTCCAGGTGATCATTCTCAGGATTCAGGGCCCAAAGAATATTTTTTGTCCCCATATACATTTCAATGGCGCTCGATCTGATCTGTTCGGTCAGCTTTTTTTCGGTTTCCAGTTCCGGGGACATTTTTTTATCCAGAAGTTCCGAGAGCATATTTATTCTTGTTAGTTTATTGCCCAGATCGTCGTGAAAATCTTCCCCTGTTTGCCGCCTCACATTCTCTTGTTCCTGTAACTTTAATTGATGGATAAAATTCAGTTTTCGCCTGTTCGCATAGCTTTTATATAAGTAAAAACCAAAAACGGTTGAAAGCAGGAGCAATACCACAGCAAGTTTAAATGAGACCGTTTCGTAAAACTCGGGGGTAACAGTAAATTGGTATAAAGCAACACCTGTTGATGAACTGTCCGCGGCGGCACTCTTTACTTTAAAAGTATAATCTCCGGGAGGCAAATTTGGATAATCAACATAAGAATTTTGGCTCGGTTTACTATAAGCCTTGTCCAATCCTGTGAGCATGTACTGATATAAAACAATTGGCGCATTAAACTCAATTGCCTGAAATTCAATTGCTATATGACTTTCGGAAGAAGGGAGCGATAAGTTGCCAGGTAGTTTATAGCCACTAAAATATGAATAATGGAGATTTTTTTTATTGCTGGTGTAAGTTTGAACATTTTCAATTACAATTTTAGGTACCGGACTTGAAGAGTTGCCATAAATAATAGGATAGATGTTTGCACCATGGGTAGTACCAATCCAAATGTCATCTTTTACTTTTAATATGGCGTTTTGATTGCTTTCGAACAAAGGGCCGTCAACGGGAATCGCCTTTAATTGTAAGCTGTTATTTTTTTCGGCCAAACTATAAATGCTTACACCCCTGCCTGTACCTATCCAAAGTTTGCTGTCATTTACCAACAGGTTGTAAATTATATTAGAGTTTAAGCCAGTCTTCCTGGAAATCGTTTGCTTCGACTTAGTTTTTAAATTGTAGATGGCTACCCCTTTTTCATTTGTCCCGGCTATTACAAAAGGCTTACTATATGCCAGGCAATTTACCGGTTCTTTCGGCAAAATATCAGAAAACCCGTTGTCGAAGTTTTTGTTCCTTATTAGCCTGACTCCATCTAAAGTCCCGATAAGGATCGAATCTTTTCCAATCTCAATTATCGACGAACAGTAATAATTAAAATCCGTGACCCTCACCAACGCATTGCCTTCTAAATAAAAGCACCCGTTACTGGAGGTAAACCACAAGTTATGGGAACTGTCTTCATAAATGGTTGTAAAAACAGCGAAAGGCGGAGACCCACTTTTGGTATAAATTTTTGAGTATTCGTCGCCCTTCTTTACCCACAATCCTGAATTATCTGTTCCTATCCATAAATTATCATTGCTATCTTTATAAAGGCAGTTAACCCTCAAGCTGGATAGTTTCTCACGCGGCAATTTTAAATCGATCATGCTGTTATTTTTATAACATAATAATTTACCACCGTTACTGCCTATGTAAACCTCATTATTTTTACCTTTTGCCAACGCCATTACTACTTCGTTTTCCAATCCCTGCGTTTTATCATATACTAAAAAGGTATCATTCCGATATTTAAAAAGCCCGGAGCCATCAGTTCCGAACCAGATTTGATTGTCGATGTCTTTAAACATGCAGAAAACCCTCACATTGGTAAACCCATTTTTATCATTGAAATAAGTTATGGCTCCGTTTTTTAATAAACATGCACCGTTATCGGTACCTATCCATAGCCCATTCTCGTTATCCAATAAAAGACAGGTAAAGGCAGGGTGAAGGGGTTTAAATAATTGTGGAAATTCAGATTTAATTACACCTTTATTTGCTGAATATAAACTATCGTTTGTTATAAAATACAGCAGATCAGGGTTCGAATTATCAAAAACAAAATCCCCGACAAAACGAATTTTAGGCCGTTGGGCCAGGCTGCAAAAAATTCTCCATTGGTTGTTTTCGAGCTTGTAAATACCTTCCCCGTAAACGGCGGCGAAAATCTCACCTTTTTTGTTAATTTTTAAATTAGTAATGCTCTCATCATCCGATACAACTGTTTGCATCTCCCACTGCCCATTATTTAGTTTGCATAATTTTTTCCCAATCATCGCCCATATATTATTCTGACTATCGCAGGACAACATGCTGGCTATTTTCCGGTTTTTATTACGTTGAAAAACATAGTTCTTCAATCCTCCTATACCAAATTCAGTTACGCCCCTTTCACCGCCTACCCATATTATGCCTTTTTTATCCTGCGTAAGCGAAAAACAGGAGTTTCCCGTTAATCCGTCATCTATGGTAAAGGCTGAAAACTGCTTACTATCGAAACAATTGATCCCACCTAAAGTAGTTAGCCATATCTGTTTATTTTTGTCCTGGCAGATAGAAGTAACCTGCGACTGAATAAGTCCATCGCCGATATCGTAGTGTTGAAAATAATATTTCTGGGCCTTTACACTTAATGAAAATGCGCAGGCAATAACTATGCAGATAAATAATAAAATAAGTTTTCTAAATGTCATGGACGCGTTTGTAAGTAACCATTATAGTTATTCGGTTAAATTAATGTTTGACTGAGTTATAACACCTGTAACAAAAATCGGTTCGTTTGCCTCACCTAAACGGCGAAGCCCTCACTCATCCTCTCCAAAGGAGAGGACTTTAGCTTCACTCCTGTAGATATTGCCCGTTTTAAGCCCCTCTCCCTTGGAGAGGGGTTTGGGGTGAGGCGAACAAATGTTTATTCAACCAAATATTAATTTATAAAATTAAGTCCTGGATATAAATATCTTAATTTAAGAATTAATAAGCTGAATAAATTTATTGAATCAAAAAGCCCAAACTAAAAGTTTGAGCTTTTTGATTACTTGATTTAGCCGTATTATAACGATAAGGCTTATTGTTTTACTAGTTTAATTGTACCGTTCCCGAAATCGGTTCCTTTTGATTCGGTGAAATGCAACGTAACACCAATACCCAGGTTGCATGGTGTGACCGCACTATTACTACCTGGCACACTTACTACCGAGAAATTTCCAAAAGGCGCCCCGTAATCGCCGATAACCTGGCTATTAACGGAAGTTGCATTGGTACCCGGATTAATAACGATGATAATGGGCTGCGCATTATTAGCCAGGTATTTAAACGACATGTGTGTAGCGTCAATTACCGTTACATTGACAACATCGCCCGGGTGATAATCGGCCCAATCATCCTGTTGCACCACATAAGGTGTGGGTACACCAAAAGCGCCATAAGCACTCGCAGTAAATTGGCAGATCGCCGTGAATCTAACTGTTGGATTGAAACCGGGTTGTGATAAAATTCCAGCACTGTACAAGGTTCCCGGGCCTGTGCTGAAAGCCGGATAAACCGTACCGTCCTGGGTTATAACATCGGCACCTATATCAAAAAAGTCTCCCACCACAATAGGAGTTCCAAACAGCGTGTGTAACTCCGTGCCCGTTACAGTTACCGTTGTGGGAAAACTTGTTATACCGGTTTTTAGTGTTTTGACATTACTGGCATCTCCGTTCCTGATAACAACCGCATTAAACTTAGCTCCATTCAGATCGGCATTTCCGTAGTACGATGCTATAACAACCTTTCCTGTAAATGAGTCAGGGTTTTGGCCCGAAATCGTCTGATTACCGGTAGTATCTATGCTAAGCAATGGCGCGGGCACCTTTGCAAGATTTTTTGGCAAAATCGGATTATCGCTTTTTCGGCATGACATTACGAATGTCAATGCTAATAAGCTATATATGAGTACTTTTTTCATGATAATTATATTAGAATCTGTAAATATTATTTTTGAACTATCTATTATTATGGATTCCAGAATACCTTATATGTTGACGGCTCCTTTTGTTTTGGTGCATTGCTATTAGTTTCTAGTTCAATACTATACCACGGCAATGAAAGCGGATATTTTCTGATACACTGCACCGAAACCGGTAATTGTGCACCTGGCAGCGCCGGATCGCCATTTATTGGCGGCTGAACCAAATGATTAGGTGCCTGGACAGGATTATTCGGATCAAATATTACTGGAAATCCTGTCCGTCGATAGTCGGTATACTGATCAACAGAACTGCCAAAACTCGAGATCCATTTTTGCGTCATAATAGATTCCAATTGCTGCGTTGGTTTAGCATCATACTGCGCCAGAATGCTGTTGATATAATTATTTGCTGCTGCGGTACCGGCTATTGGCGGCACAACCTGCGCCGGTTTAACATATTTAGTTACCACATAATCTACCTGGTTAAACGACTCCTGGATAGCAGCTTGAAACGTTGCCCTTGCGTTACCGGTGATAACGCCAGCCTGCATTAATTCTGCCTCTATATATAAAATATCCGCATAAGTTATAAATCTGTATGGCGCTGCCCCTGTCCCGCTTAATGCGGTTACACCTACTGCGGTGGTTCCATTCATGGCGCCTTTCCCATCATCATAGCGACCTCCAACGGGATAAATACCCAATTGAGTTTGGAAGTTTTGCTGATTCTGTCCCTGGTTAGGCCCTACCGAGCCAAAATATATGGCAATGAATCCTCCGTCTCTATACTCAGTGGAATTTAGGGGAGGTGTAGTAGGCAAAACCTGGTTAAAGAAATAATATGGAATCCGTGGGTCAGTAATACCGGTATAAATATTAGGATTATAACCCCTTAAAATTTCGTAGAACCACGGGCTGATATAGACGGTTCGCTGTGAAGCATAATATTCGCCAAAACCAGGGTTTCTATCATCGGTGGCTCCGTTTATTCCGAACGGAAGGAGAAAGCTTTCAGAGGTTTGACTGATAAGATTGCCGCCTGCTATCAACGCATTTACCTGGGCGGAAACATCTGTTATAAGGCGCTGCTGTAACAGAAGTTTTAGCTTGATACTGTTAGCGGCTTTTATCCAATTGCTCACCGACCCGTTGTAAATAACGTCATCAGTACCTGGTATTAAGGGATTTGCAGCAGTGGTATTGCTCAAATCCGCTATGCCCTTATCTAAAAGCGCAATTAGTTGCGGATAAATAGCCGATCCTTTATCAAACTTTGGATTTTTTACATTGGTCAATAACTTTCCGGCATCGGTGTACGGAACATCTGCATAAGCATCGACCATTTGGCTAAAACCGTAGGCTTTCAAAATTTCGGCAATACCTACATATTTTAAATTGCCTTGTGTAGTACCTTCAGAAATAATAACGTTTAGGTTTGTTATTACCGATATATAAAATTCGGTCCAGTTAGCTGCTATATAAAAATCGCCTCCGGTGGCGCCGTATTGGTCCGGATCTTCCCTCACAGTGGTTTGGTGCATGTAGGTAGCCAGCACATGAGTTAGTCCGCCAACAGTTCCGTTGCCGTAAGAAAAACTGATCCCTGCGTTTTTTTCCGCCAATGGAAGCAATTTGGATACCGCCAAAGTTGTTGGGTTGTTGGGATCAGTATTAATATCCAGTTGTTTTTTACATGATGTTATTAGTATAACAACAAGTACTATATATTTTAATGGTCGTGTCATAATGAAAGATTTTATTAAAATGTTACACTTAGGTTAATACCATAACGCCGAACCGATGGTGAGGAGTTAAATTCCAGGCCCTGGATATTGCTGTTACCAAAGCTGTTTGTTTCGGGGTCGAAGTTTGTGTGCTTGGGCACATGTGGCGCATAATACCATAAATTATGGCCTGATATGCTCAGGTTTATTGAGCCAATGGGCACCTTACTGTACAATGATTTTGGAAAAGTGTAGCCAACGGTTATTTCTCTAAGCCTGTATACTGTCGCATCGAATATGCTGTACTCGGAAGCGGCATTCGACCCAAACGACTCTCCAAAATAAAGGTCATTCGTACTTACACGGCTCGTATTTTTTATCTCTTTGCCGTTGGCGTCCAATACAGGCTTCCCGGTATTGGCATCGCCGTAAACGCCGGGAATAACCCATCCGCTTAACCTGTCCTGTGTATCAAGGGTTACACCCCGTCCAAGCTCCTGGTTTATGGTTGTCGAATAAAAGCTTCCGCCAATGGTCGCATCCATGCCTATATGTAAGGAGACTCCTTTATAGTTGAAAGTATTACCTAAACCTAAAATAGCGGTTGGGTTCGGGTCTCCGAGATACCCCTGGTTTGGATCACGAATTAATAAACCAGAGGTTGGATCGATGAGAAGATTGCCATTGGCATCCCTTAAATCTTTGGTGCCCCTTAAATACCCATAGGGCAGGCCTGGTTCCAGGTATGGGCCAATATCCGTTTCAACGCCGTTTCCTGCAACGGTTAATCCAATCCTCGTTACGCCTTCAGTTAAGGACGTTACTATATTTTTGTTATGAGTAAAAGTTCCGGCGATATTCCAGCTGAACGAATTTGATTTTATCGCGGTTATGTTTAATGATATTTCCTCGCCCTTGTTATTAATTGAACCAAAATTTGTGTATAACGAAGTAAATCCGGTTGATGGTGGCGTTGGCAGGGAAGCAAGCTGTGAGGTAGAGTTTTTGTTGTAGAAGGTAAAATCTAAACCTATTCTGCCATTCCAGAAGCTTAATTGAGTACCAATTTCAAACTCCTTTGAAAACTCCGGCGCCAGGTTAGGGCTGCTTGCCGAAGTATTAAAATAGCCTGTACTTTGTCCCAGGAAATTACTTCCTATCACAAACACGTTATTGGTAGCGTAAGGATCGGCATCATGGCCCACCTTTGAATAGCCGACGCGAATCTTACCAAAATCCATTATGTCCGACTGCATTTTCAGCGCATCAGTAAATACCAGAGATCCATTTGCGGAATAGTAGAAGAAACTTCTCGCATTTTCAGGCAGCGTTGATGACCAATCGTTTCGTGCTGTAAGCGTTACGAATGCCCAATCCTTATATCCCAGGTCAACGTTGGCAAAAAGTCCCATTAATCTTCTTCGTGAATAAGAATCTATTACAAAAATCTGTTGGGATGTATTTGTCAATTCATATATACCGCTAGTTACAAATTGGTTACCCACTTGTTGGTTACGGGTATTTGTGCGCTGGTTATATTCGAAACCTATCACCGGTTTCATTGTAAAATTGCTAGGCAATTTTGGCTTAAACGTTAACAATGTATTCGATTCAATTTCCTGGTCTCTCACGGCGTCAACTGTAAGGCTTCCAAGCCCTGCGGCCGCTCTCGAACCAATGTCAATAAGCTCCCTCCTATCCAACCTATTTACATTTGTTCCAAGCGCAAATGACAGATTGGCCCATTTTCCCAAATCTTTGTCGGCCCTGAAATTGGCGATAACCCGTTCTTCATCAGTTGTTATCGTATTATGAATAGCTGACCATCGGGGGTTATCAAATTGCGATCCTCCGTTAGGCGTTAAGCTAATCCCATTCTGATCTTCGTAGGGTAAATTTAAATCCCAGTTTCGTGCTAAAAATAAGGTCCGTGCAAACTCGGACGGAACGCCGCCTATCTGGTTATCCCCATAAAAACCTCCCGTCTGGACTGACCGCGTATAGCTCATATTTGCATGGACATTGACGCCATCGTTAAATTTTGAGCTTCCACCAAGGGCAAAGGCCGACCGTTTATAATCTGAATTAATGAGATAACCGTTTTGATTTAGCTGCGAGGCGGTAGATGATACCGAGTTTTTTTCATCGCCGCCGTTAAAAGTTATGGAGTTTTCAAAAACAGAACCGTTCTTAAACAGATCCTTTACGTTATTTGGATACGCCACATAAGGTACAGTTGACCCGGGAAACATGTCAGGGTAGGCCGCTTTATAATCGGGCCATACAGGAATGGTGGAAAGGGATGTAAATGCGGGTCCCCATGATCCGTTTGAATTTGAATAATTGCTTTGCGTACCCGCGCCGTAAAGATTTTGATAGTCGGGCAAGTTGGCAACCTGTTCAATTGATGCTGAACTTCGGAAAGTAATTTCAAAACCTTTTTTACTTCTGGACGCGCTTCCGGATTTTGTAGTAATTAAAACTGCACCATTTGAGGCCCGCGAACCATATAAGGCAGCGCCGCTCGCACCTTTTAATACGGTTATACCGGCAATATCATTGGGGTCTAAATTGGCAATGCCGCTACCGTATGCGCCGCCGCCGTTTACCTGGTTGGCAGTAGTATTAACCTGGTCGTTGCTATAAGGAACCCCGTCAACAACAATGAGCGGTTGGTTATCCCCAAAAAATGACGAATTTCCTCGTATCGTAATTCTTGTCGCCGCACCAGGCGTACCGTTCGATGTCCTGATGTCAACACCTGCTACCTTTCCTTCCAGATTTTTCAGCAGGTCGGGCTCAGATTTTTGAAGCACCTGGTCGGGTTTTACCGTACTTTCTGAATATCCCAAAGCCTTTACCCGCTGTGATATACCCAGCGCTCCGCTAATTACAACCTCGTTTAATTGCTTACTATTTTGAACCAGAACCACATTTAATGTGGTTTTTCCGTTTACCGGGACTTCCTGTGTTGTATAGGCAATAAACGAAAAAACAAGTATTGCACCTGCTTGTACGTTTAACGTATACTTTCCGGCCTGGTCAGTTTGGGCGCCAAAATTTGTCCCTTTTATTTTTACTGATACCCCCGGAAGCGGCAACCCGTCTTCCTTAGCCGTTACTATACCCGTAACGTTTTGATTTTGTGCAAATGATTGCTGTATAAGCAAAATGCTTATACATAATAGTATAAGTAAAATTTTTTTCATGTTAACATGGTTAATGATTAAAGCGATTTAACAACTAATTATTTGAGTGTGGGCTAATAACCAATGGGCTTAGGGAGAGAGTTGAAGTGTATCCATAGTGGTTAGTTAATAAGTTAATGAGTCAGTTAATTTCTTAAACTACAATGTTCGAGATTATCCATTCCACTCAATATTCGAATCCTACCATTTTGGAGAAATAGAAATTATCTGTTGGTTAACTATTTAAAAAATCCCCCTTTTGGGTGGAGAAAAAAGTTAATGGCCAGGGATAACTTTGTTATAAATATTATTTGCCATATTATTTATCTATGATAAAGGATGCTATCGATTTTCAATTAAGCGTTTACGAACCCGAAAATGCCTGCAGGTTTTTAATGAAGTATTTCGGCTTTTTTAAAAGCGGCATACCGGGAAGAAGGATATCCGAAAGACAAGGCTTTTTGATTTGCAACAGTTTTGGTAATAAATACTTTTTAATCCCGAAAACCAACCCCGTTTCAAACTTTGGCTCGGATGATGTAATTGTTGTGAATACTGATGATTGTTTGAGGGATTATCACCTGTTAAATGCCACAGGAATAAAGTTTGAAAAAAAGCCGCAATATACGCGGAACGGCCTTGAGGCCATAATTATAGACGAACACAGGAACATATATAAATTACTGGAAAAGAGAGATTATTCTGACATGTAAGACCATGAAAAAGATTCAGATTTTAAATAATCAAAATAAGGTTTATAGCGAAATAACCAAAAACGCCCATTACGCCAATGAGTGCCATGAATTTTCTATAAGAATAGTTTTTGACGGGAGCGAAGAATACAAACTCGGAAATAAAACACTGAAAATCTATCCCGGAAATTTCCTGGTGATTAATGAAGGTACAGTGTTTAACCGCGAGATTTTTTCAGAGTTTCCGGTAAATACGATTTCGCTACTATACAACCAGCAATTTCTGAATTCCTTTCATCATAGTATGAATTCGTCAGATTCGATGTTGCTTGATGAGCCTTTTCCGATCCTGGAAAACCCAACTCCGAGGTTCCTGGAAACGTTATATCCTATGAAAGGGGATATGTTTTTTAATACGCAGCATTTAAAGAATCTTTTCAACAGTGATAATTATAACGATCTTTTGATGAACGAATATTTAATACATTCCCTTATAAATTTCTACCGCATTTATAATAAGGAGGTGCTATCAAAAACCGACCAGTTGAATGTCTTAAACTATGCAACCCGGAAAGAATTGTTCAGGCGGTTAAATAATGCAAAAGATTACATGCTGAGTAATTATAACCAGGCAATTAACCTGGATGAAATATGCGAATACGCCTGTCTTTCTCCTACCCATTTTTACAGAACATTTAAGCAAACTTTCAATTGTTCGCCCCATCAATATCTTATTCAGTTAAGGCTTTCCCAAGCCAAATTCCTACTAAAAAACTCCGGTTATGAAGTAAGAGAGATAGTAAATTTAGTTGGGTTTGATTCAGCGAGCTCATTTATTCGCCTGTTTAAAGAGAAATTTGGCGTTACTCCCGGTAATTACCGGATTAGTATTGCGGCGTAAAAAAAATGTGTCTGGCTTAAATATAGAGATAGGATAGATCAGGTTGGTAACAACCTAATTCACCAAGCGTTCCTATGGAACGCAATTTCATGTTGATTCTTTTCTACCAACCAAACGTCCCGATGGGACGAACTTCAGGCCACAATTGTCTTAAAAGAGCATCTCGTTAACAGATACGCATAGGCCTAATTACCACAGTGGTACAAATTCTAAAGCAATGATCGTCCCAACGAGACGTCCCGATGGTAGAAACGTAGAGAACCTTTTTTACGTTCCATCGGAACGTTTCGTGAGGCAGCGATTGCTGTCAAATGCAATTTTAGACCGTTGAATTTCACCAATTAACTTAAGCACTTGCTCAACCCACCAAAATTTGACAATCAGATGAACACGGTTTATCTTTTAACTCTGTACATTTGCTTAACGGTGTTAAATTATTTAATATCGTAATTAAAATGGCAAGCAAGGATAGGATACAACGAATGAAAGAAGAAACCAGGATAAACATCCTGGATGCTTCGCTTCAGATCGTTAAGGAAGAGGGATGGCAGGCGTTGAGTATGCGTAAAATTGCCGACGTAATTGAATATACTGCTCCCATCATATATGAATATTTTTCCAATAAGGACGCGATAATATTGGAGTTGACCCGAAAGGGGTACCTGATTTTATCGAGGGATATGCAGGAGGCTAAAGACAAACACCGCCTACCGGCAAAACAACTGGAGGCAATGTGGCTCGCCTATTGGAACTTTGCGTTCGAAAACAAAGAGCTATACCAGGCGATGTTCGGAGTAACTACCAGCTGCAGTTGCGAACTGGTAAATACATTGCCGGAAGCAGAAAAACCCTGGGATTTGATCAGCGGCGTAATAGGTGAACTGATGGGTATCGACGATATGGACTCGGAAGTGATTTGTACAAAATACTATACCTTTTGGTCGGTAGTGCATGGTTTGATATCTATCAATCTATTGAGCCGGGGTAACTCCGACGAAGTTAATCGCCAGGTTTTGAAAGACGCTATAGGTGGATTAATACGATCCATAACCTGATAAATTTTTTTGATCAGATAATAGTATTGTAAAATAATTTAACACCGTTAAATACTAATAAAAATAAACCCTCCTGCAAACGACTAAAAAGCAAGAACCGGGTTTTAACGAAAATTCATAAAACTGAATTTTGGCTTGTGATAATTTTTTAAGGAATAATTCCCTTAACAAGTAGTTCATCCTCTAATTAATTGGTTCAATTAAATATATAATATCATGAAAACAAAAACTCAAACTTCGTCCGATAAGGTTAACGTTGTTAAACAATTTAATAATGTTAAATTAACAAATCAGGCACAGAAAACCTTCCTATTGGATATATTAATTTCCCATAGGTAAAAGGCAAGCCATATTCAAACAATTAAGCAATAAAGAATTCCAAAAATTCAGCACTCAATAAATCACTAATTCAATAATTAAAAATGAAAACCATCTATCTGGCGCTATTCGCGCTTTCATTATACAGTTGTTCACCAAAACCGCAAACAGCTGTAGCACCGCCACCGCCATCATTGCCTGTGGCCACTATCATTTCAGGAACAGAAACGACTTACCAGGAATATCCGGCTTCAATAGAGGGCGCGGTAAATGTTGAGATCCGTCCTCAGGTAAGCGGATCACTTGACAAAGTATTCGTCGACGAAGGCGCATTCGTAAACGCAGGTGAGCCGATATTTAAAATTAACGATGCTCCTTACCGGGCGCAACTGAACAACGCCATTGCAAGCCTGCACGCTGCAGAGGCCGCTTTAACCAACACACAACTGGAAATTGATAAGCTAACTCCGCTTGTTCAAAACAAGGTGGTTTCTGAATACCAGTTAAAAACTGCAAGGGCTGCCTATGACGTTGCCAAAGCAAATATAGAACAGGCAAAAGCTAATGTATCAACAGCGCAGATTAACCTTGGCTATACGCTAATAAAGGCTCCGGTAAGCGGATACATAGGCAGGCTGCAAAAAAAACAGGGGAGTCTGGTTGCGCCGGCTGACGTTGATGCCCTTACTTTATTGTCCGACGTTCACGATGTGCACGTGTATTTTTCATTGGGCGAAAAGGATTTTGTGAGCTTTAAAGAGCAGTATCCCGGCGAAACGCTAAAAGATAAACTAAAACAATTGCCTTCGGTAGATTTATTATTAACCGATAACAGTGAGTACACCAAACAGGGAAAAATTGATATGATAGACGGTCAGTTTGATAAAAACACAGGCGCTATCACTTTAAGGGCCAGTTTCCCGAATGCACAGGGATTACTACGATCAGGCAACACCGGCAAAATACGACTTAGCCTTGAGCATAAGGACGCACTGATAGTTCCGCAATCCGCAACTGTTGAAATGCAGGACAAAGTATTCGTATTTGCTGTTGCCGACAGTAACAAGGTTAAAAAGCAGGCCCTTACAATTATCGGTAAAAGCGGTACAAATTACCTTGTTAAAGATGGTGTAAAAGCCGGCGATGAGGTTGTGCTAAGCGGCTTTGATCATTTACAGGAAGGTGCTGTGATACATCCCGAAAAGGCAGTTGATAAAGTGGCGGTTGTGGTAAAGAAATAATACGTCGTTGCCTCACCTAAATCCTCTCCTTTGGAGAGGACTTTAACTTCACTCTTTTTTAAGTCCCTCTCCTTTGGAGAGGGGTCTGGGGTGAGGCTTGGCTAAATCAAACACATTAAAATTAAAAATCATGTTTAAAAGATTTATAGAAAGACCGGTACTTGCTACCGTGATCTCCATACTGCTGGTGATACTGGGGGTAATCAGTTTAACCAGGTTGCCTTTGCAGCAATTCCCGGATATCGCACCGCCGGCGGTATTGGTTACTGCAGTTTACCCCGGCGCGAACGCCGAGACTGTTTTGCGTTCGGTTGCGCCATCGCTGGAAGAATCCATCAACGGTGTTGAAAATATGAGCTATATGAGCTCAACCGCCAGTAATGATGGTTCATTGGCTATTACTGTTTACTTTAAGCAGGGTACAAACCCGGACCAAGCTGCGGTAAATGTACAGAACAGGGTTACGCAGGCTACAAGTCAGCTGCCAGCCGAAGTGGTGCAACAGGGCATAACCACAACCAAACAACAGAACAGCTTGATAGGCGCCGTTGGTATGTATACTGAAGATCCTAAAAAGTACGACCAAACGTTTGTTGCCAACTATGCGCAAATAAATATCATACCCGAAATTAAACGTATCCCGGGTGTAGGATCTGCGCAAATATTTGGCGGCGTTAAAGATTACTCCATGCGGGTTTGGCTTAATCCGGGCGAGATGGCGGATTACAAAATTACTCCTGCCGAAGTTATGGCCGCCATTCAGGACAAAAACCTGGAAGCCGCGCCGGGTAAATTTGGTGAGCGCAGTACTGAAGCATTTGAATATGTTATCAAATACAAGGGAAAGCTCACCCGGCCGGAGGAATATGAAAATATCGCTATTCGCGCAAATGCGGATGGTTCTGTATTGCATTTAAAGGATGTAGCACGTATTGAATTGGGAGCATATTCATATACCAGCGTATCCCACTTAAACGGACATGACGGTATTGCCATCGGCGTGATACAATTATCCGGCTCAAATGCAAACGAGATACAGATAGCGGTTGATAAGCTGATGGAAAAAGCATCAAAGGATTTTCCGGCCGGTATTAAATACAATAATTTTTACAGAACAAAAACAGCCCTTGATGAATCTATCAGCCAAGTAGAGCACACGCTGGCAGAAGCCTTTATATTGGTATTTATCGTAGTATTTATCTTCCTGCAGGATTTCAGGTCCACATTGATACCAGCAATCGCTGTTCCGGTAGCTATTTTGGGTACGTTCTTCTTTATGAACCTGTTTGGCTTCTCCATAAACCTGCTTACGCTATTCGCGTTGGTGTTGGCCATAGGGATTGTGGTGGATGATGCGATAGTAGTCGTCGAGGCGGTGCATGCAAAAATGGAGCATAAGCATTTGGGAGCAAAAGCAGCTACAACCGAGGCAATGCACGAAATTACCGGAGCTATTATATCTATCACGCTTGTAATGGCTGCAGTGTTTTTGCCAGTAGGTTTCATGACCGGTTCAACTGGCATTTTTTACAGGCAGTTTGCCTTTACCATGGCGATAGCTATCCTTATATCTGCGGTTAACGCTTTAACATTAAGTCCTGCATTGGCGGCCTTATTTTTAAAGAGTGATCACATCAATGAGGCAGGTATTGTGGTGAAAAAAGGATTCAAAGAAAAATTCTTTACCGCCTTTAACAGCAGCTTTAATGCTGTTACCGACAGGTATGTTGGCGGCTTAAAATTCCTTGTCCGGAATAAATGGGTAAGTATTGCCGGCCTTGCATTGGTAACTCTCGCTACTGTTTATTTGGTAGGCAGAACAAAGTCAGGCTTTATTCCAACAGAAGACCAGGGTTTTGTGGCTATCTCAGTTTCAACCCCATCCGGAACATCGTTAAATACCACTACACAGGTACTTAAAAAGGCCGAAGATGAATTGAGCGCCCTACCGTCGGCAAGGTTTGTTACGGCCATATCTGGTTTTAACTTACTGACCTCGTCGAACAGTCCATCGGCTGCGGTAGTATTTGTATTGTTAAAACCAAATGAAAAAAGAGGCGCTGTTAAGGACATTAACGCCATACAAGACATTATAAGAGGAAAATTAGCAGCTGTTACAGGCGGAAGCTTCTTTGTATTCAGCTTCCCAACTGTGCCGGGTTTTAGTAATGTTGAGGCTTTGGATGTGGTGCTTCAGGATAAAACCGGTGGTAAACTTGATAAATTTAGCGGTGTCGCCAATAATTTTATCGGCGAACTAATGAAAAAGCCGGCCGTTGCGTATGCCTTTACGTCGTTTAAGGCAGATTACCCGCAATTGCAATTAGAAGTTGACGACGATAAGGCTAATCAGCTTGGTGTGAATGTGAAGGACATACTCGCAACCATGCAGGCCTATTTTGGCAGTGCACAAGCATCGGACTTTAACCGCTTTGGTAAATATTACCGGGTAGTGGTTCAGGCTGACATTGCCGACAGGACCGACCCATCGTCCATAGACCGGGTGTTTGTTAAAAACAACAAAGGCGAAATGGTTCCTATCAATACCCTTGTAAAATTGACACGGGTTTATGGTTCCGAAACTGTATCGCGCTACAACCTGTTTAATTCAATCGAAGTAAATGCGATCCCCAAACCGGGTTATAGCTCGGGCGACGCCATCAAAGCTATCGAGGAAACAGCCAAAGAGCAGTTACCGCAAGGCTATACCTATGAATTCTCAGGGCAAACAAGAGAAGAAATTTCTTCGGGCGGACAATCAGCTGTGATATTCCTCCTTTGTTTAGTTTTCGTTTATTTCCTATTATCAGCACAGTACGAAAGTTATATTTTGCCTTTAGCGGTAATATTATCTATCCCTACAGGGATATTGGGCGTGTTTATTGTATTGGGATTAACCGGCATTGAAAATAACATTTACGTACAGGTTGCCCTTATAATGCTTATAGGCTTATTAGCTAAAAATGCCATCCTGATTGTAGAATTCGCCGTTCAGCGCCGCAAGGCAGGACATGCGTTGGTTAAGTCAGCGTTGGAAGCTGCGAAACTGCGCCTTCGTCCTATAATTATGACGTCGCTGGCATTTGTGTTCGGGTTATTTCCGATGAGTATCGCAACCGGTCCTTCCGCCCAGGGTAACCATTCCATAAGTATCGGCGCTGCCGGAGGGATGGTTTCGGGGGTCATTCTCGGACTATTTATTATACCCGTGCTTTTCGTAATATTTCAATCCTTACAAGAAAGAATCACAGGTTTGCCGTTGGCCGTGTTAAACAATGAACAGGATCAGAAAACGATTGACGGCAACCCAAATTCTTTAGTACACAGTGAGTACATCGTTTAATTATTAAAAAAATGAAAAAATATATAACCGGGTTAGCTTTAACTTTAATGGTACTAAGCGCCTGTAACATTTCAAAAGATATTCAGACACCCAAACCCGCATTACCTGAAAACTTCAGGAATGCGGCTACCATAAGCGATACAACCAGCATTGCAAGTATACCTTGGAAAAATTTCTTTACCGATCCGGTATTGCAAAAACTGATCGACAGTGCCATTGCAAAGAATTACGATATGCAGTTAGCACTCCAAAATATTGAGGCATCGCAATTGTTATTTAAACAGGTTAAGTGGAATTATGTGCCAGAGGCCAGTCTGAATGTAACTGCTAATACGACCCGTCCATCAAATAATAGTATTACCGGGCTGAGTTTGAGTCAATACAATATTGGCACAAACCATATTGAAGACTATTCAGCCAACCTCGAAATTTCATGGGAAGCCGATATTTGGAATAAGATAAAGAACCAAAGTAAAGCTGCGCTTGCTGCCTACCTCCAAACTGTTGAAGCTAAAAAAGCTATTCAGACCAATATCGTGGCCAGTGTCTCGCAAGGTTACTACAACCTGCTGATGCTGGATGCACAAGCAGACATTGCTAATAAAAACGTAAAGCTAAATGATAGTACCCTGCGTATTATTCGCCTTCAATATGATGCCGGCCAGGTAACCTTGCTCGCCGTTCAGCAGGCCGAAGCACAGCGAATGGCGGCCGCACAATTAATTCCTCAATTTGAACAAAACATCACTATACAGGAAAACGCGCTGCGCATCCTTACCGGGGAATTGCCCGGAGCAATTGAACGTAAGGCCACACTCGACCAGATGCCGATACCCGGCGATCTTTCCGCAGGAGTGCCTTCAACCCTGCTAAATCGACGACCCGATGTAAAAAGCTCGGAGTTAGCATTAACTATTGCCAATGCCAACGTAGGTATAAACAAAGCTGAAATGTACCCTGCTTTAAGAATCACAGCACAGGGTGGGATAAATTCGTTTAAAGCAAGCAATTGGTTTAACATCCCTGCATCGTTATTTGGCATAGTTGCCGGTAGCGTAGTGCAGCCTTTGTTAGATCATAAACAACTAAAAACACAATATGATGTAGCGAAGGTTGAAAGGGAAAAAACAGTGTTGCAATTCAGACAATCGGTTTTAAATGCAGTGGGCGAAGTATCGGATGCAATGGTGAAAATTGAAAAATTAAAAGCTGAGCAAAGTATTGCAGCCAATCGCGTAAGCACACTGCAACACGCCACCACCAACGCCAATCTGCTGTTTAAAAATGGCATGGCTAATTACCTGGAAGTAATAGCTGCCCAAGGCAATGTTTTACAAAGTGAATTGGACCTTGCTTCCATAAAACGGGATGAGTTAAATGCAGTTGCTGATCTTTATAGATCTTTGGGGGGTGGTTGGAATTAAACCAAGCCTTATGATGTCAAAACCGTCTTAAATTTATTTTTAGGGCGGTTTTTGTGTTTGTGGTAGGACGCGTCAATTATGCTATCTTCGAGAAACTAAATCTTCCCAAATAATGAAACTCTATATTCTATTTTTCTTCACGTTTATTTTATTGAGCAGGTGCGACAACCATATAACCAGAAGGAATACGATAACCAGGATTGAAGTTGCAAAAGGAGGTTGTTTAAGAGGATGCCCGGTAACTGCGATCAGTATCGACAGCTCGCTAACCTTTGGCTACTTTGGTGGCTATAAAGCCAAGTTGAAAGGCAATTACACGGGTAAAGTTACACAAGGCTTTTGGGATTCGTTGAACATGAAACTTGAGCAAATGAACTACAAACACCTTGACACAACAGAATACCTTGAATTAGATGGAGAACAAGCTGAGGTGATTTGTTACTGGGCTGGGCACAAAAGACGCATAACACTGTCGATAGATGGCTTTGACACAACCAGCTATAAATCAAAATTTTTCAGAGATTTAGCTTACAGTTATGATCATGTTAAACTGAACAAAACAAGCAGTGTGGTAAAGTTTGAAGTAAAGTATCAATACATGACGCCACCACTGCCAAAAAAAGATAATGTAAAGTTTCCACCGCCAAGGCGCGCTGAAAGATGAAGACGCTTCATAAGATGCTCAATTTTACGTTTGCAATATCTCTATTTGAGCATGTATCTTTTTTTTTATGTCCGATGAATAATCAGCAATTCCAATTGGTCTAATGGCTTATCTCATTAAGAAAATGAAAACGTCATACGTTTGCCCCATTAGGGCAAACCATTTTTGTAGAACAAAAGCGAGTAGTCTTTACACCCTGTAGGGGCGGTTCATTAGCCGTCTAACAGGTCGTGAAATGTAATTCTGTATTTGGCATAAGCATTAAGGCTGTTCTCAAAGTCATCATCTATAATCACGTTGGTAAAGGGTTGCCCCTACAAGGCAAAAAATCCCTTTCTTATTTTTTCTACAAATGGTTTACCCCAAAAGGGGTAAGGAGTTGCTCTGCCAAATGACACCCAAATGTTACGATAAAGGAATGCGGATATAGTTTTATACATTATCTGTCATAAAGCCATAAAATCTCGATATTTTTACTTTCTTCATGAAGTCAGCAGATTGAAAACAAATACTCATGCCCCATAGGGGCAAACCATTTGTAGAACAAAACAAACCAGCCCCTGTGCCCCGTAGGGGCGCTTCATTATTCGTCCAACAGGTCGTGAAAAATGTATTTTTCGTCATATTCAACGGCGTAGTCATTTAATATTTCCAGATATTCTTCTCTGAATGTCTTTTTTGAATGATGCTGCTTTTGATTCAAAATATATTTTACAACACTGTCAATTTGCGAACGACTATTACTGAACGCACCATATCCATCTTGCCAATAAAATTTCCTTTTGGTAAACCCTTCATTATTAATAAACAAAGAACTACCTGATTTTACGAGCCTCAACATATCGGAAATTGACTGGTCAGGACTAAGTCCAACAAAGAAGTGTAAATGATCGTGCATTGTATTTATTGCCAATAATTTGTGTTTATTGTTTTGCAGTATGCCGGTAATGTACATCTGAAGGCGATCCTCCCATTCGGGTTGTATTATCGCCTGTCTGTATTTTACGGCAAACACGCAATGAATGTACAATTGGGTATAGGTATTTGGCATAAGGATTAAGATTGTGCTTAAAATTACTATTTATAAGCATGCCGGCAAAGGGTTGCCCCTACAGGGCAAAAATCTGTTTTTATTTTTTTCTACAAATGGTTTACCCCCCAAGGGGTAATGAATTGTTACACCTATAAGTGACGTTTTTTATCCCACCCGATGAAGCGTCTGCGCTAAACTGAATTTATCCCTACGCATGCTCCAATATAAATTCTGCATCTATCTGCAATTGCGAATGCACCGCCTTTAAAAAGTCTATGTCAGGTTTTTGTTTTCCGTTCATAATGAGGGAGAGTTTTGCATTGCTTACATTTAATTTTTCGGCCAGGTCTTTTTGTTTTAGCTTAAGTTCAAACATCCGCATTTCAATCATCCCTGTCAGTGTTGTCGGTGCTTCAATCACATACTTTTCCTGCTCAAAGGATTGTGCGGACACGGCCAAAGCGCGTATTTCCGCTAATTCTTCTTTGGAAACATTGCCGCTTCCCTTAGCCATCAGGCCATCAATTTTCGCCATTACGGTATTGTAATCGGCTTCGCTGGTTATCTTGTTCATCAGTCCTTTTGATAAAAAGATATATTTAACACTCCCTCCATCAACCCTGGAGGCCCAGGGGCTTGTTTTTTAAATTGCAGCGCAATTAATCTTGTCATATTCCGAGTGGGTACCGACAAAGCGAATATATACCGTGCGAACATCAAAAAAGATAAGTGCCACGATACGGTATGTATTTCCGCGAATATCAAACACGTAGCGATCATTTCCCACAGCATCTACAGAATTAAACATTCCTTTCATTTCATGAAAATTTGCCCAATCGGCCTGTAATACCAAACAATACCAGTTATTCATTGCGTCTTTAGCGTCAGCATGAACTGTATAGAATTCCCTTAACTTAGCATAGCTAATAACAACCATAATCGTTGGTTTGTTTCGCAAAGATAAAAATAATTTAGAATTTCTAAAAAATATTTAGAAAATCTTTATCAGAATCATTTGGTGGCAACGTTTTGTCAGTAAAAAAGTGCGATTTCTGATGAACAAAAAACTATAAATATCTATTAATGAGCAATTAACGAAAGTATAACGTTCGTCGTGAACGTGAACACCTGAACATAAAAAGCCGCCGATCTAAACCGTGTTCCTCCCGAAAAACCTTAAACTTTCCTCTACTTATGCTTTGAACTCATATAAAACGTGATCTCCCCACCGTTCATAATATCCGCATGGCTGATAAATGGCTTATCGAGCAGTTTGCCATTTAGCAGCATTTTTTGGATGTACACATTTTTATCGCTTTGATTTTTAACGTTAACCGTAAATGTTTTGCCATTGCCCACTTGTATTACAGCGTGCTGCACTGCCGGACTACCAATAGCATACTGATCGGAGGCTGGTGCAACCGGATAAAAACCCAAAGCGCTGAAAATATACCAGGCGCTCATTTGGCCGGTGTCATCATTCCCACCCAAACCATCGGGCGTTGGTTTGTACATTCTGGGTAATATCATCCGTATTTTTTCCTGTGTTTTCCAGGGTTTGTCGGTCCAATCGTACAGATAAGCCACATGGTGTGATGGCTCGTTGCCATGTACATAATTGCCAATTATGCCGTCGCGGGTGATGTCTTCGGTTTCGGCAAAGTATTTATCTGGCAGCTCATAGCTAAACAGGCTGTCGACATAAGTTATAAAGCGCTTGTTACCGCCCATCGTTTTAATCAATTCCGCAGGGTCATGTGGAACGTAAAGTGTATAGTTCCAGGCGTTACCCTCAATAAAGCCCATGTTAATGGTGGTAAAAGGATCAAATTTTGTGCGGAAGGTACCATCACTCATTTTAGGATGCATAAACCCTGTTTTAGGATCATATACGTTTTTCCAGTTTTGCGAGCGCTTTATAAAGTCGTTGTAAACATCTGTGCGGTTCAGTTTTTTTGCCATCTGGGCTATACACCAGTCATCGTAAGCATATTCAAGTGTGGATGAAACGGACACCCCATTTTTATCGTCAGGAATATAGCCCATATCCATATAATAGCCGATCCCTTCATAATTTCGGTGATCAGCAGTTGCTATGCAGGCGTCAAGCGCCTTATTGGCATCAAATGGAGCGTTACTTTTAATCACCGCATCAGCAATAACTGAAACGCTATGATAGCCGCTCATGCACCAGTTCTCGTTTGCCGAATTACTCCATATAGGCAGCATATGCTCAGGGCTTTGATCAAAGTGCACCATCATACTTTGCACCATGTCGGCATTTCTTTTTGGGTCAATTATATTAAAGAGCGGGTGCAGGGCGCGGTGCGTGTCCCAAAGACTGAATGTGGTATAATTGATAAAGCCGTCCGCCTTATGTATGTTTTGGTTCAGGCCTTTGTACTGGCCGTCAACATCCATGTAGATGGTGGGGTTTATCATGGCATGATACATAGAAGTGTAAAAGTTAACCTTGTCGTCGACGCTGCCGTCAATAACTATTTTATGCAATTCGGCCTCCCATTGCGCCTGTCCATCATTCTTTACCTTATCAAAGTCCCAGCCGGGTATTTCAGTGCGCATATTGTTAAGCGCGCCATTGATACTTACCGGCGAAAGTGCAAACTTGATTTTTATCTTCTCTCCTTCTTCGGTTTTAAAATCAAACCAGGTTCTAAGCTGACGCCCGGCTAACTCGGGGAAATTCTTCACCCTTGCAAACTTTCCCCAGAAGCCGCCATAAACTTCCCTTTTCGAAAAGTTTTTATAGCCCATCTGGATAAATGGCTTATTGAACGTCATGGCGAAGTATAAGGTACGAGTGCGTGCCCAGCCGTTGGTTTGACGGTAACCTACTACCGTACTATCATTCAACATTCGCAAATAAGTCCACACATTTTTATCGGGATAGTTATAAATACCAGCCATCAGATCAAGCACAATATGGGCCTGGTCTGTTTTAGGAAAAGTATATTGATGAAAACCCACTCGTGTACTGGTTGTCATTTCGGCGGTGATATTGCTCGCGTCAAGCTTTACCTTGTAATAGTTAGCTTCGCTTATCTCATTTTGGTGTGAGAATCCCGAACGGTAGCCACTGCCTGGTTTATCGGCAGTGCCTGGGTTAAGTTTCACAGTGCCAATAGTTGGCATAATTAAAAAATCGCCCAGGTCCGAGTGACCTGTACCGCTAAAATGAGTATGGCTGAAGCCTACTATCGTTTTATCATCGTACTGGTAGCCCGCACAATATTTATATACATCAGGATTGTATTTCCCATTCAACTCATAGCTCGGCGTGTCTGTTTCCGGACTTAGCTGTACCATACCGAACGGAACCGTAGCACCCGGATAGGTATGCCCCATACGCTGGGTACCTATAATGGGATGTACATATTGCACCAGGTTTTCAGCTGGTTTGCTTTGCGGATAGGTGGCCACGGCGGTTAATGATAAAACCGCAGTAAATAGGTGTTTCATTTATTAAGTATAATCTATTAAAAGACTTGGGGCATAGGTTCTTGACCCATTAAACGTTTACGCTTAACTGAATTTGCTTTGAACATGCCCGGCTTGCGAAACTAGCATTTAATCGTATTCGTAGGAATTTTATTTGAGCAAACCACAATTCCAGACGGAATAATATACTATTGATATTAATAAGTTTTTTTTATAATTTATGTATTGACTAATTTTATAAAAAAGTAAATCATGGACGGAATAAGCTATATAACAGATAATAATAATCGTAAAAAAGCAGTAGTTATTGATTTAAAAACCATCGAAGAGCACGAAGAGGATGTTCATGATTTTATTGATGCGTTAATAGCAGAAAGTCGTAAAAACGATGAATTGATTGATTGGGAAAAAGCCAAAGAAGACTTAAAATCTGCCGACAGGTTATGAGCTATAAAATAGCCATTGCTAAAAGAGCGTTAAAGAATTAGCAGCCTTACCCGCAAAAATCAATGTACAAATAATTAAAGCCATTGATGATCTGAAAGAAGAACCCCGACCAGCCGGGTGTAAAAAACTAAAAGGCGAATCTGATTATATCTGGCGTATCCGGGTTGGAGATTACCGGGTTTTATATTTCATTGATGACACTGTCAAAATTGTAGAAATTAGAAGGATCGGCGACAGGAAAGACATTTATAACAAATAATAATATATCTGCGTATATATACACCCTTCCACTATACCTCAAACCAACCACACCATCATTCCATCTATCCCCGGCAACAATTTATTAATATTAAGCGTACACCATTTAACTATTTAGTAACCCCTTTTTAAATAGCAGGCAATAGTGAAAGGCTAAAATTGTTTAATAAATTTTATCAATAATACTTGAAGACACACACTGTAATTTTCAATCCAAAATTACTAAAAACAGGGGTTCTTGTTTTACTAAGTCTTCACCTCCTATCCGCCCATTCCCAATCCATACCGCTTCCAAATGCTTTTGCCCATAACGATTATTGTCATAAACGTCCTTTGTTTGATGCACTTGAAAATGGGTACACAAATATTGAAGCCGACATTTTTTTAGAAGATGATGAGCTCATCGTAGCTCATATTAATCCCTTTCTCAGGGAGACCAAAACATTGGAAAACCTTTACTTCAAACCTTTACTTGAGCGTGTAATAAACAACGAAGGACAAGTCTATAAAGGGTATAATGATCCAGTGATCTTGATGATAGACATCAAAACAGGAGCAAACAACACTTACCGGGCACTTGAACCCCTGCTTGAAAAATACAGGTCGATATTATCAAGTTATGATCATGGACAGGTTCATCCAAGGGCAATAACAGTTGTTTTATCAGGCCATAAGCCTTATAACCTGATAAAAAAGGAAGATAATCGTTTTGCCTTTATTGATGAAGATCTGAGAAAAATATACCGCGATACCAGCGTAACCAACGTTTATAAACTTGCCAGCTGCAAGTATTCAGAGCTATTAAAATGGAGAGGAAAAGACAGCATTCCTGATAATCAGCGAAGGCAGCTGTGTGCCTATGTAATCATGGCTCATAAGTATGGCGAAAAGGTGCGCCTTTGGGCTTCGCCCGAAAACAAATTAGTTTGGAAAGAATTGTTAAGATGCGGCGTTGACCTGATCAATACCGATAGACTCTCGGTGCTTAAAGACTTCCTGGTAGCTAATAAAAAGGCTAAGGCGATTTTAACCCCTGTTCTACCTGAAGCCAACGACGATGATTGAGTTTTTAAAGTTTTTTGTCCGTTTTGAAGCACTATAAGAGCTTTGGCCACTCTTATCTGCTGGGTATCTTCATTTTTGGCGGAGCCTACCCAATCGCAATAACCCTGTTTATATGATTTTGGTAAGCTTTCAAAAAAGGCATGCGCCTTTTCGTCTTTAACAAGCGGCGACTGCAGTTCGTTTGGAGCGCATTCAATATGTTCGCCTTTTTTTAGCATTCTGATCAGATATTATATAGAACCTAAAATAGGAAAATTTTAATTTATGGAACAAGCAATTTTTTAAAGGCCAGGCTATCCCCATTAAAAACATCAAAATCAACCACGTGACCTATGCCATTTACGCTGGCTTTATCCGAGTGTTGCCAAAATTTCCATTTGGCAGTTTTATCAACCTGTAATTCAGGCTCATAATAGTGTGCCAACCATAGGGTATTGTCATCAAAATGGCCCATCAGATAATCCTCATAAAACTTTAACCCCGAATAAACTATCGGCTTAATGTTTGTTTTGTTGTATACGTATTTTAAATACAGATTTAGTTCGGAACGCATTTTATCTGGCGAAACTCCATCCAGCTCTTCTACGTCCACCACCATGGGCAGGTCGCCATTTTCGGTCTTTACATTTTGAAGGAAAAATTTTGCCTGCCATTTCCCACTTAATTCCGGCCTGAAATAATGATAGGCGCCGCAGGTGATGCCGGCTTTCGGTGCTTCCCGCCAGTTACGTTGAAAATAAGGATCGACTTGTAGTATGCCCTCTGTGGCTTTAATAAAGGCAAAACTTATATGCACGCTGTCCTCGTGCATCTTCTTCACCAGCTGCCAATCTATTTTGCCCTGGTACGAGGAAACATCAATACCGTGAATGGAATATTTATCGGGGATGGGAATATTAAAACTTTTATAAATATGATAATGCGGATGGCCGCCCACATCCCGCACCCATCGCCATGACGATACAAATGTTCTTACCACATAACCATAATAAAATGGCGAAAGCAACACCAGCATTATACCCGCTAAAATAACTTTTACTTGTACTGATAGTCCTTTTTTTGTTTTTCTCGTTAGCGAGGTCTTTTTCTTGATGGGAGCTTTTTTGCTTAAGGAGGATTTTTTAGGAGGAGCCACAGGACAAAGGTACGAAAAGAAGAATCTCTTGACTCCTTTTTCAAAGTACGACTTAAAATTTATTTGAGTATCAGCCGTATTATTTGGCGACCGCTTCGGAGAAGAAGACCGCTATTAACTTAACGGTTGTATCAGGCGATGCAACCATTCTGCACCGCCGTCAACAAAGCTATATAATAAAGAGGGGTATTGATCAAATTAATTAAATACGGCCTACTACACCGCTTTCAACCCTTTTGCGGTACGCCCAGAAAAACACTATAGGGAAAACAAAAAGATTAAATATAGTATTGGTTATCAATCCGCCTATTACCACAATAGCCAGCGGTTTTGAGGCTTCCGACCCTATCCCGTTTGACATCGCTGCTGGTAACAGTCCTATCGCTGCCATTAATGCAGTCATTACAACTGGTCGCAAGCGATCTGCCACGCCTTCCTTAATGGCAACCGCAAACGATGTCCAAGTAGTATGATGTTTTAGTTCGAAAATATTGGCTTTGAATTTTGTGATCAGGATAACCCCGTTTTGCACACAAATTCCAAACAAAGCAATAAAACCGATACCTGCCGAAATATTAAAGTTGATTCCCGTTATCAGTAACGCTAATATGCCACCCATAATTGCAAATGGTACATTATTAAGTACGAGCAGTGAGTCCCTGAAGTTCCCAAACAGTATAAATAAAATAAAGAAAATAATGAGCAAGCTTATTGGCACTACCTGGCTTAGCCTTTTAGTGGCTCGCTGCTGGTTTTCAAAATCACCGGCCCATTGCAGGGAGTAACCTTTTGGCAGCTTTATCTGGCTTTCCACCTTATTCTGAGCTTCGCTCACAGTACTGCCCATATCTCTGCCGCGGATAGAAAATTTAATAGCGCCGTAACGCTGATGGTCATCACGATAAATCATACTAATGCCGGTAATTTTTCTGATACTGGCAATTTCGCGCAAAGGCACGGTATTGTTATTAAGCGTTGGAACACGTAAGTCGCCAATTGCCTCTTCATTATTCCTGAAATCTTCCGGATAACGTATACGGAGATCAAATTTACGCTCTCCTTCGTATATCTGGGTTGCGGCTTTACCGCCAATGGCCATTTCTATTACCGCATTGGCATCGGCCGCGGTTACACCGTATTGTGCCATTTTTTGCTGGTTCAAGTCTATCTGCAATTCAGGCTGGCCTATGTTGTGGAGTATGCCTAAATCTTCAATTCCTTTAACACCCTTTAGTATGTTATATATGCTTTGCTCTTTTTGCTCAATATATTTATAATCATCACCGAACATCTTTACAACTATGGACCCTTTAACCCCCGATACCGCTTCTTCAACGTTATCAGATATAGGCTGGGAAAAGTTTATATCTACACCCGGAAAAAATTTTAATTTTTCCTGCATCCGCTCAATAAGCTCTGCTTTGGTCTCTTTTCTTTTCCATTCGTCCTGCGGATGGATATCTACGTGGAATTCTATGTTATAAAATCCGGTGGCGTCGGTACCATCGTTCGGCCTGCCTGTTTGCGACAGCACTTGTTTTACCTCGTCGAAGCTCAGAAATATATTGCGCATTTCGTTAGCGAGTTTAACCGACTCCTTTAATGAAATACTTAACGGCCCGGTGGCACGTACGTAAATGGCTCCTTCGTTTAGTTCCGGCAAAAATTCGGTTCCTAAAAACGTAAAACAGAACAGGCTGATTACTAAGGAAACTATGGCGATAGGAAAAACTATTTTTCTTGCCTTGAAGCATATCGAATAAAACTTCATGGCATTTCGGGTTATAAACTCAACAAATACATTGTGTTTTTCTTTAACATCCTTTTTAAGCAATACGCTGGCTAATGCCGGTACAAAAGTGAATGTTAAAATAACTGCGCCCAATAAAGCAAACCCAAGTGTCCAGGCCAAAGGCGAGAACATTTTCCCCTCAACTTTTTCGAAGCTGAAAATTGGCAGTAAACCCGTAATGATAATGAGCTTTGCAAAGAATATACCCTTGCCGTTAACCATACAGGCATTTTTAATTAAACCAAGCTTACTGAGCCGGTTGTACTGCGTCATCCCCACTTCTTTCGCTTTATGATCGAGCACAACAAAAATGCCCTCGACCATTACAACCGCGCCATCAATAATTATCCCAAAATCTATAGCGCCCATCGACAAAAGATTAGCCGACATTCCCTTTAATTTCAGGCAGATGAACGCAAACAAAAGGGCTAACGGGATAATAAGGGATACAATAAGTGTAGTGCGCCAATCGGCCATAAACAGGAAAACAATAACAGTAACGAAAATTATCCCTTCGGTCATGTTATGCAACACAGTATTCGTGGCAAAATTTACAAGGTCTTCGCGATCATAAAATGTGCTCAGCTTTACATCATCGGGTAAAATCTTGTCATTTAGCTCCTTGATCTTCGTTTTCAGGTTTTTTATTACAACGCTGGGGTTTTCACCTTTACGCATTACTACTATACCTTCAATAACATCGGGGTCCTTGTCGCGTCCCACCTGGCCAAGTCTCGGCAACGCCGATTCGGTAACTTCAGCTATTGTTTTCACATATATCGGGGTTCCCTTTATATTGTTTATAACAATATTCTTAATCTCGTCAATATTATTCAATAAGCCAATTCCTCTTACAACATAAGCCTGGCCGCCTTGCGCAATCACATCGCCACCCACATTTACATTACTCTTCGATACCGCATCATACACTTGTAACGGACTAACGTTGTATTGCACGGCTTTTTCAGGGTCCACCGTTATCTGGTAGGTTTTAACCTGGCCACCAAAACTGTTTATATCGGCTACGCCGGGAACTGCACGTATTTCCCGCTCAACTACCCAATCTTCAATTGTTTTTAATTCGCGGGCCGATTTACGGTTACTTGTTAAAGTAAAGCGATATATTTCTCCTGTTGGTCCGTATGGCGGTTCTATTGAAGGATTTACCCCTTCGGGCAGGTTGGCATCGCCAATGTGATTGTTGATTTGCAAACGGGCAAAAGCATAGTCAACATCGTCATCGAACGTAACCTTTACCACCGAAAGACCAAAAAGAGAGGACGACCTGATACTCGTCTTTTTCTCAGCAGGGTTCATTGCAATTTCGATGGGACGGGTCACAAATTTTTCAACTTCTTCTGCGCTTCTCCCGGGCCATTGTGTTATTATAGTAACGGATGTATTGGTAACATCAGGAAAGGCATCAATACTTATAGTTTTAAAGCTGATGTAGCCGGCAACTGCAAGCAGAGCCGTCACAAAAAAGATAAAAAACCTGTTCCTGAGAGCAAATGAAAGAATACGTTTTATAAATCGATTCATATTTTATGTCGGAATTCGGATTTTCGATTTCGGATGTTTTATGCGTATTTCGAATTTCCGATATTGAAGCCTTTATTAATTTACCTGTCTAGCCGAAATCCGAAATCGTAATTCCGAATTCCGAAATCAATCTCAATCTTTCAATGATTCGTACAGGTAAACCTGTCTTGATCCTATAACACGGTCGCCCGGTTTTAAACCCTTACTGATGTAAGCTCTATCCTCTACCGTTTTAGCAACTTCAACAGGCTCTATGTGTACTTTAGCTTTACTTCCATCGGCTACAATTACATAGTCTTTATCATTATCAAAAACAAGCGCGTTTGAATTTACAAAGGGAAGGGTCTCGCCCGACTTTGCTTTTATTAGGATATTCGCAAACATCTGTGGTTTAAGCAAATTACCCGGATTGTTAATTTTAATCCTGGCATGCATTACCTTGTTGTCAGGGTCGAGCATGTTATCTATCCTATCTATTTTTCCATCAAATATTTTATCCGGATACGATAAAGCGGTAACCTTTACCGGGTCGCCGGTTTGTATTTTTGCTATATCTGACTCGTAAACATTGACCAACACATATACCGACGACAAATCGGCGATTGTAAACAGGTTCTGACTGTTATCGGCCCTCACGTGGGTATTGTCTGTCAAGTTTTTCTCGACAACAAAGCCTGTTATCGGCGTTTTAACTTCGTAACCGTCGCCATTGCTTTTGTTGATCTGCACAACTGCACCAGCACGTTTGCCCTCCGCTTCGGCTTTTTGATAGTCGGACTGTGCCTGTTCAAGATCCTTTTGTGAGGCAAGACCGCTTTTGTACATATCCTGGGTTGATTCAAGAATACGATGGGTGTTCCTTAAATCAGCTTCCGACGAGATGTAATCTTTTGTAAAACCAGCCATCTCGGCGCTTCTTAAAATAGCAAGTGTTTGCCCTTTCTGCACAACATCGCCAAGCTGCACATGAACATCCTGCGCTATGCCGCTAACCATTGGGAAAACTTTCACCATTTTATTTTCATCGGGTGCAATGCTGCCGGTCAAAGTTAACTGGGTTAAAGCACTAGCTTCCTTTACCGTATCAATTAACACATTGTTTAACAAGCTGTCAGTAACCTGGAAACGCTCATCTTTTTCCTGTGCGTCGTCTGCACGGTGGCAGCTCTGTAAAGTAAAAGTCGCCATGAAGAGAGCAGATACAACAACCAGTATTTTATATTTAGTCGACATTATTGTGATAGTTATTATTGATTAAAAAAAGGTGTACCCGTAACGTAGTTAAGCTGTTCGAGCGATGTAACACGGCTCAACAGCAAGTTATTGAGCTGAAGGGTATTAGTCTTAAAAGAGTCGTAAAAATCCAAAAACTCGAGCATGCTGATATTTCGCTTCTCGTAATTTCTAAATACTTCCTGTATTAAATGGTTAAAATCTTGTTTAAACCTGGGGTCAAAGCTGTTGTACAGTTTTTCCAGTCTTAAAGCAATTTTATAATTCGTAACCACATCACTTTCAACAGCACTTTGCTGATTTTGTAACTGCACTTTGCTCTGATCAACAGCTATATGTGCCTGCTTAATAGCCCCCTGATTTCGATTAAAAAAAGGCAAACTAAATTCAATCCCAGCGCCTAAGAAATTCTGCCCATAAGCTCCCAGTCTATCATAGTTCACAGATAGCGCCACATCGGGTATAGCGGTTGCCTTTTGCAATTGCAGATTCATATTGTTATAATCCACAGTGGCCTTGGTGTACCTCAAGTCATAGCGGTTCACATAAGCGGAATCCAGGAGCTGCTGATAAGGAACTGCATTTACAATTTCTTTCCCGGTAATATCATTAGTAACCAGTGGATCAACAGTTGAAGTTGGCGGTACCCGGAGCATCAGCTTTAATTCCTTTTCTGTGGTATCAATTCCAACTTGCAGGCTATTATATTCGGCTTGAAGGGAGTAGAGTTGTGCCTGAATGCGAAGCAATTCCTTTTCAGCTATATTGCCCTTCGCATATTCATCTTTATATGCCGACATTGTTTTAGCAAGGGAGCCAATTTCCTGGTCATATACAGCCGCCGACTGGCGCTGGTAATACACTGTATAAAAATCATTTCTTAACGTAAATTTTAACGTCCGCAATAAGTCGAAGAATTGATACTTTGCCTGTTCCACGCCTATTTTAGCAAGTTGTATGTTCTTATTGCGTTTACCGGCCGTTGTAAAAAGCTGTGAAACATTAAAAGTTTGCTCGCTAAATGCATTTGGCACATCATTGGCGTACAGGCCGTTGGTGAAACTAAAGTCGGGGTTTGGGAATATCTTTGCAGTGATAACCTGGGCGCTGGCGTTATCAATATTATAACGCTGGATGATAAGCTGCAGGTTATTTTTTAAAAACTGGTTTTCCGCTTGTTTAATGGTTAGTTTAAGGGTATCGCTTGCTTGCCCTTGTGCATAAACGCTTCTTACAGCAGCAACGGACAACAATATCACGATTAAAAATGCAGGGGGGAATTTTTGAATCATTATTTTAATTGACCGGCAAAGTTATATACTAATGATTAAAGCTGACTTAGAATGGGATTAGAAAGGGATTAGAATTTGTCATTAAACGAAGTGGTTATTTCAGAGTTTTTCCGGTATTAAATTCATATCAATTTACTTTAATGGGTCCGGCAATAGATTAACAACACTTTAGACATCTGGCTGTGTGGGGAGGGTAAGGGAATGAATATATGTTATCAAACGCGTTACATTTTTCATATACCATCCTGAGCGTGTTTATCGTTATAACCAAAGCAGGCTCACCTTTTTGTTTGTATTGTTTTTTAAACTTTTCAAATCCTGGCCCGGAGTTATAATTACATATGAACCTTTTTTTGCCGTGTACTGAAATACTTCAGATTCAACTTCAACTTCCCCATCTATAACATAAAATATCTCGTTATAATTCTCGTCAGGCCCGGGGCCTATGCCGCCATTCAAGGTATCGGCCAGTGCCGAAGATATGTTTGTTTCCTTTACAGAAACATAGTTATTGTAAGTATCATCAAGGGTTAGCCGGCTCTGAGCTTTCAACTTATTGGGTGCTGTTACTAGATTCATCATAATAAATAATAAGCAAGAACTATTTTTGAAACCTATTTTTATTATAACAAAGTTAGGTGCCCCGGATTAGAGCTGAATTAAAACTGGATTAGAATGAGATTAGAATTTACCTTGAAACCGGATTGTCATCGTAGTACCTTTTCCTGGCATTGAGTCGACCGTAATTTTACCGTTGAAAAGGCTAATAATTTTGTTAGTTACGTAAAGACCTACCCCGCTGCCCTGATAACCTTTTACATTAGTACCACGGTAAAAAGATCCAAAAATCTTTTTAATCTCATCGGGCATTATACCAATTCCCGAGTCGATAATTTTAATGGTAATGCAAGTTTCGTCCACGTGTAAAGTGCACTGAACCGGTTTATTTCCTGAGAATTTTAAAGCATTGCCAATGATATTGTTTAGCGCAACAGTTAATAGTGATTTATTGGCAAGCAATTGTAGTTTTTCATAGTCATCAGGTAAATGGAGTATACTTATGTTAACTAATCCCTTGCCCGCTTTTATTGCCCAATAATCATTAAGTTCCCATATTAATTCATCAATAGCTACCGGGTTAAATGCCGATTGCGTGTAATTCACGTCAACATTAGCCATTTCCAGCAAGCTCACAACAGTTTCGTTCAGGCGTCCTGCCTCCGCCAATATCGATTGCAAGATCTGTTCATATTCGGCATTTGCTCGCACTTTATTTAAGGCAATTTCAATTTCTCCTATAATTGTAGTAATGGGCGTTCTTAACTCGTGTGAGGCGTCAGTAACGAAAGTTTTCTGTAATTCAAACGCATTTTCGAGGTGCTGAAGTAACTGGTTGAAACTATGTGCCAGTATACTAATCTCGTCTTTTCCATTACCTTCATTAACTCTTAAACTTAAATTCCCTGTGCTTACCAGCCGCATCTGGTCAATTACCTGATCAATAGGTTGCAACGCTTTTTGTGCAAACCACCTGCTAATAACAAATAATGCCACTGTAACGCCGGCAAGTAATATCGCCATGCTTACTATAAGATCTTTCAGCCTTTTATCACCCTGAAAATCAATAGCCGATACTAATATTACAAAATTGCCGCCGTCGCTCTTATAATACACTCCCACAGTTCGTCTATCACCTTCAGGAAAACCCATTCGCCCACGTTTTCGTACGGCATCAATCACCTCCGCCGACCAAAACTGATTCTTATCTTTTATAAACGACGCCGCATTTTTATCGTCATACAGTCGTATCACTTCATCGGGCAGGCGTTTCAAATATTGTTCCCGTACGCGATTTAAAGAATCAGGCGAAATTTGATCCGCTCCTAGATATAGTTTTGCGGCAACGTTTGCCCTGTCCAATAAACGACCATAAAAGTCTGTTTTAACAAGTGAATTAAAAGTAATACAGATTACAATCTGTACTATTAACAGTACAAGCACGCCCAAACAAGTAAAATAAAGCGAAAGCCTGTTTTTTATCTTCATTTGTAACTCTCGCCTTTTAAAATATAACCCATCCCTATTACCGTATGTATCAGCTTACTTTTAAAGCCCTTTTCAATTTTTTTTCGCAGATAATTCACATATACATCAATAAAATTCGTCCCGGTATCGAAACCGATATCCCATACTTTTTCAGCGATATATTCCCGCGATAAAACTTTATTAGGGTGGCGCATAAATAACTCCAGTAAGGTAAATTCTTTTGCTGTTAATGTAATTTGGCTGCCTGCCCTTTCAGCAGTATTGCTCCAGGTATCTAATTTCAGATCTTCGAATACGATCATATGATCCTCTGTCGGCTTAACTTTCTGTCTTCTCAATAAAGCCTCGATACGGGCCAACAACTCGCTAAAGTGAAAGGGCTTAACGAGGTAGTCATCAGCCCCGGCTTTTAACCCGGATACTTTGTTTTGCACTTGATCGAGCGCTGTTAGCATTAATACGGGAGTCCTGTCATCGGTCAATCTTATTTGGCGGCATAGTTCAATACCGTTTACATCCGGCAACATCACATCAAGAATCAGCAAATCAAAAACTGATGCCCGAAGCAGCTCTTTCGCCGTTACACCGTCCATGGCGGTTTTGAGTTTATAGCCATGTTCCTCAAGACCTTTGCAAATAAAGGCAGCTATCTTCTGTTCATCTTCAATCAGCAATATATTCATTTAACAGAGTTACGAAATTTTAAAGATACTATACTGTTACTAACAATTGCGATATTTACGATTTTTCTTTCACCAACTAGCAACATTAAGTTTTTGTTAACCATTAGTTTAGGCCAAAGCAATTTGTATTTTTGAGTACAATTAATATTCTATGAAAATGAAATTGATTTTTTTTATTGTCGCCGTCGGCATTACCCTGCAATCGTTGGCGCAGACACCTGGTAAAATAGAAAAAACAGGACAAGTATTATTGCCAAATGGATGGAAACTGAGTCCGGCTGGGAGCGCTTTACCCTTAGGCGACTTGCCATTAAATATGCAAATTTCTGCGTCAGGAAGTCTTTTAGCGGTAACAAATAATGGCCAGAGCACACAATCTATACAGCTGATTGATCCTAAAAATGAAAAACAGCTTGACGAAAAGATTGTAGGTAAATCATGGTACGGGCTGGCTTTTAGCCATGATGAAAAAAAATTGTATGCCTCCGGCGGTAATGATAACTTGATACTGGCTTTTCAAATCCAAAACAATAAAATAGGCAATGCAGATACCATAAAGTTAGGGGCACCGTGGCCTAAAAATAAAATTTGCGCCACAGGTATAGCTGTTAACAAAGCGAACACCCGCATATACACGGTTACCAAGGAAGACAGCACTCTATATATTATTGACCCCAACAGCCATAAAATTTTAAACAAGGTTAAATTGGCGGCCGAGGCATATAGCTGTATCCTGTCGCGCGATGAGAAAACATTGTATATCTCCATTTGGGGAGGCGAGCAGATTTCCTGTTATAATGTTGCTTCCGGAACAATGAGCGTTATTAAAACCGGTAACCATCCAAACGAAATACTATTAAATAAAAAAGGCAATATTTTATTTGTCGCCAATGCGAATGACAATACTGTTTCGGTGATCAACACAATATCCCACAAAACGCTCGAGGTAATTTCCGCCACTCTTTATCCTACCCCACTAACAGGTTCAACTACCAATGGGCTCGCTTTATCTGCCGATGAGAAAACGCTTTATATAGCAAATGCAGATAATAACTGCTTATCGGTATTTGATGTAAGCAAGCCGGGCAGCAGCCTTAGCAAAGGCTTTATCCCGGTAGGGTGGTATCCTACCAATGTTAAAACATTGGGCGATAAAATATTGGTAGCCAATGGCAAGGGCTTTACTTCAATGGCCAATCCCAAAGGTCCGCAACCGGTTAAAAAAATTGATAATAGTGGTTATCAAACCGGGGCGGTTAACAGCAGGGAACAATACATTGGTGGGTTATTTAAAGGAACACTTTCCTTTATAACCACCCCACAGCCAAATCAGCTTAAAGCTTACACAGAGCAAGTTTATGCCAATACCCCATTCAATAATAAGATAGTTGCTATGGCCGCGGGCGAAGAAGGCAACCCGATCCCCCGTAAGCTGGGTGAAAAATCACCGATTAAGCATGTGTTTTATATTATAAAAGAAAACCGCACTTATGACCAGATTTTAGGCGATATGCGGCAGGGAAATGGCGATACTTCTTTATGTATTTTCGGCAATAAAGTTACGCCGAATCATCATGCCATGGCCAGTGAATTCGTTTTGTGCGACAATTTCTATGTTGACGCAGAAGTTAGTGCTGACGGCCACAATTGGAGCACTGCGGCATACGCCACCGATTTTATTGAAAAAACCTGGCCCACAAGTTATGGGAGCAGGGGCGGTAATTACGACTCGGAAGGAACGCGTAAAATTGGCGATCCCCGTGACGGTTATATTTGGGACTATTGCAAAAGAGCGGGGGTTACCTACCGCACGTATGGCGAATTTACTGAGAATTATAAGCCAACCATCAAGTCGCTGGAAGGGCACTACTGTGCGAAGGCTCCCGGGTTCGATCTTTCTATAAAGGACATCACCCGCGAGGAGATTTGGGCGCATGATTTTGATTCGTTGCTTGCGATAAACGCGGTTCCTCAATTTAATTCGATAAGAATATCCAATGATCATACCAGCGGACAAAGAAAAGGTGCTATAAGCCCAATCGCCGCGGTAGCAGACAATGACCAGGGGATTGGCCGGTTGCTTGAACACCTTTCAAAAAGCCCAATCTGGAAAGAATCGGTGGTGTTTATCCTGGAGGATGATGCTCAAAACGGGCCCGATCACGTTGACGCCCATCGGTCGCCTGTGTTTGTTGCAGGTGCTTATGTAAAGCGCAATGTAGTGGTGCATAGCATGTACTCAACATCAGGCGTACTGCGGACAATTGAATTAATATTAGGATTACCTCCGATGAGCCAATATGATGCTTCTGCCTTGCCCCTATTTGAATGTTTCTCGAACAAACCGGACCTGTCTCCCTATATCGTTAAACCGGCACAGGTAGACCTCGACCAACGCAACATTGCAGTAAATGAAAGCAGTAAACGCTCGCAATACTTCAACTTTGCCAAAGAAGATGCGGTGCCTGACCTTGATTTAAACGAGGTGATATGGAAATATGTGAAAGGTGAAAACGCTGTTATGCCCGCGCCAAAACGCAGTGCATTCGTGATACTGGAACAGAAGAAAAAGAAGGACGATGATTGATGTGAGGATATGCAGATGTGCAAATGCGGAAATGTGCAGATTTAGGTAACAGATGTAATAAAATATAAAAGTGCTCCACAAAATGAGGCACTTTTATATTTAGCTGACACCTACTCCACCACCGGCAGCGCTATACAACTCGCGAATTTTATCGAGTGAAATATTTTTTGGGTTGCCACCTGGTAATCACTCTCTTTTGCTTCGAAAATGTTGGGCACATATTTTTGCGGGTTGCGGTCGATGATGGGGAACCAGGTACTTTGTACCTGTACCATTATTTTATGCCCTTTCTTAAATACGTGATCAGCCCCATGTAAGCCGATAGTGTACTCTTCTACTTTCTCAGGAGCAATTGGTTCAGGCTGGGAGAAGCTTTTTCTAAACCTTCCGCGAAACACATCGTCTGCGATCATTAATTCATAGCCCGACATTTTGGGCTCCTTTTTATAATTCTGCGGATATACATCTATCAACTTTACCACCCAATCCGCATCACTTCCTGATGTTGCCGCGTATAGTTTAGCCGCTATGTTTCCCGTAATGGTAACATCAGCTGTTAGCGTATCGGTTTGCCATGTCAATACGTCTGGGCGGCCGTCAACAAAACGCTGGTCGTCGGTTAACCAGGTGTACCAGCGCGAGCCAGGTCCGTACGTCTCTTCCACAGGCCTGGCGCGGTAGGGAACAGGCTTTGACGGATCAGATACATAACTATCAAATGCGTTAGTTTCAGTGGTTGTAGGTTTTTCAAAAGACAGCTTGCCGTTTTCACGGAAATATATTTTTTTTATAACCGCTTCCTTAGGTGGCCATGCTGTATAATTCTTCCATTGATTTGATCCGGTTTGAAATGAAATTGCTTCGGAAAACTTGCTATCGGCCTTGCCTTTTAAGTACCATGCAAACCATTTCGCCTGTATTTCTTTCCTGAAATAACTTGCGGTTGGCTGATCGTCAAACTTAATATTACCCAGGTTTTTGCCTTCACCACCGGCCCAGCCTCCGTGCCTCCAGGGTCCTAACACAATAAAGTTCCTGTTGCTGCTATCTCTTTTCTCTAAAAATTGATAAGCATCCTGCGGGCCAACCATGTCCTCCTGATCCCACCAGCCGCTTACGTGCTGTATGGCCAGGCGTGGGTAATCAAGCCGCGAGGTAAGCGCTTGCCTTTTCCAGTAAGCATCGTAATTGGGATGTTGAGTATATGCATTCCAGCTTGGCAAAACACCATGCATGTATTTTTTATTGATGTTTGATAATGGGCCAAGGTTTAAGTACCAGTTATAAGTATCGTAGTTGCCAAACTGGAACAATGAATCTGTTTTCGAAATTTCTTCCATAAAAGCGTACTCAAAGGCATAGCTCAGGCGGAACGCACCGTTGTGATGCAAGTCATCATTCATAAACATATCCGACGGAGTAGCTTGTTCCGAAACCGCCTTTAAAGCTGGGTGCGGGTCGCTTGCAGCTATAATTGTTGTCCAACCATCATAGGAGATGCCATACATACCGACGCTACCATTGTTATCAGGAACATTTTTTAATAACCAGTCTATTGTATCATAAGTGTCGCTGCTTTCATCAATCGCCTTTTTATCAGTTTTATCGCGACTAAACCGTGACATTTCATATTTTCCTTCAGATAAGTACCGGCCCCTTATGTCCTGGTAAACAAATATGTAGCCATCTTCGGCGAGGTCTTTGGTATAATCACGTTTTTCCGGACTTGGGTATTTACTAACTCCATAGGGCGTCCTGAGCATTAAAAAGGGTAATTTTTCTGACTGGGCTTTGGGGGTAAAGATAACCGTATGCAATTTGATACCATCTCTCATCGGGATCATTACCTCCAGCCGCTTATACTTGTCATTGGATGATGGTTGCTGCGCCTGTGAGTGAAATGTGTTTCCAAGTAAAATGGAAAGAATAGGAATCTTTATGAACCTTTTAATTAATACTTTCATATTTGCTGAATGATAATAGTGGCTGTTTAAATATAAGAATTTTAGCGATTTAACATATTATCGTGTTATGGTTGTTACAATATTTAATATTTTACAATATCTCAAACTGATTCAACTAAATACAAATGGCTGCCAATTATAATAATTCTGCATGGTTTTACGACAAGCTATCGCTTATCGTCTACGGCAGGGCAATAATTAATGCACAGGTTTATTTGCTACGATTTATAAAGCCAAACTCGCATGTTTTAATAGTTGGCGGCGGCACCGGCTGGATATTGGAAGAAATGGCAAAGGTATACCCATCCGGTTTAGAGATCACCTACGTAGAGGCTTCAGCAAATATGATGGCCCGGTCTAAAAAAAGGCATACGGGGCTTAATAAGATTATTTTTGTTAATGATATTATTGAAGACGCACCCCTGTCGGGCAGTTTTGATGCAGTAATTACCGCCTTTCTGTTTGACAACTTCACGGAAGAAACCTTAAAAAAGATATTTGATGATATTCATAAATATTTAAAACGAGGCGGGTTGTGGCTTAATGCTGATTTTCAGCTGACTGGTAAATTATGGCAGACGATTCTGCTAAAATCGATGCATTTGTTTTTTAAACTACTCTGCAACATCGAAGCATCAAAGCTGCCGGATATTGAAAACCAATTTAAAAGACATGGTTATGAATCCGTTGCGCAACAGACTTTCTTTAGCGATTTTATTATTTCAAAAGCATACAGGAAGTATCAAACTTCCGAAGTTTAACTCATAGCATTTTAGTTTGATGGCCTCGTTGAGGGCTTCGCTATTTGAAACCTCGCAGTTTTAGGTTCCCTGATAAACAAATTTGTACCCGATTCCCCTTACGGTTTGAAGGTATTGAGGCGAATCGGCATTGGTTTCAATTTTTTTGCGAAGCCTAACAATGTGCATATCAAGCGTGCGGGTGTTAACATCCGAATTATACCCCCAAACTTCCATCATTAATTCTTCCCGATTTATCACTTTGTTCTTATTTTTCAAGAAATAAAGCAATATCCTGTTTTCAAGTATGGTAAGCTCAATTTTTTTGCCATCCCGGATCAGCAAATGCGTATTGGGCAAATGCTCCATATTGGCAAAGCGATATGATTCAGACTTTTCGTTGTTCAGCGAAAATTTTATCTTATTATCAATCATCGCCACCAAAACGTCCATATTAAATGGCTTGATAATATAATCAGATACACCGAAGTTGTAGGCTTCAATTTTATCCACGTCCTGCCCTTTGGCGGTCATCATTATCACAAGGTTGTCGAAACCTTTTTCCCTGATATTGGTGCACACCTCCGATCCTTGTTTACCCGGCAGCATCCAATCCAGTAAAACTATATGAGGCTTTTCCTTCAGTATTATTTCTTCAGCATCGTCGCCATTGTTTGCTTCCAAAACCTTATACCCTTCTGACTGTAAGCGTTCAGCTACCAGGAAGCGCAGGTTTTCATCATCTTCTACCAGTGCAATCTTTATTTCCTCGTTCATATTTTAATTTCAATAAGGTAAAATAACTATAAATTCCGAGCCCTCATTAACCTTGCTAACAACGTTTATTTCTCCGTTCATAAAGTTAACCAGTTCTTTACAAAACGCCAAACCTAAGCCCACACTCCCATTTTGATTATATTGGTTCTCTATCCTGTAAAATTTCTGAAATATATTATTCAATTCATTTCTCTGGATTCCAATCCCTTTATCAGCAAAAGAAAAAACAATGTTACGCTTTTCGGCAGTAATATTAATATTCAATTCCTTTTTCTTTGGGTGCGAATATTTATAGGCGTTTTCTATCAGATTTTGAAAAATACTGCTTAACAATACCGGATCAGTATAAAAAGACTTAACGTCATGAATTTTATAATTAATTTTAAAATCGGGATATTTTATCCGGAATGTATTGATATATCCTTTGACAAAGGTCTCCAAATCAATTTCTTCTCTTTTTATATTAATTGATTTATTTTCCAGCTGTGTAAATGATAAAAGCTTGTTCATCAAATCGTTAAGTTTATCAGCTTCTTCATTCAAAATTTTCCCATACTGTTTACGCTGTTTTTCGCTGAGCTCTCTATCTCCGCTCAAGTTTGAACCGGCAATTTTTATTACGCTTACAGGTGTTTTAAACTCGTGGGTGAAATTATTTATAAAATCATACTGAAGTTTAAACAACTTGATATTGACATCCAGGTTGCGATAAATCAACCATCCTATGAGCGCTAAAAAAAAATAAACTAACAGGACAAGTGCACCAATTGGCATAAACCTCCGGTTAATTTCTGTCGTAAGGTAATCTTTGGCAGATGTGAAATATAATTTAAAATCGGAAAAAGCGCCTGGCAGGGCTGCCTCTGTTACCAGATTCTCGCTTCCATTGTCAAATGTGTCATAAACAATAGGTTGTATGGTTATATTCTGGTATAGTTCGTGGTGAGAATTTTTAATTTTCAGCAAATATGGATCCAGGTAAAAAGTCATCATGTTTTGTTTGTAGAATGATGAGGAATTCCCCTGTTTCTGTAGTTCCCGAAATATTTTTACATCTTCCCGGCGAAGGATATTGGAATAGCTTATTTTATCAGGCTTAACATCATAAAAAGTTTTAAATATTTCATCCTGAGTTGATCCGTGCGTAGTATCTGAAAAAGCTATATAATTTCCCAATCTCATTGCCATCTGCTTAAAATCATTTTCATCTGTGGTAAAAGGCTTTTTGGATCCGTAAACTTTGCCATCCTTAGGTTTGTATTGATAAATGGCTTTAAGTGAAATGCCGAGATTATTGGCAATGATGGTGCTGTTGCTTTGATTGCCGATTTGCATATCATAAAAAACAATGCTTTTGACAAAAGGAAAATCGGCGAAAACAGCTGCCGCATATTTGGCAGCCGATGTGGAGTCTAAAAATCCCTGGTAAGAAGTAATTTCGGGTATCTTATTTCCAAAAAGATTATTATAAGGCTTAATAGTTTGCTCCAGCACATCTATTTTTTTTGAAGCAAACTCATTTTCAACGTATTTAGCGGTAAGATTATAGGACACGATAAGAGCTATTACAAACGTTACCGATAATAAAACGAGTAAGATGATAATTAATGAAAAATTCTTCCGGTAAATGTCATGGTCCCTTTTCATAACAGGGTTTACGGTTTAACCCGCATATTATTATCCAAAAACTTTTCTATTTCTGAATACATTTGCATTCTATTGCTTTCGGTTTTAAAAACAGTACGTTCATTTGGCTTTAAAAAGTACTTTACAGCGGCGTTACCGTTTTGCTTCTGCAATTCACGAACGAACTGGTTTAACTCGCTAATATTGGCGCGATCATCCTTAGCCCCCTGGAAAATAAGCAATGGAGCGTGTATTTTATCGGTGTGAAAAACTGGAGATATGGCTCTGAGCTGGCTGGCATCATTTTCAGGATTACCCACCATTTCATAAATCATATTTACATAAGGTTTCAAAAATGGCGGTGCGTCCTTTATATAGGTAAAGAAATTGATGAGGCCGTGTTGCACAATGGCACAATTATACAAACCGGGATGGAAAGACACCCCATATAAAGCCGAAAAGCCGCCAAAGCCACCGCCAAAGATGGCTATCTTTTTAGGATTGGCTATTTTATTTTTTATCAGCCAATAAACACCGTCCGTTATATCCTGTTGTATTTTGCCTCCAACTTCCTTAAAACCAGCATTGTGAAAAGCCTTACCAAAGCCGGTTGAACCCCTGAAGTTAATCTGGAAAACGGCATATCCCCGGTTAGCCAAAAACTGAACCTCGGCATTGTAACCCCACCAAAAACTTTGGTTAAACGGGCCGTCATGAGGCATAACGACAACGGGAAAGTTTGTTTCTTTTGTTCCCTGCGGCAGGGTGAGATAGCCATTGATAATAGTTCCATCACTTGCTTTGAATGTGACAGGCTTCATCGCACACAACTCATCTTCTTTTAAATCGGAGTTTTGGTCGCCCAACTTGGTCAGCTTTTCCGTGTCTTTTTCATATAAGTAATATGACCCTGGGTTGCGATCTGTATAAGTGCTGATTATAAACTTATTTTCGGCGCTGTCACGGTCTACAATGTTTATTTCATTGCCTTTAAGGGTTGTGGATATTTTATTATAAATGTTTTTTATATCTGTACTTAAAAAAAACTTTTGAGGTTTTGCTGCCTGCCACGACACAAATTCAATGCGATGTTTATTTTTTGAATAAGCTACGTCCTGTATATCGGCGTTGATGCACGAAAACATTGCTTTTCGCTCTTTACCATCTTCTGCATTAATTTCAACCAATGCGGTTTTGTCCCTGTCAACATTCGACAATGCGTAGAAATAGTCCTTTTCGCCGGCAAAAGCTATCGGCGTCACCTTGGTTTTAAAATTGTTTGCTATGATACGCTTAAAAGGCGCTTTGTCGTTCCGGCGAAAAAGTATACTCTCGTTAACCCCGTCTGATTGTCGTACCAGGCGTATTTTACCATCTTCGTCAGGATACCACTGCGTGATATTACCCGGATTTATAAGGTAAGGGGTTAGTTCACCCGTTTTAATATTTAACCTGTATACATCAAAATTAGCCGCGTCGCGTTTATTCATTCGTATATTAACAATATCAGGCTCCTTTTTATTTCTGCTGATCAGGTTTACCCTTACTTTTTCCTGAGAAATAAGATTGCGGACTCTAAGGGTTGAGATATCCAGCGTGAACATCTTGTACTCATCATTCGCTATGATGTCCTGAAAGAAAACAATCATATTATCATAAGCCCAAAAATAATCGCCGCGTACCGAATAGTCGGTAAATGATGTTGCCATACGCTCCTTTCCATCGGCCAGGGATTTGACAATGAGATTCAGTTTATCCTTATATGGTCTTAAATAAGATACATATTTACCATCAGGCGAAATCTTGAAATCGCTTTTTTCCGGCGCTTTAAAAAAAGCACTAATAGGTATTTCCGGCGCCTTTTGTCGGTTACAATTACAAAAAGCTGTTATCACAACAATAAAAAGTAGTATTGTTAAATACTTTGGCATTGGTTTACACTTCGGCTTTTTAATGCAGGTTAAATTATGCAATAAACTTTATCAATTATAACTGTCACTACAATTTTACTGGTTAATCACGTTATATAACTGATAATTTGTTGGTCTACACAAGGGGCTTGATGGGCCAATTTAGAATTAATGTTGCAGATTAAATGTGCTATTTTCAATTTCCAAATTATCAAATCATCAAATAGAAAAATTAATTAATTATTTTTGGACAGATGAAGTTGTTCAGGGTTTACATTTTTTGTGTGTTTATTGGCTGCTCAAGGCTTTTTGCCCAGGATAACGATCTCCAGTTGGCCAAGCAATTTACTGCCAATGGCGAACAGCAGAAGGCTTTAGACGTCTTTCAAAAACTATATAAAAAAGACAACGAAATTTACTTCCAGGTTTATTTTAACGGTTTGCTAAGCCTCAAAAAGTTTGACGAGGCGATAAGTGTAGCAAAAAAAATAATTCATAAACATCCCCAGGATCACCAATATGTTATTCAATTAGGAACCGCCTACACGCAACAGGGAGATACAGAAAAAGCTGATGCTCTTTATGATGATCTTATTAAAAATCTTACACCCGACCAGGGGGAGATTGCCATGCTTGCTGCGCAATTTTATCAGAGTTCCAATATCGAGTATGCTATAAAGATATTTCTGCAAGGACGTAAATTATTACATAGTGATGCATTGTTTTCGTACGAATTGATAAATCTGTATCGTTACAAAAGAGATAAACCGGCACTGACTGAAGAATATCTCAATTTTTTGCCTTCAAATCCAGGGTTCATCAGTCAGGCAGAAAATGCACTATCTAGCATATATGAAGGCTCTGCCGATTATGATATCCTCAAAATGGCGCTGCTTAAAAGGATACAAAAAGATCCGCAGCAAACGCTATACGCCGAAATGCTTACCTGGCAGTATTTACAGCAAAAACAATTTGACCAGGCGTTGAACCAAGCCATCGCGTTGAATAGACGCCAAAACGATGACGGAAGTGCTATTTTTGAATTGTGCCGCACACTTACAGCTAATGAAGCTTACGATGCCGCAATAAGGGGATATGAATACATAGTTAATAAAGGAAAGGATCAGGACCTTTACATATCCGCAAAAATTGAACTGATAAACACCAAAAGTTTACAGATAACTTCCGGAAAGTACACAAATGAAAGCCTGGTTAGCCTGGAAAAGGACTATATAGATTTGTTGAAGGAATTTGGCAAAAACAGCAACACTGCTTTTGCCATGCAAAAACTGGCAAACCTCGAAACATTTAAACTGCACAAGTTAGACGATGCACAAAAGTTGCTTGAAGAAACGTTAACCATAACGGGTTTAAAACCTGCACTGCTTTCGGCCTGTAAACTGGACCTGGGCGACGTTTTACTTTTGAACAACCGCCCCTGGGATGCTACTTTGTTGTATAGCCAGGTAGAAAAGGACTATCCAAATACTTCGATAGGTCAGGACGCAAAATTTCGGAACGCGAAACTTGCTTATTATACCGGCGATTTTACGTGGGCAAAGGGGCAACTCGATGTATTGAAGGCAGCTACCTCGCAACTAATTGCCAATGATGCACTCAATTTATCGCTCCTTATTACCGATAATATTACTGCCGACACCACCGGGGCGGCTTTAAAAATTTATGCGAGGGCCGATTTGCTCATCTTCGCCGAACAGTCGGGAAAGGCTTTGGCGACTCTGGATAGTATCGATAAAAAATACCCCGGCAATTCATTGAGCGACGACATATCAATGGCAAAAGCCCGGTTAATGATATTGCAAAAAGACTATGCTGGAGCAGTTCCGCTTTTGAAGAAAATAGAAGAAGAACATAGTTCAAGCCTGTGGGCAGATGACGCAGTTTTTATGCTCGGCGATATTTACGAAAATCACTTATCCGATATAGAAAAGGCCAAAACCTATTACCAAAAAATAATAACTGATTACGCCGGCAGCCTTTGGCTTAACGAAGCACGTAAACGTTTCAGATTGCTAAGAGGCGATAAGAATGATACTTCCTCTTGAAGAGATGCCAATAGATGTGCAGATTTCAGATGTGCAGATGTGCAAATATTGAATGAATGCACGGATCTTGGATATGTGGGAATATACAGATTCCTTTTTTTCATCATTTGCACATTTTTAATTCGCACATCTGAAATCTGCACATCTGCACATTAAAAAGTCATCTGCACATCGGAAATCTGCACATTAAAAATAGTACTTTTGCTACGATGATCATTTTTAACGATACTGTAATTGTGGACGAAGCTGTCCATCAGACCTGGCTTGAATGGGTAAAGAAAGTACACATACCGGCAGTGATGGCCACCGGGTATTTTAAGTCGTACCAGATATTGAATGTTATCGATTCCCCAAACGAAGGGATAACCTATTGCGTGCAATATTATGCGGAGAATATTGAAAACTTCAATCACTTTTATAATAAACACTTTCATCAGCTGCAGGCTATCCACAACAAGAAATTTGAAAACCAGTTTGTGATTTTTAATACCTTAATGAAAACGGTAGACTGACAATGAAAATTACTACTACCGCAATTAAAGGCCTGTTGATTATTGAACCACGTATATTTAATGACGACAGGGGCTATTTTTACGAAAGCTATAATAAAAGCAAATTCATTGAAGCCGGCATAACAGTTGATTTTGTACAGGACAATCAATCCTTGTCGCAAAAAGGCGCTGTCAGGGGGCTGCATGGCCAGGCAGATCCATTTGCACAAGGCAAACTGGTGCGTGTAATAAATGGAAGGGTTTTGGATGTTGCTGTTGACATCCGCAAAGGCTCACCCACTTATGGAAAACACGTTTCGATTGAACTTAGCGCGGACAGCAAATTGCAATTTTGGATTCCGGCAGGCTTTTTACATGGCTTTGCAACACTCGAAGATAATACCATTTTCACCTATAAGGTGAATAACTATTACGATAAAGCTTCAGAAATAGGCGTTATCTGGAATGATGCGACTTTAAATATAGACTGGGGTATAAAACAAAGCGAGGTGTTATTATCGCCCAAAGATGAACTGCTGCCGGCTTTTAACGACTTTAAAAGTCCGTTTTAAGGTAAGAATTATATAATCTGTCATTGCATCGTTCCTCACTGCAATGACAATTATTATTGGATTGCACGTTTGTGAATATTACTGCTTAATCAAATTATACAATTCATCAAGCTTCGGTGTCAGCACAATTTCTATCCTCCGGTTTTTGGCTCGGGCCTCGGCGGTATTAGCCGGGTCAATTGGTTGATACTCGCTTGTGCCTGTTGCAGTGAGCCTGTGCGCGTCAACTTTCTCAATTTCAGTAAGGTACCGGCATACGGATGTTGCGCGCAATACGCTCAGGTCCCAGTTATCCTTTATCTGGCCAAGGTTAAGCACCTTTTTATCGTCGGTGTGCCCTTCTACTGCAATGTTAATATCTGCCTCTTTATTAAGTACCGCGGCAAGTTGCTGTAAGGCCATTTTACCCTTTGCATCAATAACAATACTACCTGACGGGAACAATAATTTATCTGTTAGCGATACATATACCTTACCATTTCTTATATCTACCGTTAAACCATTTTGCTGAAAACCAAGTAATGCTGCCTGTAATTTGTTCTTTAACGCATTGGCTGCTTCATCACGCTTGCGCAGTATTTCCTCCACTTCTTTTAAACGCGCTTCTCTTTTTTTTAAATCAGCCGACAGCTCACTTACCCTGGACGAACTGGTGTTATAATTACTATTTAACGCGTTGTACTTATCATTTAATGCATTATAATTAGTATTCAAGGTGTTGTAAGTATTCTTAAGGTCGGCGACAGCATGATGCAGGTGTGCCGTATCCGCGCGCAAACGGGCAATCGTATCTTCGAGGCTACCGGTGCGGTGGGCGAGAGAATCGCGCTCAGCTACCAATGCTTTATATTTTTTAGGTGAAAGCACTACACAAGAATGTAATACCATGCACAAAAAGGCGGCGAAAAAACAATATCTGATTTTCATGGCATAGGATTTTTAAATAAAATTTTTCAAATAACTTCTTCAAGTAAGCCCATTTTGCCTCACCTAAATCCTCTCCAACCGCGTGCCGCCTTAGCTCCAGCGGTGGCGCAAGGGGAGGACTTTAGCTTCACCTCTTTTAAAAGCCCTCTCCCTTGGAGAGGGTTGGGTGAGGCAAACTTGTGTAGGATTTTTGGCCGTTAAGAAAGGGCGTTATTAATAAAAACATTAAGCGGATAAATTTTACTGCATACAGATGCAATTGTCGCAACCGAATCCTTTTTCATTAATTCATCATCCGTTAATTTATGGAAAGCTACGAAACTTTTAAGTTTTAACAACTCAACATTTTCATTTTCAGCACTATATTCCCGAGGAACGCTTTTTAATTGCTCCTGTTTTCTGAATTCGCCGAATAACTTTATAAATTCAGCATCGTCAATTATCCTTTTCAGATCGTGGGCATTATAGTCAATTTCCTGCCTTATTGCTTTTAAATGAGCAGTTTCAGGCATCCAGTAACCACCCGCTATAAATGAATTTTCAGGCGAAATTTGCAGGTAATATTCAGCTCTTCCTGCTTTTGTTCCTTTTGTGGGGATACTCACCCCAAAATTATTTTTGTATGGAGTTTTATTTTTGCTGAAGCGGATGTCGCGGTAAATACGCATCACACATTTTTTAGCATCCAGGGCTTCATCAATATTGATGTCGATTTTATGCAATAGCCTCAGCCATTCCGCAGTAAATTCAATAACATTTTCGCGTGCAGCTTCATAGCGTTCCTTATTAGCCTGGAACCATTCCCGGTTATTGTTTTGAACGAGTTCTTTTAAAAAATCAAAGGTATGGCGTTGTATCATCGACGTCTAAATGCGGTTGATAATTTATTTTCGGCGATAACCAGTATAAAAGTAAAACACGAGAATATCTGAAATTTATTGGCGAAAGCAAAAAGATGCCGCCCAAAATTACACTAATATATAGCCAGGGTGAATTCGAATTATGAGTTAATAAATAAGTAGTGGCTACTATAGCAAAAGCTTCGAATACATTCATGGCATAACTCACATACATAGCGGCATAAAAGTAACCAGGCTCAATTTCAAAGTGCAAATTGCAATGCGGGCAACGATCGTGAATTTTATTTGAACCGAAATTATACATACCACCGGCGAACATATCCCCTCTGCGGCATCGCGGGCATTTTGTATGCAGCATTGCCCATGATTTTGGTGTTTGAGACATAGCTAATTAAAGGAAAAACGCGTATGGGCAATTATCAGTTCAGATGCAACTTCTCGTCGCGGATATCAAGATTGACATTTTTACGACGATATTTTTTGTACCATATAAAGCCTACCGCTGCAACAGCCACATAAGGCGCAGCTAATAAAAATAAAATGCCTTTGTTTAAACCATTTGCAGTTTTGTCACCGCTTTTTGCGTTCGACTCCACAGTTGCAGCACATTGGGCACACTGTGCTTTAACAGGTTTTATGCTTAACACCAGCAGACCAAATACGATTAAGAACAATGCTCTTTTTAAGCTATTTTTCATATTGTAAATTTAGTGAAATGTTGTAAGGTTTTAAAGTTTGAAGGTTGAAAGGTTGCTTAAATAGTTGTTTACTTACATTCCTCTGATGTAATTCCAACTTTACAACATTTCAACTTTCCAACGACTGATTAAAAATGATAATACGGCGAAACCATTAAGTAAACGATAACCCCTGTTATAGTTACATACAACCATATCGGGAAGGCCCACCTTACCAGTTTCTTATGTTTCTCTACCTTCATTTGTAAGCCACGATAAAAACTTAATAATATCAACGGCAAAACGCCGGCCGCTAATATGATGTGTGATGTTAATATCCCATAATAAACATATCGTATACTTCCTGCTGTAGCTTTTTCGGCATCTGATAGTATTCCATCACCATTTAAATCACCATATTTTGTTTCCGGTGCGAGGTAATGAAAAAGAATATAGGAAACCAGGAAAAGGGACGACAAACAAAAGGCGAGTATGTTTATCCTTTTGTGCATGGGAATGTTAAGTTTCTTTATAAAGTATAGCGAAATAAGCAGCAGTACACTGCAGGTACCATTTAAAATGGCGTTTAACTTTGGCAGAAAAATGGTAAATGAAGGCACTACCGAAGGCGCTGGGATTAACCGCCGGTTTAAAACCAACACTACAACAAACACAAATATGGATACGGCTGCTACAAAGCGGAATATAAATTTATCAGTCATCTTGTTATTTCTTATTTCTCTCTTGATTCCTGGCTCTTTGCTCTTGACTCTTAACCGCCGCCACTAATACAACGGTGTATCGTTTTTACGGAGTTCTTCGGATATTAATACTTTGATTTCATCGTCGAGCCGGTTAATTTCATCAGTTGACGCGCCGGTGTAATAGCCCCTTATCCGTTTGTCCTTATCAATCAGCATCAGTTTATCACTGTAAATAAAGTCGCTTTTATTAAGTTGCAAGGCATTCACTAAAAAGCCTTTGCGGGCGAGGTTATATATCGTACTGGTATCACCGGTTAAAAACGACCATTTTGACGACGGCTTAAATGTTTTAGCATAGTCTTTTAACACAGTTGCAGAATCATGCTCCGGATCGACGGTGATAGAAACAAAACACACCATCTTATTTTTAATATAAACAGAATCTAAAAAGCTAACATTTCTACTCACCACCTTACAAATATCCGGGCAACGGCTATAAAAAAAACCGACTACAAATATTTTGTCGTTGAAGGTATTTAACGATACGGGGCTGCCGTTTTGATCGGTAAGTTTAAAATCCGGCAGTGTATGAAATATAGTATCAGGTACATTCTTGCCTTTAACGCGATGAGTTGTTTTAGCAATCTGTTTAGGGCCAAATTTTTCGAGCGGTTTATACCTGTTTTTGCCCTGTGAGGTTAGTAAATAATATAAAAATCCCGGTACCACTAAGATGAGTACCAGGATCAATATCTTTTTAAAAAGTCCGGCTTTTTTCATTACAGCCTCAAATCAATCCAATAGTGGCTCTCGTTTGTAAGCACCAATATTAAACCGATTATAAAAAGTATAGGGATTATTATAGCCAAAGCCATATCCAGCTTTTCGAACTTTAAGTGCATAAAGTATCCTACTATATAAAACGCCTTAAGCAAGGTCAATATGATATAAATAGGGTTTACATAATTTGCGCCAATATAATGATGCGGAGCCAAATAAAGTGCTATAAAGAATTCCACGCAGGTTATCGCCAGCAATATGAAAAACACTTTCCATATTCTTTTTTTGGTCATTGTTCCGTGTTCGCCGTGTTCATCACCGTGGGCGTGAACATCTGTAGTTTCTGATGACATATGTTAATCAGGTTAAAGTTTTAAACTAAATAAAAGAAAGTAAATACAAACACCCACACCAAATCTACAAAGTGCCAGTAAAGGCCAACTTTTTCAACCATTAAATAGCTGCCGCGTTTTTGATAGGTGCCTATCAAAACATTAACTGTGATAATAATATTGATAATTACCCCGGTAAATACGTGAAAACCGTGGAAGCCTGTTATGGTGAAAAACAAATTTGCAAATGATTGTGAAGTATGCTGTTGCTGCAATAATGGAACGCCCGGTTTAAAAAACTCTTGCAAAGTTTCTTTATTAGGGATATGTCCCCACCAAAAACCTTCACCATGAAGGTGAGTCCACTCCAAAGCCTGGCAGCCTAAAAACATTAAACCGCCTATAATTGTACCTATCATCCACCATACTACTTCTTTTTTTGCATTGCGATGGCCTGCTTCAACGGCAAGCACCATGGTAACAGAACTCATGATGAGGATAAAGGTCATTAAACCGACAAACACCAAAGGAGCGTCGTGTTCAAAAAGTCCTGGAAATGACTGGAACACTAAAGAAGGTGCTGGCCATACCGGCGCGCTAAAACGTAAGGCGCCATAGGAGATCAGTAATGACGAAAAGGTAAATGCATCCGAGAGGAGGAAAAACCACATCATTATCTTACCATATTCCGCATTAAAAGGTGATCTGCCTCCCGACCACGGCGTTGATTTTACCTCATCAATTGGTTGTGCTACTGCTGTACTCATCTGTACTGGTTATTTTTGTTAATACTGGTTCAAAAGTAAAAAAACATAAAGATAAATCCATATAATATCGAGAAAATGCCAAAAAATAGAAGTCATTTCCATTTTATACAAATTCTTAACTTGTGGAATATTTTTGTAAGTACTCATTATAGTGCTAAGCAGCAGCAGTAAACCTGCAACAACGTGCAACAAATGCATACCGCTGAAAACATAAATAAATGTCCTTGAAGCATTAGGGTTCGAAAAATATACCCCCATTTTATATGTCAATACATACCAGGCGTATATCTGTATCAGAAAAAAAGCTATCCCTAAAAAAAATGTAAGCCATAAAAAACGGCGCTGCTTATCAAATTGCAGCTGTTTGGCCGACCTTGACGCCATAAAAAGCGTTACGCTGCTTATTATAAGCACAGCTGTGCTGTACATAAATGCGCGGGGCATTATCACGTCCAATCCATGCCCTTTGCCCCCGCTGTATACTATAAAGCCGCTGGTTAAGGCCGCGAAAAACATAAAAGAGGTGAATATGAAAATCCACATATTAAATTTTTTCGCTCCCAGGTTATGTCTGTCCTCTTGTTGCATCTGAGCCATCATCATTTCATCTTTCCTATAAAATCAAACAAAAACATCAATTGTACCACGGGTAAATAAATAAACGAACCGTACATTAATTTCTTTGCCGATGCTATCTCCTTATTACGTAAAAGCATAAAAGCAAGATATAAAAATACCAGGCTGAATATTAATGATACCGCGCCAACGTAATATCCGCCATAGCCGTAAATGGTTGGCAATAAACTTACTGGCACTAATATTAATGTAAATATAAAAGTAATTATCGCGCTTGTTAAATCCCTTTTTCCGGAGGGCAGCAATCTGAAGCCTGCCAGCTTATAATCATCATCCAAAACCCAGGCAATGGCCCAAAAATGCGGAAATTGCCATACAAACTGTATCCCGAAGAGGATCAAAGCGATAGCGTCAATTCTTTCATGTGCTGCAACATAACCGATCAGTGGTGGTAACGCACCCGGTATGGCTCCAACAAATACTGCTATCGGCGATTTACGTTTTAACGGTGTATACGCGAACGCGTATAAAATTATTGAAAATACAGAAAGCAAACCGGTAACCAGGTTAAGGCTTCCTAAAAGATAAGTACCGAAAATGCCCATAAACAAACCTAATACCAGGGCCTGCCCCGTAGCCATGCGGCCAGCAGGTATAGGACGATCTGCGGTGCGTTTCATTAAACGGTCGAGATCCTTTTCAATTATTTCGTTAAAACAATTTGCAGCTGCGGTCACCAAAAAGCCTCCTACTATAAGTATAAGCCAGTTTTTCCATACAATGTGCCCATTAACTTTGCTGCCTATCAAAAACGAAATCGACGCAGAAAAAACTACCAGGAAGGTAAGCCGCAGTTTTATGAGTTTTGAAAAATCGCTCAACTTCATTTCTTAGCCTCCTGTAAGTTAACGGAACGGTATAAATTCAACATCAGGTAAAATTGCGCCCCAAATACCAAGCTCGCCAATACAATATGTGCCGCTTGTGCCGCCGGGGGCAATGACCAATAGGACAGTAATATCCCGGTAACCATCTGAAGCATAATCATCAGAAATGCAAAACTCATTATCTGCTGTTGAATAGAGTGCTTGCTAAAATTTCCGCGAATTAAAGCATACAATAAAACGTTTATTAAAAATACGATCACCGCCACATCACGGTGCTGATAAAATATAGTGCCTGCATTACTTATCCAATCGTTGCGATAACCACCCTGCAAACGGCTGGCAACTGCGTCAATTTTTTCGCGCACCTCGGTACCAAAAACAATTTGAGCTATACTTAGTATCAGCGCTAATAATGTAACTACATGAGCTATCGGGCTGATATTAAGCCTATGCCGACCCAAGGTCCTCGCCAGGTGATATGTAGTGATTCCTAAAGCCAATATAGCCAGGGCCAACAGCATGTGAATAGTAACTATTACAGGAACCAGGTTTGTGGATACTACTATAGACCCAAGCCAGGCCTGGAATACCACAAGAATTAAATTCAGGACGCTTAATAAAGGTATTACTTTATTTTCTGCCCGGTAGTTAAAAGAGTAAATGGCAGTCAGTAATAAAAAAACACCTGTAATTTCGCCCAGGAGCCTGTTTATATATTCAGTCCAGGTTTTTGCTGCATTAAATTCTTCGGGTACCAATATGGATTTGTCTTCCCGGATGCGCCGGGCAAGATCGCTAAAGCCAAAAACGTCAAGTGTTTTTGCAAATCTTTGGTTTTTAGCCACACGGCCTGCAACATATTTTTGCTTATAGTCTTTCGGTAGTTCTGTGCTGCTTACGGGCGGTATATATTGCCCGAAACACTTAGGCCAATCGGGACAACCCATTCCTGAGCCTGTACTGCGTACAACGCCGCCGGCCAGGATCAACACGAAAAGCAGAACGATGGCAACAAGGTTAATTTTCTGGAACCTTATTTGTGATGCGGATTTCCTCATTTATTTTTGGGAAGTCATTAGTCATTGGTCTTTTCCCGTTTTCTGACTTAATGCTTACTTCAATTCAAAGTGACCAGTCATTGGCTAAAAATTTACTTCTTGTAAGCAAATGACCAATGACTGGTGGCCAATGACTTTATTTAACTCCTTCGCTGGCTTTTTGCGTTTTTGTCCACTTGTTATGTTCTTCTAAACCAGTGGGATTATCTTCAAAATCATGCGGAAGGTTTGAACTCATAGTTTGCGAGAACGGTACTGTTTGCGGTATAAAGTCTTCGTCATGACCAGGCTTGCTGTAATCATAAGGCCAGCGATAAACTGTTGGGATTTCTCCCTCCCAGTTACCGTGGATATGTTTAATTGGCGCTGTCCATTCAAGTGTATTCGCATTCCATGGATTTTGAACAGTCTTTTTACCCCAGAATATAGAATAAACAAAGTTGAACAGGAACGCTACCTGTGCTGCACCAGCCATAATTGCCGACCATGTTATAAATGTATTTACGGTTAACCAACGCTTCATCGATTCAAACTCGGTAAAGGCATAGTAACGGCGTGGAACGCCATCAAGGCCCATAAAGTGCATCGGGAAGAAAACGAGATAAGCACCGATAAAAGTTACCCAAAAGTGCAGGTATCCTAAACGCTCATCCATCATACGGCGATACATTTTTGGGAACCAGTGATAAACACCGGCAAGCATACCAAAAATAGCAGCCGAGCCCATTACCAGGTGGAAGTGGGCAACCACAAAATAGGTATCGTGCAGGTTAATATCCAATGCTGCATTACCCAGGAATATACCTGTTAAACCACCTGATATAAAGAACGATACCATTCCGATTGCAAAAAGCATAGCCGGAGTAAAGCGAATATTTCCGCGCCACAAGGTAGCTAGCCAGTTAAACGTTTTTACAGCCGATGGCACCGCGATAATCAGTGTAGTGATCATAAATACGCCGCCAAGGAAAGGGTTCATCCCGGTTACAAACATATGGTGTCCCCATACAATGAAGGATAACACGGTAATACCTATTAGCGAGTAAACCATCGCATGATAGCCAAATATTGGTTTACGTGAGTTTACAGACAAAATCTCGGATGATATACCCATTGCCGGCATAATAACGATGTACACTTCAGGGTGACCCAGGAACCAGAACAAGTGCTGATACAATATTGGGCTTCCGCCTTCGTATGGCTGCACAACACCGTTTAGTACGATGTCTGAAAGGTAAAAGCTCGTGCCAAAACTACGATCGAAAATTAACAATACAACACCGGCTACTAATACCGGGAATGCCAGAACGCCTAATATAGCGGTAAGGAATAAAGCCCAAACTGTTAAAGGCATTTTCCAAAGGTCCATACCTTTGGTACGCATGTTCAATACCGTACTTACGTAGTTAATACCACCCATTAATGAGGACGCCACAAAACATACCATACTTATAAGCCATAGCGTCATCCCTTCCGCTGAACCGGGCATCGATTTCGGCAATGCTGATAATGGCGGATATACCGTCCAGCCACCGCTCGCAGGCCCTTTTTGAACAAAGAAGGACGACAACATTATTATACATGCAGTAAGGAAGAACCAGTACGATAACATGTTAACAAAAGGCGATGCCATATCACGTGCACCCACCTGAAGAGGTATAAGCAAGTTCGCGAATGTTCCGCTCAATCCGGCGGTCAATACAAAAAATACCATGATGGTACCATGTATTGTCACCAACGACATATAAAAGCTCGGGCTCAAACGTCCGCCTGGTGCAAAACGACCAAGCAATGTTTCCAATAAAGGAAATGATTTATCCGGATAAGCTAATTGTATCCTGAATAAAATAGAAAGGGACATGGCAATAAAGGCCATAATGATCCCTGTTACCAGGAATTGTTTGGCTATATATTTATGGTCCTGACTAAATACGTAGGTATTTAAAAAAGTCTGCTTATGATGGTGTTCGTGACCTTCATCGTGGTGTACTACGCCGTGATCGTGAACTGCTAATGTTGACATACTCGCTAATCTTATATTAATTGTTTAACGCTAACCTGTTTGATGATACTTGCTTTGAACCTGATTGATTTGTTTCAGCCATTTTTAATTCCTTTTTTAACGCATCGGTTAAATACGGTTTTTGCCTTGCAATCCAATCCTGGTATTCAGCATTTGTTACCACACGCACTACTTTCTGCATATTGTAATGCCCGTCTCCGCATATTTTGTTGCAATAAAGCAAATATTCAAATTTCGGATTATCGGTTTTTACACGCATCTCTGCGGTTGTTATAGTAGGTACAAATTTAAAAAAGGTTGGCAATCCCGGCACCGCATTCTGCTGCAGCCTGAAGTGCGGCATGTACACGCTGTGTATTACATCCTGTGCGTGAATGTTAAGCCTGATTGATTTATACACAGGAACTACAATAGTATCTGCCCGCAAGTCATCCATGCTGCGGCGGTCCTGGTAATCTATACCCAACACGTTTTGTGAGGTATATAAAGCATAATTTACATTGCCAAGCTGTCCGTCTCTGCCAGGATAACGAAGTTCCCAGGCAAACTGATGTCCAGTAATGTCAATATTCAGGTCGCCTTTTACGTTTGTACTATTTTCTATTTTAGTCCAGGTAAAAAATCCGAACACAACTAAAACGGTTAAAACAATTGCAGGTATAATTGTCCACACCTTTTCAATGGTATTGTTATGCGGTAAAAAATACGCCTTGCGTTTATCAGATCCCCGGTATTGAAATGCAAATCCGAAAAGTAAAAACTGTGTAATAACAAATACAATCATTGTTAAAACAGTTGTTACAATAAACATATTATCGATTTCAACACCGTGGATTGAAGCAGATTCAGGCAGCGACATACTACCCTGTTCTGTTAACGACCAGTAAGCTCCATAGCCGCCGGCAATTAAAAATATCAGGCAGCATATACCCATTACGTTGTTCCAATTCATGCCTTTTTTACCCTGCATTTTTTGGGAAAGGTCATAAAGCCTTAATATTTTGCCGATGATAGCAAACCCTAAACAAGCCAAAAGGAAAAGCAATACGTAGTAGAAAACACCATCCCATACACCCGGTGCCTGTGCTGCTGGAGTGGCGTCGGCTGCTGCTGTAGTTTGTGCCATTAACAGGCTGGTGCCTGATAGCAAAAACACTGCTAGAACAGATAGTTTTTTGAAATTTAGTAGTTTTTTGAACGCCATTTTATTGTTTGTTGGTATTCTTTATTTGGTGCAAAATTAACAATTATTATATATGATGGTGAAGGCTCTCTTCCAGAAAAGGGTGCTTTACAGGAGCCAGCGACTTAAATTTACTCAGAGCCGTTAATATTAAATAAATAAACAAGCCTGCAAAACCTAAAAATACCGTGATCTCAATTGGCCCTATTTCATTGTACCAATTTTCCTGCGGGCCTGTAGCGCCTGGCATGATCATTTGCCAATAGTCGAGCCAATGACCGCATATTAAAATGATACATGCCACTTTTAATATTTTTATCATACGCTTTGAATCTCTCGACATCAGCACTAATAATGGGGTCGCAAAATTTATCACGATGTTTAACCAAAACCACCAGATAAATTGAGGCTGCCATCTCGTATAAAAATAAGCAGCTTCTTCAGGAAGATTGGCGTACCATGTTAGTAAGAACTGGCCAAACCAAAGATATGTCCAGAAAATAGAGAATCCGAATATCAGCTGTCCAAAGTTGTGCAGGTGATCTTCAGTTATCCATTGTAATTTTCCGTTTTCCTTTAAAAATATAATAGTTAAAGTAATTACAGATAAACCACCTACCCATAAAGCGGCAAAGTTATACCAGCCAAACATAGTCGAGAACCAATGTGCCTCTAATGACATGATAGAGTCAAATGCAAACAGAGGGACAGTAAAGCCGAAGATCACGAGGAATATAACAGAAATTTTAAAGCTCTTGTTGTAATTTAACATGCCGCCAATCTCATCCTCGTTGTTCGAATATTTTACAAGCAACCATCCTAATAAACTATAGCTCGCGAGGTATAATACTATACGGGTAAGGAAAAACGGTACATTTAAAAAGCCAGACTTAGCAGCAATCACCGCGTCGTAGTTTTCGTTGCCTGGTGTAGTAACGCCTTTTAGCGCCCACAATTTATATAGATAAGGTAACACGGTTTGTTTGCCCTCCTCGTTGGGGCCATTGTGTGTTGTAAACAGGCCCGCGCACACAATAACAAGAAAAATAATGGCAGCTATAGGAAGTATCCGTGCAAATGCCTGTGGAATACGTATTACTGATGCTGACCAACCGGCCTGTGCTACATATTGCACTGCACAAAAGAATATACCGCATATACAAACACAGGTAAAGTAGTAGCCCATAAGCAGCAAATTTGCAAATGTACGCTCGCCGCTGCCTGATAAAAAACCATAAGCTATCCCGATTATACCAACAGCTATAAATATCAGGCTCCAGGTTTTGGCCTTGCCTTTAAATTCAATTTGTTCGTCAAAACTATTTGTAGTCTTCATTAAAAACAGCTTATAAAGTTTGTAAATGGTGAACATACATTACTACTTTCCAGCGCTCTGTAGGGTCAAGCTGTGAAGCATATGAACCCATGGCGTTCAAACCATAAGTAATAGTATGATAAATTTTACCGTCCGAAAGATCCTTCATAGCGCCGCCGCGTGATGATTGTCCTTTTGAATAAGATGGCGGAGGCGGAAAGCCATGTGCTACCACTAAGCCGTCGCCCTGTCCGTTTGCCCCGTGGCACGGCGAACAAAAGTGTTCAAATAACACATGGCCTTCTTCAAAATTTTGCCGGGTTTGCGGCAAAGTGCTTTTAACTTCAGTTCCTGCCAATTCGTACCCATCCTTTGTGTTAGGATAATCAAATTTTACAAAACCAATAGGGATGGTACCCGCAGGCGGAACCTGTGCAGTTTTTCCATCTTTAAAATTATTGTTTATCTGATCGGGGTCGTATGCAAGATGTTCATACATATTGGGAGCGTATTCCCATCCGGTGCTCCTTTTATCTTTGCACGATGTCATAATAACCGTTGCAGCGATAACGATAACCGTTGTGCCCAATATTTTCATTTTATTCATAGCTAACATATTTTCTATCGTTATGCTTAACTTCTACTGCTCCTGCTTCTTTTAATATATTTGTGATGTCTTCGTGCGGAATATTTCCTTTAGCATCAATGGCGATTACAAACCTGTCGTCGGTTGCTCTCAAATCCATTACCCTTGGCGCGCGGCCCGGGAAAAGGTGGGTAGCAAAGAAGAAGGTAGCAACCATACCAAATGCCGTAAACAAAACGGTCCATTCAAAGGTAATCGGAATAAAATCCGGAATGGCAAATGCAGGTTTACCACCGATGTTCATAGGCCAGTCATGCACAAGCATATAATAGGCCATGCTGAAGATAGTTGTACCACCAAGGCAGCCAAACATAAATGCTGCATAACCCAAGCGCGAATCTTTTAAACCAAGCTTTCTGTCAATGCCATGTATAGGCATTGGCGTATAAACATCATAAATTGGGATGCTGTTCTTTTGTAGTTTATCAATCCCATGCATCATCACATCGGGATCATCAAAAAGGCCTAAAATATATTTTGTCTTGCTCATTTTTATATTTTTTCGTAATCAGCCATCTCAACGCTGTCAAATGATGTTAAAGTTTCCTTATAGTACTCAACTTGTTCTTTATCCAGATCGCCGTGTGCAATTAACTTCTTCTTGGCCTGTTCGCTCGAGCTCTTCAGTATCAATTTTACTTCGGCCATAGCGATGGACGGTAACACGCGGATAAACAACAGGAACATGGTAAAGAATAAACCTATTGATCCTATGAATATACTTACGTCAACCCAGGTTGGATAAAACATCGCCCAGCTTGATGGAAGGTAGTCGCGGTGAAGTGATGTAACAATAATTACGAAACGCTCAAACCACATCCCGATATTCACCACAATAGACAGCACCCACGAAACCTGGATATTTGTTCTTAATGTTTTAAACCACATTAACTGGGTCATGAGTATGTTAATGCCATACATCATACAGCCAGCCCACCAATATGGTCCGATGAAGCGGTTTAAGAATGTATACTGCTCATATTCGCCGCCCGAGTAGTAAGCGATGAAAAACTCCGTTAAGTAAGCCACGCCAACAATTGATCCTGTCAAAAGGATAATTTTGTTCATCGCTTCTATATGGAACATGGTGATATAGTTCTCTAAGCCTAATACTTTACGGGTAACTAATAACAGCGTTTGCACCATGGCGAAACCTGAGAAAATAGCTCCCGCAACGAAGTATGGAGGGAATATGGTGGTATGCCAGCCGGGTTCAAGCGAAGTGGCAAAGTCCATGGATACTATGGTGTGTACAGATAGTACAAGAGGTGTTGAAACACCTGCAAGTATTAAACACACAGTTTCAAAACGCTGCCATGTTTTTACTGAACCTGTCCATCCGAAAGAGGCAACAGAGTAAATTCTGCGGCGGATACCGCTTGCACGATCGCGAATGCTAGCCAAATCGGGTAACAAACCTGTATACCAGAAAACTAATGATACCGAGAAGTAAGTTGATATCGCAAACACGTCCCATACCAGCGGTGAGTTGAAGTTAACCCATAGCGAGCCGAATTGATTTGGCAATGGTAAAGGCCAGTATGCCAGCCATGGACGGCCCATGTGCGAAACTACATAAGTTGCCGCGCAAATTACCGCGAAGATGGTCATCGCTTCCGCGGAGCGGTTAATAGAGTTACGCCAGTTTTGACGGAACAGTAATAATATAGCTGAGATAAGGGTACCGGCGTGACCAATACCTACCCACCATACGAAACCGGTGATATCCCAGGCCCAACCAATTGTTTTATTTAAGCCCCACTCGCCAATGCCGTACCAAAATGTCCAGCTAACTGCGAATACCCAAAGGCAGGCGCCTAACGATGCAACAGAAAAACCTATCCACCAGGCCCTTCCAGGCATATTTTCAACAGGGCGAAGTACATCATTTGTTATCTGGGCGTACGTGATGTCCTTTCCCGTAATTAACGGTTCCCTTATTATTGATTCACTATGAGATGCCATATTCTAAATCTCTCTTGTAATTGTTTAAACGTCTATTTCAGATATATTTCTAACTTTCACCTGGTAACCAATACCTGGTTTTGTATCCAACTCTTCTAAAACGTAGTAAGTTCTTTCGCTCTTTAATGCCTTTGAAACTTCAGAGTTAGGATCATTTGCATCACCAAAAACTATTGCATTTGCAGGGCATGTTTGCTGACAGGCAACTTTAACATCACCGTCTTTCATCGAGCGTTTTTCAATTTTAGCCTTTAACTTACCTGCCTGTATGCGTTGTATACACATTGAGCATTTCTCCATAACCCCTCTGAAACGGGTTACCACATCAGGGTTAAGTACTAATTGCGTATGTTCGTTTTGCAGGTAATTGTCAAAGCGAGCGTCGTTCCAGTAGTTAAACCAGTTAAAGCGGCGTACTTTGTACGGACAGTTATTTGCGCAATAACGTGTACCTACACAACGGTTATAAGCCATATGGTTTAAACCTTCGGATGAGTGAACAGTTGCCAACACCGGGCAAACCGTTTCGCAAGGTGCGTGATCGCAATGCTGGCAAAGCATAGGCTGATAAACAACCCTTACATTATCCAGATCTTCAAGCTTTGCTATTTCGTGTTCGCGGGTTATACCACCATCGCCTTTATCATCAAAGCTGTAATAACGGTCGATACGAATCCAATGCATTTCGCGGCGACGCCTTACTTCATCTTTACCTACAACCGGAACGTTGTTTTCTGCGCTACAAGCCACTACACATGCGCCGCAACCGGTACAAGCGTTAAGGTCTATAGCCATTACCCAGTTATAGGTAGGGTGTTCATATTCATCCCACAAAGAATACATTTTGTGCCCTTCAGCCTTGTCTGAACCTGACGATGGGTTTTTAAGATATTCTTTAAAAGTAGTTTCTTTTATAATGCTGTTACGACCTTCAATAGAGTGGTGCGTTTGTGTTTGGGCAAGTATTGAAACCTCACCGGTTGCAGTGAGTTCAGCAGTTGCACTTGTTTGGAAAGTGCCATTACGCAGGCTGTGAAAAGGGAATGCATTTTTCCCAACACCGTTGCCTACAGGTCCTGACAGCGTACGCCCATAGCCAACAGCTACAGAAACAGTTCCCTGTGCTTGTCCGGGCTGTGATACAACTGATAATGTTACTGAATATCCGTTTGCATCAACTTTCACCACGCTGCCGTCAAAGTAACCCCACTTTTTCATATCGCTTGGCGACATACATACATAGTTGTCCCAGGTTACTTTCGATACTGGATCAGGTAATTCCTGCAACCATGGGTTGTTGGCACGTTTGCCATCGCGCATGGCAACAGTTTGGTAAATTTGAAGCTCTAACTTGCCTTGTGCAAGCTGGTTGCTGTGATCTAAAATGGTTTGCGCAACGGCATTCAAATCGCGATCAAACGTATAAGTCCCGGCCGGTTTTGGTGCAGCTTTGACAAAACCTGTTTGCAACAAGGTTTCCCATCCACTTTGGCCTGATAAGCCGCCTATCGCTAACAATGTTTTATCCCAGTTATTCCTAACATAGGTGTAGTATTCTTTAACAGGATTGTCAGACCATACCATTAAGCTCTGTTCAGCCTGGCGGGTATCATAAACCGGGTTGATAGTTGGTTGCTGTACGGTATAGAAACCTTCAATAGCATTATCATCACCCCACGATTCAAGGTAATTGTGATTAGGCGCCAGAACATTGCAAAGTGCGGCGGTCTCATCGCTATAGTTGGAGAACGTTACTTTTAAACGCACCTTTTTCAATCCGTCAACAACATCTTTGCTAACAAAGTAATCGTAAACAGGGTTTGCATTCAGGAAAAATACGGCATCAACTTCGCCGCGTTTCATCTGGCTTACAAACTCAACAAATTCAGCATCGTTGCCTTTATATTGGTATGATGGATTATCAAGATCGATAGTAGTTCCGTAGCTGCCTAATAATGAGTTGATAGCATTAACCAACACCTGGGTAGCCACATCATTGCTGCCTGCAACTACCAAAGCTTTACCTTTAGCGGCCATCAGTTCTTTGGCAACCAGCATCAATGCTTTATCAGCATTAGAATTAGCTAATTTTTTTGTTCCCGGTAGAGTGGTGCCCGAAATTGCATTATATAAAGTTACCAGTGCAACTCCTTCTTCCGACGGTTTAATTGGTATACGTACATCAGCGTTTGTACCTGTTACGCTCATACCGGTTTCAAACTGGATATGGCGCGACATTTTTTTGTTTTCCAGCGATTTACTGTTCCTGTTTTGTACGTATTGACGTATAAATTCAGTTGGAGATATCCATGTACCCAAAAAATCAGCGCCAAAGCTTACAATAACGTCAGCTTTATCAAAATTATAGTGTGGCAATACTGATTTGCCAAAGCTATTTTGATTTGCCTGTATAATACCAGTATATGATACGGCATCGTAATTAATATGTTTGGCGGTTGGATACTGCGTTATAAAATCAGCAATAACCGCCAAAGTAGACGGGCTATTAGTCGTAGATGATATAATACCAATCTTTTTACCACCGGCTTTAATAGCAGCAAGTTCGTCCTTTACGTAGCTATCCGCAACGCTCCAGGCACAATCGCTTTGATTTTTCGATGGGCTTTTTAAACGGTTAACATCATAAAGATCCAATACCGATGCCTGGGCCTGGGCGCTCAAACCACCTTTTGATAAAATATCGTTAGGGTTACCTTCAACTTTAATAGGGCGGCCTTCGCGGGTTTTAACAAGGATGGCGCTTCCTTCGTAAGTAGAAGCATAGTAGTTAGCTACCCCTGGTGTTATTTCTTCTGGTTTTATTAAGTATGGGAGTGATTTGTGAACAGGTACTTTTTGACAAGCAGCAAGTGTTACCGCACCAACCCCAAAGCCAAGGGCCTTTAAAAAGTCGCGACGTGGTGATTTTCCGGCAGCTAAGCCATCGCCAGACAATACATCCTCAATAGGAATAGGTTCGGCAAATTCATGTTTGTTCTTCTCAACAAATTCCGGGGTTTTGTTCAGTTCTTCTAAACCTTTCCAGTATTTTTTATTGCTATCCATTTAAGCTATATAAACTGTAATGTTAAGTTCTAATAAATTATTAATAGTGGCACTTACCGCACTCAATACCGCCCATTGCGGCTGCTGTAACCTGTTTGCCTTCTTTAATCAGTTTGTGTACCGCAATCATATTGTCATAGTATGCGTTGCCTTTAAAATCAACGTTAGTACGCTTGTGGCACTGTACGCACCATTTCATGGTAAGCGGCGAATATTGATAAACCTCTTTCATGGTTTGAACCGGGCCGTGACAAGTCTGGCATTTTAAACCGGCAACCTTTACGTGTTGCGAGTGGTTAAAATAAACCAGATCAGGCAGGTTGTGGATACGTACCCATTGAATTGGCCTTGATTTGGTGCTATCATATTTTTGCGTTGCCGGATCATAGCCCAAAGCATCGTAAATTTTATGTATTTCAGGAGATTCAGTTTTAACCACCTTGTGGCAGTTCATACAAACATTTAACGACGGGATAGAAGCATTTTTTGATCTATAAGCACCGGTGTGGCAATACTGGCAATCAATTTTCATTGCGCCGGCATGCAGGTCGTGAGGGAATTTGATAGGTTGTACCGGCTGATAACCAGTGTGAACATTTGTGTTCCACATGGTAACCCAGGTCCAGCTGCCCAAAGCCAGTGTACCGCATAAAAGTACAAAGAAAACAAGCTTTTTATTTTTTGCGAGTCGTTTAAAAGTTGCCAAACGATCAACCGGCGCGGCTTCCACAGCAACTTCTTCAACAAACAAGCCTTTGTTTGAAAGCACAACACGCTCCAAAGCAGCTATAACCTTGTTTAATACAAGTATTACTATAAATGCAAGAATGATGACACCGATCAACGCGAAAATAACTAAATCGCTCGGACCAGATTCAGCGGCGGTTTGACCAGCCGCAGGAGTGAGTTTAGCCTTTTGCTCTTTTTTCCATTCATCGTGTACATAAGCAATAATGTTGGCCACATCACCATCAGATAACTGTGGGAAAGCAGTCATATTTGCTTCCTTAAACTGCTTAAAAATGGCCACCGCCTTTGGATCTTTCGCAGCGATTAATGCCTGATTATTTTGGATCCATTTGGTCAGAAATTTTTCATCAGTCTCTGAGTCAAGTTGCGGACCTAATGCAGGACCAACTAATTGCTGATCAATTTTGTGACAAGTGGTACAATTGGCCTTAAAAAGGGCCTCGCCCTTAGCAGCATCCCCTTGCGCATAAGCAGAGAATCCCAAAAAAGCAAAACCGGCAATCAATAAAACCGACCTTGAAAATTGTTTTAAAATAAATGAGATACTCCTCATATAGTGTAGTTGTACTAAATAATTTTATATATTAATAGATGATGTTCACGCAGAAATGAATGATATATCCGAAATTTTCAGTGACAAAAGTATAATTTATTACAGTATCACTGACAAATAAATGACAGTAATATTTAATTTATAATTGTTCTAAATAAATAATTTAAGCCTGTTTTTTTGAAGTTTGGCAGGTTTTTTATAAGGGGATAAAACCAGCCAATTAATACGTGATAAACTTAAATAAAATAAGAAATAAACTTAAACAAAATTTATTTCTTATTACATACTATTTTTTAACTGAAAATCTGTCGCCAAAAAGATAAGGGACATCAGAAATGCGTTAAGAAAAATCGCAAAAAACAGATTTAATTCATTTAGTGTTTTAATTTCCTTTGCGAAATTGATAAGGGATTTATAATTTATTGCCACCATCAACACGCAAAATATAAACCATAGCGTAATAAATAATGGCGTTTCCATTATCCACACCTGGTTTAATATCCCTTTTGTTAATAGCCCATTTAATAGTATTAAAATAATGAGGGTATCTAAAATCAACGGAACTACCAGGAAGCTTATATATAGCAACAATTTCCTTTTATTTTCGATGGATTTATAAGCAGTTATAAGTGGAGGGATACATATCATCGATACAATCATGATAGTAATTGTTTTAATGATTTGAGCGTTGGAATGATCGCTACTAAGAAAAATCGTCCGTAAACCAGATATTTCATCACCCGAACCTGTAACAGCCATGTAGATACGTCCGAACTGCATGTTTCCTAGAATAAAAAAAACCAGTCCTAACGACCTGAACTGAGGCGTTGCACCATACTTTAGCCAATACCTGCCAACCCAAAGCATAATAAATGTAAATACCGGGCCCGCAAATGTTGCTATTACCGACTGCCATCTTTGGTCGGCGCAACCCCTGCACAAATCCCAAACATTAAAATCCCTTGTTCCCCAGCAACCACAAATTATCCTACCCGTTATTATATGTGCAAGTTCATGCAATTCGTGCATTAGAAAGAAAAAGAACATGAACACCAGAAGATTTTTAAACGTCAATTGTATTTGTAACGGCAGTTTTGGCATTATGATAGGATTTATAGGAAAAGCATAACAAGTGCGGGATTATTTTTTTAAGAAGTTAGGACTTGCAATAAAGAATAAAGGTTACAGTAAAGAGTAGCTTTAAAATAAAGACAAGTATAGTGCGCTTTGTGCCTGCCTTATGCCCTTGTGGTAAAAAGATCAACCACAAGGGACACTAAGATTTCACGAAGTATACAAAGTTTTTACGCAGATTAGAATATAATTTGACGTTCGCCTGAATTGCTTTTACTATGATATGTATTGTCAATAAACTAAAGAGCAGTTGGTTGTAGAATAGCCCATCCATCAAAATGCCTGAGTATGACCTCTCCATTGCCGCTGGGAACGTAAATCACAAAAGGGAAAAGTTCATCCCTGCTTAGATTCATCATTTTCATGGTGTTGTTGCATTCGGCAAGGGTAACACCCTGATCATATAACTCTTTTAATTGCTGCTCATATTTATTACTCTTTTTATAAATATCAACACCGCCTGCATAAGCAATCAACTCAATATGCAGCTTGCCTTTTAATCGACGGTCGGATAGAGCATTCGAAATAAAACGAAGCGTAGCCTGAATTTTATTCTCGTCGCCCGAATTTAAAATATACAATGCGTCATAGTGGTTCAGCTTTGCCGTCGCTCCCGCGAGAGCGGTATCAGCTTGTGCTTTGGTCATTTGCGCAAAGGCACAGCATGCCAGTACAATTAAAACGAATTGGTGTTTTTTCATAGATTTTTTTTAGTTACGATTTTTTATTGGTGGGTTGTTTATGTGCTTCCGCTATGGGTTTAAAAGGGCCGTACTTATGCTGTTTTTCGCTAAAGGTATCCGAATAAGGGCGAAAAGGTAAATCAATTGGTTTATTTTCTAAATCTTTCCAGTCCCTGCCCTGCTCAAAGTGAGGACGGGGCCGTGAGTTTACAAATGCCGCTACGTTCCATGCTTCCTCATTGGTAAGCTGCGGACTTTGGTAGGTAGCGCCGAAAGGCATGTTATTTTTTACAAAACCTGCAAAGTTACCGAGGCGATACATGCCCGCACCATCATTATAACTGTTCTTTCCCCATAACGGAGGATAGGTATATGATTTTTTATCTGCGGCAAGCAAGCCTTCGCCATTACTACCGTGGCAAACTTTGCATTTCGAAATAAAAACCAGCCGTCCTTTAACGGTGTCTGCGGGAGTTTTCATAAACACAAGCTTTTCGGACGCGGTGCCAAATAATTTTTTCCCTTTTTTAACCCCCTGCCCTATCCATTTAAAATATGCTACCATCGCTTGTACTTCGCGACCATTGGTATCGGGCACATGGCCTGCCAAACTCCTGTTAAAGCAATCTGTTATGCGCATGGTTACCGGCTGAACTTTTCCGCTCCTGTAACTCAGTTTGGGATAACTTGCCGTAACCACAGCGTAATTATTACTAAAAATCCGACTGCCCCCTTCAAGATGACAATTCTGGCAATTCATACCATTTGATAGTTGTGCGATACTTCCTTTTGGGCCGAAATACTGCGATGTATGAGCCAGCAGCTCTTTGCCGTAACGAATCATATCACCGTCTTTCCCGGCAGGGATGGCAGTTGAATCGGGTGCTTTCCATGCATCGGCGGGTATTTTCCTGGCGGGTGTTGCGATTGGTTTTGTGCTTGTATTCTGATTGGTTTCCTTTTTATGGCATGAGGAAATGATGGCGATTGCTGCACAGGCTGATAGAATGAAAGCAATGAAGTAACATGGTTTGCTCACAGTACTTATTTTGTGATAATTTGTCTCATAAAAATAAGCATTTTTAATTCCCATTCACAACTAATGCAACTTAGCATTTATCATAACTTTACGGCGTTAATGGGTGCAATTAAAATGTCGCGGTTATAAACGCGCTCCGGTTGACTCACCCGGTCTTCGCTACGCTCGACCGCCCTCGCTTTCGCAAGCAAAAAAGAAGGTAAAAGGTGAAGCCACCCTCGTTACCGCTTGCGGTAGAGAGGGTCGACCGGCGCAGCCTGGTCGGGGTGAGTAAACTATACGAGCGACAAATTGAATGTACCCATGTTAAACTCGAACTAATGCCCTACAGTACTTTAAATAAATCACCCAGCAACGACAAAATCGTACTATACTTTTTGCTGTTTTGGACGGTTTTGAATGCCATTCAAGCTTCTACTTTGGAATTGCAGGGGGATGAAGCTTACTACTGGCTCTATTCCCGTTATCTGGCCTGGGGTTATTTTGATCATCCGCCAATGGTTGCTTTGTTTATCCGGATAGGTGACGCGATAATGCACAATGAATTTGGGTTACGGCTGCTTACCGTATTTACCAGTTCCGCATCGGTATATCTTTTGTGGCTCATCTTAAAAAAATACGCTGTCGATCCAATTGCCTTCATGCTGATCATCTCCGGCATTTTTATTTTTCATATCTATGGTTTCACTACCACTCCCGATGTGCCGCTTTTCTTTTTTACTGTGTTGTTTTACTTCTTTTATCAGAAATATATTGATAACGACAAATGGAGTACTGCCATCATATTAGGAATAGTAGTAGCCTGCCTGTTTTACAGTAAATACAATGCAGTATTGGTTGTTGGGTTTACGTTACTGGCTAATATAAAATTGTTAAAGCGGTGGTCGTTTTGGCTCATCGTTTTATTAGCGGGCTTGCTTTATATTCCACATGCAATATGGCAGGTTCAGCACGGCTATCCGTCGATAAATTATCACCTGTTTGAGCGGTCAACACGCATTTATGATTTTACAAATACCTTCTCGTACCTGCCCGGTCAGTTATTAATGGCGGGGCCTTTGATCGGATGGTTCCTGTTTTACAAAGCTTTTACTACGCGCATAAAAGATGCTTTTATCCGTTGTTTAATGGTAAACTGCATTGGCACGTTAGTTTTCTTTTTGATCAGTAGCTTTAAGGGCGAAGTACAGCCACAATGGACGTTTATTCTGTTCGCGCCGTTGGTTATGCTGGCACTTATCTGTTTTAAACAAACCGGAGGCAGGCCAAAATGGTTTCTTCCGCTAGCTATTGTTAATATAGTAATAATTATAGCGGTACGATTTATTGTTATAGCTGGCTTTGGTTTTGCCAAAACCTATGGGCATTTAAAAAGCTATTATGGATTTAAAGATTGGGCATACGCGGTGAAACAAAAAGCGGGAGATGCGTATGTTGTTATGAACGAGGGCTTTCAAAACCCATCAAAGTATGATTATTATACCAACAGCTTAAAATGCTTTGCGTATGATACCTGGTACTACCGCCGAACACAATTTGATATTTGGCCGATGGAAGACGGCCTTCAGCATAAGCGGGTTTATTATTTAACCTATTATCGCATAGACAAACTTTCTACTGATTCAATTAAATTAGCTGCCGGCACCTGGTATGGCTGCTGGGTTGACGATGTGCGTACCTATCAAAAAGTGAATTTTGAGACTACCTCCTATAATATAACTGCATCGCCGGGGCAAAAAACAGTTTTTGATTTAACCGTAACAAATCCATATAATTACCCCATAAGTTTTAGTGATAAAGGATACCTGCACCCTGTGGTAATGCAAGCTTGCCTTTTTAAGGGCAACGATTTTGTAAATGCCCAGAAGGCAGACGATAGTTATAAAAATATTAATTTGAAACCCGCACAGAGCGCACATTTTGCTTTTACAGTTACTGCACCGATGGAAAAGGGAAGTTATGAGCTTCTTTTCTCTTTGCGGACTGAGCCATTCCCCGGCAGCAAAAACAGCAGAATTATAAATCTTACAGTTAGATAAACCCCTATGACTAAAAAGTTTTACTTCACCATTCTAATTTCGTTAATAACATGTACCGCCGCACTGGCGCAAAGTATCGATGTTGGTTTTAATGCCCTTGGCTTTTTAGATAACCGCGAATACAAAGACTTTGTTTCCAGGTCGCGCACCTATTCGGGCGTACGTACAGGGCTTGATTTTGGTATTCGCATAGATAGCCTAAATAGTTTTATAGTTGGCGCAAATGGTATACATGAATTCGGCGCCGTTCCCTACTTTTTAAAGGTAAACCCAGTGGCCTATTATAAATTCGAAAGTCACAACTGGCTATTTAACGCAGGCGCATTTTCGAGAACCGGCTTATTGGATAATTATCCGCGGGCACTATTAAATGATACGCTTATGTATTACCGCCCTAATGTGGAAGGTTTGTTGGCGAGATATCAAAATGCACATTTTATGGAAACCGGCTGGATTGATTGGGTAAGCCGCCAAACAGATACGGAGCGCGAGCAATTTTTGTTTGGGTTTGAAGGCAAGTACAAACCGTCAGTATCCGGGTCATTTTACATCGTCCATTATTTTATGCTTGAGCATAATGCCGGTGCAGCCATACTTACCCCGGATGATCATATACAGGATAACGGGGGCGCACAGGTGAGGCTGGGACTGGATTTTAGCAAAAAACAACATCTGCTGGATTCCTTATCAATTGAAGCGGGGGGGATGATGTCTTTAGAGCGCACCCGTGGCGTGGACGGCTTGCAAACACCCCTTGGCTTTGTATCCAGCCTTTATGCAAGTCATGGCCGGTTTGCCATATTCGACGAATTTTATATCGGCGAAGGCTCACATATAAACTTTGGTGATTCTTTTTATAGCAAGCATTTTTATAATCGACTGGATTTTATCATTACCCCATTTAGCGCACATGGATTAAGAGGACAGTTTGTATTTACCATACACCGCGATCCCGGTTATACGAGCAACCAGGAAGCCTTTAGGGTAACCTATGATTTGGGCAGGAAGGTAATTGCGAAGTTCAAAAACTGAGAAGTCGAGCGAAAAGCGGAAAGACCAAAGCTAAAAGCAAAAAAGGCTGATTTTTCCTTCATATGGCTTTCGGCTTTGGTCTTTCGGCTTTCACCTCAAAAACGGCTTATATCCCCGCTGCCACTTTTGGAACTGTTTACATTTTTTGCAGCGCCGGTATAGTGAACATCGCCCGAGCCATTTACGGCTGCATCAACTTTTTCGCTGGCATTTATTTCGGCATCGCCTGAGCCTGAAACACGGATAGAAGAATTTACGGTAAGCAGATCACGTGCCGTAAAATCGCCCGAGCCAACTACACTTACTGTCGAATTGTCGGCGCGACCATATAATTTCATGTCCCCTGATCCTGAAATACTGCTTTCCAGGGTTTTTACATCCACTTTACCGCTCATATCACCCGATCCGCTTATGCTTAACCGTAAAGAATTAGCAGTAAGGCCATCTTTAAACCAGGCATCGCCTGAACCTGATATATTAACGCTGTTCACATCTTTTATGGTAACGTACACTAATATTTTTTTATGACCGAACAAATCACCCCAATGGAAATAGTCATGTTTACTGTATATTTTCAATACGCCGTTATTTACTTCGGTCAAAATATGATTCATTGCCTCGGCTGGGGCCTCCACTTTTACCGATTCGGTTGCGCCCTGGGTAATTTTTACATCAAACGGACCCGCAATGTTTATGGCGTTAAAACCGGAAAGGTGGCGATCAACGATGTCATAAGTCCTAAGTTTTGTAGATGAATGAGGTTTCGCAATGGCGATGCCTGTTGCTACAACAAGCACTACAACCAATAAAATTTTAACTAATGATTTCATAGATGATCTATTTTTTGAATAAGACAACAATATTATAATGAGGTTACATCAAATTCAGAAAAATCTGCTTTCAAGGTATTAATATCCAAAATAAAGTATCGCACAACAAATTCGTTCGACGTCCAAAATTCACTGTTAGATATTGAACAACCTTGTTGCCTAAAAGCTGCTTATTTCTCCACTTCCGCTCTTTGTCTTTTTAACAGCTTTAACCGTACCCGAATAATGTACATCACCAGAGCCGTAAACAGCAGCGTTAACTTTTTCGCTGGCATTTACTTCTGCTTTTCCTGAACCCGAAACATGAACAGCAGAGTTTAGTGTAATAAGATCGCGTGCGATAAAATGACCAGACCCTGTAACTTTGACAGCAGAATTTTCGGCCCGACCGGATAGTTTTATAGATCCAGAACCGGAAACATGGCTTTCCAATGTTTTTACCTCTATTTTACCCAACATATGACCTGAGCCTCTCACCGTCAATTTTAAAGAGTTAGCAGCAATTCCCTCATCGAAAGTCGCATCGCCGGAGCCGGAAATATTAAGTCTTTTCAAATCCTTCACGGTGATGTACACAACTATCTTTTTATGATGGCGCCATACGCTTTTGTCGCTATACCAGCTCTTATAACCCTGCGACCAATTATCATGTGCATTATGTATCTTTAATATACCGCCGGTCACTTTCGCGGTAATCCTGCCTTTAACGTCAACAGGGACTTCCAATTTTACTGACTCTGTTGCACCTTGAATAATGTGTACAGTAAAAGGGCCTGCTATTTTTATGCTATTAAAGCCTGACAGTTGTGGTTCGACAACTTCGATACTATCTGCTTTTACAATTGGATTTGATTGTGCAAATGTATAGGCCGTACCAACCATAAGCGTGATGGTCAATAAAAATGTAGTCAGCGATTTCATAGTTTATTCGTTTACATGCAAGACGTCAAAAAAAACTATTAGGTTACATTAAAATAAAAAATTATCTGCATCGCGATAATAATCGACTTTAACCTGCTTTGAAAGTGCGAATTAGGTTATGAAAATAGGTTATTGAACGTTAGATGATACCCGGACAGTGAGCGTCACCAGCACATGAAAATGGTAAGGTTTTTTCTAGATAGATTTTGGATTTCCCCGCCAAAAAAAGACAAGGAAATCCTAATCAAAAGCCCCTCCCAATGGGTTTCGGATTTAATCTATCAAGACCCCAATATAATAATTAAAGGTATCAACCTCAATATTATCTTTAGTGGCGCCATCAATTTTAACCGGTTCGAAGCGTGTTGTTGGTTTAATAAATTGATATTCGCCTCCTTTTAACCTTACTTTAACCGGCATATCAAAGCCCTTTACATCAGCCAGCCAGCGGCAATACAGCTGCCCTTTGCTGTACATAAAATTTAATATCGGCAGGTTCTTATGTTTAAGATACTGCTCAAATACAGGTTTAAGGTCTTTGCCCGATTGATCAGTTATATAATTAACAATATCATCGTAAGTTACGGTTTTGTGATAGAAGGTTTTGTTTAACCCGCGCAATATACCGCGCCATTTTTCATCATCATTAATTATCGTCCTTATCATATTAAGCATGTTACCGCCTTTATAATACATATCTCCTGAGCCTTCTTTATTCACATTATAAAAACCTACAATCGGCGCATCATTCCTAATCAGGAAACGGGTACCGTGCACATATTCCTGCCCCGCTTGCTTGCCATAGCGTTGTTCAACAAATAAGGACTCTGAATAATTTGTGAAGCTTTCATGTATCCACATATCCGCAAGGTCTTTTGAGGTGATGTTATTTCCAAACCACTCATGCCCGCTTTCGTGCACTACAATGAAATCCCATTTCAGGCCCCAGCCGGTGTTGGAAAGGTCACGCCCAAGATAGCCGTTCCCGTAATGATTTCCATAAGCAGTTCCACTCTGGTGTTCCATTCCTAAATGCGGCGCTTCTATCAGTTTATAACCATCCTCATAAAAAGGATAAGGCCCAAACCAATGTTCAAATGCCCTGATCATATCTTTCACATTTTCGCCAAACTGTTTTTTAGCTTTCTGCAGGTTATAGGTCAACACCCAGTAGTCAAGCGTTAATTTACCTTTCTCACCATCGTAAGTATCGTTAAAATGGGTGTACTTGCCAATGTTGGCTTCAATATCATAGTTGTTAATCGGGTTGGCTACAAACCAATCGTATTTGGTATATCCATTTTTCAGGTTAGTAACTTTGCGTAACCGTCCGTTTGATACATCCTGCAAAGTATCGGGCACGCTTATACTGATGAGTGCGCTGTCAACCTCATCATACTGATGGTCTTTGTTGGGCCACCATATACTTGCGCCTACACCCTGGCATGCTGTAGCAACCCATGGATTACCGAGCGAGTCTTTTGTAAACACAACACCACCATCCCAGGGCGCACGTTTGGCAATAGTAGGATGCCCCGAATAATATACTGTAAACTCATCTTTGCTGCCTTTTTGTATAGCTTTGGGAAAGGTGACAAATACAGCATTGACCTCGCGGGTATATGGCAGTTCGGTGCCTTTATAAACAACCTTTTCGACTTTTAAATTGGCAAAAAGGTCAAATTGCAGTTTGGTAAAATCCTGAACTGCAGTAAATTTAAAGAGGTTGCTGCCGCTGATGGATTTGTTGGCAATATCGAATTTAACATCCAGGTGATAATAATCAATATCATAGCAGGTACGCAAAGGCGTTAAATAACCGCGCAATGAATCGGCGCGTGTAAAAGTTTCTTTAACTGTACCTAGTTGGGCTTGTGCTTTAAATGCTGTTAACACGATAGCGCAAAGCAATATTTTTTTCAATTTCATTATGATGGGTTTAATCAATACCATGATTGAGTATATCGTGATAATTATGTTTAGCCTAAATTATGTGGTTTAAATATAGTGCATACGGCCGGTTAAACAACTTTGCAACTAATTTGATACAATCAGATTTGTGAACACGCCGCAGGACTTAAAAAAGTAGAAGTGATGTGTGATACCAGTTTTGCATCGGAATAATCAGGTATGGCGCTTATTTTTTTCCATTCCGGGTCGCTGCCGAATGATTTCCAATGACTATCATGTGCCGCCATGTCATCAAAAGTTATCATATAGATTAAGTTTGGGCGATGATCACCAATAAGCGTTTCGCCAAAAAATACGGGCTTAAAGCCGAGGCGTTTAAAAACATCTATTTCGCCGGCATCGTTAAACATTTCCAGTTTCTTTTTTCCGGCGCTTTCGGTGGCATGCTCATACCTGCGTAATTCAAAAATACGGGGCTTTTGCTCGGGCGCATCCATTTTGGGCATATGTACGAAAGCCTCGAGTAAAGAGCTTTCTATCCGCTCATAGGCCGGGTCACTTGCGGGTGCGTATAAGTATGGAACGCCTTGCCGCTGGTAAAAGGTATCACTTGTCAGTTTATTCTGTACGGTTAAAAAATCGTCAAAAGAGTTGTAAGGGATCAAAGCATACATTTTGGTTTGGCCAACGGGCTTCAGTTCGGTAAACACGCCGATATTTTTACTTCCCAGCCGGTTTAACGCCGGTATCAGCGCACCTTTAAAATAGTCTTCTACCAGTTTTTGTTGCTGATCATTTTTTAAAGTATAAACCCTTAGCTCGTAAAATTGCCGGTTGCTGGTTTTGAAAGTTTCTGCGGCCATATTAATATGCGGAATTATCGCTCCCGCAGCGGTTGTTATTACCGAGGTTTTTAAAAATGAACGTCTTTTCATAAGATAAATTCAAAGGAAGTGAATAAAACTATCGTCCATAAAACTACAAACAAAAAGATCATATTATTATTTGCGCCAAACCTTTTACTTTTATCAAATGATATTTCTTACTTTCTTTATCGGCCTTATAGCAAACTGTATCGGTTACATCCCCCCGGGAAATATCAATCTTACATTGGTACGAATCACAATAAACAGGGGCATGAAACAGGCACTGCAGTTTATTACAGCGTTTTCGTGCGTGGAGCTCATTTTTACGTATGTTATTATGCACGCCGCCGAGTGGTTGTCGCAGCAGGTAAGGCTTGATACTATTATTGATTGGGTAATGGTGGTTTTATTCGGGTTTTTAGGAACCATAACCTGGATACATAGAAAAAAACAACCCGAAGAAACCTATTCAGAGCGTGACAGCATAAAATATGGGATCATTCTGGGTTTTGTAAACCCGGTGCAAATCCCGTTTTGGATGATTAGTGGTACGTATCTTATCACCAAGGGATGGATACTTACCGGTACACTCGCGATGATTATATTTAGTTTTGGCTCAGCCTGCGGTGCATTTCTTGCACTTTTTTTATACGCCAAATTTGCTACATATGTACAAAGCAAATTTGAATTGAGTACAAGGGTTATCAATACCAGCATCGCTATTTTGTTTTTTGCTTTTGCGGCCTATCATATCATCAAACAGATATACCTGGCATTTTTTAAACATCATTAAAAAACAAACGATGTGGACCTGCCCTAAGTGTAAACACCAGTTCTACAATAAAAACCAATCACATTCGTGCGGATTGTATACGGTTGATGATTTTTTGAAGGACAAGTCTGAAAAGAGCATAGCGTTGTTTAATTTTTTCCTTGCCGAATACAGAAAGATAGGCCCGTTTCAGTTGCACCCGGTTAAAACAAGGGTTGCTTTACTAACTCAAATGCGTTTTTGCTCCGTTAATAAAATTGGCACTGATCATATCGACATCCATTTGGTATTGACCTCGCTTTTTGAAGGCACTAAATGTTTTTATAAAATTGATAACCTTGCAAATCGTTTTTTTGTACATCACGCCCACCTTTATAATGAGGATGATATAACTGACGAGCTAAAAAAATATATGGCTATGGCTTATGAGGTTGGGAACAGGGCGCATGTCATTGCCAAAAAAAGTGAATAGATTATTTGAGTTAAACATCTAATTGTGGAAGTCGTCCTTTAATTTATCTTTACGATATGAAGCGCATTTGTATTGTAGGTATCGCACTGTTAATGTTTCATTTGTCGTGGGCTCAGGAACAAATTTTACCTGAATTTCCCGGAGGTATCTCCGCATTTGAACGTTATATCAGGAAAAACCTCAGGTATCCCGAAGTTGCGCTTTTAATTGGAATCAATGGTAAACTCAACATGTGCTTTGTCATTAGCAAAAAAGGGAAGGTAACTAATGTTACTCCCATAAATTGCATCGGCGCAGGTTGTGAAGCAGAAGCCGTAAAATTGTTGGAAAAGTCGCCTTCATGGAAACCGGGGATGCTCTACGACCGACCTGTTTCGGTTTCGTATTCTGTTCCTATTACATTCCTCAATGATAAACACAAGGCTTCGATGAAAGAGCTGCGAAAGTCTAGCTATGGATTTGTATTTAGCGTAAAAGGCCGTCTTTATACGATTGACGAGGCAGAGAAGATTTTGGGTAATACATTTCTGTCGCCCCAAATAGAAATTGCGGTACCTTTTTACAATTACAATAAAATACCAAAATTCGATATGCCAGATAAAAAGGAAGTTTACTTGCTAATTTTCAAATCGAAATAAAATTGAATTGAGTGCGATTATTATAACCAGGTCCTATTTCTTAATTTTTAACTTCGAATGTAAAATACTTGCTGGCAGCTTCTCCTTTAGCTGTGATTCCCTGTACAACGCCTATATATTTTCCGTCTTGATCTGATGTGTAAAAGGATACTGGAATGTTGCTGTTAACTTTTATAAGCGGCGACCAAAACAACAAGTTTCTAAAATCGGGCACCGGGCTGTTTATTTGATTATCCGTTTCGTAAACCGGCGAATAAAATACCCTTTGCATCTGCATTCCTTCGTAATCGATCACGATGGCACGGGGATCAATATCCGTTCCGCCAATATCGCCTTTATAACTGGTGAAACTGAATATACCTTGCTGTATTGACGGCCCATAGTAATAGGTTTGAGGCACCACATCCAACCTTTTTATTGATAAAGGATCTACAGCCATTACTTTATCCATATTAAATTGTGGAATTCCGTCGATTAACACCAAGGGGTCGCCTTTTAAAAATTCTTGTTCGCCAACTACTTTAAGATGAAATCTTTTTTGTTCTCTAAAAACATTTACTTCTCTTATATACTCCCGCAATACTTCTTCCATGGTAACAAAGCGCGTGTAATCGTCGAGCAGGTAAGACTTATCTGGCCTTTTGAAAAACCCGAAGCTATTTAAAGCCGGTTCATCGAATTGTCTTATTTTATTACCCGAATAAATATTTTGAACCAGCATCCCTAAGTTTTGCTTTTCAAGAGTTTCCTGCATATCCGCCCTTACATTAAATAAAGGCACCGGTGTTTTTGAATATTGTTCAGAAAATGGCTTTGAAATATCAATTCTGTAGGTACTGTCAATTTGAGTATCAGTTTCAACTACGATCTCATTTCCGTACAGATCTCTTGTATTAAACAATAACCTGCCTAACGAATCACTGCTTGATGCAAATAGCTGAACCCTTTTGCCTGGCACTCCCAGGTATGCTATAATACCACTTGCGGGTTCATTTGTTATGGTATTAAAAATTTTGCCTGTGATAATATGCCCATAAGTTTCCGGCAAAAAATTAAATGCAGGAGCGTTGTTAGTTAATACATTTTTCCATTCAAACCTGCGCCACCCTTGTGTAAGCATTAAATTATCCGTCACCTCATTGACTTCAGTACTGTTAGAAAAATAATACTCAGGCGATTCTACCGTTCCCTGCAAATCAGAAGTCAACCATAAATAATTTAGAATATCCCCGGTATATGCCGTTTGAAAGGCATCCAACCGATACACTGACATTGATAAATTTGCATTTAACGGATTGGCCGATTGGTCTTTTGCATTGATGGAAACACTAACCTTTTTACGTCCGGTATATTGTTGCTGGTCGGGATGGGCGTCTATGAATAACTTTTCTGCCGGGCGCTTAAAATATAATCTTTCGCAAACCGGCTGCCTGGCGCTGTTAAAAATGGTTATATGTGAGATTCCGTCATCAAGTGATTTTTTATCAACCAGGAAATGCGCACTTCCGTTATTAAGGGTCGCTTCTTTAGCCAGTTTTAATAATTGCCTGGTGTGTACAAAAATATAAACCACACCCGATGGGTTACTTTTACTGCTTATCGAAATATCCACCTGACCCGGATTATTATCGGACAATTGCATCACATAACCTTCATTTGCTACAGCAGGTAAAGCTTTAATCAGCGGTTTATTGCCAGCTGTACGAATAACTGCAGTATAGGAGCTATTTCTGTTTGGTGTAAACAAAAAACTACCCATGCCAAATTTTAAAGGCGAAAACCTTACAACCGTATCGTTTTTTTGGTCGATAATTGCCCCTTTAAAATCAATTCCCTTACCATCGGAGCCAACTGCTTCAAACGCCACTTTGCTGGTGATATCATTAACTAAATTACCCCCCTCCGGAAAGAATTGTATATCATAGTCCGATTTATTTTGTTTCGCAACGACGTCCGGTACTTTTTGTGGGTTTACTATAGTAATTACTTTTTCAAAATAGTACTCCGGACTAAAATTTTTCATCCAGTTTGTATATGCTCTGAATTTGTAATTGCCATTGCTTACTGATACCGGTATAAATAACGAACCGCTCCCGCTGCCTTCTTTCAGGATAATCTTAGCTTGTAATATCGCGTTTTGCTGGTTATCTAAAATGTCCACATATGCTACCTTACTTAAATTAAGGGGGTTATTATACATCCCATCCACAGCATATATTTTAAACCAAATTATTTCTCCGGTCAGGTAATTCTGCCGGTCGGTATGGACAAATAATTTTTCTTGTAAGTTATTTTGTGAGTAGCTTTTAAATTTATTGAGAATGTCTGTCGGGGTTTGTGCAAAGCAGTTAAATGAAAGCAATGAAACAAATGCAATGCACTTAATAATATTTTTAAACATGTTTATCATTTGTTGCATCGTTATTAATATTTCGCTATCCAATAAGATGGTTGCTGATTAGTGCCGCCGTCAAATCGGCAATCAGAACAGGCGGCTGTAGACGAGGTATAGCCAAGATTTTTACCTGTAAACGGATCAAACAGGCCTGAAAGCGGAATTGGGTTTCCTGTAAATAACCTTAGGACATCATTTGCATGAGTTTTTGGATTATTATAATATAACGTGTCTAATAAGCAATTACCGTAAGGAGTTGGTATGTGAGCGCCCAGGGCCCTCGGCATTGACGAACCGCCTATGAACAATCTCTTTTTCGCAACAAGGCCCATGCTTACATAACCTAAAACGGGCTCAGAAGGATTACTGGTACAATGAATATTTCCCTGAACCTGTGAGGGCAGCGCGTCAAATATACTCCCCAACTGTTCCGTATTTTTTTTTAAATTTTGCCAATAATTAAAGGCATCGCTGGTTAAAGCATATTGAAACACCAGGATACTGTACTCAATTGAAAATTTGGGAGACAAAGAGCCGATAAAAGCAACCGGGTTTTGGGTTATGATATCCTTTGAGAGTTTTGCTGAAGAGTTTAAAATAAGTGTGCTTGAGTTTTCGGTTACCCAACAATTGTAAAGTTGATTCGCCTGCGTTCTATAAACAAAAGTGTCTTTAGGTGAGGTTTCAGCCACATAAAATGATTCAAACGCGGAGTGCTGTTGCCATGTTTCTTTATAATCCCACCGATAGTAGCGGGTATTATTTGCCGGATCGTGCGTATTTGAGTATATCTCAATGCCATTTGCATTTCCTATAAAATTCAGACTATCAATCGGGGGCGAATTTTTTATTGCCACAAAATCTGATTGATACGTTTTATGATCGCTTGTGACTATTTTTAGGCCATACTGTTTTGTTGAATTGCTTAAAAAACTAAAATCAGGATAAACATAATTTCCATTGCCTGTTTCAATCAGGGGGTAATTGGAGCCATCGTTTCCCACAACACTAACCGCTGCATTCAATTCGGGCTTTGAGCGTGCCGAATCAGTTAATTTTACAGTGCGGCTCAACGTAATAAGGGTGGTATCACTCCCGGTATTGATAAACCCTTCTATATGAAGATAATTAACAGTTGTTGCAGATGCAGGTGGTATATAGGGTGACTTACAGCTTAAATGAACAATTAAAGCGCCCAGCATTAATAATACTTTATAAATTCCTTTCATCGTGTTTTTCATCTTTTTCCCTCTCATTAAAACCTGATATTGTAATTAACAAACGGAATGGGTGCTGCAAATATTGAAAGCTTATACCCATTTATAACCCCTCCCTGTTCCGTAAAATAAGTTGAATAGGCGTTAGCCCTGCCAGTAAGATTATAAACGCCTATCGACCATGAATTATGTGTTAGCTGATGAACTTTGTGATTACCTTCAATATTCATGGAAAAATCCGATCTGAAATAATCTGGTATCCGGTAGACGTTTCTGTCAGAGTAATAAACTCTTTCTGATCCGGCCGACTCATATTTGGCAACGGGCAACGTAATGGGTCGGCCTGTGCTGTATATAACATTCAACGAAATGCTAAAACGGTGGCTAAAACGGTAGTTACCTGTAAAATTAACACTATTAGGTTTGTCATAATTAGCCGGATAATAATTGCCGTTATTAATTGTTTCGCCGGCGTTTGGATCATCCTGCTTTAAAAACGTACGCGAATAAGTATAACTCATCCAACCATTTAGTTTACCTGCGGTTTTCTTCAGCAAAAATTCAATCCCGTAGGCTTTCCCTTTGGTAGTGATCACGTCCTGCTCAATGTGCTGGTTTAATAGCAATACAGCACCACTTTTATAATCCAGGTAATCCTTAATGTTTTTGTAATAAGCTTCAACAGACGTCTCTATCGTATTATCCTTAAAGTTTTTATATAATCCAATTGATAATTGGTCACCATACTGGGGCTTTATATTTGGATCGCTTAGTTTATAAACATCGATAGGCGAAATCGCCGTCGAGTTTGAAAGCAGATGGATGTATTGTCTTAAAGTGTTATACCCGGCCTTTATTGATGTATTATCACTCAGATAATAACGCGCAGAAATCCTTACTTCCGGCCCGTGATAAGTGTTAACTACATGTCCTTTTTTATAAGTTGTGCTGTCTAAAATATTGAAGGAAGTTTTTGGCAAATCCGGTGCGTAATTATCCACCGTCTGCGGGCCTAAATAATTATATAACGAATATCGCAAACCGGCGCTCACCGATAGATTCGGTGTAATGTCATATTTGTTGCCAATGTAAAGTGCACTCTCCGTTGCTTGCTCTGCCGGAACTACATCAGGAACAATTAAAGAAGCTTCTCCTTTAGGTTCAAAATCTCCAGGGTTAAGGCTATAGTAAATGGAGCTTAAACCAAAGTCGAGTGTGTTATTTTTGTTCAAATAGTAAGTAAAATCGGTTTTTACGTTCGTTTGCTTAACGCCAAATTTCAAATCAAACCCATTAACCGGGATTCCAGTGCTCGAAACGCCATACTGGTATCCGTCAAATCCGACTTTTAATATCCCGAATAGTTTATTGTTAAAATTGTGTTTCCACTTAATATTTGCGTTCCTGTTGCTGTAATCATAAGCTGTGTCACTATTTAGTTTAAAATTGTCGCTGCTGAAGTAGGCAGCGATATAAATATGATTTTTATCGTCAATCCGGTGGCTTATATCAAGATTCAAATCATAAAACGAGGCCGAGCTGTTTTTATAAGCCTCCGGTAAAAATTTAAGCAGCCAATCGGAATAGGTAGTCCGTGCACCAAAACTAAAGGATGTTCTGTCCTTAATTATCGGGCCTTCTATATTCAAGCGACTTGTTAGCAAGCCAATCCCCGCTGTACCGGTAAACTTTTTTGTATTTCCCTCCCGGTCTGTTACATCCAGTACTGAAGATAAACGACCTCCGTACTTCTCGGGAATGCTGCTTTTATATAACTCAATATCTTTTACCATATCAGAATTAAATGCCGAAAAGAAACCAAAAAAATGTGATGGATTGTAAACGGTGGCGTCATTGAGAAGGATCAGGTTTTGATCGGCCGCTCCGCCGCGAACATTGAAGCCGGTGGTTGCTTCGCCTACCGACTGTACGCCCGGTAAGGTTAACACCACGCGCAGCACGTCCGATTCGCCAAACACCGTAGGTACCTGTTTAATACTTTTTGCATCCAGCCTATTAACGCCAAGTTCCACGCTTCTGACATTGGCCACCTTTTCGCCAGATATTTTGACTTCTTTTAACGAGGTTACTTGTTCCTGTAGTTCAATATTTAATTTGCCATCAGTGTACAGAACAATTTTGCGCCAGGTGTCCTTCATACCCAAGCCTTTTATAGTAAGGGTATGCCTGCCACGCGGCAGGGTGAAGGAATAATAGCCATACTGATCTGTTGCTACACCGGTTTTAGTAATGGGGTTATAGATGCTTCCGCCAATAACCGGCTCGCCCGATTTTACATCGCGTAAATAACCCGCAATAGTGGCGTTGCCAGGCTTTATGTTATTTGTTTTTATTCCTATTTCATAAAGTTTGTTCTCGGTTGTTGCTTCGGGTACTTTTTCAATATTTTCATCCGCGTAATTGGTAATCACGACTTGTTTTGCAGCAACACCCCCAGGAGTATTATAAAAAAATCCTGACACCAGGGCAGGCCTTAACACTCTTCCTTTTGTTAAAAACACTTGTTGATGTATAATGGCGTAATGAAAATTTGTGTGATTAAAAGCAATCTCCAATACATTTTCCAGCGGTTTATCAGTTACATCAAGCGTCACCTTTAAACTATCAAATTGCACCGGATCATAGAAAAACCTATACCCGGTTTTTAATTTAAGTGCGTTTACAAATTGTTCGATATTAGCCTGCTCAAATTTTACTGTAATTTTATTTGCAACCTTTTCCTGGGAATAAGCAATCTTAAAAACAAATGATAAACTAAAAATTAGCAGGTAAATTTTTCTCATCTTAATTTGACAAACTATCATAATAAGCCGCTGCACTGGCCAAAACCTGACCGGGGGTTTTTCTAAACTTAATTCTGTTGGCCCTTATATAATTCTTAAGCTGCTTTTTCCTGTCATTTAAGATAGCGAGAAGATCGCCTTCACTGCTTACACTGTAATAGACACTATTCTTCCGGATGAAAAATTTCTGGATTGGCTTGGAAAATATGGAATATGCATCTGGGGTTCCGATTGAAATTTGAACGGGTTCTATGACCTTGGTTATCTTAACTAAAACTTGTGACGGGCCACGATAAAGCTCATCGTAATATCCGCTTTTGATCACCGAATTGTTGGTTAATGTGTCTGCGTTTATATTTATAAAATGATGATTTAACAAGTCGAAATGTTGTACCCCCTCTTTTAATAAAGAAAAATAGGAATACTTGTCGAATAAAATTGTTATTACCTCATCCTTATACAAATCATAAAACAGCTCAACCCCATTGTATTGTACACCGTCGTAATTAACATTGCCGGGCGAGGCTATTGTGTCCTGGAAATAAGCGAACCCCCTTATTTTAACCGGGTTATAGAAATAATATTTAGTTCCGTTATACAATGACGATTGTTGCCCGATAGCTTTGTTAAATAAGTTGTTAGTGGTATTAATTGCGTTCTGCACTGAATTGGCAGAATCTACAGTTGTTTGTCCGTGCGATTTGTTTAAAACCAGCAGGCTAACGAAACACATGATTAAAGCAGAACAAAAATATTTGCTCATAAAACAGGGGAACGCTTCATGTTTAGTATTTATATGGTTTATCTGCGGTAAAAATATAGGAATAACAAGCAGGCAGATAGCATAAAAGTTTCATTTTATAACATGAATGTTAAACAGCAACAAAGAAATTTGAAAGGACAAGGTTAAACCCTATATAATTACAAATTTCAGTATATTGAACCTGGTAAATTAAGCTTAGCTCAACATGAAATAATTGAATACAGATGGAAAATAACGACGATATGTTTAACGAACCGCTAAGCGACGATTTCGAGGAAAACCTGCGAATGGAAAATGAGTTACTCCGTTTGAAGTTGAAAGCGGAGTTGGGCGGAGAGTCGCATAGTTCGGGAAATTGTGACCCTGCGATAGAAAACGAGTTTCTAAAACACGTGATGGCATTTGAGAATAACTATGCAAATAGCAAAAGAATTAAAATATTTGATCTGTTAGGTCAGCCGGAATTTAAAAAGGCCGATGAGCTTAATGATGAGCAAGTCAGTTCGGAACTGGAAAAAGTACTTGACCTGTTAGCCGAAAAAAACATCGACGTTAATTTTAGCGGAACCTATAATGACCGCCTGAAGTATTCTTTTATTGTGGATGAGTTGTTTGAGCAGGAAAAAGATGATTTTACCCTGGAGGGTATGATAACTCATTTCGATTATGAAGAATTTCATCCCAATCATGGTCTTGACATTGAGAACAGGGCAAAAGAATTTCTAAACGGCTGGTTCGAAAAGGACCTGAATGAACACAACTGGTGCTTTGATAAAACTTTTATATTGCCAGACAGAACACTGTTAGATAAAAAGGATGTATTAGATAAAATAGAAACAATTTTCGACTTGTATGGTCCTTTTACCGATTGCGATTATAAAATTATAGATATCGGTTTTCAATTAAATGAGGAAGGCGGCATTGGCCATGCCGAAGGGCTGGTTAAATACAAAGCGGCTTTAGAAAACAATGAACAGGCAGACATCCGCGGACCTTTTAAGTTATACATGTCATCAACCTTTGGCTGGTGGTCCATTTTTCATATCGTTTTCCCGGGGTTTGAGTATTGAGTTAAATCGAAAATTCAGTTGTTAATTCCGAAATCCGAAATCAAAAAACATCCGAAATCGAACTTCCCACATCCGAAATCGAACTTCCGAAACGGCGAAGCCCTCTTGAGCTCCAATAAAAATAGACAATAGCGAAAAATCCGAAATCAAATCATTCCATCATAAGTCTTCTGATCAATTCGGCGCTTTGTTTGTTGCCTTCTTCCAGCCGGCCTTTAAAAAACGATTGTACATCGTTAAAATGTTTCTTGTACCCTTCCATATCGCCATAGCCAATAATTGACGACCATTCCCTCACGGCAGAGTGAAACTCTAAATCGTCGCCCCGGATGGTTTTATCATACAAGGCGGTCTTTATAGATTCTTCCAGCAGATCTTCATTTTTAAAAAGGTATTCGGCAATGCCCAGGCGCAGGCGGAAAGGCGGCGTTTGGCAGATAAGGTTATCATAGGGATTAACCTCCAGGTGATACCAGGCATCAACCATGCTTAATAAACTTAAATGCGAATTGGGCTTTTGTTGTTCGGTTTTTTGGGAAAGCGAAAACTCTTTCATCACCCTATCGTTAAGCAAAATAGGCTTACGGCTTTCGTGAAAAACAAAATCCCGTGCACGGTAAATTCGCGCCCTGAATGCACCCTCCTCCTCCTTTATCATCAGCTTAAATAATTCCGATTCGGAAACTGCATAACGTTTCACCTGCTGTCGTGCATAAGGGTTCAATATGGCCAACCCGGCGTACACGTGTGCTTTGTAACTGAATATTCGCAGGGTAGTCAATATTTTCACGTTATCGATGCCACCGGTATATGATGCATTTTCCCATGGAAAAAATCCCGCTTCCTTCCATGCTGTGCCCATACTTTCGAAACCTACATGTGTTACAGCTTGTGTATCGGCAACAATTTTATCGTGTTCATGATAGTCGGCAATTTCAACGATGTCTGTTTTCAATAAGCTGAACAGATCAAACATCCGCTTATAGGCATCCTTGTCCGTCCTGTGAGGGATCAGTATCAATTTTTGTCCCTTAGGCTCAAATCCCGGCCCATGCATCGCGTGGAAGGTAATAATATGTGTATCGTGGGGCAGATATTTTTCAAAGGTCTCTATCTCTGGTGTTTTAACAGAGGTTTGTCCGGCAACAACGGCCCCGTATTTGGTTGATGGCCCATACTCCGCTACAACCTGGCTCAATTTATCGGCCTCGACGGAGTATATGATCAGGTCGGCAATACGCGATACGTCGTGGCCGTTATCGAGTATCTTGATACCATAAGGTGTGAGTTCGTCTTCAAGCCGGCTCCTGTTCGCGGGGAGGTCGCAGCCGCATACTTCGCAACCGGCATTTGCAAAAGCCCTGGCGTACAAACGCCCCATATCACCCAAGCCTATAAAACCTATATTCATGCTGCTAATATATGTTTAAGTTTAGATTTGGAACAAAGAAGTAGCCATTGAAAATAGAAATAAAGCTGTAAACCAAACGATAATACCATAAAGTCCGTATTAGTGTTTATATTTTAAAATGTTCTTGCAATTAGGTATTATTATCGCAAATCTGATTGCTTATTTCTCACATCTAAATGCTAATTTTACATTATAAAAAAGTATCTATGCTACGAATATCCATTACAGTTTTATTCATTTTTATATGCGGGCTTTTTTCATCTTCTTACGCGCAGGACACCACAAAAACAAATCCTGCACAAGTTCAAAAAAACGTTTCAAAATATAAAAGCTATAGAACTCGTACTGCAAAAACAGATTCGGGAGCTTTGAAAGCGGGCGCTCAACAAACAGCGCCCTCCACCGCGGATACCAGTGCACCCGCTCCCGCCGAGGATAAAAGCCTTAAGGGTCAGTATCAGTTTCTGTTAACCAAGGTTTACCATTACCAGCAGCCTTTTGTGTTTCCGTTTTGGAAAAACATTTCAGATACTTTAAAGCTCTATCACCAGGTGCAAAAGGCGGCAAATAGTAAATTAATCCTCCAGAATAAAATAATTGACAGCTTAAAAACACAGATAGCCGGAAAAGATGAAGCACTTTCTTCGAGGGTTGAAGAAATAAATCTTTTTGGCCTGCAGATGTCATTAACCGTTTACAACCTCATTGTATGGGGATTAATGATCGGCTTTGCGCTGATTGCCATTATTGTTATATCGAGTTCTTCAAGTTACAGGAGCGAAGCTAAATACCGCAGCAACCTTTATAGCGACCTGGAAGACGAATTCAAAACCTTTAAAACAAAAGCCAACGAAAGGGAAAAGAAACTTGCCCGCGAACTGCAAACTGAACGTAATAAACTCGATGAGTTGATGGGCGGAGATGAGAATGATGCTGTTTAAATTTTAAAAAAACTTCCGTTGTTAAAAGGCAAATCAGATGCTGAGCGATCCTGATACTTTTGTGATAACAGTTTGCGTTGTAACGGCAATGTTTTAATACGTCGTACCTTACAATTACCCGAACAAAATGCCTTTCAAATTTATTCAACCTATCAATTGTTTATTTTGTTTTGTTGCCTCCCTAACAATATTAAGCGGTTGCTTAAAAAGAACAAAGACACTTGAAAATCCCACCGCCGTTGCCCGGCTTAAATATCTGTTAGATCAAAAGGAATACTTTAAATTAGAAGCCCGTTTTAAGATAGACGCTGCCAATATCGACGATAAAAACAGGCTTTTTTTTAAATCTTATATCGATAATGCCTTCAACCGGAATCTTGAATGCATAAAAGATGTTGATTCGCTGTTAAAAATTAACACATACGAGCTGCGGGATTCGGAAAAGGTGAATTTAAACCGTTTGCAAGGTGACAGTTATTTTAAAACATTTCAATATTCGAAAGCCGCCCAAAATGATAGCAATGTACTCAAGCTTTATTCAAACGCCCTCTCCAAAGATGATGTCGATGACATTAAAAACGACCTTATTATCCGTACTGCTCTAAAAAAAGAGGCGCCTCAGCAGACTATCATAAAAAACAACTCATTGTTGCGGTGGATGAAGGACGAGCTTGGACTGGTCGAGATTCCGATAATTTCCCAATCGCAAACTTTTAGCTGCATATTTGACACTAGGGCCAATATTTCATCAATAACCAGAACATATGCAAAGAAGTTAGGGCTACGGATTTTGAATGCAACTTATGATGAGGGTAGCGGCATAACCGGCATTAAGTTTAAAACAGGTATTGGCATAGCTGACAGCTTATTTATAGGCGATATTAAAGTAAAAAATGCCGTATTCCAGGTGATGCCTGATTCTATTCTCTATTTTGCTTCGGTCCCGTTTCAGATAAATATAATTATCGGATTTCCGATCATAGAACAATTGCAAGAGGTTCACATATTTAAAGATGGAAGGATGACAATTCCTCTAACTCCTGCAAAAAGCGATTTACATAACTTTGCATTGGATGGCCTTGATCCTGTTATATCATTAAAATCGGGCAATGATACGCTATCATTTCATTTTGACTCGGGAGCAAGTAGCTCTGATCTGTATTCTGCTTATTTTGAAAAGTATAAAAAACGCATACTGAAAACCGGTGTCAAAAAGACTGTCGGATTTGGCGGTGCAGGGGGAATGCAGAAAAAGGAGGTGTATGTTTTACCGAATTTCGATGTTACCCTCGGCAATAAATCAGTGACCGTCGATAGCATTACTGTGATTACCAAAAAGATATATCCTAAAGAAAAGTTTTATGGCAACATAGGCCAGGATTTTACAAACAAGTTTAGCGAGGTGATATACAATTTTAAGGATATGTATATTAAAGGAATGTAGTCGGGAATACGCTATTCACTAATTCGCCTTGCATGTCTGCAACCATTCAGGTTAATACTACTCCAGAGAACAAACAGGTTTAGCGTTCCGGATGTCCTAAAATAGCGGTAAGTATTGTATTATTGCCTGCATGAAAGCTTATTTGTTTGGATGGAACCCGCTGAAATGGCCATGGGAAAACCTGGATGATGACATCAGCAAACTGAAGGCAAACGGCAAGCTGGCAGATAACTGGAGCGTGGTAAGCCACAAAACCATACAGCCCGGCGACCGGGCTTATATTGTGCGCGTCGGCGTTGAGCCAAAAGGCATTTTTGCATCCGGGTTTATTACTTCAAACCCATACCCCGCATCCAGGAATGGAAGATCATATTACCGGATCGAAATAACAATGGATGTTTTGCTTAACCCGACCAGGGAACCCATCCTGGCAATGGATATTTTAAAAACCGGTAACCTTGCCGCTCAAAACTGGACGCCGCAGGCGTCAGGCATTTCCATAAGACCGCAATTAGTAGATGACGTGGAAGGTGTTTGGCTGGATTTTTTGGGGTCGACAGGGAATTGGGAGCTTTGATAGTTTATGCTTTCGAAAATATTTTATTGAGAGGAAAGCATCTTCTTCTTAAATTCTTCAAGCGTGATAAACCTGCCAGCTTCGATATCAGGCTGACCTTTTGTAATCCTATCCAATACGGATGGAGGTAACTCTTCATTCTCTTTTCAAAAAAATATTATCAACCCCTAAAAGGCAGGATCATTTTTAATAAGACTGTTAAATATGATAATTAGTTTTATTGTTTGACTATAAAGTTTGTCATACTTATTGAATAACTAATTAATATCTTCTAGACCGGATTAATGTAATAATATATGATTATCTTGTCTTTAATTAATTATTTTTTCCTAAACCATCATAATCTCCCTATAAATGGCCGCCAACTCTAAAATAAACCCTGATAAAATTACCAAGCCGATTCAATTATTAGCTGCATGGCTTACCGGTCTAATTATAATAAATTCCACATTTTTGACAGCGGCATCTCAAATTTCCAAACCAACTTGGGCTGCGGGTGTTCTCATAATCGCTACGGTCGTTAACGTTCCTACATTTTTAGTCAGTTTATTCTTATTGCAAACTAAGTTTAGGCCGGAGATGCAAGAAGATTCATTTTATTCAGTCTACTTAGAAAGAAAGTATAACACCAAGTTGACCAAAACAGATATTAAAAAGGTTGAGCAACGAGAAGATAAAGAAAACGACGACGTGGCTGAACAAATAAGCAAAGCACTCGGTATCGACGTAAAAGAGGATAAAGTTAAGGTCAAGTCTATTTTGAAACAACGAGACGAGCAGAAAATTATGAGGAGGATAAATGATTCTAGATCACTTTCTGAATTATATCTATATCCTGATAAGTGGAACGATTTAGTCAATCAATGGGGAGGCGATGAAATTTTTAAAAGAGATTTGGAAGAGCTTTATTTTTACAAATTAATATCTGGCGATTTGTCAGCCCCTAAAAAAATCGAATTAACGGATTTAGGTAAAAAAATATCGGAAAATCTGCAAAAAGAGAATGGATTATGGCATCAAAAACATCCTGGAGTCTACAAAGTTCAGGAATAATTGCTAGAGCATACTAAATATACTCAAAAAATTACTATATATTAATAGAATGCAACTTTAATTTTCCATCTCTCTTATTATCTCAACTTCAACGCTTGTCGACTCAAGTTTCATCAAAGAATCAATAGTGAGAGTTTGAACTGGGAATATTCATCCAGAACTTTGTGAAAATTGCATAATTAAATTGCAAGCAATTAATAACCATGATTATAATTTAAAAAGACTATCTAATATACTTTTGAGTTTTAACATTATCCCACATTATTAATTTATCTTCAAATTGACTCATTACCCGAATATCACCATCTTGCGAAACCACAATTCCTATTGCATTCTGATTTTGAGAACAATATGTCATCATTGATCTATGTCTTGTACCAAATTCTTTAGGATCTTTACTAGTGAGAGTAGTTATTTTAAATTTTGACGTATTCGACAAATAAACTCTTCTTGGGGGAATTATTTCATCAATCACGGCGCCAAATCCTAAAGTATGCAATGAATTATTAAAAAGAATCAACCCATCTACACAACTTTGTGAAGCAACAAATCTAATCGCACCTTTAAGTTCGTTGTTCGCCTCCCTTTTTCTATATTCATATATTTTCATTTTATCATATAATGATTTATCTATCGCCTTTCCCGATCTTGAAATTTCTTCTTCCGTCAATTTAACTGCTATACTTGTTTTTACAAATCTTAACATTGAACTCCTTAAACGTGTGTAAACAATAGGATATTTGATATCTAAATTATCGACGTTATCAGTAATTAATATTGCCCCTCCGTGATGATATTTTTTAATTTGAATTAGAAGTCTTGAGATGGTATCCCGCCAAATGTTATGGATTAAATCTTTATAACTTTCGATTTCCTCATCTGAAAAATATTTATCTAGGTAATTTTTTACGCTATTTATAAATGATGCTGCTTTATCTTTAAGTAATTCGGAAATTTGTCCAAATTTCCAAACGTCTGGAAAGTATGTAACAAGCGAATTCTGCCGTAAAACACCGATTAATCGATATTCCGATCTCACAGATATAATTCCTATTCCTTGAATTTCAGCTTGAAAATAACCTGCTTGTTCTGGGCGACTATCTATTTCATGATTAATAAAACTTTGATTATGCACCGCTTGATCAATAAGACCATATATCAAAAGTTCATCAAGTTCATCATAATATACGGCGAGCGAACTACTCCAAGGGTCTGCTGCCTTAGATAGTTTAACTAAATTCTTAACATTAAATTTAATTGGTCTTTTAAAAGGTGTGTATCTCCAATGATCTAAGGTTTCTTCATCATCAGTCTCTTTAATTTCAATTCTCGGGTTATAAAAATTGACTGTTACTTTAATTAATTCTCCTTCTTCACTTTGCATGCTTGCATAATAAAGATATTCAAATAGTTCCTGTAACAATGCTTGACTTGGCATTGAATAGTCAGAGAGTCTTTTTGAATCCTTCAATGTATTATGAACGTGCTTAGCAAGATCTATTGGTTGATGATATTTTGGCATAGGTTTTAATTGGTTCGGGAAAAATAAACAATTTAAAACAAAAAAGCCACCCGTTTCCGAATGGCTTTTCTTAATATCTGATCTTCCGGTACTATCACACTTTGATCTCAACTTCAACGTCCCTTATCAATTCAAGTTTCATTAAAGCATTAACAGTTTTTGAGTTTGAACTGTATATGTCTAGCAATCTTTTGTATGAATATAACTGGAATTGCTCACAAGCGAATATTAATCTGATTCTGGAAAATCTCCGACTAATTTTATATTGATTACATTTAGTATTAAAATATAAATGCATCTATGAATACTTATCTTTTTGCATGGAATCCTGACAAGTGGGATTGGATTAGTTTAGAACAAAAGTGGGGACAACTTAATTTGGAACAATCCATTCTCCAACTTACTGAAACGGGACATCTGACAGAAAAATGGAACGTCCAAAAGTATAAATCTATACAGATTGGAGACAGAGCATTTATAATTAGGTTAGGAAAACAACCAAAAGGCATTTTTGCCTCAGGCTTTGTTTCGTCAAACCCATTTTTTTCGAAACATTATGCGGATGACGGCAAAATGGTATACAGAGTTACAATTGATTTTGATGTACTACTTCATCCAGAGAAAGAATCAATATTAACCCTTGATATTTTAAATGCAGGAAAACTTTCCCGTCAACATTGGACACCACAGAGATCAGGAATCACGATCAAATCTGAATTAGTCGATGAACTTGAGGCTGTGTGGTTTGGCTTCTTGAGGACAGAAAAGCACAGCTTTAATCATAGTATATCATCAACAAACTCATTTATAGAAGGAACACCGAGCGAAGTTATGCTTACCCGATATGAACGCAATCCTTATGCAAGAAAAGTTTGCGTTGAATATTATGGTTGTAATTGCATTATCTGCAAATTAAATTTCGAAGAAAAGTATGGCGCCGTCGGTAAAGACTTTATTCATGTTCATCATCTTACGCCAATTTCTGAAAGAGGAGAAGCGTATACGGTTGATCCTATTAAGGATATGAGACCAGTTTGCGCTAATTGCCATGCGATAATTCACAGAAAAAAGCAGGCATTAAGTATCGATGAGGTCATCAACCTTATAAAATATTGATTAACGAATATCAACAAAAAAGCCATCCGAACTAAATCGAAATGGCTTTCTTAATATCTGATCTTCCGGTACTATCACACTTTGATCTCAACTTCAACGCCGCTTGGCAATTCAAGTTTCATTAGCGCGTCAACAGTTTTTGAATTTGAACTGTAGATGTCTAATAACCTTTTGTATGAACATAGCTGGAATTGCTCACGTGCTTTTTTGTTCACGTGCGGTGAACGCAAAACGGTGAAAATTTTCTTTTCGGTTGGTAAGGGAAGTGGTCCGCTTACTACAGCGCCTGTAGGCTTTACTGTTTTTACGATCTTTTCAGCTGATTTATCAACCAGGTTGTAATCGTACGATTTTAATTTGATTCTGATTCTTTGGCTCATTTTGTTTTTTGTTTTGATGATTTCACCGATTGCTTGATGATTTCACCGATTTTTAATTTTCACACCTAAGAGCTATTTGTTAGAATGTGATTTCACTGATTTATTTAATAAGATTTCACCGATTTTGTTTTTGATCATCCCGAAAATCGGGTGAAATCATATTACAATCGGTGAAATCGTCATTTACGCGTTTGCCGCAGCTCTTTTTCCTTTTGCTTTAGCTATTACTTCGTCCTGTACGGCACGTGGCGCTTCAGCATAGTGGTCAAACTCCATGGTTGAAGTTGCACGACCCGAAGTGATAGTACGTAACTGGGTTACATAACCAAACATTTCAGAAAGTGGCACAGTAGCTTTAATAACTTGTGCACCTGCACGTGAATCCATACCTAACAATTGGCCACGACGACGGTTCATATCACCGATAACGTCACCCATGTTTTCTTCAGGAGTTAATATCTCAATCTTCATTATCGGCTCAAGCAATACCGGTTTACATTTTGGCAATGCTTCGCGGTAACAGCTGCGTGCAGCAATTTCGAATGATAAAGCGTCCGAATCGACAGCGTGGAACGATCCGTCGAATAAACGTACCTTCATGTTCTGCAGCGGGTAACCGGCAAGTACACCGTTATCCATTGCAGCTTTAAAGCCTTTTTCAACAGATGGGATAAACTCACGAGGAATTGAACCGCCGCTTATTTCGTTCACAAACTGTAAACCTGGTGCATTATCGTCAGATGGCGAAATATGAACCTGTATATCGGCAAATTTACCACGACCACCAGTTTGTTTCTTGTATGTTTCGCGGTGAGTAGTAGTACCTGTGATTGCTTCTTTGTAAGCAACTTGTGGCGCACCCTGATTAACCTCAACCTTAAACTCACGTTTTAAACGGTCCATGATGATATCCAGGTGAAGCTCGCCCATACCTGAAATTACAGTCTGGCCGGTTTCTTCGTCTGTGTTTACACGGAAAGTTGGATCTTCTTCAGATAGTTTACCTAAAGCCATACCTAACTTATCAACGTCGGCCTGAGTTTTAGGCTCAATCGCCAAACCGATAACCGGCTCAGGGAAATTCATCGATTCTAATATGATCGGATGTTTTTCATCACAAAGCGTATCGCCTGTTTTAATATCCTTAAAGCCTACAACAGCAGCAATATCACCTGCCCCAACATTAGGGATAGGATTTTGCTTGTTTGCATGCATCTGGAAGATACGTGAAATACGTTCTTTGTTTTCAGACCTCATGTTGTACACATAAGAACCTGCATCCAAATTACCTGAGTAAACGCGGATAAAGCACAAACGGCCTACAAACGGGTCGGTTGCAATTTTGAATGCTAAAGCAGCGAAAGGCTCTTTAACATCAGGCTTACGTATTACTTCGGCGCCGGTATCAGGGTTTGTACCTACAATACCTTCGTTATCCAAAGGTGAAGGCAACAATTCCATCACATAATCAAGCATGGTTTGAACACCCTTGTTTTTGAACGATGAACCGCAAACCATAGGAACAATCTTTGCATCCAAAACTGCTGCGCGCAAAGCGTCAAGTACTTCACGTTCAGTAATAGTTTCAGGAGCGTCAAAGAATTTCTCCATCAAACCTTCGTCATACTCAGCCACTGATTCAAGCAATTTCTCTCTCCACTCAGTTGCTTCTTCGATCATATCATCAGGAATTGGCACTTCAGTAAAGGTCATCCCTTTATCGTGTTCGTTCCAAACAATACCTCTCCAGTTAATAAGGTCAACAACACCTTTAAAATGTTCTTCAGCACCGATAGGCAATTGCAATGGAACAGCGTTACTGCCCAACATTGTTTTTACCTGTTTTACAACATTTAAAAAGTCGGCGCCTGAACGGTCCATTTTATTTACGAAACCGATACGGGCTACATTATAGTTATTGGCAAGCCTCCAGTTAGTTTCTGACTGCGGCTCAACACCGTCAACAGCCGAAAACAAAAACACCAAACCATCCAACACACGTAACGAGCGGTTTACTTCAACAGTAAAATCCACGTGTCCTGGTGTATCAATAATGTTGATGTGATAAGTATGCCCACGGTATTTCCAGTTAACTGTGGTAGCAGCAGAGGTAATGGTAATACCACGTTCCTGCTCCTGTGCCATCCAGTCCATTGTAGCGGCACCTTCGTGTACTTCACCAATCTTGTGGCTAACGCCCGAGTAGTAAAGGATACGTTCGGTTGTTGTAGTCTTTCCCGCATCGATGTGAGCGGCAATTCCTATATTTCTTGTATATTTAAGATCTCTTGACATGATAATTATTTTTTGATTTCACCGATTACTTGGATGATTTCACCGATTATTGAACGATTTATCCGATTTGTTTTGAAGTTGCTTTTTTCTAAAGCCGCAATCATAATCAATCAGTATAATCTTATTGTATAATCGGTGTAATCCTTTTAATTAATCAGTGTAATCTAATTTTAGAAACGGAAGTGTGAGAACGCTTTGTTGGCTTCAGCCATTTTGTGCGTGTCTTCTTTCTTCTTTACTGCGGCACCTTCACCTTTCGCTGCTGATATGATCTCACCTGCTAATTTCTCCATCATGGTTTTTTCACCACGACGACGAGCATAGCTGATCAGCCATTTCATGCCCAATGCTACCTTACGTTCCGGACGAACTTCAGTAGGCACCTGGAAGTTTGCTCCACCTACACGGCGAGACTTAACTTCAACAGCAGGCATTACATTGTTTAAAGCTTTTTTCCAGGTATCCAAACCGTTTTCGCTGGTTTTCTTTTCAACAATTTCAACTGCATTATAGAATATAGCGTACGCGGTAGATTTTTTACCATCGTACATCATGTTATTTACAAACCTGGTTACCAAAATATCATTGAATTTTGGATCAGGAAGAAGGATTCTTTTTTTTGGTTTTGACTTTCTCATTATTACTATCCTCCTTTAGTTATTTCTTTTTCTTTGCTGGTGCACCTTTTCCTGCCGGAGCTGCCGCCTGGCCTGGTTTAGGGCGTTTAGTACCATATTTTGAACGACGCTGATTACGGCCAGCCACACCTGATGTATCCAGTGCACCACGAATGATGTGGTAACGTACACCCGGTAAGTCTTTAACACGACCGCCACGGATCAAAACAATAGAGTGTTCCTGTAAATTGTGACCTTCACCAGGGATGTAAGCATTTACTTCTTTACCGTTGGTTAAGCGCACACGGGCCACTTTACGCATTGCTGAGTTTGGTTTCTTAGGGGTAGTGGTATACACGCGTGTGCATACTCCTCTTCGCTGTGGACAGCTGTCCAACGCTGGCGACTTACTCTTGTCAACCAGAGCTACTCTACCTTTTCTAACTAATTGTTGAATAGTAGGCATTTTTCCTTTTTCGTATTTACTTTTTTTGTCCCTGCTGCACACCAACACGATGGGCAGTTTTCGGGACTGCAAAGGTAGGTACTTATTTCTTTATATTCAAGAGGTTGTGTGAAAAAGTTTTGGGGGTGGTTGGAAGGGTTGTAAATGTTGGAGTGGTTGGAAACGTTAGAATTGCTTGAAGTTGCAATTATTTTGTCTGAACCTTGATTCGCAGGGTTTGAGGATTTCTTGATTTTGCGCTTGGTTTGTATATGATCATGGTAATCTCTCCGCCTTTGGCAAGGCTATAACTGTCGTTATCTTCACTTTTTTACCGTCATTAAGTTCGAAAGGCCCGAAGGTGCAACTACATTAACATTCCCTTTGTCATCCACGCTTACCGGGATATGCGTGAATTTACCCTCGTAATACCAAAAAAACTCCTTTGAAACCGGGCTTTCATGCTGCGTATACGATCGTTCTATTAAAGGTTTAATCTGTTGTATATATTTCACAAAGTCTACTGGTTTATTCTTACTTATTTTACAGATTGATACCAAACCTTTATCAGGTACAACAACTACAGATCCCCATTCGCCAACAAATTCGGGCGAATTATTTGAAAGATCGAGCGCATAGCTGGCGGCATAATTCTCATTCTCCATAAAATTAAATTCTATTTGCGAACCGTCTGTTGTAAAAACTTTAGTTGCTTTCTCCACTTTTTGCTTATCTACATTTGCAATAGCTTCTTTAAATACCTCATCAATAGTCTTATGCCACATATTAAAATCGTCTTTTAATACCGGAGTAAAAGCTTGAGGAAGATCAAGCATCAATATAGTAGTTGTACCGTCCAAATCGATTCGTGTTATAAAATTGGCTGTACCACCTCTTTGCTCAATGGTAGCATCCGGATAAATACGTATACTTAAATAAGACCTGATGTAATCATAATCGGTCGTGTTTAACTTCTTTTTAGCATCGAAGGAATTGAATAAACTCTTGAAATGATCCTGTATAATGCCTTCCCATTTAGTACGGTCTTTTTCGGCCGCGCACTTTGGAACAAGGTTATCCAAATTAAAAGCTTGCCGCCCCGTTATCGTAATGGTGCCATTAGCCAAATTATCAACTTGATACCTCGAGGAAACTACCGACAATGATTGTTTCGCAATAATCTCGTAATCCTCTTGACTGATTGCGTCCTTAAAACTTTCCGGCATAACGTAACTAACCGTTTGACTAACAGAATTAAAATGAAAAACAGCAATGGTAAATAGCGTGAGAAATATTTTCATTTAGGTTTAGTTTTATTCAATCATTGTGATGGCAAGCGAACACAGGCCTTTTATTTGTCTAATTTGAGAAAAATACAATAAACTTTAATTACGCGCCATCGAAAAGGTCAGACATTGAATAGAATTTTGCTTTCCCTTCTTCGATATCTTTTACTTCCTTTAATCCTTGCTTTATTTCGTTCAAGAGTTTTGCCTTTTTAGATGCCCTTTTATCTGAGGACACAGAAATAACCTCGCCACCCAGTTCTTTTACAATTGCGGATAATTTGCTTTGGGCACTTTCAGGAACTTGGATCGTTAGCGTGGTCATCAATCAAAAATACTTCATAATTATTACAACACCTAGCCCGATTCTTGAAAATTCCAAAATCACGATTCAAATATCCGCGATCCTCTCGCTATATCAAATGCATTATCATGCTCATATCCCATATGCTTCATATGGCTTTGGATTTTTGATTGTAAGAGGGGGTCAAAATTTCGACACTACTATTTATTAAAAAAGGGGGAAATAAAATCCCATTACGAGCAAACTAAACGCTGTCAAAATTTTTGAAAAACCAACCAGCTCCTATAAAAACAGCTTTTTTACTATTAAATATAAATCGGCATTGCATTTGGACATCTTCATTGAAGGTGTACTAGTTAAACGCATCAGTTACATCTATAAACAACAGCATGAAAATTTTTAAATTATTTATCGCTTCAATAATATTTGCAATAATTGCATTTTCTTCAGTAAAAACCCACCAACAAAATAAAACTGTAGACAATTTATATATGTCTGGTTTTGAGAACAATATCTTCAAAAGCAATCACGAAGCCTCCAATACACCAATTAATAAAAGCGTTCTATTTTTGATATTAACCGGAGGTGCGGTTATCTGTAAAATAGTTTACGATAAAAGACAAGCAAACATTAGTCTTTAAATATCTGATTTATCTACCTTTATGCGAACAATCAACTCTTTCGCATGAAAAAATCACGAACCTTTTTAACAATCACATTAATAACACTATCCTATTTAAGCGCCAACGCCCAGGTAATAACCAAATACGGCGACAACGTAGGCACCCTCGATGGCATTATGAAAGCCTACTACGATGTAGTTACCGTTAAAAAAGGAGAGAAGGCATCTTACGAGCGCGACAGCCTTATCCACTGGCCGAACGTTAATGTCGGCTGGGGCGGAAAAACCAAAGCCGGCAAATCCACATTTCATTATGTAAGTCTAAAAGAATATCACCGCTTATCCGACCCTGCATTAGAAAGAGACGGTTTCGACGAACGCGAGATATCACGTAAAGTAGAAAAATTCGGAAGTATTTATCATGTATGGAGTACCTATGAGTCGCGGAATATAGCCAACGGCCCTGTAATTGAACGAGGAATAAACAGCATTGAGTTGTTTTACGATGGTACCCGCTTTTGGATATTGGGCTGGTTTTTCGACGGCGAACGCAAAGACAACCTTATTCCTGCAGAATATTTGCCTAATAAATCGTAAAATCCTCGCCATAGAGGATCAGTGAAATCAGATATAATCATATTAATCCCCGCAAAAAAGGGCCCCGGTGCAAACGGGACCCTAAACACACAATCATAACTACAACCAAAACTTTTTATTAATAGCCACCGTGATAAGAGTGATAATGGTGATACCTGTGCGAGTAACCATGTTCAACATAACAACCTGAAGTAACGGATACAAAAGCGGCTATTATTAATGCAAATCCTATAGTTTTCCTTTTCATGATTTTCAACTTTAATTTAAACTCCCTCAATATTGGGCGCTTGTATGTTTGATTGTTTTTATTTGAAAAGGATTAATGAGGTTGAAATATTATATTGGTTTTGGTTTCGTGCAGAAACATTATTTGGCGTAGAGACGGTAATTAAAGCAAAATAGGGCAGTCTAATCTTTATATCTTTTTGTAAATTTGAGAATACTCAAATTACAATGTATAATCGCTTAATTAACATCGATAAGGAAATAATGGGAGGAACGCCGGTTTTCTTTGGCACCAGGGTTCCTGTCAAAAATTTATTTGATTATCTGGAAACAGGTGATTCTATTGAGACCTTTTTGGAAGATTTTGAAAGTGTGAAACGAGAACAGGTAATCAATGTGTTGGAATTGCCTGCGCGGTAAGATTTACGAAGTTTTGAAAACTTCGTAAATTTGCAACCAACATGTCATTTCGAGCAATAGCGAGAAAACTTTTACCAAATGCAAGGCGAACTATGCAGATCATACATGCAAAACGGCTATATCGGGTGAAGAAGTTTTCTCACTATCGTTCGAAATGACATGGGCGGCAGTTTTTTTTGACAAGTTTGATTCTTAATTAAAAAGCCTTTAACCGAAAAAGTTAAAGGCTCTAATATTTAGCGTCCAGGAGACGGAGGTGCGGGTGGAGCTGGTGGCGGCGACAAATGATGCGGCGGGGCGCAGCTTGTGCTTAATGCTACATACATTGCTGCAAGTAATATAAAGCTGACTATTCTCTTTTTCATAAGGTGTTGTTTTTATTATAGTTATAATAGCATTTGCCCGGGATTTGTTTTCAATTAATAGAAATCGACAAATTCTAAAATGGAGAATAATGGAATTTTATCGCTTGAAGTGATGGGTTCCGCGGGGTGCTTCAAAGGGATAAATTGCTTAAGCAAGCAGGCTGAGTCTGTCCAGCAACTCTGCAGTTTGTCGGGCCATTGCGGTATCGGCCAAATCTATTTCAAAGGCGATACCAAGTAATGTATATACGGTGCCGTACTGTTTTTGACGTACATTCCTGATCAACTCGATATTGAATAGTAATCCCGCAAGAGAATCCTGTTCACGTGGGGTCATCTTGTCAAATTCAACACGCCATTGTTTGGTTTTGGGGTCGCTGTTTAAAAAAGGGAGAATCCTGGCGGCGGCTCCGGGTATTGATCTCTTTACGGGTACATTTTTTGGCGGTATTTTGCCTGGCATTAAACTTATGGCGCATAACAACCCCATTACATAAGCAGTGTGATAAATAGTAGCATTTAAATACTTTTCACGTTCCGTTCCCTCGAGCTTTTTGAAGGTTTCAACGCGCAGGCCGGGTGGTGGCAAATAACCGGTTTCGTCTTCGGCTGATGTAAGTACGCGGAAAGCGAACGCGGCTACAGTATTCCATGTGTTACCTGTGAGCGGCCATGCGAGTAATATCTCTCCCGTAAGGTCATAATCCTTTTCATCCAGGCAGCGGGCCAGCATGGCTTCCGCTTCGCTTATAATTTCTGTTCTTTTGCGGGGCATTCGCCGGGGAGAGTTATTAAAGTTGGTGGCATACATCAATGCATGGGTAAAAGCGTACATATCGTCCTTTGTGCCGTGCAGCAGGTCTATCGGTTTGTTTAAAGCAGAATTGGCAATTATTTTATTGACGTGATGGTCACTACACTGTGTTTTATCATTCCATAATTTTTTAATCCATACCTGCTCCAGCATCCGGTGGGGCGTACGCTCACGACCAAAATTGGCATGCGCATCAATGCTTTTTGAAAGCAGGGCATCAAATTTATAATCGGGGTAGCCCATGTTGGTTAAAAAAATATGCGCCTGGGCATATTCAAATGCCAGGGCTGGTTGAAGACACATATCCATGAAAGTTTTCTCCTTCCGGGCATATGGCGCTAAAACGCACGCAATGTCCTCAACCCGCTCTGCAATTTGTTTGTGTAAACTAACCATCGACATTACCAGCAACAACAAACCGGTTTCTCCTATTATCTTTTCGGGATAAATGTGGTTACCGGCATCATCAGGATCAATATATCCATCATCAGCCAGCAGCGTTATGGTTTTCTTTGCAATGTCGAGCGCATTACAGCAACGGCGTATTAAATCGCCGGTATCCCAATCCGCCTTACGCGAAATGTAACCGGTAACCGGTGGTTCAATACCGAAATTGTGTTGTTGTTCTGCCATGGTTAAACGGCCTACTGTTCCTCGAAAATGGGATCGGGAATGGGAACTGGAAATGGATTGCGATAAATATGAACAAAGTACCGCATGGTGCCGCAAAAGCCATCCCATGGCTCTTCAGACATCGCTAGTGCCGGACCGATTTCGGCTACTGCCCTGCCGATGGCTGCAAAATCAACTGCTTTGCTGTCAAGAATTTTCTTGACGATTTCCTGATGATTCTTCATAATTTATTTCGTTTAACTAAATGGATTTATAAGTTAAAGTTAAAACACTTTAATCAATAGTCAAGCAGTATTTTTACGAATTATTATGCGTATATCTACGTTGTTTTCAGCAATTTAAGAACATAACTTTGTTCCAACCTTTAAAATCAAAAACATGCCGGCAAACAGGGTAACGCCTATTGAAATGGGCAAAGAAGAATTTAGAAACATCGGTTACGAACTGGTTGACAGGATTGCCAATTTTATCAATACGATTGAAGATAAGCCTGTGACAACCGGAGAGTCTTCTAAACAATTGCAGCAACTGACAGGAAACGAAGGCCTTCCTGAAAACGGTATCGCTGCCGAAAAAATACTTTCAAGAGCCACTGACCTTTTATTTGATCATTCACTTTTAAATGGCCACCCAAAATTTTCAGGTTATATTACTTCTTCAGCCGCCCCGCTTGGTGCACTGGCCGATCTGTTGGCCTCAGCAGTAAACCCAAATGTTGGTGCAAATATTTTAAGCCCGATGGCAACCGAAATAGAAAAGCAAACGGTGAAATGGCTTGCCGAATTTATAGGCGTTTCAACGGACTATGGTGGTATACTGGTCAGTGGGGGTAACATGGCAAATTTTACAGGCTTTTTAGCCGCACGAACTGCGAAAGCGCCAAAGAACATTAAAGAGGATGGCTTTTCAAATTCAATGAAGCTGGCTATCTATTGCCCGCAAACAACGCATACCTGGATTGAAAAAGCCGCCGTTTTATTTGGCTTTGGCTCCAAAGCAATACGCTGGATAAAAACAGATGCCGACAACAAAATGGATAATGAAGTTTTAGAACAAACCATAACAGATGATTTAAAAAATGGCTGCAAACCAATTATGGTTATCGGTACGGCAGGAGACGTTAGCACCGGAGCTGTTGATGACCTGAAAGGCATCGCTGCCATTTGCAAAAAATACGACCTGTGGTTTCATGTAGATGGTGCGTATGGCATACCTGCGGCTGTTATTCCCGAACTTAAGTCCCTATTTGCGGGGATTGAGGAAGCGGATTCCATTGCAATCGATCCACATAAGTGGCTGTATAGTCCGCTCGAAGCCGGCTGCACTTTGGTAAAAAATCCTAATCACCTCATTGAAACTTATAGTTCTCACCCGGCATATTACAACTTCAGCAATAACGAACCCGCCACGTTAAATTACTACGAGTACGGATTGCAGAACTCACGCGGCTTTAAGGCTTTGAAAGTTTGGGCCATATTACAGCAAGTAGGGCGATCCGGTTACATTAAATTAATTGGCGACGATATTCGGTTGTCAAAGCTACTCTTCCAACTTGCTGAAAAGCATCCGGAATTGGAAGCGGTTACCCAAAACCTAAGCATTACCACGCTCAGATACATTCCCAAGGGTTATATTAACGATACTGGCGATACAGAAGGCTATTTAAATACCTTAAATGAAATGTTGTTAAATGAATTACAGGCAGGTGGTAAGGCGTTTTTGTCGAACGCTGTTGTAGGCGGGAAATATTGCTTAAGAAGCTGTATTGTAAATTTCAGGACTTCGGAAAAAGATATAGAAGAAATAGTAGAAATAATTGTTGCTGAAGGAAGGAAGGTAAGTGAAAAACTGACGAAGAAAGTTAAATAGTAGTGTTAGGCATACCTTATTCCGCGGCTCATCTGCCGTTTTTTTATCTCGCCGATGCGGCGCAGATATCATGATGTCCCGCGCTATACAATCGCACGAAAGTGGCAAAACTATTACAAAAGTATTATTCGGATGAAACAATCTCTTTAGCTTTTGGTAAATCCGCAAAAAAGTAAAAAAAGTAACCAATCAGTAAGCCGCATAGCAGGCCGCCAACGTGTGCAGCATTATCTATTCCGCCAGTTAAACCTAGTAACAAGTTTATAATTATAAACAATGAACTAAAAAGTAATATCCCTTTCCTATCCTTTATGTCTACATTTTTTGTCGTTAATAAAGCAGTAAGCACTCCGTATAAGCCAAAAATAGCCCCCGAAGCACCGATGCTGACCGTTGCAGGATGCCACCATATACTTGCGGCGCTGGATACAATTCCGCAAATCATATACGCTGAAGCAAATTTTACCCTACCCAACAGCGGCTCAAGAAATATGCCGGCAAAGAACAAACCATACATATTCCCAAGCAAGTGCATTAGCCCACCATGTAAAAAAACTGAGGTGAGTAGTCTCCACCATTCCCCATTAATAACTTTCGGACGAAAATCCGCACCCCATGCTAAGAGATCTCGTCCTTCAAAAGAAACAAATCCCAATCCGGCAAAGGCCATAATAATGAACACAAGAATATTTAAACCAATAATAATAAAGGTGATCTGCAGATTACTTTGACCACTGAGCCTGATCTTTGATAAGGATCCATAGAAATTATACCAGTCGGCGATTAATGTACCTTCTCCATACTTTTTTAACTCCTTGTTGTTTATTTTGGGAATGACTATCATCAAAAACCAAACTGCGGCACCTATACCAAAGGATCCGAAAACCCATTCCAAACCCTGACCATTTCGGGCTTCAAAAGCTGTATTTACTGCTTCAAAAACGATTGGTTTTTCAACTTCACCTACTTTTAAATTAATGGCTTTTAAATATGCTTTATGTCGCGCATTAACGCCAATTCTGTCAAGATAAATAAATTCATCAAAGTCCTTTTTTTTAAATTCGTTATTTGCTTCTGTATCAAGTTCCAGGAATGCAGTTTGCTTTTCCTCATCACTAACGCGATTATCAATATGTTTGCCAAACTCAAAACCGAGCCATGCTTTTGGCGTAGCCACGTTACCGACACTTGTTGAGTCAGACAAAAGCGGGCATACAACATCGATATATAAACCAAGATACTCATTGTTCCGTCCACTGGTTTCTGACCGTTTGTAAATTGCTACATGCTGCTTATCAACAAAATGATTCTTTAATTTATAATATTTTGTGAGCGGCCCGGCGGAAACTTCATTGATGTTAAGTAAAGGGGTAAGTCTGCCTGTCGCGGTAACTAAATAATCCTGGGCTATCACAGTTGGTGCAGCGAGAGCTATGATAGCGATAAAGTTATATAAAAATGGCAGGTTGCCTTTTTTGTCTTTTAATACAAGTAATCTTATCCTTGGGCGGACCCATATCAAAACAGGCAACAATGACAGGATGACAATCAGCCAATAATGAGCCATTTCCTCATTTATCGGCATTTCCAGTTCTATTACAAACAACCAATCCAGAAAACTGTAAATACAAATAAAACATATTGATAAAATCAGAAACGGAATGTAAATTAACTTGATTCGCTGCGAGAAATTTGCCATTTGCGATAACGATAGGTTTGGTATAAGTTATTAATTAAGGTATTACATTTATCGATTGTATATTCTAAACAATATACTAGTCTTCTATTTTAAACAATCATATGCGGCAAATATATTCAATGGTCGCCGTTTTATAACAGCTTTTTTTCTTAAAACATCCCCTGTCTAACAATGTTATAAAGTATCATTAATGACAATTCATGGCCGCCGCAAAAGAAAAATCTTCTACTCCCAAACTGTTCCTATACCTGCTCATTTTTGGTATGTCGTTGTTGTTGGCTGTCGAAGGCTACTCGGGTTACCAGCTACATGTACTTTCGGGCAGGCAGGAAAACATCAAAAAAGACTACAGTACCATAAACAACATAACCTTCGGCCTTTTTTCGGTGATCCAGTGGCGCGACAAAATCACAGCCATAGTTAACAACCAGATACAAAACTTCGAGCTTACTCCGCAGCAACAAAAAGATTTACAGAAAGAGGTTGAAAGCATATTGCACGGCCTGATTAACAAGGCAGTTGCGATGATGAACAAACCGCAGAAATCTATCGGCGGAAAGCTGAAGAAGCTTGCTTTCAAGACTTTTGTAAATACAGACTCCATCAATGCTAAAGTACCCATATTCGCGAAAGAAATTATTGCCAAGGTAAATAACCCCGCCAGTAAAAGGCGCATGGCCGATCTCGCAACCAGCAAGCTGAAGCAATTAGAAAGCCAAACTTTCGACAGTACCGAACGCGCAAATGATGCAGTTACCAAAGCTATGTTCCGCAAATATCATGTAACTGACAAGCCCGGCCTCGACAAGCATATGAAAACCGAGCTAACCGACATAAGGCACTCCACTTATATGTACGCGTTTATTATGCTTGGTTGTATCATCGCCGTGCTGCTGGTGTGGGTATTTTTACGAAAATATGAAAAGCTGCATGTCGCATTATTTGTACTATCTATTGCGGCGGCTCTTATTTTGTTGCTGGTGGGCCTTACCACCACAATGATTGAAGTAGATGCCCGCATACAATCGATCAAATTCTTCCTGCTCGGGCAGCATATCGATTTTGAAAACCAGGTGCTGTTTTTTCAGAGTAAAAGTATACTCGATGTAGTTAAGATACTCATCGGTACCCATCATTACGATTCCATACTGGTGGGGATATTAATTTTGGCGTTCAGCATCCTGTTCCCGTTTATGAAGCTTATCTCCACTGGTATCCACCTGCTTGCAGGCAAAAAGCTGGCAACAAACAAATACATTACTTATTTTGCTTTTCAAAGCGGCAAATGGAGCATGGCCGATGTGATGGTAGTCGCCATTCTAATGACCTATATCGGCCTCAACGGTATTTTGGAAAGTCAGCTCGCTAACCTCAATATTCATGATAGCACCATTACGAGCATAACCACCAACAAAACCGCCCTACAGCCGGGGTATATTATTTTTGTGGGTTTTGTATTATTCGGCCTGGTGCTTTCGCAGATTTTAAAACATATAACGTCGTATAAGGTGCAATAAACAGATAAAGTTACATTAGCTGTTTAAAATATTCCAGCTTGTTGATCATCTTATTTAACAATTACCTCTATTAACTTTATGCCACAGTTGAATGCATTACACCATTATTAAGTTTGTTTGTCTGTTCTTTGCCGGGATCCTTGCCGGCGAGGAGTTCGTTGTCCGGTATGGTTTAAGCACCCTGTTAACTGCTATGGAAGACCAACCGCACATCCGGCTCCGTCAATCCCTGATACGTCGGTTACGTTTGATAGTCCCCATTATTTTCTTAGCGACACTTACTTCGGCTTTGGCTTCATTAATTCTGGATGGTGGGTCAAGTGACAGCTTCTGTCTCCGATGTGCGGGAGTGTGTGTCTTATACATTTGGATCGGGATCACACTTATCTGGACTGTTCCAATCAACAAGCGTGTGCTGAAGTGGCAGCCAGATGCGCCACCCGCCGCCTGGAAAGGGCTGATTGGCAAGTGGCAGCGTTTGGATACCTGGCGAGCCTGGCTTGCAATTTTAGCATTTGTGTTTTTCCTCGCAGCCTTAGTCCGGTAGCTTATCCGAAAGCTTAACATGCTTTTATGAGCCGTTTGAAATTCATTTAATGGAAACTGCTTTTTTTGAACTGATGTATGATTTACGTGCTTTTATCTGTACTAGCTTTAACGTGTGGTTTTCTTCTGCTGCGTCGATAGAATGTGTGCAGGTAATATCATCTTCTTTTTCGGCGAGGTTGGATATTTGGCGATAAAATTTATACAAATGATCCAATTCCGCTTCGCTAAGATCCTCAATATTCACCATCCGGTTGCTTGTGCCCTGGTGCGAAGCAATGAGTTCGTTTAGTTTAAGATGGATTGCCTTGGAGTCCTTATTTTGAGATTTCTGGATAAGAAACACCATTAAAAAAGTAATGATGGTGGTGCCTGTATTGATAATGAGTTGCCAGGTGTCGGAATATTTGGCGAGAGGTCCGGTAATGCCCCAGATTATAATAACTGAAATCGCGGTTATAAAGGCGGCAGAACTGCCGGTTGCCATAGTTGCCCAGTTCGAGAAGCGTTCGAATAAGTTTGTTTTCTGTGTCATAGGTATTACTTGTTAAGTGTTACATTATGACAAGATGTATCGCATTTTGTTTGGTGTATTCATCAGCACCAGATTTATCGCGTTGGGTTTATACAGTAACCGCTTCGTTCCTGCGCATTTCAATTATGCGCTGCCGGTGTTGTATTCCCCATATTCTTAAAGCATCCAAAATTGGTCCGAGTGACTCACTATAGGGCGTTAATTCATAAGTTACACTAACCGGAACCGTGCTGAATACCTTGCGTTCAACGAACCCGTTCAATTCCAGTTCCCGCAATTCCTTTGAGAGCACCTTTGGCGTAATTCCCTCCAAAGCTCTTTGTATTTCCTTAAATCTCGTTGGGCCGTTTATCAAAGCTATAATCAGCGGTAATTTCCATTTACCATTCAGGGCATAAAGCGCATCCCGCACAGCTGCAATGCTGGCCGTACAAGATTCGGCGGAATGTTTTGGGGCTTCTAACATATAAATTACGTAAATCTCACTATACAAAAGGATACTGATATCCTTTTGTATAGTAGTATCTTTTTAATACCAAATATACATACGTTTGCTCAATAATCAAAAAATAAAAAAAATGAAAATATTACATCTTATTTCAAGCCCGCGCGGAGCCGCTTCATTCAGCATAAAACTCGGCAACGCAGTCATCGAAAAATTGAAAGACGCTTTTCCAGGCAGTACAGTAAAAACACACGATCTCACCAAAACGTCATTCCCCCATTTGGAGGAAGTTCATTTACAGTCATTTTTTACACCTTCCGAAAATAGGTCGTCGGAACTAGTCGAAGCGGTTAAACATTCTGATAACGCTATTGCGGAGTTAAAAGAGGCTGATGTTATTGTTATCGGCGTGCCGATGTACAATTTTAGCATACATTCTACCTTAAAAGCATGGATAGACCATGTGGCACGTGCAAATGAAACTTTTAGTTATTCGGAAAAAGGCCCGGAGGGATTAGTGAAAAATAAAAAGGTTTACCTGGCTATTTCCTCGGGCGGCGTATATTCAGAAGGACCTATGAAAGCCTATGATTTTACGGAATCTTATTTGAGGACGCTATTAGGTTTTTTGGGCATGACCGATTTAACTGCTTATAGAGTTGAAGGTGTGAATATGCCTGTAATACAGGATACCGCATTAAATAACGCCATTGAAAGTATCACGATCGCACCGGATAGCTCTCCTGTATTGAATTAAGACAATTTCTATGTCAGAATCAACAATATTACTTGAACAGCAATAAGCAGCTTTATAGCGCCTATTGTTGTTCAGGTTGGCTCATGCTTTAAAAAATTCTATCAAAACAGGCGCAAATACTTTCACTGATATGTTATGTGTTTGCCCTTTGAACATCTTCAACTCTCCTGTTGGAATTGCTGATGCCAGTTGCCTCATTGAATTTTGCATCGATACCGGACTTTTTTCGCCAGCGCCAATAAGTATGGGTACTTTAACTGAAGCGGTTTTTTTTGCGGGTAATGACCAATCACCCATAATCGCCGCATCATAGGGCAGGGTGTGTGCAACTGCTTTAAGCTTTGAAAATATCGGCATTATTCCCATAATGAAAACTATAAATGAAGGCACATTAACCATATCTTTCATAAAAAACTTAACGGCATCTCCCCTGCGACCTGTCGCTATCATCGTCTTTAACTGTGCCTCAGAATCAGCCGGTGGTTGATGACCGTCTTTATCAATCATAAATGGAGCCTCATACAACGCGAGTTTAGGGATATTGAGGCCTGCCGCCACGGCCGATAACGCCAGTGCGGCTCCCGACGAAATACCGGCAACAAACGCTGTTCCTCCGGCTTCCCGTATAAGCGCTTCAATATCTTCCACCTCCCGTTCAGGAGCGTAAGGCTGGGTATCACCACTTTCGTTGCGGCCACGGCGATCGTAGTTGATGACCGTAAAATGCGGAGTCAGTAATTTGGCAAGTTCAGGCATCGGTCCGAAAGCGCGGCTGCACAAAGCACCGTCAACCAAAATAACCGGAAACCCACTGCCAGATTGATCATAGGCTATGGCTGTGCCATCTTTTGATATTACTTTTTTCATTAGTTGGATATGTTAAAAATGGTTTATTGCCTTTATTAAGAACTTTTTAGAACCCTCTCATTTGGAGAGGCAGGGTGAGGCGAATACTTATCTATTAATAAACGCAGCAATGGTTTCTTCCAGCCGGTCGATACTTTGATTCAGCCCTGGTTCATTCCTTCTACAGATCCGCAAGCTTTACTTACGCAAATTTATTTTTTTAATTTGCACAATACTGCATAAGAAGCGATCCAGAAAACTTAATTTTTATATTTGAATAAATACAACAATTAAAATATGACCAGGTTTGTTGATATTACTGATAGAAAGAAATTGAATAGCTTGTTGCAAAAGCTAAACGTTCATACTAAACCGCTTTGGGGAAAGATGAATGCACAACACATGGTTGAACACATGGTGCAGCAAATTGAATATTCCAATGGTAAAAAAGCAACAACTTGTGACATACCTGCAGAGGAAGCCGCCCGAGAGAAAGAAAAATGGATTTACACCGATGCTGAAATTCCGAAAAACCTGATTTTAGGACCCTTGCCCGAAAACTTCAGATATGCAAACCTGGAAACCGCAATAACGCAATTGATGAAGGAACTGGATGATTTTGAAGAATACTTTAAAGAGTCGGGTATCACTTCAATACACGCGGGATATGGTCCAATGAACTACAAAGAATGGCTGATTTGGCATGGCAAACATTTCACGCATCATTTTAGGCAGTTTGGCCTTTTGCCTTAAAGTTGTTGAAATTGAAAGGCTATTGCCGATTTTTAAAATTGCTTCCTTGGTCGTTTGGGTTTTACCACTTCGCCAGGCCGTGCCACTTTAGTATAGCCTTGTCCCGGGTTGCGCGGATATTTTGGAGATGAAAATTTTGGTGCTGGTGGTGTATCAGGTACAATATTTAAAGTAAGCGCTTTATCATGGATCATTGTACCATTTAGGTTATCCATGGCGTTTTCTGCGCTGGTGAGGTCGCGCATTTCCAGAAAGGCGTAACCTTTGCAAACCCCGGTTCTTTTGTCCCGTACAATTTTTATGGTATCTACCGTTCCGAAGGGACTGATAAGCTGCACCAGCTCAAGCTCCTGCATATCAAGCGGAAAACCGCCGACAAATAATTTAGTCATCTATAGTAAATGTATTATTTAATCCCGCCAATGATTTTTCAAAGTTCTGTATCTATCCAATTCTTCAATTGATAAATATTGTATAACGTTTATAGATTTTCCGTCTAAACCATTAATCACATAGTTGCTTTTTGTAGGGGAATCAAAGAATTGTATGCTATACTTATTGTTTAAAGTGTCGTTGCTTTTAACGATATCTGCAAAAGCTGCTTTAAAATTTTCTTTTTGAAGTGCTGTTGCCAATGCTTTTACTGCCATTAATAATGGGTTATGTTATGGGTTATGTTTTTTACAAATATAATCATAATTCGGATAACAGGCGTAGTGTGCAGATAGTTAAAAGTGTGAGTTGACAGGCAGCACAGGTGAAGGTTTTGTACAGACCATTATATTAAGAACGTGTTAGGATCGCGAAAGCTCATTTTAAATTTCTTACCAGCCCAATCCCTAATACAAGTAATCCCGTTGCCAAAACTGCTGCACCCAGGTACGCCAGATAAATAAGTTCATTGGGTTTTGTGGCATCAGGCGTTAGCACAGAAAAGAAGAAGCCCGCTGGTAAGAGGATTGCTGATGATGGGATAAAGAGGCGAACCACACGTTTCCATTTTTCTGAAAGATTGGTTTGATCTACATAAAGAAGAGATACAAGCGATAATATCAATAACACCCCTGCATGTGCATGCCCTGCTCTGAACAAATTCTGCCGCAGGGGATTCTGCATATAACCCGGGTCATTTATCAAAAACGAAAGGATACTTACACCCCCATAAATAACTGTGGGCAGAACGATCAATAGGATACCTGCCAAACGTTTTGATTGAGGACTCATACGGCTTAATGTTTATGTCTAAGTTAATGATTAACAGCAACATTTCAAATGTTCGGACAGATTATTTTAGTCTTGGTTTCGTGTAGCAAAGCCAGCTTTAAAAAATTAAGCGCCCACGCGTAAACCAGCATGGACGCTCCTAACTAAACTGCACTTATTCACTGTTAGATGTGTTATGTAAAAAATTTCTCTCAGTGGCAAAATTATCTCGCTATTCACCATGCAGCAATACTCCATTTGGATAGTTTTTTTATAAAAAATTTCTGAGGAACTTTACGGGGTTACCCCTTGATTATGAAGAATTAATATTATATTAACCCAAAGGAATGGATCAGCAAAATGAGTACATATACCAGTTAAAATACCTGCTCAGTATTCTTTTGTTGCTTTTTTTGTCTGTTAATATTTCTGCCCAAACTACCGATGCTCATGTATATAAGAAATGCCCCGTAACTACTATTAATTACGAGCAGGGACTGCTTAACAATCAAACCAACGACGTTATTTCAGACCCGCTGGGTTTTACCTGGGTAAGTACCTCTATCGGCTTACAACGCTATAATGGCTACGTCCTCGAAAATATTAACCCTATAATTAATAATGATACGGTTAAAATCAATTACCCGGTGTCCCTTTTCAATCTGCAAAATGGCCGTTTATGGATAAGCTGTAAAAAGGGAATTCTGGAGTATTGTTCTGAAACCGATTCTTTTAAAAATATTATCCCTTTAAATAATTCGTCACAGGTGTTCTCCTCAATTATTCCGATAAAAGAGACATCCGAAGGAATATGGTGTTTTCAATTGAATAAGGGTCTTGTAGTTTATGGCAAAGATGGTCGATTGAAAAAAGTGTACCAGCCCATAGATATCCAACTTATTAACAAAGCATTTTATACTGACGATTGGCTTACAGCCGGCAACAACGACTTTGTTTTTTTTCGTTATGGCGCCAATAAGTTAATCGAGATTAATATAACTAAACACAAGTTTGTAGCTGTTCGTGAACTAAATGCAAATATATTAGCAATTAGTTGCAGTGAGAATTCTGTTTACATTAATACTCCAAGTGGGATTTCCCGGTTTTTAATTAATGGTTGGAAAAATATAAATCAATACTCATTTAAGAAAATCACTGGTGAACATGTCGCTTACGGCAAATTGTTTACAGTTAGTGCCAACAGGTTACTTGCAAGTGCTAACAATCAATTGCTTGAATGTGATTCCACATTAAAAAACTGTAAAATATATACAACAGCTAACGGATTGCCGGTTGTAACAACTCGGAATATTGAAAAAATTTATTTTGACAAATTCGAAAGAATATGGTTGCTTACAAATGATGATATTAAACGATTGCAGGACTGGGAAATCCCTTTTGATTACCTTAAATACCGGGCCGGCACAAAAAACTTTGTCAGGTGTCTTTATTTCGATGAAAAAAAACGTCTATTACTTGCCGGCTGCCTTAACGACGGCCTAGAGTTATATGACTCATCAGCTAATCAGCTGTGGTCAAGCTCACTACTAACGTTAAAAGTTAAAGATGTTTTGGCGATCGAAAAGCTGAGCAAAGACTCATATCTGATTGTCACGTGGTCCGAAGGCTGGTTTGTATTAGATTTGCCTTCAAAGAAACTAACAGAATTCAACTTCCCAGCTGGTAACTTATATAAAAAGTTATTGTATGACAATACATTTACTTCTAAAACTCAACGCATCAACGATAGTACCATTTTAGTTGCCAGCGTATCCAACGTATTTAAGTGTGTTTTTCATCAAAACAGCCTCAAATCTATAAAACCGCTTCTTCCCTTTTTTAAAACACCTGACGATAGAATAACTTCCTTTGTCTATACGGCTGATAGTGCATTCTGGGTTGCCACCTACAAGAGTGGCGTCTATAAAACGAGTAAAAATGGCAAGTTGCAAAATTTCCGTGTGCCCGGAGATTTTGCAATCAGGAGCATGGCTGAAGACGCGGATCATTATGTTTGGTTAGGTTCAAACAGCGGGCTATATGTTTACAATTCTCACGCTCACCTAATAAATAGTTTTTCCAAAAGTTCAGGCCTGCTTAATGATTGTATATACGGGCTTGTTTCAATGGACAAGGGCTCTGGCATGTTCGCAAGCAGTAATATGGGTTTATCGGCTGTATCGTTAAATGGTAATATAAAAAATTACACAAAGGAATTAGGTTTGCAGGAGAATGAATTTAATACCAATGCGGCACTGAAAACGGCCGATGGCAAATTCTACTTTGGCGGTATTAATGGCTTAACAGCATTTTATCCGGCATCGTTAAAAGAATTTAAAAAAAAACTGGTATTAAATATTACCCGTTTGGTGGTGAATGATTCCAGCTATAATTCCTCCGCAGGAATATGGAAAGGAGACACTCTTGTACTAAAGTACAATCAAAACCACCTGCTGGTTGATTTCGCTGCAATGGGGTTATTTAATACGGATAAGTACCTGTATAAGTATCGCCTTTGGGGCTTTGAAAAAACCTGGCAAAGTACCCAGCAGCCTACGGGCATCCGATACATTTTGGGTACGGGGAATTATATATTGCAGGCGAGCTGCAGCAATGCCTTGTCCGGCCAAAGTTTTACTAAAAACATAACGATTATTGTAAATCCCCCGTGGTGGCTAACGTGGTGGTTCCTGTTGATTATTGCAATTTTGGCGGTTGGTATAGTGATAGCAGTAGTTACTTTTTACAATAAGAGAAAATATCAAAAAAAGTTACAGTCCGTAATGATTAAACAAAGCCTTCAAAACCAGAGAGACCTCATTAGTCGTGATCTTCATGACAATCTCGGCGCTCAGGCTAATGCAATATTTTACGGCACCGAACTTTTAAAGCAAAAAAATGATAACGACGACAAACTGGTTGAAGATCTTCATGATACTGCCGGTGATATGCTAACAGTACTGCGTGAAACGCTGTGGGCCTTAAAAGCAGATGAGGTTTCGGCGGCAGATATTTGGTTAAGGGTATTAAATTTTACCAGGAAAATAGGAACTTATTATCGGGAAATAAAAATTATAATAAACGGAGAGCCTCCAGTTGAATGTACAATAAATGCATCAATGGCTCTCAATATCATACTAATAGTACAGGAGGCTATCAATAACGCTGTAAGGCATTCTGACGCTTCAACTATACAGGTAAACAGTTACTCGAATTACTATCTGTGGGGAATAGAAATAACAGATAATGGGAAAGGATTTGAAGTATTGGCAGTCCCTAAAAATACGGAAAGTTATGGTTTGGACAATATGGCTGAGAGAGCTAACGAATCAAACATTGCATTTGCAATTAATTCTGTTCCGCTACATGGTACCAAAGTTTCTTTAGAAGTTAGTTTACAGCAAGTACAATCAAAATTAATGGGTTAACATTATGATAAAGGTGGCCATTGTTGATGATAAAAAGAATAACCGTTTAATTTTGGCGGATAAATTGAAACGTAATAATTTATTTGATATAAAGTTTGAGGCATCAAACGGGGAGATATTTCTTGAAAAAATGGCAACCCTTACCTTTAACGAGCGGCCCGAAATTATATTGATGGACCTGGAAATGCCCGTGATGAACGGCATTGTTGCTACAACAATAGGCACGTCACTTTACCCAGGTGTTAAATACGTGATGCTCACCATTTTTGACGATGACGATAAGATATTTAATGCGATAAAAGCTGGCGCATGCGGCTATCTTTTGAAAGAAGAAAGCAGCGAGGTAATTGCTGATATGCTGGTAAATCTTTGGAAGAGTGGAGCGGGAGCTATATCACCAAGTATAGCCTATAAGATATTACAGATTATACAACATGAATCTGTGATAAAGGCAACGCCGGGCCAGCAAAAACAGGATAATATTTTCCAATTAAGCGAAAGGGAAAAAGAGATTTTAAAATTTCTTTGCCAGGGTCTGGAGTATAAAGAAATTGCTGAAAAATTATCTATTAGCCATAATACGGTAAAAAAACATGTGATACATGTTTATGAAAAGTTGCATGTAAATAATAAGGCCCACGCTTTGCATATTGCCTATACTAAAAGCCTATTTAAATAGTTGCGATCCGGACAAATTTTACGCTGAATTCCGATTTAGCAGTATCATCCCTTTACTTTCAGATCCTTCGCACTCTCATCCCCAACGGAGGCCACATTTTCTTTTTCCGGCACTTCGCAGGGGTAACCAAACAGGCACCTGTCTTTTATCATGGCAGCCACTTCTGGCGGTACATACTGCTCCCAACCGGTAGCACCCTGCTTTATGAGTTGAAGCACATTGTCTGTTCCTACATGCAGGTTATTTTCGTTGTAATGCCTGATGTCTTCTATTTTGTTATTAGCAATGAGGTAACGATAAAGGTCGATAAGGTGAGGCGGCGGATTAAACCGCAGACAGTTATAAATAACCCCATCGCGCAAAGTAGGATAAATGAACAGTTTTACTTTTCGGCTAAACAACGTAGCGAACGACTCCAGGATACCACCTTCAAGATCTTTATAATGTTCCTCTGAAAAAATATATTCCAGGTTGGGATAGCCCAAAACAACGCCCATTTTTAGCTTGGTAATTTTTGAAAGGTAAGCTACCAGTTTATAATATTCATGGAAGTTTGAGATTAATACCGTTTGTCCGAGTGAACAAAGAATATCCACACGGTCGAGGAAGTCTTTTTCATCTATTTCGGCAGTTTCATCCGCGTTCCTTTCTTTTAATGCCTGCAGAGTGAGTTCGGCAACTACGATGACCTGCTCCTTATCTACATCCGATTCCTGCAAAAACTGTTTAACGCCATTGTTGAGCATATCCATATGCACATTGATAAGAGGACGAAAACGACCTCGGATCACTACGGCATGTTTTTTATAAAGCGCTTCTGAAGGCTGGCGGTTTTGACCATCGGGGCCAAATAGAGCGGCATCCGAAAAACCGTATTTTACCAGGTGCAGGCTCATCAGCCGGTTATCCACTTTGGTGAAGTCGGGACCTTCAAAACGGATCATATCAATTTGAATCCTGTCTTTCGAGAGGGCATCCATCAATGAAAACAAAAAAACATTCGGGGTTTCATGATAATAAAAGCAGGCATAAATAAGGTTTACACCTAAAATACCAACAGCTTGTTGTTGCAGGTTATTATCATTATCCAGTAATTTTACGTGAATCACGACATCATTAAAAGCCCCGTGCGGCTCCAACTGAAAACGTACCCCCATCCAGCCGTGCGCCTCATTTGTTTTATGATAATTGAGCGCCGAAACTGTATCAGAAAAAGCAAAGAAAGTTGTGGTATCGCCGCGTTGCTCGGCCAGGCGTTCAACGAGCAGGCTGTACTCATGATCGAGCATGGATATTAACCGGGGCTCACTTACATAGCGGCGTACTTTTAAGGCGCCATAGATGGCATCGGAAACTACCATATCATAAGCCGACATAGTTTTTGCGATTGTACCCGACGACGCGCCGGCCTTAAAAAAATTGGCAGCAACATCCTGACCAGCACCGATTTCGGCAAACGAGCCATAAATTTCAGCGTCGAGATTGATGGCAAGCGCTTTTTGCTTTGTCCCGAGATCTTTATTGTGAATGGTATTCATATGCCTTTATTTATCGTTTAAGCTACCGTTACCATACGCTGATAAGACGACCTAAAATTACGGTTTTTTTGAGAAAAGGTTACGCAAATTTGAAAAAGGCAAAAGCCCTGAAAAACAAAACAATTGTTATTTTAGCACAATAAACTTAAATATGAAAACAAAAATCCTGGCATCACTTATTGCCATTAGCTTAATCACGTGCTTTGCATTTATCAACTCCAAAAGCTCAACTATTCGTCTGGAGGGCACCTGGCAACTGGTATCGGCAACTAATATTACAAAAGGGGTAAGCTCGGTTACCGATTACAGCAAAAGCCAACGAATGATAAAAATTATTAATGGTACTCATTTTGCTTTTTTAAAGCATGACTTGAATACTAAAAAAGATTCGTCCAATCATTTCGATGCAGGCGGAGGGAGTTATACGCTGAACGGTAACAAATACACTGAACACCTAGATTATTATGCGGACAAAAACTGGGAAGGGAAAACCTTCGATTTTACCGTTACCATGAAAAACGATACGCTATTTCAGCAAGGGCTCGAAAAAGTGGAAAGCGAAGGTATTGACAGGATAATTATTGAAAAATACATCAAGCTGAAATAACTTGTTAATACGGGGCTTATTAAATTCAAATATTAATAAATATTTTTAAGCTATTGGGTTGGTTATTAAATAATTAGTTTAATTTTATTAAGCAATTATTAAAACTCAAACTTATGGACCCTAATCATCCTTTTGCAAACCAGGAAAATGGAAAAATAGCTGGTATAATCAGTTATCTCACTATTGTGGGATGGCTTATTGCTTATTTTGGATTTCATATCAACAATAAAACCAGCATAGGAAGTTACCAACTGAGGCAGACGTTACTTTTTCATTTGGTTTCAATGGTACTGCGATTTGGCCTATCGGTATTTTTAAGTTTAATCTGGCTTTCCACCGGACTATTGTCCGCGTACTCACTTATGAATATTTTATATTTTGCTCTTTTTATTTTGTGGATAATTGGTTTTATCGGCGCCGTGAGCGGCGAACAAAAACCAATTCCTATTATAGGGGAGCCTGCCCAAAACATGTTCCAGGGGATTTAAAACAGCAAAAATCAAACTACGCCTACCGCTTAACTGAAACTGCAATCAGGCGATAAACTGATGTTTATTATTTCGTTAAATGGCTGATTGATATTGGCCTATTATTATATAGGCCTCAATTTATAACTCAACAAACAATTTCCCCCCAACCTCGCATTGAATTTTTACGTATAACATGAGTAACTAATAATTTTCGTAATTACTCAGGACAAATAAAATTTATGCAGCGCACGAACCCCTTCGGAATACAAGATGACGGAAAAACAGCCGGCTTATTGAGTTATTTTTTTGTTTTAGGATGGTCAATGGCCTTTTTTACCTTTCATAAAAATGATAAAACAAGCTTAAGCAGTTTCCATTTAAGACAGACATTGCTTTTGTATATAACTTACCTGTTTTTTAGATATGGCCTGGCATTAATTTTAACCGCCATCGGGTTCCCGGTTTTTGTTCTTTCTATGACTTATTACGTTGTGCTTGTAAATGCAACATTCATCATTCTTTGGCTCATAGGTTTAAACGGAGCGAGTAATGCGGAACTGAAGCCGATACCATTTATAGGTATGTGGGCACAAAGCGTATTCTCAGGAATTTAATATCGCACAAAGAATCAGGAGACAAGATTCAAGAACTAAGATAAAAGAAATTGGGTTTTTCTTGATTCTTGGCTCTCGGCTCTTGATTCTTCCTAAAGCAGCAGGCAATCAACCGAATGCGCGTGGACAATACCTTCGCATGGGGACCATGAAAAAATAGTAAAACGGCCATCCTGCGAGGATATCAACGCCATAGAATCGCGCTGATCAAATACAAATTGCGCTGCCGAAAGATGTCGCGTCCCCCCGTTTTGTGACGGGTGAATAATTAAGGCGTTATTGCCTACCACAGGTTCGGTTACCATCATTTGCTCCACAGGTGCACCGTTTGACGATAGTCCTATTTTTGCTCCAAATGCAAGCAGTTCAAGGCGATCGTTAATAATCGTGGCGCCGTCAACAGCGGTAAGGCCCGCAATGCTTTCAACAGCGCGGTTAATATCTTCCTGCCAAAGGCTCAAGTCATGTTCGTCAACATTCTTTTGCATTAATATAGCAAGTTCATCAAACGCCGGCGTAACCGGATATGTAACCGGATAAATAATGGAGTCGCGCCAGGCATTACTATCAGCAGGGACTACCAGCAACGAACCGCCGTGCCCGTGGCTCCGCATAGACGCCGCTAATTGAACGAGAACATTTACAGAATCGTTCCAGCCCGAGGTACCATTAAAATCCAGCATAGAAGTAAGCAGAGCAGGGCAATCAGGCAGACTTTTGCTGTCTTCATCGATAATTTTTATCTCATCACCTTTAAACACGGCCACGTTAATAAATTTTCCAAAGCCATGAATCCGTCGGTGTTTTATCACTAATATGCCTGGTTCAACAACTTCTAAAACAAAACAACAGTCAGGAATGGTACGGGTGGTACCCCAAACGTAAAGTTCGCCGCCTTCATCCCATACACCCAGGTGAATTCCTGATCGTTCAACAGCAGGGGCAAGTTTTGTAAGCACATGTGGTGTTAACAATATGGATTCTTCAAATACAAGTGGTTGCCCGGCAAGTGAAGGCGGAAGGTAGGCCAGTGAAATCTTTGGCGAACGCCCCTCCTCTTTACGCAAACTTGTCCAAAAGGTAACGTCAAGAATGGTTTCTATAACTTTTAGCGGCGGTTCAGGCGCAAGGTCAGTTTCGCCTTGTTGTGAAGCTGCCTCCAAAAGATTTGTAAAATGACTTTTTATTGCCGGTGCAGCTAATTTTGCTGCCTGGTATGTTGATTTATAACCCATGTATCCTTTTAATGTCGAAGCTAAAATACCGCTATTCTTTTTCGAAAGGGTAAAATAGTATAACTATTACATTTATATGGTTGATTGCGTTTCGTGAATTGGTTGATTAAGTGAGTAGTTGATTGGGTTAAACACAGTGGTCGAGCGGTAATAGTGACCACTTCACGAATTCAATCAAGATGTTTAGTTAAGTGACCGAATTATTTGATTAACTACATTAATCTAACCACTCACCTAATAACTTAATCAACCGACAACCATATTTCCCTTGTTATTGCAAAAAATAATATTTACAATTGTGTATCATTGACACAATGAATAATTGTGTTTGCATCCAATTATAATAAACCATTTAAATTATAAACATGAAGTTAAGTTACAAATCCGGAGCGGTAGCTGCGTTAAGTGTGCTGATGTGCTCATTTCAGTTAACCGTTCGCGCGCAAAGCAAAAAGCAGGCTCCCCAATTGGGAAAGGCCAGTTTGAAGCAGGTAATTGCTGCTATGACGGTTGAAGAAAAATCAAAACTGGTTGTTGGAATGGGCTTCAAAATGCCGGGAATGCCACGTCCTAAAAAAGGGGAGTCAACGAATATTGGTGGCTTTAATTTGCCACCATCAGATCCTGAAGCTTATGACATACCTGAAAAAGTACCTGGTGCAGCCGGCAGGACACACGCCATCGCGCGTTTAGGTATACCCTCAATCACTGTTTCTGATGGTCCGGCTGGGTTAAGAATAGAGCCTAAAAGACCTAATGATCCAAAAACTTATTATGCTACGGCATTTCCCGTTGCCACCTTGCTGGCGTCATCATGGGATACTGCTTTGGTTAGAAAAGTAGGTGTAGCCTTCGGAAACGAAGTTCGTGAATATGGCGTTGACATATTATTGGCGCCTGCCCTCAATATACACCGTAATCCGCTGGGTGGACGAAATTTTGAATATTATTCAGAAGACCCGCTGGTTGCCGGAAGCATGACAGCTGCGATTGTAAAAGGTATCCAATCAAACGGCGTAGGTACTTCTATCAAACACTATGCTGCCAATAACCAGGAAACCAACAGGAATTCGGTTAACACTATAGTTAGCGAAAGAGCCATGCGCGAAATTTACCTGAAAGGGTTTTCTATCGCTGTTAAAGCATCGCAACCGTGGACTGTAATGTCATCGTACAATAAAGTAAATGGAACTTATACTTCTGAGCGCCGCGATCTGCAAACAACCATTTTAAAAGACGAGTGGGGTTTTAAAGGTTTTGTTATGACAGATTGGTTTGGTGGTCATGATGCTGTTGCACAAATGAATGCCGGTAACGATTTGTTAATGCCGGGTAATCCAAATCAGTCTGCCGATATTGTCACAGCTGTTAAAGATGGTAAACTAAGCATGCAGCAATTGAATGCCAATGTTGAAAGAATGCTGAAGATTATCCTTAAATCACCGACTTTCCTAAAATATAAATATTCCAATAAACCTGATTTAGCAGGACATGCAAAAGTTGCACGTATGGCTGCAGCCCAGGGAATGGTATTGCTAAGAAATAACGAGGCATTGCCTCTTTCAGGCGGAAAAAGAGTTGCTGTATTTGGCAATACTTCATATAATATTATTGCAGGCGGAACAGGCAGCGGCGACGTAAACAAAGCGTATACCATATCATTAATTCAAGGCCTTGCCAATGCAGGCTACAAGCTACAGGAAGAGTTAAGTAAAAGCTATACCAATTATATCGCAGAAGCAAAAGCAAAACAACCGAAACAAAGGAATTTCTTTATGCCGCCGCCTGTAATTCCTGAAATGGAAGTGAACAGTTTAGTTGGTAAAGAAGCAGATGGCGCTGATGCTGCGGTGATCACTATTGGTCGTAACGCAGGTGAAGGTGCCGATAGGAAACTGGAAAACGATTATTATTTATCAGCATCTGAAAAAGAATTGATAAACAATGTCGCCACGGCGTTCCATGCAAAAGGGAAAAAGGTAATAGTGATTTTAAATATTGGCGGTGTTGTTGAAGTTGCCAGCTGGAGAGATAATGTAGATGGTATTTTGCTTGCATGGCAGCCGGGCATCGAAGCAGGTAACGCAATTGCCGACGTAGTGAGCGGTAAAGTGGACCCATCGGGTAAATTGGCAACTACTTTCCCGGTTGATTACCCGGATGTACCGTCGGCTAAAAATTTCCCTGGTAAAGAATTCCCACTGCCCGAAGGTCAGAAACCAAACATGATGATGGGAAAACCATCCGAAGTAGTTTACCAGGAAGGCATTTATGTAGGCTATCGTTATTACGATTCATTTAAAGTTAAGCCTGCCTATGAATTCGGCTATGGTTTATCATACACAAAATTCAAAATAAGCGACGTAAAAGTAAGCTCAGCCGATTTTAGAGGCAGCATTACAGTTAAAGCTACTGTTAAAAATACCGGCAAAGTTGCAGGTAAAGAGGTAGTACAATTGTACCTGAGCGCACCTGCACAAAATATCGACAAACCCGAAAGTGAATTAAAAGGCTTCGTGAAAACAGGGGTCCTTGCTCCGGGACAATCTCAATTTATCGTGTTTACCCTTCGTTCAAGTGACCTTGCTTCCTTCTACACTGACAGATCAGCATGGATAGCAGACGCAGGTGAGTACAGGGTAAAAGTTGGTTCATCATCAAGAAGCATTGATGGCACCGCTTCATTTAAACTGGCTAACGCCATAGTTACCGAGCAAACTCATACATCGCTGACACCTGAAGTTGCGATTGATGAATTAAAGAACAAATAAACTCTAATTAACTATACTAAAACTGGGCCCTGCAGCTTACGCTGCAGGGTTTTTTGTTTATTGCAAAAGGCGACGTTTATAAAATTCCAAAATCTTCAAGGGATTATTTGATGTTTTCAAACGATCATCGTTCCATCGATGGAAGCTTCACCAATTCGCTTAGGTCAAATATTCCACCTACCCCAAAAAAGACCATGTCAGCGAATGCGCCGCTTGGCGTCCGCTGATCAATGTATCGCCAAAATTAAGTTTACGCTCGTTTTAATTCTTTGCTGTTTCGCTTTACAATATACGCTCAGCCGAGCGGATCGGCTTTTGGTTATAAGGAATATAATCTATATACATTTTCCCGCCTTCCATTTTAAAGAAGATATCTCCCCTTTGATTTTCATATTGGAAAAAACCATCTTTTGTAAAAGGTGTTAACTCTGAAGGCATGCCGCCGGCAACAAAATATAGTTTATCATTTTCCACGTAGACTTTGAGTTTCTTATCTGGATGTCCGGTTTGGTCATAAGTACCGGCGTATTTTTCCAATTCGCTAACAGGCACAGTAATGGCCTTATGTTTTTTACAAAACGCAAATTCAATACCATCCTGAATCACTTTAGGTTTAGCGGCTCCATGCGACGCATTGGGAACAATTCCTGTTTCAACTTCCAGGTTTTTGCACTTTTGTTTTAAAAGATAGTCCTTAAACAGCGCTATATTGTTAACGGTTTCACGCTCGTACGAACCTACGCTCAAAAAGACTCTTGCTTTGAGATCTTTATTAGCAGCAAAATACTTTTGGGCTGCAGGCACCAATCCGGAGCTAAACCCAGGTGCGCCTATGCAAATGGTGTTAAACAAACCTGGTCGGTTAAACAGCACATAGGTGGCAAATGTGCCGCCGTATGAATAACCCGATAACGTTCTGTCGTCGGTAACGCGGTACTTGCTTTCAATAAACGGAATCACTTCCTTTTCAATAAAAGCTAAAAAATTCGGACCTCCTTTTGCGGGTTCTAAATCCCTGTTGCGCTGGTTGGGACGATCTCCATAGCCAATGCCAACTATTACTGCCTCGTTAGTGATATAATCCTGCCTCAGCATATTAAAGCTGTTGCTAGCGGTATTTTTATCCCAATCGCCATCAGTTATATATAATACCGGGTACTTAATTTTAGTAGTATCGTATCCGGGAGGTACATGTACATAAATGGTGTAATCGTCGCCAACGCTTACAGAATGGTAATCCCAATAAACAACCTCTTTTTCGACAAAGATTTGAGCCGGACCTTTCACCTGGGCGCGACCAATATATATATTGATAAAAATAAAAGCCAGGACGAAAAGTAAGGTCTTCGGAATATATTGTCTCATGATGATATGAATAAGTTTATTAGTTTGACATACAATTAGGAGCGATTAACGTGCCAATATATAAATAATTATATTTCAAATAGTTATTACAAAAAACCGATGCCCATACGTTCGTATTCGGACGATTTGTGTTTAGTTTTTTATTACAGCTGGTTATAGGTGTGTTGTTGATGAGCAAAAATTGCAAATACCCCGTTGTAAATACAACTTATGTTGCTTAGTTAAAAAATTGCAAATAAAATATTGGTTTTTCATTGATTGTCTTGCGGGGGTTTTGGGGGTTGAAATAGTAAATAAAGTCCGGTTTTTTCATAATCACCTCATTATTGGTGTTTAGGTGATTTAACTGAATAAAATGTATTGCGCACAGACGGAATTTTTTAGGCATGTTAAAATTTTAATGAGATTCAAGGAGATTGGGTCAAAATTATCGGGCTGCTTATCTTTGGTCAATACTCCATTTGGATAGTTTTTTTACGGGAAGCCTATACAAGTTGAATTGTGGGAACAGGTAGTTAATTGGCCGGATATTCCACTATATACTTAAAGATCAAAGGATTTCGTAACGCACATGACTAATCTTCTCATTTAACGATATTAAAAAATCATAAAAGATAAATAGAAGGAAACTTTTAGAATTTTTTTATCGTACAAGTTAATACCATCCATCAATTTGGATAAAGAATTTAAATGAAATCATTATCAATGTTAAAAAAGGAATCAGTTGATATCCAAAGTGAAATAAGTGTACTGTTAACAGAGAACTACAGATTCGGTTATGTAACTAAGAAACAGAATGATATAATGGCGACGCTAACTGCCTTACAGCAGCATCTTGCTATGGTGCAGAGAGAGCTCAGAGAAAGGCTCTTGGGCTAAGTCGATAAGGGAAGGTGCGCTATCAAATAAAAAATCCGCGTCGGGGATAACGCCATCGAAAGGCTTAAATAAACACCACACGACTTTGATTTTTTATTGAAAGCATTAGCGGCCCACCTTTATATCGGATGTTCCTCTAGGGACTCACAAATGTGCTGATTTTCGATCAGAACAAATTACCCATGTTTACTAATTCTTCAGATAGGGCGACAATAAGCCCCTCAGCTGATTTACTTTCAGCATTTTTTCAATCTAAAACAAGCAAAACTCCATTTTCAAAAAACAAAAAACTTCTATTAACGTAAAAATGCCTTCTTAGACCAGGCATTAAAACATGAAATCTTTTTATCAAATTATCCTTTTATTATTCCTTGTACTCTCGTTTGATGCTAAACTTACCGACGTAACGCTTACCTATGGTAAAGGAACATTTTCGGCGCATCTATACTATGACGGTGATTTAAATAGATCAAATTTAATTTATACAGTCACCAATGGCACCTTTTATTCGGGTCGTTTTACCCGTTATTAGCAAAATATTTCATCCTTTAAAGAGCTATGTGTCACAGTTACAGCCCCGTGAAGCTTATGGGTCGACACACGATTTTTTGCTCACATTATTCAACATATTCCTGCTTTAAACACTTAATTTATATTCAATTACATGAAAAAACTTTTACTATCTTTTTGTCTAACAATAGGTGCAACCATCACATATGCTCAAACTTACGGAAACGGAGATAATACGATAACGCTGGGCATTGCCGGTGGTTCCAGCTATGCCTGGTTTAATGTAAAAGCGCATGAACAATCTTACGTTTACACAAACGCCGAACCCGTTTTTTCAATAGGCTTTAACGCAGATTTCAAAATCAATGATTATTTTTCAATAAGGCCAGCTGTTTTTTACCAGGGAAAAGGGACTGAACTCAATGTAACAGCCGACTACGTTGTTGAGGATAAATATCATTTGCATTATTTTGAAATACCGGTGGATTTTATAGGTCATTGGTATCTAGGCGATGAAGGGGCAAACATATTCTATGGAGGTGGGCCATTCTTCTCTTTTGCATTAAATGGCACAAACCAAAAAACGGTTTATAGTGATGTAACGAACGAGAAAATAACATTTGGCAGCAATGGCGACTTCAAATCTACCGATTACGGTGTGACAACCGTGCTGGGTTACCAAACATCACAAGGGTTTGCCATAAGCGGAAACTGGGAGTTTGGGTTAGTTAACATACTTAAAAACAGCGATTTAAATATGGGCGCAACTTCGGCGAAAACAGGTGTATTTTATCTTTCTATGGCGCAAAGCTTTTAAAAAATCATGGCATTCGTTGAAGAGGCTTCTGTAGGTCCATCTAGTTCGTGTTAGCAATATCATTTATCTCATGGATTACGGCATCCAACTTCTCGATGGCCAGTTTCAGATAATGAAATAACTGCAAATTATGATCACTTGTTATGCCTTTTTCCTCCACCATGTTTACGAGCCCGATAATACTGGCAACCGGGTTCCTTAACAAATGTGAGTTTTTATAGGATATCGTTTGCAGCACCTCTACTTTTTGTTTTAACTCGTCTTGCAGCTTAACAAACTCGGTTATGTCTTCTGATTCCCTGATAATGGTACAATGTCCATTTTGACGATTTTTTTCCAAAATCATTTGTCGCGAATACACCCATAAATAATTGCCGTCGCGCTTGCGCAGGCGCACGGTCATCTCAACAATTTCGCCATTTGACGCATTCCTCACGTTATCCATGGTTTCCAATACTGTTTGCCTGTCATCTGGGTGCACAAGGTTCGCGTAAAAGTCATTGCTTAATTCCTTATATTCAGCCGTTGTGTAGCCAAGCAGTTTTGGACCCAAACCACTTGAAAATATCAACCTATGATTATTCAGATCATAAGTTTGAAATTCCACATGTGCGATCTCAAAGATTGAATTCAAAAATTTGCTGCTGGGTTTCATAGTATAAATATAATCAAGAATAATACAAGTTTTGATTTATTTCCGCATAAACCTATTTTAGAAACAGACGTTTATGATTAAACACTCTTGACTTGCCGCTCGTATGAAAGCTCCAGGAAAACCAATTAAACTTCCCAACAATTTGCCAGCAAAACGCATCCCGGTATTCCTAAAACAATAGCCAATACTTAATTTCTATCCAAAATAAAGTGTGTTTACTTTTCGGCGTGTTGTTTGTTCCGTCCCTAATAATGCATGTGCCCTATCAAAGAACCAAATAAAAAGGACGATAGTTATCTAATACTTTCCCATTAAAAGCGAAAATATTTCAAAGAGCGGCATCATATTTATTTCAAAATATTTTCCTTACTTTTAATAAACCAATTATAAAATCTAAACCATGCACGAAAATGATATCGAATTTCCGCTCCCAACTGTTCCCCAATTTAAAAGAAGAAGAGATTTGCTCCCCTGGTGGGTTATCGGTTTTACCTGGATATTTCTTGTGTTTTTTGCTTTAATGCCAGTTGCCGTTGTTGTTGGCTTGTTCAGAGTTAATTTCGAAATATCGTTGCTTGGCTTAACCACACATGATCCGCTTTCCTTAACGGGCATATCTTTAATACTGTTGTTCTCATTTAAAGGGATAACAGCATTCGCATTGTGGACCGAAAAGAAATGGGCTGTTGGCGTAGCTAAAATTGATGCGATAATAAGCATTATTGTATGTTGTTCAACTATGGCTTACGCGCTTTTTACGCCTGGATATTCGTTTAGCCTGCGACTTGAACTTATTGCCATCATACCATACTTTTATAAAATGAACAGCATTGAATATGTATGGCTGCACTTTGATGATGCGATAGAAATTAACCAGGTCAGCTCCGATGTTTCGTCTGACCCTAAGCCTATCTGATTTGCATTCCCTACAAAAACTTAAAAATTAATACCACAAAAAGTAACATGAATATATTTTTACGCGCAAAACACTGGCAAATATTCCTGGCAACTTTCGGTTTGCCGTTTTTGTTCCAGATAATAATGATGGTAAATATTTTTTCGAGCCTCATAAATAATCCCAACCCACACCCGGAAATGGTCTTTGAATACTTTAAATTCTTCCCGGTGATAATGCTTCTTTTTATGGGTACATTATTTGGTTGGCTTTGGTCAATAGCAATCGGGCTGCAAAAATTTGTTCCAATGGCTGTGAAAATGAAAGTAAAAAGGTTTAAGATATTCTTTTTCATCCCTATTGTTTACCTCTTTTTGATCTTAACATTTATGGGATTCATTTTTGGCAACGTGTTCAACAGCAATTTTTTTAACAATCCACCACATGGACTACAGCCTGACCACCTGCAACTGTTTTTGTTCATGTTTATGTTTATTGTGCCGATTCACCTGTTTTCTATGTTCTGCATTTTTTATTGTCTATACTTTGTAGCAAAAACATTCAAAACAGTTGAACTCCAAAAGGAGGTTTCGTTTAGTGATTTTATAGGTGAGTTTTTTTTGTTTTGGTTTCAGCCGGTTGGCGTATGGATATTGCAACCTAAAATCAACAAAATGATAGCTGAGGATACCGATACTCAGAAAGGTTTAAGTGATTTTCAATAACAACGATATACCAGGCAAGAAACACTTCCCATCCCATAAAAACCTTTTTGAATTAAGGCTTATATGCTTACTTTTAGCCTGAAATATTAAAAATATGGCTGAACAGGAAGTCGCAAAACATGTAAAGAAAACTTACAAAATTTGGACCAGTAACGAACACTCCTTTTGGCACAAGCTAAAGGAGTTTGTAGTTGAGATTTTTATTATCGTTTTCGCGGTTACGCTTTCAATAAAGTTCCACGACTACAGCGAGCATAGCCACGAGCAAAAAGATGTTAAGGATTTTATGCTCGGTTTAAAAACCGACCTGCTCAGCGACATTACAGAAATGGAAGGCGACAAGGTGTCTTTCAGAAAAACGGAATTTGCTTTTAAGTACATCACCTCCGTAAAATTGAATAAAACACTAAACAGCGATAGTTTAAACAGTTATAACCACTGGATATCTAATACCACTGGTCTGATTCCAAACAATGGACGGTTTGAGGGTTTTAAATCGGCGGGCAAAATCGGTAATATCGAAAACAAAGAGTTGCAAAACGATATACTGGACCTTTACCAGGAAGACATTCCTTCCCTGTTAACGGGTTCCGATTTTTATACCGAAAAGAAAAAAGCGCTTTTTGTCTTCATTGGAAAAAACAAAAAAAGAATAACAGATTCCACCTCGAATTTGAATGTGATATTATCCTCTGATGAGGGCCAAAACCTGTGTTCGAATTTAGTTTATACCGGCGAAATCAGAGATCGGTATAACAAATGTATTCTGAAATCGAAAAAGATTATCAAAGAAATTGATGAAGAGTATAATAAAAATTAGCACCCTTTATGACATTAACGAATTGAGCTGTTAATTTATTAATCGTGCGGCAATTGTCCTGTCAGTTTTGGCAAACTGCGTTTGTCTGGAGGTAGGGCCAAAAACTTTTTATAACTGTCATTAATATACGCAGCCAGCGACGCACCGTTGTTATTCATCAAAAACTCGTACGAGGGGCGATACAAGGTCATGAAATCATCGAGCTCCTGGCCTTTCAATGGCACAATACTGCCTACATATGCCCTCGTAAAAACCTCATCAACATGAAGCTCCTGAGCTTCATGCTTAAAATACTTTTTAAGCTTGCGGGCATCTGTCGACTCTTTACTGAACCACGTAGTTGGAGAAAGTACGTATACTTTACTTTTTTCGTAAACTTCCGGATATTCCTTATGCGGATCAAATGCCTGCTTGCTCGATGTTACGCTGACTTCACGTAAAGCAATAGTTTTTATGGACATCACAATATTCTTACGCACCAAATCCACAAGGTACAACGTATCTGACGTATAACCCGGGGATTCAAAAATCAGCGTTTGGCCGGTTTCGGCTTTGATCTCAAAATTTCCCTGTTTATCGGTAAGAGTGAACTGCTTATTGGCAATATCCCTTATAAAAACATCCTGTAGCTTTTTATTTGTCCCATTTTCAAGCACGGTACCTTTTAAAAGGCTCTGCGCACTTACCGAAAAAGTTACTGATAAAATTAACGCGAGTAAAGAGTATCGTTTTAGCATAGCAGATGATGAAGGATTATATCGTTAAAGTTAACTAAATTTAATTGATAATAATTTTGATTTAACATTTTTTGAAAACAAGTAAAATGGCCTTACGGGAATCTTTATCTCCGTAAGGCCACCTTCACATACCAATTCTCCTATTTCTGACTTCCGAACTCAGACATCCGATCTGGGGTTATTTTTTCGTCCAAACGTCATTATCCGGATTAAAGTCCGGAAATACCTTGTCAGGATCGTAGGTAACTGATTGTATTTCTTCCGTCGATGGATATTTAATGGTCCAGGAGCTATTCCGTTCCCATACTTCAACCGGAAGTTTAACACGATCAGTTTTACCGCTTACTGTTTTAATTTCAAGGGTTACAGGCATCGCCATTTTTTCGAGGTTATCGATGGTTATGAACGCGCCTTTTGAAGGATCATTGTCGACATACTTCACATCGCGCACGCCAACATCAAGTCGCCAGTTGTTCATAAACCAGCCTCTCCAAAACCATTGCAAACTTTCGCCCGAGGCATTCTCTATCGTGCGGAAAAAATCGTCAGGTGTTGGATGTTTAAATGCCCATTTAGCGATGTAAGTTCTGAAAGCGAAATCAAAACGTTCAGGACCTAATATCTCCTCGCGCAGCATGGTTAGCCCGGCGCCTGGTTTACTGTATAAAAGTGTTCCGGTATTTCTTTCTTTAAGATTTGCCGGCTGACTTAACACAGGCTCTAAACCAGGGGCAGTGAATACAGCTGCAGCGCGGTGCATATCCGGCCCTTTTCTTTTGTACTCTCCATTGTTAAAGTCGGCGGTTGACAGTGTATTAATAAATGTATTAAAACCTTCATCCATCCAACCATAAAGACGTTCGTTTGAACCAACAATCATCGGGAACCAGGTGTGGCCAAACTCGTGATCGTTAACTCCCCATAGCCTTCCGCCTTTCGACTTGAAGCTGCAGAAAACAATACCAGGATATTCCATCCCTCCTACTATACCTGCAACTGCGGTAGCCGCCGGGTAAGGGAATTCAAACCATTTTGCTGAATTAAATTCTATTGATTTTTTAACATATTCGGTTGAACGGCCCCAGGCATCATTTCCATCGCTCTCAACCGGGTAAGCCGAAATCGCTATCGATTTTTTGCCGCTTGGCAGGTCCATTTTTGCGGCATCGATAATAAAAGCCGCTGATGAAGCCCAAGAGGCATCACGTGCACTGTTTATTTTAAAGTGCCATGTTAATTCCTTTTTGCCGGCCGGCCGCGATGCAGGATCTGTAACTTCAGCTGCCGAACGTATAATAACAGTTTTTTCGCTGCCTGCAGCTTCTGTCCATCGTTTTAATTGCGCAGGGGTATAAACGTCTTGTGGGTTCAATAATTCGCCTGAAGCAACAACTATATGGTTTGCGGGTGCTGTAATAGTCAGATCGAAACTGCCGTATTCCAAATAAAACTCAGCGGGACCAGTGTAAGGAATAGTATTCCAGCCCATAACATCATCATACACGCACATACGTGGGTACCATTGGGCAACTTGATAGATCTTCCCGTTTTTGGTATCCTGGATCCCCATACGGTCCGATCCATAATTTGGTGGAGTAAATGAGTATTCTATCTTCAATTTCACCTGTCCGCCGTTTGCTGTAAGCTCTTTAGGCAAAAAGAGCTGCATGCGGGTGTCAGATATCAAAAACTTTACATCGGTAGTGGCGCCTTTAAGGCCAATCACCTTAACAGAGCTAATTTTATAACCAGCGTCGAAAACCTGACCTCTGCCCCAGTTACGACTTGTTAATACAGGCGGGTTTCCTACTAAAGGCACAATACCGCTACCCCTCGAATCCTGTTTAAAAAGGTTTTGTTCAAGGTTCATCCATAAATAGCCAAGGTTTTGCGGGCTGTTGTTGGTATAGGTTAATATTTCGGAACCGGTAATCTCATTGGTTTGGTCATTTAACTTGGCTGCCAACTGGTAATCGGCCCTGTTTTGCCAGTATTTTGGACCGGGTTCGCCATCGGCGGCGCGGTATGCGGTGCCGTTTTTGGTGTAAAACAAAGGCCCAAAAGTTTCGTGATAGTTGTAGTTAGACACCGGGCCCTGTGGTGGCGGCGGTGTTTGTTGAGGCGAGGCCGTCTGTGTAGTTGGCGCTGCCGGTTTTGGCGGGTTTGTTTGCTGCGCCTGGCTAACATTAGCCGCCGCAAAAAAAGCCAGCATGGAGCCAGCTAATAAGTTCAATTTCATTGTCAGTTACTTTAATTTAACGCAAGTATAACACGTTAATTTTGAATTACTAAATTATTGAATTATCGATTTGATGGAGTATCAATTTAGTTACAGATAACTCAATTTTGAATTGATGCGTTATTGACTAACTAATGAATTATTGACGTAGCCAGGGAGATCGCTTTTAAAACTACCAAGTCATGCTGAACTTGTTTCAGCACGTCATGAGACATGCGGCTTGCTTGGTGTACGTCTTGTATGCTCGTTTCCATAGCGTATACTTTGCATATGGGGTGCCGAAATAAATTCCATTAGACTTGCATAGAATTATTTAACAGCAGATTGTTGATAATTTTGGCATGTTAATCATGTGGAGAAAGATAGCTGATAGTGATATAAATACAAGTTCAAGCCTTCGAGGCTCAATGCCGATT
>DASYEP010000025.1:0-1695 GCA_036498965.1 Mucilaginibacter sp.
AAGAGGATTCTTCCGAAAAATAAAAAGGTCCCCTAAAGGACCTTCTTTTCTACAAAACAAAACAATAATCATCTATTTAAATGAGGTTTCCACCTTCGTAATTTTCCATCCGCTGCCTACATGTTCAGCTGTGATCACATCCGTACGGGTAAAGTCGGCATATTTCATATCAACCTTTACAATATTCTTTTCATCATCATCCTGCAATGTAGTTTTAGCGCACTGGCAGTTCTGCTCAACATTTTCGTTTGATTTCAGGGCGTCGATTAATCGCGATTTGTCAAGGGTATTTACCTTATCCCCACGTTTCATATCAAACTGGGCATTGTCATCAATGGCGTTATCAACTCCATCAACTTTGCCATGTACTACAGCATTTAAATAAGTAGTTATTACATCTTCCTTTGAAAGGCCTGCCCGGTTAATTAAAGTAGCTGCCTGCGAAGCTCCGCAAACTAATAACAAAGCCAGTCCCATCATCATTGCTCTTAAAGTTTTCATAGTATTTGGTATTATGTTTAATGATTTATTTACGACTATAAGACAGCTGCACGCGGGGCTTCGTTACACCAAAAAGTGTCAAAAAACAAGATTTAACAAACATTTAACGTTTGTTGCTTAACATTCAGATATTTGCGTTTATAGCGTTAATTTGCATCCGCTATGATTGAGTTTACTACCATCATTTTACAGTTTAACGAACAGGGTGAAAAAACCGGTTGGAGTTATATTGAGATACCTGCCGACCTGGCCCAGCAAATGAAACCGGGTAATAAGAAATCGTTCAGGGTAAAAGGTATGCTGGATGCACTGCCGGTAAGTGGGATGGCGCTGATGCCGATGGGCGAAGGCAATTTTATAATGGCACTGAAAGCTGAAGTAAGAAAAGGAATACATAAAAATGCGGGCGCTGTGCTGCAGGTAAGGTTAGAAGAAGACAAGGATTTTAAAGTGGAGATGCCTGCCGATCTGCAGGAGTGTTTTGATTTTGAGCCGGAGGCTTTTGATTTTTTTAACAGCCTGGCCAAATCGCATCGGGAATACTTTATAAAATGGATAGACGGCGCTAAAACTAATGAGACACGTGCTAAACGAATTGTCAATACAGTTAATGCTATGCTGCGAAAATGGTCATATAATGTAATGATAAGGGAGATGCGGAAGGATTAAAAGCCGAACGATATGAGAAAAGTTGATTATCCAAAAGTATACCTGTACCGGCGTGTGGTAAAAGCCAAGCTGTTTATCGACCAAAACTACCACGAGCCCATCAACCTTGATGCTATATCAGGTAAGGCTTTTTTCTCGAGCTACCATTTTATCCGCCTATTCAAAAAAATATATGGTAAAACGCCGCATCAGTACCTCACCGGGGTAAGGATAGATAAAGCCAAAATGCTTTTACGGACGGCGATGCCTATACAGCAGGTTTGTTTTGCTATCGGCTTTGATAGTGTCGGCTCATTTTCGACGCTTTTTAAAAGGATAACTACTTTAACACCCTCCCAATTTCAAAATCAGCAGTTGCAACGCAGTTTAGAGATCAGTAATACCCCATTGAAATTTATACCCAATTGTTTTGCCGAGCAGAACGGGTGGACGAAGAATAGCAATTTTGAAGAAGTTTAAGTTGTGTTTAAGCTCGACATTTGAGCAAACAAAAAAACGATGATCACAAAAATGAACCATGTCAGC
>DASYEP010000026.1:0-9201 GCA_036498965.1 Mucilaginibacter sp.
GGAGATATAAGTTTCAAAAACTGGTGCGAAATATTCATCTTTCCAATTATCAAAAACCTACTCCTAGAACCCAAAAAAGGAAAAAAGCCGGCATTTGACATAGTTTTCGACATCTTTAATCCTTAGGTTAACGGCTATGGCAACGACGATGGCGTTAAAGAGCCGATCCCTGCACAACCCCTCTTTCCAATATCTTTTGGTCGATGTAATATTGTATTTCCGATTTCTTGAGACCCCAATTAGGAGCAATGAGCAGCTCCAGATCACTAAGTCCAAATAAACGCTGGATCACGATGTCGGGACGTACAAGCGGTAATAAGTCGCACAAAAAGTTGGCATACTCATCCAGTGTGAAAAGTTTAAAGGGATCGCGTTTATATTTTACACCCATAACCGAGCCTTCAACAATATGCAGGTGGTGAAACTTTACAAATTTTATCTGTGGGAAACGGTTTATCTCATCAGCATAGCGCAGCATCATTTCGTTAGTTTCCCAGGGAAAACCAAAAACGGTATGCACACAAATATCCAGCTTGCTGTTCTCAACAAGTTTTAAAGCTTTTACCAGGTCCTCATGCGTACAGCCACGGTTAATTTGGGCAAGGGTATCGTTATAGATGCTCTCCATACCCATTTCAAGGTCTACATCAAAACGGTCGGTATAGCTCTCCAGCAGGGCTATTTTTTCAGCATCAATACAATCGGGTCGGGTGCCGATGGAGAGGCCAACAATATCTTCGGTATGATAACTCAAGGCTTCGTCGTACATCATTTTTAAATAATGCGTAGGGGCGTAAGTATTGGTATTGGGCTGAAAATAGATGATAAACTTATCTGCTTTGTTGCCTTTGCGGGCACGCTCAACACCTTGTATAACCTGCTCACGAACGGACGGGTTATTGCGTGATACCGAAGGCGTAAAAGAATCGACGTTGCAATATGTACAGCCGCCATAGCCTTTTGAGCCATCGCGGTTAGGGCAGGTAAAGCCGCCATCTACAATTACCTTAAATACACGCTTGCCCTTGTACTTCTCACGAAGCCACGGTCCGTAATTGTTATAGCCTTTTTCCCAGGTTGTTATTGCTGATTCCATTAATTAATATGATTTCACCGATTGACTAGTGATTTCACCGATTTTGGGTGCGAAGATACGGATTTTGAAATTGGGGAATGAGATGCTTATGATGTGACTATAATCTATCCCCCGCATGTCATTTCGACGAGGAACGAGGAGAAAACTTATGAAGCATACAATGCGAACTATGCAAATCGCACATGCACAGCGGGTTATGCATGGTGCAAAAGATTTCTCACTGTCGTTCGAAATGACAACGGGACTGAGCAATGGTAAAGAAAAATTAAACCTACTTAACGCCCCTTATCCGTCATATCAAAATGATCCACTTCATTGTACCCGGTTGGTTGCTTGTTAAATGCGGAGTATAAAACACATTTATTGTTCTCCTTTAACCCGGGCATTATCTTGGCAACCGCGTTCCTTACCTCTAAATTTTCTTTCTTTACTTCGGTGGTATCTTTCAGGTCAAAATGAGTCATATAATAGATAACAGGGTAGGTTCCGCCATCGGTTTTACTGGTATAAACGTGTAGTATCATTGGTCCGGTTGCTATTTGCTTAAGTACAATCGGGTATTTGTACTGGTCGATAACTTCCTTATTTACTCTAAGGTAGAAGTTCCCGGCGTCAACGGCATCGGGATACTGCCAGTATAAGCCGGGTTTAAAACACATCTGCGCAAGCGAAACACTATTTAGCGCCGCCTGTGTTTGTTTTTTTGCATACTGGTCTTTGGCAATGGCATAAAACTCGGGGGCGGTTTTTCCGTTAACCGTATAAGGGGAAAGGCCCATTTCAATAATTTTCCAGCCATAATCAAACTTTCCGTAAACAAGGCTTATCATGTATTTATTGTCTGATTTTTTTGGCACAAAATAGGCAAGGTACATTTGCATTGTTGTATAAGGATACAAAACCGCATACCGGTTTACAGCTGCACCTACCGTTCGCACAGTATCAGTGTCTCTGTATTTATGCACCACATAATATTCATCCAGCAACTCGTATTCATTATCGGTAAGCCGGTTGCTGATGAGTTCAACCTGCCTTTCGTTTTTGCCCGCGATCATCTCTTTTGATAAAAGCACATTTAACCCTTTCGGATCATTCGCCTTCAAATATTTTAAGGCTTCGGTGTTCCATTTGTGAAAATCGTCGCGTTTGCCCGAACTTATTTGGTCATTTTTCCAGGAACCGGGTACGGTTGGCGAACATGACTGAAGGAGTAAAAAAAGAGCGCAGAACAGCGCTGCTTTAAGTTGATTAAGGTGTAAGGTTTTCATATATTTAAGGGGCTAATATAAAACATAATCTGAAAATACAATACCATCCGGTTAAAATTTAAAGAACCGAATCCCTGCCTTCTACGTTTAATTCCCTGGCTTTAGGTTTCGTTTTTTTTCAAATAATTTTATATTTGAGGATATTTATACAACCGGACCGGCTTTCACATGAAAAAAACCTTATTCTATTTTATCCTCTTTTTCCCCTTATTTTCTATCGCACAAAGCAACGACATCTATTTCACCAAGGGTGTTGAACTGTTTAACAACAAGGATTATAATGGCGCGATTGACTACTTTACCAAAGAAATCCAAGTGAATCCCAACAATATCGAAGCCTATAATTACAGCGGTGCGATAAAGGCTCAACAAGGCGATTACAAGGCAGCGGTCGATATTTTTACAAAGGAAATTACGATAAACCCTAACATCGATATGGCGTACGCAAACAGGGGTTTTGCAGAACTTAATTTGAATGATTTGAAAGGCGCTATTGCCGATTGCGACCGGGCTATTGCAATGAACCCGAAAAACACAATCGCTTATATTAACAGGGGTAACTCAAAAAACAAGCTTGGCGACTTTAGCGGCGCTATCGCCGATTTTAACAAACTACTTGAATTAAACCCCAATGATGCCATTGCTTATACAAACAGGGGCAATTCAAAAAATGGCCTTGCCGATTTTAAAGGCGGGCTCGAAGATTTGAATAAAGCAATTGAACTGGACCCTAAAATACCCGAATCATATCTTGACCGGGGTGTTGCTAAAAGTAAGCTTAAAGATAGCTATGGCGCGATTGACGATTTTGGGAAAGCAATTGCCCTGGATCCTAAACTCGATGCAGCATACCTGTACAGAGGATTGCAAAGATGCGAGCTTAACAATTATAATGACGCCCTTACCGATTTTAACCAGGCACTAACAATAAACCCCAAATATGCCGAAGCCTATGAACTAAGAGGGGAGGTGAATGCCAGGCTTGGAAATTATGGACAGGCGGGCAGCGATCTTTCAGAAGCAATAATATTAGACCAGAATAGTGCGCCTGCCTATTACAACAGAGCCGAAGTAAAACTAAAAATGGGCGACAACGAGGAAGCTATTAAAGATTTTACAAAGGCAATCTCAATAAATCCTAAATACGCTGAAGCATATCATGACCGTGGTGTCGCCAGGAATTCGATGAATAATTACGTGGAAGCTTTGGATGATCTGAACCATTCCATAGCATTGGACCCCACATCGGCAACAGCTTATTTTACCAGGGCAATAACCAAATTGCAGCTGCATCAAGGTGCCGGAGCTTTGGACGACCTGAACGTGGCTATCTCGATAAATCCGGAATATGGTAGTGCCCATTATTACCGTGCAATAATCAATATGGGAGCTGGCAGGTTTAGTGCTGCTATAACTGATTTGGATAAAGCTATAGCTCAGAATGTAGATCTTCCCGTTTCTTACCTTATGCGTGGTTTTGCCAACTCGAGTATAAAAAATAATACAGCCGCCCTTGCCGATATGACTAAATCTATTGAATTAAACCCGTCAAATGCCCAGGCTTATTTTGAAAGAGGCAGAGTGTATTTCAATTTAAATAACAAAATAGCCGCAAAAGCAGATTGGACCAAATCAGCTGCGCTTGGCGATAGAGAAGCAGCCTATATGTTAAAGGTACCGCCAACAAAAAATAAACCGTCTCCAAGCGGCTGGGTGGTCTGGAAAAAATAAGACATTGATATTAAATTGTCATCAATAGCCCCTGAAATTGGCACTTTATGCCATAGTAAAACAAAAATTGGTTAATTACCTTTATCGTATCATTAACCAATAAAAACTTACTATGGCAACTATAGATCAATCAGCATCGCAAAAAATCACTCCTTTTCTTTGGTTCGACGGCAAGGTAGAAGAAGCAGCAAATTTTTATACTTCAGTTTTTACAAACTCCGAAATAATAAACCTAACCCGTATGCCGGGTGAAGCTCCCGGTCATGCCGGTGTTGTTACGGTTGCCACCATAAAGCTAAGTGGTTTAGAATTTATGCTGTTAGATGGCGGCCCTATGTTTAAGTTTACTGAAGCGGTGTCGTTTTACGTCCATTGCAAAACGCAGGAAGAAGTAGACGATCTTTGGGGAAAATTAATTGCAGACGGCGGTAAGGAAAGCCAGTGTGGTTGGCTGAAAGATAAATATGGTTTATCATGGCAAATAATACCCGACGCACTGAGTCAATTGATGGGTGACCCGAATCGTGCGAAAGCAAAAAATGTAATGAATGCCATGCTCCAAATGCGCAAAATTGATATCGCCGGTTTGAAGGCGGCGTATGAGAAAGCGTAAGAATATTGGCGTTAAGACGTCTATCCCATATTAATTGCAAATATTTTATAGGTTTAAGGGAAGAATTTTTAGGTTTGACGACTTGCAATGCCGGGCCAGGACCGGTAATAACAGAACACAAATATCACCCGTTGCAGGCACTATAAAATAAAGCATGTATTGGTACGAAGATGAAGTAAAGCGCCTTGAAAATGACCGGGCAAAACTAGAGTATGATGCCGAAACCATTTTTTACGGTAGTTCGTCCATTCGCTTGTGGACTAATCTTTATAGTGATTTTGGTAGCCTGAAGCCTGTTAATCTTGGCTTCGGGGGGTCGACGCTGGCAGCTTGTGTTTGGTTTTTTGAAAGGATAATGGCTCCTTATAACCCTAAAAGATTAATAATTTATGCCGGCGACAACGACCTTGGCGACGGACGGCATCCCGAAGAGGTTTTCATTTTTTTCCAGCAGTTGGTTGTGAAGGCACAAAAACAATTTGGCGATATCCCATGTTATTTTGTATCGCTCAAGCTAAGCCCAAGCAGGTGGTCTATTGCCGACAAGTATAAGTATACCAATAACTTAATTAAGACCGAGATAGCAAAGTACGACAGCAACTGGCAATTTATTGACGTTTTTGAAAAAATGATCGATGCAGGCGGCAGACCCAAAAGCGAGTATTATGTTAACGACGGGCTTCATCTCAGTGAAAAAGCGTATCAATTATGGAAAGAAGTAATTAGTGATAAGCTTGCCGGTAATCATTAATCATTTTTTTATCTTTAGGTAATATTCTGTACGGATATTTCAGGCCATGAACCACGGCTAAAATGAACAGAGAGTATCACAAATGGTATAGCCCCTGGTTGCAGCGCGACATGGAGCTTTTAGTATTGGGGCATGGCGGCAGAGCTGTACTCTTTTTCCCGACCCGAATGGCCAGGTTTTACGACTATGAAAACTGGCATGTGATTGATGCTGTAAAAGATAAAGTTTGCGCTGGCGAGCTGCATTTTTTTTGTGTGGACAGTGTAGACATAGAAAGTTTTTATAATCAACAGGTGCTTCCAATCGAACGTATTACCCGGCACATCCAATACGAACAATATATACTTAAGGAAGTATTAAAGTTAATGCACGAGAAAAATGAGGGTGATTATTTTGAAGTTGCAGGCTGCAGCATGGGTGCTTTTCATGCAGTAAACCTTGCTTTTAAGCATCCAACAATTTTTAAAAAGGTGGTGGGTATGAGCGGCAGGTATGATCTTACCAAAGAGATACAGGATTTTAAGGACCTTTTTGATGGCTTCACCAACGAGGATATTTATTTTAATATGCCTCAGCAATTTGTTACAAACCTGGACGAACCGGCCATTTTAAATGCAATAAAAGATATAGAAATTATTTTAGCCATCGGCGAAACGGATCCTTTTTTAAAAAGCAACCAGGAGTTTAGCCATTTGCTTAGCAATAAAGGTATACCCAATCAACTTAAAATATGGGCAGGTTATGCCCACAAGCCACGTCACTGGCGGCAAATGGTGGAGCTTTATTTATAGGGTTCGTCAATGTCTGCTTCAATCTTTTGGAAAGACCTTGTATCCAAAGCTTATAATGCCTCAAATTCTGTAACACCGTTTAAATTGGTTAATTTTGCTTTACACCAATTATTCCTGTTATGGAAAGTGAAGCTGCCTACAAATCCCATTACAAAATCCGTTTCGTAACTGCTGCCTCGTTGTTCGACGGGCACGACGCTACGATTAATATTATGCGCCGTATTTTACAATCATCCGGTGCGGAAGTGATTCACCTTGGCCATAACCGCTCCGTTGATGAAGTGGTAAATTGCGCTATACAGGAAGATGTGCAGGGTATAGCGTTGACATCGTACCAGGGCGGCCATGTTGAGTATTTTAAATACATGTACGACTTACTGAAAGAACGGGGTGCATGCCACATAAAAATTTTTGGTGGTGGTGGTGGTGTATTCTTACCGCACGAAATTGAGGAACTACAGGCTTACGGTATCACAAAAATATATTCGCCCGATGATGGACGTACAATGGGCTTGCAGGGTATGATCAATGATATGCTGAAAAAATGCGACTTCCAGCATAAAATAAGTCTAAACGGCGAACTCAAACATCTGCCCGAAAAAGATATAAAATCTATAGCTACAGCAATCAGCGTGGTCGAAAATTATCCAAAAGAAGCAGACCATTTTTTAAAAGACGTACACAAACTGATTAATACAAGTCATATTCCTGTTATCGGAATTACAGGTACCGGGGGCTCCGGCAAATCGTCCCTTGTAGATGAGATAGTGCGGAGATTTTTGATGCAAACCGATAAAACACTTGCAATAATTTCAGTTGACCCATCCAAGCGCAAAACAGGCGGTGCTTTATTGGGCGACAGGATCAGGATGAATGCCATTAATAGTCCGCGGGTTTATATGCGATCCCTTGCCACACGGCAGGCTAACCTGGCCTTGTCAAAACACGTCCAGGAAAGTATAGACATTTGCAAAGCTGCTGGTTACGATTTAATTATTGTTGAGACATCAGGCATCGGGCAATCGGATACTATGATCACAGATTATTGTGACTTGTCGTTATATGTGATGACTCCGGAATTTGGCGCCGCCAGTCAGCTTGAAAAAATTGACATGCTGGATTTTGCCGATATTGTTGCCCTCAACAAATTCGACAAACGAGGCGCACTGGATGCCATTCGTGACGTGCGTAAACAATATAAACGCAATCATAAACTTTTTACCGCGAAAGATGAGGACATCCCGGTTTATGGAACCATGGCGTCGCAGTTTAACGATCCCGGGATGAACACGCTGTTTGCTGCTTTAATTGATGCGATCAAAGTAAAGACAGGGGTTGACTTTATAAATAAATCTGGTTCAACTGCATCGGGGTCAGAGACACAAAGTATTGTGTCTCTACAGGGAGAATCTGAGAAAATTTACATCATTCCTCCAGACCGAAACCGTTACCTCGCCGAAATTGTAGAAAACAGTCAGGCTTATGAGCGATGGGTAAATGAGCAATGTAAAATTGCGCAGCAGTTGTATCAGGTACAGGGGGTGCTTGGTCTTAGCCAAACCCTTTCCAAAGGAGACGGCTTAAACAGGCCTCACCCTGCCCTCTCCAAAGGAGAGGGTTCTGAAAAGAAGTTTTTAAATGAAAATGATCAAAAAGTCCTCTCCTTTGGAGAGGATTTAGGTGAGGCATTGAATAGCATCCAACAACATCTCGAAACCCAATTGCATCCCGAATGTAAAGGCCTGTTAAAACAATGGCCTGAAACCATTAAACAATACACTTCAGAAAATTTCATATATAAAGTACGGGATAAGGAAATTAAGCAACCGCTTTATTATACCTCGCTTTCACAACTACGCATCCCTAAAATTGCTTTGCCAAAGTACGAGGCATGGGGAGATATTCTGCGCTGGCTCCTTACTGAAAATGTACCAGGAGAATTTCCGTACACGGCAGGTGTTTTTCCGCTTAAGCGGGAAGGCGAAGACCCAACCAGGATGTTTGCCGGCGAAGGTGGTCCTGAGCGGACGAACAAGCGCTTTCATTATGTGTCGCTGGGTCAGCCGGCACACCGTTTATCAACAGCGTTTGATTCGGTTACGCTGTATGGAGAAGACCCGCATACACGACCTGATATTTATGGCAAGATAGGCAATTCGGGTGTGAGTATAGCTACACTCGATGATGCAAAAAAACTTTATTCGGGTTTTGATCTTTGTCATGCTTCCACATCGGTCTCCATGACAATAAATGGCCCCGCTCCTATGCTGCTTGGCTTTTTTATGAACGCGGCGATAGATCAGCAATGCGAAAAGTATATAACTGAACATAAGCTGGAGCATTTAGTTGAAGCGAAGTTTAAGGAGTTGTATGACGATAGGGGCTTAAACAGACCTGCTTATGAGGGCCTCACCCAAACCCTCTCCAAAGGAGAGGGCTTAAAAAGCCCCACCCCGACCGTTTCCAGAGGAGAGGGAGTCAAGAAATTCGGTTATGAGACTGGGAATTCGCGTATCTGGGAAATATTAAAAGCAAATTCAAGAGAAAACAGGCAAAATCAAACTGAAGCGGAAAGTATTTTGTGGGAGCTTTTGAGGAATAATCAGATAGGTTATAAAATTAGGAGACAACATGCCATAGATGGGTATATTGCTGATTTTGTTTGCCTTTCCAAAGGACTTGTTATTGAGATAGATGGCGGCTATCACCAGCTTACAAAAGAAGAGGACGAGGTAAGGACATTGGTTTTAAATAACGAAGGCTTTGAGGTGATTCGTTTTTCTAATGGTGAAGTGATTAATGAACCCCAAAAGGTAATCAAAACTATAAAGGAAGCATTAGATAATCAGCCGGACAGGGAAATTTCGTCTTTTAAAGAAAATTTATCAATGCCTCACCCTGCCCTCTCCAAAGGAGAGGGTTCTGAGGAAGAGTTATCAAACGAAGAAAAT
>DASYEP010000027.1:0-24594 GCA_036498965.1 Mucilaginibacter sp.
AGCTGAGATATAGAATCGGCATTGAGCCTCGAAGGCTTGAACTTGTATTTATATCACTATCAGCTATCTTTCTCCACATGATTAACATGCCAAAATTATCAACAATCTGCTGTTAAATAATTCTATGCAAGTCTAATGGAACTCGTTTCGGCACCCCATATGCAAAGTATACGCCATGTAAGCGAGTATACAAGGCGTACACCAAGCAAGCCGCCTGTCCTGTGGGGTGCCGAAATAAACTCGGCATGACTTAGCATTAAAAAAACGATTTCCCGCATCCACAACAATCCGCAGCTTAACTGTTAAATTTCTCCGCAAACTCCTTCGCAAAATCTTCCAGTTTTGTTTTCCCGGTTGGGATAGTGTTTTTTGCATCATAGTCTTCCCACAATATCCCCTTGCGTATGGCTGTTCCCATTTCAACATAAAGTCGGGCAGGTTCGGGGGGTAATCCGGCCTGCAGCATTCCGTTAAGGGCTTGCTCGTCGGTAAATTCAACCCATTGCATGTCGGGTTTGTCTATGGCGGTGCCCAATATTGCCGCTACCTCGCCCATAGTGCGGTCGTCGCTTGTGATGTATCGAACGCTTTTGCCGGTGAAGGGTTGTTGCAGTTCTTCGGCAATCTCAGCAGCAATATCATTGGGATGCACCATTACCAGGCGGGCATCGGCACTGTAGTTTGAGCCCATAAAACCCAGGTTTTTGATCATGCCGATATTGCTGAAAAAATTTACAAAGAAAAATCCTGCACGTACATGTTTTACCGCTACGTTCTCCAGCCCGTTCAATATAATTTCAGCATCATGATTACCTGAAATCTGCCCGGTACCGCCATCGATATGAGCGCCAATACTGCTTAAACTCACTACCCGCGTAACGCCGGCATTTTTTATAGCCTCAGCATAGTTCCTGGCGATATCGCCAACATATTTGCGGTTATCGCTCACGCCGAAATTCGGGGGCACCATCGTATACACTACATCAGCGCCGCTGAATGCTTTTGTCAAAAAATCCACATCAGCAATTGAACCAATTGCTGCTTTTGCGCCCAACGCCTCAATGGCTGCCGTTTTATCGGTATTACTGCTTATTACGGTTAGGTGGTGTCCTGCTTTGATTAATAGTTCGGTCAATGGTTTACTGATATTTCCTAATGACCCTGTGATTGTAATTTTCATGATTTCTCTTTTTTTGTTTTTGATAGAACAAAGTTATATTTGTACTTACTTTTATACAAGTACTTACCCTATAGTATGTATCAATGACAGTAGTAAAAGAAACTTCTACCATCCAGGAAAATAAACAAATTGCCTTTAACCAGTGTCCGGTAACCTACCTGATGGAGCGGATCGGCGGCTACTGGAAACCTATTATTTTGTTCCATTTGCAGCGGGGCAATAAGCGATACAGCGAGTTGAGAAAAGCGATTCCGGCTATTACCGAAAAAATGCTGATCCAGCACTTGAAACAACTAGAGATTGATAATTTGGTGATCCGCGAGGCTAAGCCCGTAGTGCCGCCGTACGTTACTTACAGCCTTACACCTGCTGGTAAAAGGTTAGGTGTGGTGTTGGACGCAATGGCAGCGTGGTCAATTGAAGACAGCAGGTTAAATTCAAATGATATTTATAAGAATTTAGGGGCGTTTCCGGGGGGGCATTAGCATGTCAGGCGGGCCTTTGCGCACCGCACTTCGACGGAGCTCAGTGTGACACCCTTTTGTATAGTTTACTTGAGTATATAACCGGATGTCATGTTGAGGCGCTCGAAACATAGTGCGCAAAGGCCTCTGTTTCATAAATGTCCTTTGTAGAGGTCGCTTCGTTCCTCGCGATGACGGGGATTATTTTTTTATTAAATCCTGGCAATCCTGATTCAGACAATGACGACCTTGATTTTTCCACAAGGTTAAACTATTGTAAATTAATTATTTAAAAATATCCAATTGCAAGGAAACCGCCTTCCCCACACGGTGTGGAAAAGTCTGAATAGCATGCTAGTTTGTAGAATAATAGATTTGAGTTAAAACCCCTAATGTTGAGCCAGGCGCCTTTAGTCTTTGGCTCGAGGTTAGGGTTGTTTGTCTGCACTGATAAATTATTCTTTAACTAAAATATACTGATATGGGATCGAACGCCAAAAAAAAGGTAACCGCTGATGGAAGAGGACTGAAAGTTGAAAGGCATTTCAGCAAAGAAGGGATTGCTGTATTTGATCTTTTTAAGTATGATAAACGCACCTCAGTTATCCGAAACCCTTCGGGTGATGCCGTGTTTGAAATGAATGATGTAGAAGTGCCGTCAAAATGGTCGCAGGTGGCTACTGATATTCTTGCCCAAAAATATTTCCGCAAAGCCGGCGTACCGCAGCCCGACGGTTCAACCGGAGCCGAAAAAAGCATTAAACAGGTAGCCCATCGCATGGCCAACTGCTGGAAAGAGTGGGGCATGCGTTATGATTATTTCGCCTCGAAAAAAGATGCAGATATATTTTATGATGAAATAGTTTACACCATCACCGGTCAGCTGGCGGCTCCCAACTCTCCACAATGGTTCAATACCGGCCTGCATTCTTCGTATGGCATCACAGGAAAGCCCCAGGGACATTATTTTGTTGATCCTGTAACAGAAAAGCTAACAAAATCGACGTCCGCTTATGAACGTCCGCAACCACACGCCTGCTTTATCCTTTCAGTTGATGACGACCTGGTAAATGAAGGCGGTGTTATGGACCTATGGGTGCGGGAAGCCAGGATATTCAAATACGGCTCAGGTGTTGGTACAAATTTTTCAAAAATCAGGGGTGACGGCGAAAAGCTCTCAGGGGGCGGCTACTCATCGGGATTGATGTCATTCCTGAAAATAGGTGACCGTGCTGCAGGCGCCATCAAATCCGGCGGAACTACAAGGCGGGCAGCAAAGATGGTTTGTCTCGACCTGGATCATCCGGAGATTGAAAAATTTATCAACTGGAAAGTAGAGGAGGAAAAGAAAGTAGCCGCTTTGATAGCAGCGGGCTATTCGTCTGATTATGAAGGGGAAGCTTACAGCACCGTTTCGGGGCAAAACTCCAATAACTCTGTCCGTATCCCCAACAGCTTTTTCAGAGCCTTAAAAGACGAACAACCCTGGCAGCTTACCAGCAGGATGAATGGAAGAGTAATGAAATCAATACCTGCACAAAAATTATGGGACGATATTGCTTTCGCTGCGTGGGCCTGCGCCGATCCCGGTGTACAATTTGACACCACTATTAACGAGTGGCATACATGCCCTGAAGGCGGCCGTATCAATGCCTCAAATCCATGTTCCGAATACATGTTCCTTGATAATACAGCTTGCAACCTGGCCTCTGTTAACCTTGCACATTTCTTCGACCCTAAAACACGTGTGTTTGATGTAAAAGGATTTGAACACACTTGTCGTATCTGGACTATCGTACTCGAAATATCTGTGCTGATGGCGCAGTTTCCGTCGAAAGAGGTGGCACAGTTATCCTACGACTACCGGACTTTGGGCCTGGGTTACGCAAACCTTGGATCGGCTCTGATGGTGAACGGTATTCCCTATGATAGTGATAAGGCCCGTGCAATCGGTGGCGCCATTACCGCCATCATGACAGGTACCGCTTACGCGACTTCGGCTGAGATGTCGAGGGAATTAGGACCTTTTACTCGTTATAAAGAGAATAAAGATCACATGATGCGCGTGATGCGCAATCACCGTTATGCCGCTTATAATTCTGTTGACAATTATGAAGGTTTAGAAATATTACCTCCGGGCATCGATCAAAAATACTGCCCTGATTATTTACTTTCTGCTGCTTGCAATGCATGGGATAAGGCGGTATCGATGGGGGAAAAATATGGTTACCGGAATGCTCAAACTACGGTAATAGCGCCAACCGGTACAATCGGGTTGGTAATGGATTGCGATACCACCGGCATTGAACCCGATTTTGCGCTTGTTAAATTCAAAAAACTATCTGGCGGGGGTTATTTTAAGATCATTAACCAGGCCGTGCCTGAAGCATTATCGAATTTAGGCTACAATGAACATGAAGTTACAGCCATTGTAAATTATGCAAAAGGTGCAGCTACCTTAAAAGGAACTCCTCATATTAATACCGATTCGCTGAAGGCGAAAGGACTAACTGACAATGAAGTAGGAAAACTGGACCAGGCGGTTGTTTCCGCATTTGAAATTGGTTTTGCTTTTAACATTTGGACGGTTGGCGAAGAATGTCTTAAAAGATTGGGCTTTAAACCAGAGCAGTACAACGCTGCCGATTTTAATCTGCTTAATGCTTTAGGTTTCAATCGCAAACAAATTGCTGAAGCTAATGAATATGTATGCGGCACCATGACCATTGAAGGAGCGCCTTTCCTTAAAGAAGAACATTACCCTATATTCGACTGCGCTAATCGGTGCGGTACTAAGGGCGAGCGCTATATACACGCCAACGGTCATATAAAGATGATGGGAGCTGCACAGCCTTTCCTTTCAGGAGCCATTTCAAAAACCATCAATTTGCCAAATGAGGCAAAAGTTGAAGAGATAAAAGATTGTTATCAATTGTCGTGGGCTTTAGGCCTAAAGGCCACTGCACTTTATCGCGATGGCTGCAAGCTTTCACAACCGCTATCAACAAAATCCGATGTTAAAGAGGTAAGTGAAGAAAAGCTTGAGACCGTTGAAGAGGTACTGGGCGAAGCAGCAAATGCGAAACTAAGCGACCTTACACCTGAGCAGGTGATTGAGGCGGCCATCGCTATTATGGAAAAATCAAAAGATACCGCCTTTATGCGCCAGCTTTCACGCGTTGTGCAAAAAAAGAGCTTACCATTTAAGCGTCGCGGTTATACTCAAAAAGCAAGCATCGACGGACAAACTGTATTTGTGCGCACAGGCGAATATGAAGATGGTACCTTAGGTGAGATATTTGTGGATATGCATAAAGAAGGCGCTACTTTCCGCTCGCTGATGAATTGTTTCGCCATAGCGGTTTCAGTTGGCTTACAGTACGGAGTTCCGCTGGAAGAATACGTAGAAAAGTTTACGTTTACGCGTTTTGAACCTGCCGGGATGGTAGTCGGTCATGCAAATATTAAAAGTGCTACCTCAATTATTGATTATATATTCCGGATGCTGGGTTATGAGTACCAAAACAGAACAGATCTTGTGCATGTAATCACCGAGCAAAATGGCATTGCCGGCAACCCGCAAATGGCCGATAATGCCTTTAACTCAGACGAAACAAATATTTATCAACCAGTTAAACCGGGAGGTGGTGACGCCGATTTTTCCCACAGAGATAATGCCAGTAAAAAACTATTAAGTGTTGATTTGAGTATGGGCGTTCAAAGTGATGCGCCCGCGTGCAATGTATGCGGCCATACCACCATCAGATCGGGTACTTGCTATAAATGTTTAAACTGCGGCAGCTCGATGGGGTGTTCCTAATTTTTAGCTGATAGGTGTTGGCGTTGGCACTTGGCTCCGGTCTTAAACAAAAAAGCCTCCCGATTTTTGGTCGGGAGGCTATACTTGGATATGGAACGGCTAATTAATATCTTTAGTTAGACAGGTGCAATGCTGCTGCTACCTGGTCGAAGTTGTTAAAATTAAGATGCTGATGAGCGCGGGCTAACGTTGTAAGTGCAGTACCCGAAATTACTACTATCCTGAAATCCAAGCCGCTTGCCTGCGCATAGTTAGCCTGCAGATCAACTTGCCCAACCGCAAAATCCACTAAATTGATTGTGCTGCTGCCCTGAGTAAATGGTAATGGATACCAGGATGTACCGGTGATACCTACCGGAGGCGTATTTCGTACATAAACCAAAACTGTTCCTTGATCGACTATACTTTGGTCAATAGCCGGTACTAAGATAGTTGTAAGGCCTACAGAGTTAACACCGAAATTTGTTTTTATAAAACTTTGTACGTTAGCATTTCCATCTACTCCGTTTGTGCCGTTTGTGCCGTTAGTTCCGTTAGAGCCTGTTGCTCCCGTTGCTCCGGTTGGTCCTGCTGGGCCCGTCGGTCCTGCTGGGCCCGCTGGTCCTACCGGTCCCTGTGGTCCTGTAGCGCCTATTGCTCCATTAGCCCCTGTTGGTCCCGCCGGTCCCTGTGGTCCTGTGGCTCCTGTTAATCCTGTCGGACCCGCTGGCCCTGTAGCCCCGGTTAGTCCTGTCGCACCCGTAGCACCCGTGGCACCTGTAGCACCTACTGCTCCGGTTGGCCCTGTCGGCCCTGCTGGCCCCTGTGGTCCCACTGGTCCGCCTGCTGGCCCTGCTGGTCCCTGTGGTCCTGCAGCGCCTGTGGCCCCCGTAGCTCCTTGAGCACCTGTTGCACCGGTAGTCCCCGTTGGCCCAGGTGTCTTGTCTTTTTTACATGCGCTGATAGTAATCAGGCATATAAATACGGTTGACAATAAAAGTATGGTTGGTTTCATATTCAAGTATGATTGTCTTTATTACCACACTTTTACGCAACAATATTTATTAAGTTACAATTCTTGTTGTGTTTAAAATAGTTTCCTTTTATTTCAAAAAATTATTGGAACAATCTTTGTTTGGCTTATCAATATGTGTTTAAAATAAAAATAAAGTTGTTTGGAAAAAACAATTTATTTATTCGTTAAATTTGATTAAAACATTAACTTATGGATAATACAAGCCCGTCCTTGCATTCAAAAATTCACAAATGGATGGATGCATTTGGTTTTCGGCTAAATGGCTCGCAAACCAATCGCCAAAACAATGTGACTACTAATCACTATTTTTTTGAGACCTTTAACTTTTTGGAAAAAGCGAAAAATAACGACTTAAATAACTCTAAATTTTTATGTTTTGATGCTTATGGCCAAACAATAAAAGTTAGGTCGCTTTTAGATTTGCAAACAGCATTTTTTGAGAACATCAGTCAACTGTAAGCAGTTGAAATAAGCATCAGTTGTTCGATACCCCCATATAACCTCTTAAGGCATGTAATTGCTCTCCTCGTTAGCAAGGCAGCAATTACATGCCCAGTATAATAAGCACTAATTTCAGGACAGTTTGTATCTTCAGTTATCCAAATTTGTTTTTGGCCAGCAGTTTAAATACTGATCTGCATTTTCTTTATCTTTTTTTACTTCACTTAAACCCCTCCCACCTGGAGCAGCTGGCATATTAACAATCGGCCTTGTAGGGTTGAGCGCTTCCTTTATCCTTAAATGCAAATCATCATAGTGTGCCGTAGTAATTGCGTCTCCGCCTTTTGGCAAACGGGCATCAATTGCTTTCAGTTCAGCACGTACCATTGGTCTTATGTCGGATAGAGCAACATTTATGGGCGTCAAACCGAAATTAGCTAGTTGGTTTGCAGAAACGCCTGGAATCGGTTTAAAATCTTCATTCAGTAAATTTTTCAGATTTTCAATGTAACCCCGTTGAAGATTACGCTTGAAGGCATCTGGGCGGCCCGCAGTAAATATTCCCCCACGCAAGTCTATAAATAATTCGGCCACTGTATAAGCCTTACCGCCATTTTTTGCTTCATTATCATAAATACGCGCCAACCTTGAAGGAGTAAGCAAATTACTTAGGGTGTTAACCTGGACGCTCTTCACCCGGTTAAGCATTAAGCCGTTGTCAAATTTACTTAACTCCTGGTTATCCACGAGCCATAAAGGCGTGGTAAATAATTGCTGGTTAAAAAACAATACAGCATCCTTTTGCTTGTCCTTACCTACAAAATCATAAACGGACCCATTTTGATCATAGGTCTTAAAGTTTTCGTTCATTCCACCAACATTTGCTGTCACGTGCCCCATATACCGGTTAAACTGCACTAAAACTTCGTTATATATTTCCTGTAAATCGTTAAAGTATTGTCCGTCCTGATAGGTCCATTTTTCAATATTTGGTAAAATACGCTTCAAGTTGGCGATACCATAAACGCTGGCCTTCATGGCATTATCGCCCAAATCTTCGCTTTGCAAACGGGGATCGATCATTGTACCTTGTCTTCCGTAATAATAATGCGGATCACCGGCTTTTTCTTTTGTCCATACGTTCAACGTTTCTTTTTCCTCCTTTGGTGTTTTATTACCCGGGAACCAGGTATAACCCCATTTTATAGCCCATTTATCGTACTCGCCAATCTGCGGGTAAAAATGTGTCACGCCATCGCCTGGCTGGGCTATATAATTAAAACGGGCATAATCCATAATTGAAGGCGCAGTGCCGTGTTTATCGGTAAATGATTTTGACCGCAATGAATCCACAGGATAAGCATAGCTCGATCCAAAGTTGTGAGGAAGGCCAAGTGTGTGTCCAATTTCGTGCGACGACACAAAACGGATCAGTTCGCCCATTTGTTCATCTGTAAATTTAGCTTTACGCGCAGCAGGATTTGCAGCGGCGGTTTGAACAAAATACCAGTCGCGCAATAGCTCCATCACATTATGGTACCAGCCCACATGGCTTTCCAATATCTCGCCGGTACGTGGGTCGGCAATATGCGGTCCGTAAGCATTTTCAACGTTTGAAGCAAAATATCTCACCACACTGTATCGGGCATCTTCGGTGCTAAAATCAGGGTCTTCTTTTGGTGATGGTGCTTCCTTCCCAATTATTGCATTTTTAAAACCCGCCGCTTCAAAGGCTTTTTGCCAATCGTTTATACCCTGTATAAGATATGGCACCCATTTTTTTGGTGTAGCAGGATCAATATAAAAAACGATTTGTTTTTTTGGCTCCACCAATTCGCCTCTTTCATAAGCTTTTTCATCTTTAGGCTCCAATTTCCAACGATGAATGTAGGCTGTTACTTCTGCCTTCTGTGCATCTGACCCATAGTCGGTCTGGCTTTGTCCAAAAAAACCGACTCTTGCATCGCTCAAACGGGCCTTAGCAGGTATTTTGGGCAGCAATAACATCGAAGTATTTAATTCAAATGTTACGGCTGCGTTAGTATTATCCGTCGGCGACTCAGTAGCACGATAGGTTTTCAATTCGCGCGCTTCTATATTGATCGGAAAACTTTTAATGGTATCGATATATGATCTTGAATTATCGAGTGTGGATATCTTATATGCTTTTTTTAAGTCATCAGAAATACTTATCGCTGCAATATCACCGTTGTAAAAATCCGAGACATCGATTACCACTCCTGTTGTATCCTTGTTATAAGCTTTTATATCAAACGAAGCCAGCACCACATCAAGATTTGAGTTTTTTACCGACTTGTACATATCACTGGTGCTGTCGGCCCTTATAGAGTAGCTGGGTACGCGTATAAATATCTGTTTATCGTGTTTTTCCCATCTCCAAACCTGTTCATTTTCTGATTCACCTCCATATTGCTGGTAGGGAACTTTCACGTTTGCGGGGGTTTTTGCCAGTCGGGTAACCACGAGCATTTCGCGGCCCAATAGTGAATCAGGTATTTCATAATAATATTTGCCTTCAACTTTGTAGGTATTGAAAAGTCCTTTATTAACCTTCGTTTTTGCCGGAATTACATCGCTAAATTTTTTAATACTCTCTTTTTTAACTGGCCCAACGGTGGCAGTAGCGGTTGTCCCGGCGGCAGTAGCAGTGGTTTTAAGTGTGACTGTTTGTGCTTGTTTTTTTGTTGCACATGAACTTGCAATTGCAGCTATAATAATTGCAGACAGATATAAATTAGAATTAACCCAGTTGGACCTTATCATATTAATTAGAGATTAAAAACGTAAACATATATAAAATAACATACTTTATGCTACCGAAATATTTTTGTTACAAAAGTTGATAGTGGTTGGGGACGAAGGCGTATTTAACAGAGATTAAACCAAATCGTTTTTTTACGCTCTATTACTACAAAACCGCTTAAAAATTAAAACAATGAAAATTAAAATATTTGGAGGTCTATTAATCGCTGCATTAGCCATTACCTCAATTGCCCAAGCCCAAACACATACCCCGGTTATTAACAAAAGACAACATAACCAGGAGCGCCGCATTAACCATGGTGTACGCAGCGGACAACTAACCCGCAATGAAGCACATCACCTACGTACCGACGAAAGAAGGGTAGCGATGAATAAACACATGTACAAAGCAAACGACAGGGTAACCCCAGGCGAACGCAGGCAATTACGCCACGAAGAGAACAGAACAAGCCGTACTATTTATCGTGATAAACACAATAACAGAGTAAGATAATAGTTTTTATATTACGTTAAGTTTTCAGTAAGCGCTCCGGTTTTTTACCGGGCGCTTTTTTTATTGCCGTAAAAAGCAATATTATTTTACCTTTGCGGCTCTTTGTTGAAAGAGTTGTAATTGTTTTAAAGGTTGTAGTTGTTTTAGGATACGATTTAACCTTTTTAACCCCTACAACATCTACAACATTTTTAAACCAACAAAGGAGAGGTGTCTGAGTGGTCGAAAGAGCACGCCTGGAAAGTGTGTATACTTCAAAAGGGTATCGAGGGTTCGAATCCCTCCCTCTCCGCTGATTTCAATACCAAAATACATTAAAAGTCTGCAAATCAAATGATTGCAGGCTTTTGTATTTTAGTAAAATGGTCATATTTTTCATCAATTCACAACAAAATGGTGAGTAATTCCGTGACTGATTCTTTAAGATTTTTTTACTCACCAGAAACCGCTTAAACCACTAACCCACAAGATTGATTGCAAGCTTAATTTTGTTTCGTTTTTTAACGTTCAATGTTATGGAAACTAATTTCAGCTTGCTTTTTTATTTAAAAAAGCCAAAGAATTATAGAGAAGGCTTGGTGCCCATTTACATCCGAATCACTGTCAATAGGCACGTTGCGGAACTTACCTTTGGATGTGATTGTATGCTGGTAATTGGAATCTTACAGCGGGGCGGCTCAAAGGTACAAAAGAAGAAACCGATGTCGGGGCTGCTGAAATTTTATATTTACCAAATTTTCTCGTAACGAAACAACTAAAATGGTGATTTATTTCACCACCCTTGAGTTTCCACGGGTATCAAAAATGACAATACTGCTCATCTTACCGTCTGATTCAACAAACCTCCCCGATTGGGACAAAAAAGATGAGCCGTAGTAAAACTCTTGCTTTTCTGTTTTCCCATTTTTATATTTGATCAAAGCGTACGCATCATTTGCGTTAACTTTTATACTTTTCGGTGAGGCGTTTAGCTTGAAAACCTTTAGTGAATCCCTGTGCTGACTCGCCGCCAAAAGCAAATTGCCTTTTGTATCGCGTAATTTCACCAGGGCTTTACCATCGCCCGGTATATATATACCGCTTTGCGAAATGGTGAGCGGTTTAAAGCCACCTTTGCCATCTCCCTTTAACATCAGGCCATTGAGTGCGTCATAGCGGCCGATTGACACGTCTGTGCTGTAATCATTTCCATTAATGATCACATCAAGGTTCCCGTCTCCGTCAAAATCCCCTGTTTCCATGCCATTAAGCACCGACACCTGGGCTTCAACAGGCAATGGAATAAGCGTAAATTTATCGTTACCGTCATTCCGTAAATAACAAGATTTAAGCATATTAGCTTTTAGCCTCAGCGCAATTTCTCTTTGCTCCGGTGATAATATGTCGTCCATTGTTGCGGTGGCAAAAGACTTATAATTTGTAAACTTCTTTCTTAAGCTAATCATTTGCTTAAATATATCGTCTCTTCCGTGTACAGGGAACTCCCTTTTTTCGCCATTCTGGTCAACAAGAAAAATTGAAGGTATTGCATCAAAGGCACCATTTTTATCAAAATCTCCTGCGGTTATTCGAACCGGGTATTGATCACTGGCCTGGAATAAAGTATTTAGACCAACATTGCCGACGATGTAATCCGTGCGTCCTGTATGCCTGAAATCTCCGCCAACGATAGAGTTCCACCATCCCAGTTGATTGCCCACCCCGGAAGCTGATGTGATGTTAACAAATTTACCGTGTTCATTTTTAAGAAAAGTTATCGGCATCCACTCACCGGTCAGAATCAAGTCAGGCCAGCCATCGTTGTCAAAGTCGGTGAATACAGCGTCACACACCATCCCAATATTCTTTAGCACCGGGGCAATCTCCGCCGTAACATCGGTAAACTTAATATGACCGTCTTTGCTGTCGTTTCGTAAAATAATACTGGAAACCGGTTTAGGGTAATTCCACGGATCAACCCTCCCCGAAATAAACAAGTCGGGCTTTCCGTCTTTATTATAATCACAAGCTTTTACACATAGCTTGCTCGTAAAATTCGACGGTAACGCATCATTCGCCAACATAAAATTTCCTTTGCCATCATTCAAATACAAACGATCCTGGTAAGAAGGGCTGTTGGGAGCATTTGCATAGCCGCCGCTTGCAATGTATAGATCCTGTTTACCATCGCCGTTCGCATCAAAAAGCAACAATCCTTCATCCTGATAAGGCCTGGACGGGTCGGCTTTGGTTGGCAAAAGATCCCGTTGTTTGAAGCTTCCGTTTGGCAATTGGAAGAAAATCTGAGCTTCGTTATAAGCATCGCCCCCGATGATGATATCATCCAGCCCGTTACCATCCACATCTCCAACTGCCAAAGCTGGATTATATTCCGACAATTTATGCGGCAATAATTTTTGAATATTGAAGTCAACAAAATCAGGTTGCTGGTGCGCGTAACGAAATCCCAACGAGTCTGTTACTTCTTTAAAAATCGCTTTAAAATCTATTTTGGGTTGGGTTAACGAATAATTCCCTTTTGCGTCAGCGATATTTACCTTAATCTTCTGATCGGTCTTTACATTCAGCAACGTTTGTTTTTTTCCGCCCGGCCATCCTATTACGACGGAATCAACCACGTTTACCTTTCCCAAGCCAAAGTGCGCCATTGGTTGCATTGTTGACAGGTAGCCCCGGTAGGGGTTATTTTCATAAACCTGGTGTTTTCCATGATCATAATAAATGTCGGCGAACGCGCCCAGGCCGTTTATATTCTGTTTTCCACCGGCGAATGTGATTTGCAGAAAATGAACTTTATCCAGATTGTCTTTATTATCTCTTATTGTATTCCTGTAAATTAACGCCTCGTCGTCAATGTTATTGATAACCACATCCATCGCGCCATCATTATCCAGATCGACGTAAACCGCTCCGTTCGAAAACGTCGGGACATTCAGCCCCCAGTTCGTGGTAACATCGTTAAAGGTAAGATTGCCGTTGTTGTGGTAACCGTAGTTGTGGATTTTTACCGAAGGAATCTGATCCAGCACCTTCTGTTTCGAACCGACAGCGAAAGCATCCTGCCGGTAGGTCACAAAATCGTGGTCGGTTATATCTTTCGGAAAGCCATTTGTTATTATAATGTCCCGGAAACCATCGTTATCAAAATCGGCTACTAACGGCGTCCAACTCCAATCAGTTTGAGAAATGCCACTCATAAATCCTATTTCGCTAAAAGCAGGACTCCCAACCCTGCCGTTTTGCAAAACACGCGGGCCCTGGTTAACTTGCAAGGTGTTCTTAACATATTGTAACTGATAACCGAATCGTTCAAGGCTTTTAACATTTTGATAACTATTGGCATTCATCATCATTTTTTTTCTGTAATTATCTTCGGGGTTCATGTCCAGTTCGATAACGTCTGCCAGGCCATCGTTATTAATATCTACCACGTCCTGCCCCATCGCATTAAAAGAGGTGTGTTTAAAATACTCTTTTGATCGGTCGGTAAACGTGCCGTCGTGATTGTTTATATAGAGAATATTTGATGTTAAAAAATCATTACTTACGTAAATGTCCTTCCAACCGTCCCGGTTAATATCTGCGATGGTAGCTGCATGTCCGTAACCTTCAAGGTTAATACCGGCTTTGGCAGATGCATCACGAAAAACCGGATGTTTCAGTAGTGGATCCCATTCGTTGTGATACAACCTGCCTTTGCTGGGCTCCGAACCTTTAGTCCTGTTTTTGTTGCCGCCAAAGATGTTGGGATTATAGCTTTGATTAGCGTTGTTAACGGTGAGGTACATATCAATATTACCATCATTGTCATAATCAAAAAAAGTCGCCATAGTTGACTCAACGTTAATATCCAGCCCGTATTCTTTAGCCATCTCTTTAAAATGTGGTATACCATCTTTGTCGAAGCCCTGGTTAACATACAATAAATTGCGGCGGCGTGCCGGCTCTTTATAAATTGTGTTGCAAACATAAATATCCATCAGCCCATCATTATTGATATCAATGACGGAAACCCCGCGCGCCCATCTTCCCATGCCCCCAACACCCGCCTTTTCGGTAACGTCTTCAAACTTGAAGTTTCCCCGATTAATGAACAATCGGTTTGGCACCCTATTGCCAGTAAAATATAAGTCCTGCAGACCATCATTGTTAAAATCGCCAACGGCAACGCCCCCGCCGTTATAGACATTAACAACATCCAACGGATTTATAGAATCATTCTCGATTATTTTATTATTAAAATCAACCCCTGAATGAAAAGATGAGATTTTCTGAAACAAATGGGGCTTTTCACATGAAAGAAACGAAAACGCTGCAAATACAAAAATTATATAAAAAAAGTTCTTCATAATTATTAATTAGACTGTACTAACGCATTTAATCAGATTATCAGCAAATTGATAGATTACGCATTTAATACGGTGCTGTAAGGTAATTTTTTTCACACAAAGTGTTGTCACGTCTATAATTTGGCGAACAAATGTCAGGCGCTAAAAACCAAAATCTTTCCCGTCCAGGTAATCCCAGGTACCCTGTTTGTCTATTTTATAAAACTTAATCGTTCGGCCCATCCTGGCTGCAATCGAGCCTGTGTAAAGATAAAACACTTCGTCGGTACTGGATGGGCTGGTGAAATCTTTGCCAGGAGCGTATATCCAGTCCCCCTGCGAGTTTACCGTATAAAATTTTACTGTCCTACCTTTCTCTATACCGGTAAAACTTCCGGCCAGAAAAAATGCATCATCAATCCGATTGGGATTAACAAAGGTTTTAACGATACTTTTGGCCCAGGTTCCCTGCGAGTTGGTGTCATAAAATTTTATAATGTTGCCCTTAATAATGCCCACAGTGCCTTTGTTAAAGCAAAAAGCGCCATCAACGTCGGTGGGGCTGGTAAAATCGGTACCGGTATTATATTGCCAGGTTCCTTGTTTGTCCGTGCGATAAAATTTTATAGTTTTTCCCTTTCTCACCCCTATAAAGCTTCCCTGGAAATAGAATACCTGGTCAACATCATACGGGCTGACAAAATCTTTGCCCGGTAGATACCGCCATGTCTTTTCATCTTTGGTCAGATAAAATTTCACTATTCGTCCGTCCCTGATTCCTAAAATATTGGTGTTGAGATAAAATGCTTCGGTATTAGTATGTTTTTTACATGCCGGTGCTAACAATACAACAAAAGCTAACGACAAAGAAATAATTAAGGTGCGTCTCATGAAAGGCTATTATATGGGTTGTTTTTCGAATTAATGTTGTCTAACTCTCCTATCAATCTTAACTACTTTTAGGTCTGGTTATTAAAAAAGGCTTTCCCCAAAAGGGGAAAGCCAAACCAAATTAACAATTATAATCAACTATCATTTTCGGTAAATAACCGTCCTAGTTATTGGTACCGTCAAAAACCAGGGTTCTGTTTCAAGTTTGGATTAAGCCCTATCGCCACTGATGGAATCGGAAGCAAATCATGTCCCGGCGGGAGGTCATTATATGTTACTCCTTTGCCTGCCGGGAATGCTGGATTAGATGTTGGCCCGTATGTGTAGAATGACGGGTTTGAATTATTATCCGGACCCGCACCTGGAACATGGTTCACATTATGTATAAATTCAGCGTCATAATCCTTCCCTGTAGTCGCATTCTTACCAGCCCTGCGCAGCAGGTACATCAAAGAATAATCGGCGCTGAGTTCATGACGATATTCGCTTAATACCATTTGCATGGGATCGGTTTGAGGAGCGCGTGGGTTACCTGCCGGATCAATACCGTCAATCCATACAGCCGGAGGTGGGCCGCCAAAAGCTCTTGTCCTAACCGTATTAATATCGGCTAAACCTCCTGGAACATCACCTGTGCGTATTTTGCATTCGGCCCTCGAAAGTAAAACCTCTGCATAACGCATCATCACCTGATTTTGACTGCCGAATATATTTGATGGCCCCGAGTTACCAGTCAATGTAGGGTCTCTCCAATGTTTTTCGTTTACAAAACCTGAACGTGGTGTGGCATCTGTTCCGTACCAGGGGTAGGCAGCTGTGCCGTTGGTGTTGATGATATTACCACTTCCATCTGTGTAACGGTTCTTATCGGCAATATCAGTTGTCGGATTAGCCAGATAAGCTGCATAGCCGCCCGTTACAAAGGGATACCCTTTGATACCGCCCCACGCCGCGATAATTCCAGGGCTTAAATTCTGGTCGCCAGGGCCAATTATAGTGGCAAGTTTGCGGATGTCGCCAGCCTGATAAGAATAATATAACGATGGGCTTCCATAGTCATAACCTTCACCGGTGATTTCGTTCGGCCAGCTAAAGCTATCTATCCAGCCTATTTCACCGCCGGGTACCTGCCAGCTGCCGCCCCAGCTTTGTGAGCCCCCTGGGACAAGGTCGAACTGGATTTCGAAAAGCGACTCGTCATTGTTTTGATTGTTAAACTCCTGTACATTCCAATAGTTAGGTAACAGGTGGTAGTTGTTTGTTAGCTCGGGGTTGTTAAATGCCGCTAGCGCAGCGGTGTAATTACCCAGCCACATTTGAGCAGAACCTTCATAGCCATAAGCAGCGCCCTTTGTTGCGCGGCCCAAATCACCAGTAGCAAGCTGCGTTTTTGAAAGCAACAGCTTTTCTGCGGCCTGCATATCATTAACTACCTGCGTAAAGCACTGTTGCTGCGTACTCCTGGGCGTTAAACCGTTTGTTACAGGGTTCAATTCCAAAGGTACACCTCCGAAAGTGCCTGTAAGGTAGTAGTAGAGGGTTCCGCGTAAAAAATAAGCTTCGCCGCTTAAACGGTCCGCAAGGGCTGGGGTTACCACACCCCGGGCCTTGGCATTGGCTATAATCACCAAAGCCTGGTTCGCCCGGGCAATTCCGATGTAGGAATAGTTCCAGAAGGTTGGGATTGCATAAAAGGTAGCCGGAATAGTGTAATTATTCCATGCAACGTCATTTCCGTTGTTATACCAATCATGAGTGATAAAATTGGCGTAGTACCAAATCGATTTTTTCAGAAAATCGCTGTTCTGGTAGGTGTCATAGATGGCGTTCACGGCACTTATTACAGAATTCGACGTAGTAAATGTCGACGTCTCAGTCGCTGTAAAGGTATCCGTCTGAGTCAAAAAACTCTTTTTACAAGCCAGCGGACTTAGCAGCGCCGCTAACAGCGCGATAATGCTAATGTGTTTCGTTTTCATTTTCATATTTTTGAATATTTTAATAATTCGTTGCTACGATCAAAGCGTTACATTTAAACCAATTGTAAAGAACCGTGAAGAAGGATATGCACCGTTGTCAATACCATTTTGTGTAGCATTGCCGCCCTGTGTGCCTATTTCAGGATCAAGCCCTTTGTAACTCGTGATTGTAAACAGGTTCTGAGATGAAACATATAATCTCAGTTTTGCAAGCGCCAATTTCTTTGCGATGGCTGTTGGTAAAGTATAGCCTATGTTCACCGTTTTCAATTTAAGGTAACTCCCGTTTTCAATAAACGCGCTTGAAGCGGCATTGCTGCCTTCGGCATCGTCATTTGCTACTATCCGCGAATAGATATTGCTGTGGTTTTGCGGGGTCCACGCGTTTTGATAATATTCCTGGCTCACGTTTTCAATCGATACGTTTTGACGGCTTTCGAAGCTTTGCAGATTACTTTCCGCGAAGCTGAATATTTTGTTTCCGTACGTTCCATAGAAATACAATGTAGCATCCCATGATTTGTACGTTGAAGTTAGATTTAAGCTGCCGTAAAATTTGGGTTGAGGGCTGCCCAGACTTACTTGATCGTTGGCGTTTACAATGCCATCGCCGTTGGTATCTGCAAAGTAGCGGTCACCTGGTTTGGTAACGCTATGCTGATAATAAGTACCGGGGCCATATTTTGCTACAGCGGCTGCATTTAAGGCATCAATCTGTGCTTGTGATTGGAAAATGCCTATTGATTTAAAACCGTAAAACTCTCCTACAGGCTGCCCTATATAAGTTTGGCTAAAAGTGCTCCAGCCTTGAAGTGTTGGCAGGGTTAGGCCACCAAAGTTCCCAACGTAGTTCGCTCCTGATGTAACACTTGTAAGTTTATTTTGATTCGCCGTGATAGTCACAGTGGCGCCGAACTGAAGGTCGTTGCTCGCCCTGTGATTATAGTTTACCAGAAATTCAAGGCCTTTGTTTTCCATACTGCCCACATTTTTGGTTAGAAAATTATAACCGGTTTGCGCAGGCGAAGCAAGGGTTAACAAAAAGTCTTTCGATTTCCTGTCGTACCAGTCAATTGTAGTGGTAAGTTCGCCATTTAAGAAAGAAGCGTCAACGCCTACATCTGCTTGCGTGTCAGTTTCCCACTTCAAGTCTGGGTTAGCCGGTTGTGAGGGGGCGAGACCCGTTTGATATAATTTGTTGAATGGATAGCCAAGGTTGTCTATGCCGCCTCCGTTTGCACTCGACGGAAGGTTTCCGTAGTATAATGCAAGATATTGAAATGCGGGTATAGCGCCCTGGTTCCCGACCTGACCATAACTTCCTCTGAATTTTAAATCAGATAACCATGACACATTTTTCAAAAACGATTCTTCCTTTGCCTTCCAGGCCACCGAACCGGAAGGGAAGGTACCGTACTGATTTTTAACCGGGAATTTTGACGAACCGTCCCTTCTTACAGTACCGGTTAAGAAATACCTGTTATCAAACGAATAAGTTGCCCTTGCAAAATAAGATTGCAGGGTGGTGATACTCGTCCCATTACCAGTATTCGGATTACTCGGGTTGTTTGTGTAAAGCTGCAAATTAGTCACCTGCGTTAAATCTTGAATAACGCTATTAGGAGGAATACCCGAGCCGCCCATTCCGCTCCAGATAGTTTTTTGCCCGGAAGCGCCGCCAAGCAGCCCGATGGTATGCTTACCGAAAGTTTTATCATAGGCAATTGTATATTCCATCAGCCAATTAAAAGTTTGATTAATGTTTTGGCTATAATTTGCGACGCTTGCAGTCTGGCCGGGATACTGGTCAGCTATAACGGTGTAAGCCGCGGCATCGTATACGCCTGCAAAATTAGAGGTGTTTACGCCGATATTTGCTTTAATTCTCAGACCGCTGATAACTGTCGCCTCCAAGGCGGTATTGGCGAGTAAGAAATAATTCAGGTTGTTTTGATGCCCATAATCTATGCCTGTGATAGGGTTGCCGCCAGCGCCATTCTGCCGGGAATAGGTAGGATTATAAAAACCATAGTCATATCCGCCGGCGCCGTTACTTTGTTTTACCTGATTGGTGTACTTGTTACCGCCATCAAGCGTGGGCACCAAGGCCGCCAAATTAAGCAGGTTTCCTGTACCATATGGATTTCTTCCATCCTGGTATGTATATTTAACATTGGTTGATGACTTAAGCCAATTCTGGGGCTGGTAATCTACATTCGTGGCAAAGGTGGCACGTTTGAAATAGGAGCCGTAAACGATTCCTTTTTGATCATAATATCCAAACGAAGTGGCTGATTGCACTTTGTCGCTGCCGCCACGGATACCGAAGTTGTAGTCTTGTGTATATCCTGCACGGTAAACGGCGTTTTGCCAATCTACATTATGCAATGATGCCGGATTAGACCATGCCGGATTTGTTTGAAAATTTTGTGAAGGATCTGTCGCCACAAGGTTAGACATTGTTGCAAATTGATCGGCGTTCAATACCTGATACTCTTTAGGCTTGTCTTGAATAGAAAAACGAGCATCGACGAAAACTTGCGTACTGCCTTTTTTTCCTTTTTTAGTGCTAACCAACACCACGCCATTAGCAGCGCGGATACCGTAAATTGCCGTTGCCGAAGCATCTTTCAGTACGTCGATAGTTGCAATGTCATTTGGGTTAATATTATTGATTCCCCCTGCATCCATGGGATATCCGTCAACTACGTACAAAGGGCCATTTCCATAACTTGCAAGGCTACCGGTGCCGCGTATCAACACGGTAACATTTCCGCCTGGGGCACCGTCATTGCTGGTAACCTGAACACCGGCGGCGCGGCCCTGTAAGGCTTGGTCCAAACTGGTTACAGGCACGTCTTCGATTTGCTTAGCAGTTACCGAACTAATTGCTCCGGTAAGGTCGGATCGTTTCGCCGTACCGTAACCAATAACAACAATTTCTGAAAGCGATTTGGCGTCGGTCGTTAACTTTACATTCACGGCGGACCCGCCGTTGGCAGCAATTTCCTGGGTGGTAAAACCAACAAAGCTGAACACCAATGTGCTCTTAGCCGCCGTCTTGATGGAGTAATTACCGCTCACTGTAGTAACGGTTGCCGTGGTTGTACCTTTAACCTTCACCGTTACGCCGGGCAAAGGCACACCGCCCTCATCGGTTACTGTACCTGTAACCACATTGTTTTGTGCAAAACCAGAAAAGCTTATCAGCACAAGCGATAAACTTACTCCGATTAAAGCCACAAAGTTTTTAATTTGTAGTCTTGAAATCATACATTTTTTTTTAAAAGTTTAAAATTGGGTTTATATAAATAGTATTGATTCATTCCTGGTCGGGCAGAATGCAACTATTATCATTGAAGTAAATATAAAAAGGGGCTGCAATCGATTGTAGCGCAAATGTTACTATATGTGTCGCTAATGTTAATTAATGTTAATCATCTCATTATCAGATTTATAAATATAATATCTTGTGCGATTTAAGTAAAATGAGCTATCAATCGTTTGGGCATTGGACAAAATTGTCATTTCGTGAGACAGGAGAGACATAGCTAAAAAAATTCAGTGAATCGAAATCGATTGCTTACCAACATCGGGGTGATTTTTCGGTAGCCCGGCAAAAAAGCATTGTGACAAAGATTTATTTATATAAGGATCTAAAAATCAGCTCTGAACTAATGCGGCGAATAAACGGGAGGGCAATGAAGTTTAAAAATCCTGCAGAAAGTCTTACGATTATGCTTTTTAAATAAACGATAGGGTAACCATGCATTAATGCTTTATTTTCAAAAAATTACTGATGGCAATGAAACTTAAAAATGTTGGAAGACGTATTTTAAAAGGGTAAAAAAATCACGATAAACCATAAAAGATCATCGAACTAAACCCATATTAACGCGGCCCGAATTTTCCTCCATTTTCACCGAAGTATATTAAAAACCTAAGAACTGCTTGTTTTCAACCTCCCGTATTTCGTTTACACGCTCTGATGGTAATTTGCCATACTCTTCTTTAAACACTTTTGAAAAATAGCTCGGGCTATTAAAACCCACCTGGTAAGCGATGGTGGCTATGTTCAAATTACTTTTCTCTAATAATTGGGCAGCCCGTTTTAAACGGATTGTCCTAATACACTCGATTGGGGTTTTTCCCGTAAGCCTTAGCAACTTCTTATAAAGCGACACCCTGCTCAACAACATTTGCTTACTTAATTGTTCGACAGAAAAGTACGGATCGGTCATATTCTTTTCTACGTAGTTTAAGGTATTTTTTAAAAATGTCAGGTCGTCAGAAACAATTTCCATATCCTGTGTCTGAATGCCGACCTGTTCCTGATAAGTTTTTTTAAGCGTTTGCTGCATTAACAATAGGCAATTAATTTTAGATAACAATATCTCAAAATTAAACGGCTTGGTTATATAATCGTTGGCACCGTGCTCGGAACCCACCAACTGGTCTTCTTCCGCAATTAAGGCGGTTAGTAAAATTATGGGGATATGGGCCGTACGGCTATCTTGCCGTATCTTTTTGCATAAATCAAGCCCATTCATTTCGGGCATAATGATATCGCTTACAATTAGGTCCGGATGCAGCGCGAGCGTTTTTCGCCAACCGTCTTTTCCGTTTATGCTTTCCATTATATGAAAAGTATGCTTTAAATTCTCTTTAAGATAAAATCTTAAATCATCGTCATTATCGATGACTAGTATGACCGGCTTTTTATCGTAATCCGGCTCCAGCTCGTTTTGTTTCGGATTATCATGGGAACCCTTCTGAGCAACAACGTCACCTATCGGATCGCAGTTTTCGTTTGCAATACAAACCGGTATTCTTATGGTAAAGCAGCTTCCGTTTCCGGGTTCACTCTCCACGTCAATATCGCCATTATGCATTTTAATAAACTCCCTGCTAATATACAGCCCTATTCCGCTTCCATGGTTTAAGAAACTTTCTGGCAGCTTATCCTGGAAAAAACTGTCAAAGATCTTTTCCTGCTTTTCTTTCGGTATTCCTATACCGGTATCCATAATCGTTATTTCCAGCAATCGTTCAGCGGGCGGGTCACCGTCATTTTTTGACAGGCTCAGGAAAACACTAATGTGGCCGCCCGAAGAAGTGAACTTAAATGAATTGGAGAGTAGGTTGAATAGTACCCGTTCAATTTTATCCTGGTCAAAACTAATGTTCAACGCATTAATTTCACTTTCAAATAAAAACGTAATGTGGTTTTGCTCGGCAATGTCCATAAAGGACGAGCAAACATCTTCTATAAATCTTATAATATCGCTCGTGGTCAAATTCAGTTTCAATTCCCCGAATTCCATTTTCCTGAAATCAAGCAGCTGGTTAACCAGGTTCAGCAAACGTTTTCCATTCCTTCTAATCATCAAAAGCTGTGGCTCGTATTCCTCCTTGTCATTCTTTTTAATTAAAGTTTCAATCGGCGAAATAATCAGGGAAAGCGGGGTCCTGAACTCGTGGCTGACATTGGTGAAAAACTTAGTTTTCATCAAATCAAGTTCATGCGTACGGCGTGCTTCTTCCAGCTCGCTGGCAACCTTTCTTTCTGCTTCAGCGTTATCCTGCTGCAATTGAAATCGCTTTTCAATCTTTAGAATATCCCTTCGCCTGATTAAAAGCAGCATTGAAATAATCACCAGCAGATAGGCTACATAGGCAAGTGGAGATTTCAAGGCAGGAGGTAATACCACGATTAAAGACATCACCGGCAGTCGTAATACCGATTGTGATCCCATTAAACAATATTTCAAAAAAATTAGTGGATTATTCATAACAATTGCATTTGAGATAATTTGATTGCCGTGAAACGGTTATCGTCAGTAAAACCTTACCCAGTCAATAGCGGACGGATTAGGCTCTCCCAGAATAATAAAAATGTCGTGTTTCCCAGACGGTACTTTCATCAATGTCGATTTGTCTAATTTCCAATCGACGCTTTTGGCTATTTTCACTTTAGCAATAAGTGTCCCATCAGCTTTATCAAGCCTAATTTCAACCATACTTCCTACATTCGATTCAGCATTAATACAAACCGCTTTAAGCTTTGCTACGGAAAAATCGACCGCGTTATAACGAACCCACGCTTTGTTTTGGTTGAGTATTGTTTTCCAGCCCTTCATCCGCTGCGCGGTATCAATGAAGTTTATTGATGCACCGCCTCTGCTGATATCACTGTAACGGTCGACCTGAATTTCTTTGTTGGCCTTGGTTATTCCCGCTCCTCTAAGGGTAGGGATTACTTTTCGGATGGTGCCGTCTTCATTGAAAAAAAGGCTATCGGCTCTGATCGATCTTGCCTTATCGAAATTGGGGGAAAGATCGTCATTGTGGTAAAACAGTAGCCATTGGTTTTTAAACTCAATGATAGATTGATGGTTGGTCCAGCAACCACTGCTTGATTCGTCCATCATTACGCCGCAGTCTTTAAAAGGGCCCGTCGGGCTGTTGCTCATAACATATTCGAGCCGCTCGGTCTTATTGGCAACGTGCGGAAACGTCAGATAGTAGATGCCCTTGCGCTCAAAAAGGTAAGGGCCCTCTTTAAGCCCTATGGCGGGAAGATTTTCAATAGCTTTTGGCTCCGACGCGAGTTCGATCATATTGTCCTTCAATTTGGCGACATAAATATTCCCCTGCGCCCAATAAAGGTAAGCTTGCCCATCTTTGTCAATAAACACATTGGGATCAATACCCCTTATTCCTTTAATCGGTTCCGCCTGTGGCACAAAAGGCCCGTACGGCTTATCGGCGATAGCCACGCCTACTGTAAACCCCCCGCGGGTGGTGGCCTTGCTTTTTAAAGTAGCAGGAAAGTACAGGTAATATTTACCATTCCGCTCAATACAATCAGGAGCCCACATGCTGTAAGCTGTAGAATCTGCCCAGGGAACAGTGTTTTGTGATACAATTACCCCATGGTCGGTCCAATCGGTAAGGTTTGGGGACGAAAACACATGATAATCCTGCATACAAAACCAACCCATACGTCCATGACCTGGCGTTGCTATTATATCATGCGATGGGTAGACATATACCTCACCATTGAAAACACGTGCCGAAGGATCAGCCGAATACTGATTGGTAATCAGTGGATTCTGAGCAATTGTCGCGTTTGCAGTAAACAGTATCAAACAGGTTAATACGGTACCGTACTTTAAAATTTTCATAGCTACTATTTC
>DASYEP010000028.1:0-12476 GCA_036498965.1 Mucilaginibacter sp.
GAATTTTATACTGCTCCCAGGCACCTGCCTGTACGCCCGTCCAAGGCGTTGCCAATGTTTTAATACCAAAATTATTCAGGTGCTTTTCTAGTCCAAAATAAGCTCCTGAAATTGCGTATTCCTGTCCTTTGGTAATTGAAAATTTTATATCCCTTTTCAGTTTATAAATATCTACCAATTTATTTCGTCCGTAATCCTGAAGTATCTTGTGCCTCTTTTTCTCGGTATTTTTCAGAAATTGATCACCATAATAATAAATTTTGGCATCTAATTCATATTGAATGGAATCTATATAATCTTCCGGAAATTTATTTTTAAGTTGATGCAAGTAGTCAAAAGGTTCTCTCATTATTTAAACATCTCCAAACTAAGTCTTGTTCCTGCATCCGCATCATATTTTATCGTTTTCCCGAGTATATCATAATAATATTTAGGGTGCAACCCATAGCCCGGCCTAATTGATCTCACGTTTTCTTTAGTAATAGTTTCTCCAGCTTTTACCTCTTTTACAATATATAGTGACCGCGAAAATTCTCTTCCTTTGGCTTGTTTTTCGGTTAACGTATAATCAATGTGGCCAATAGATTTTTCGGCTTCTCTTACTGCTTTCACCATCTCCGTAAATTCTTGTTCGTTCATAGAAAATGATGCGTCAGGCCCCCCAATAGCTCTATCTAAAATAAAATGTTTTTCAATTATTTTTGCTCCCATAGCAGTTGCCACCACCGGGGCCATGCTTCCTATTGTATGATCAGATAACCCGGCAATAACACCAAATCTTTCGGCTATATCTTTTATCATCACCAAATTAGCTTCTTCTATTGGAGCAGGATAGCTTGATGTACACTTGAGCAGCGCAATATCATGGTTACCCATTCGCCTGCAGGCATCAAGCGCTAATTCTATATCTTCTATTTCTGCAATACCAGTTGATATTATTACAGGTTTACCTTTTGATGCAACGTATTCAATAAGAGGAATATCGGTTATCTCGAATGAGGCTATTTTATAAGCAGGGGTGTTTAATTCTTCTAACATATCTACAGCCGAAAAATCAAAAGGGGAAGAAAAACAGATCAGGCCTTCGGCCTCAGCAATTTCAAATAATTGTTTATGCCATTCCCAGGGTGTATATGCTTCAAGGTATAGCTCATAAAGATATTTGTCATCCCATATGGTTCCCTGCTTCAATCTGAAATCATCCTTTTTTGAATTTATAGTGATGGTATCAGCTGTATATGTCTGCAATTTTATGCAATCAGCGCCAGCTCTTTTAGCGGCTTTAATTGTTTCAATTGCATTATCAAGGCTTCCGTTGTGATTTGCTGATAGCTCAGCGATTATAAATACGGGGGTATTTTCGTCAATTTGATATGATCCTATCTTCATTCTACCTGTCTTAATATAAATAATTCTCAACTTTTGACATTTATTTAGCTTTGAATTATTTTTTCAAACCTAATAAAGTTAGTTGAAAAATTAGACTTAACATCATAACCTAATTTTTTAAAAATCTTAACCGATGCCGTATTTTCATTAAATACTTCTCCCCATACAATAAGTATTTTAACATTTTTCTGCTTTAAAAGCAGCTCGACTCCCTTTTTCAATAAAATTGTGCCTAACCCGTTATTTTGGTAGGCGGGATCGATCAGATAACTGATTTTTGCCTGGCTATTTTCAACGTCAAACCTGATTGACCCAAATGCCTCGTTATTTAATTCTCCAATAAAATAATAACAATGCTTGTCACCAACTTTGCCAGTGAACCATTTTTTATGGGTATCATAATCAATAGTTGCGTTATTAAAAGAAAACTTCCTTATTTCGGCATTGCCGGCCCACTCAAAAGTTTTGTTCAAGTCTGATTCGCCGGCATTTTTAAGACTGACTTCATCTTCAATTACCAATTGCCTAAAGTTATTCAGTAGTCTTCTATCTGAGTAGCCGTCTATCAGTTTTTTAACTGAGCTTTTTTTATAAAATGTTTTATTTATGGCTGAAGTAAGATTTATGCCTGAAAAATCTTCTGCATTCTCAAAGGCTCCTAATGATTTAAAATTGTCAAAAACATATTTTTGATTCTCAATGTACATTCCAGAAATTATATTACAGCCTATTGCTAAAACTTCCAGCAAAATGCCGCTCGAAGGAACAATGGCCAATTGAGATTCTGAAATTAATTCAGCCATTTTTTCAGAGTCTATCGAGTGATATAAGTAAAACCTTGCATCATCTTCAACAGATTCTTTTAGTAAATCAAAATAATTATACCCTGCCCCAACAACGATAATTATTTTTTTCAGCCTGGTATCCTTTTTAAGTATGTCAACAGTGGTTTGCGTAATATTTTTAATATCGCTTCCGCCAAAACATACAAATGCAGTTTGGGTAATTTTAATATTTACGGCTTCCTTTGCCTTTTTTAAAAAAGCCGGTCTCAATAATACATACTCTAAGCTTAAGGCAAATTGGGTATACGTTTGTGCCTGATAAGCAGAGGGCTCGATATTAGGTGCATGGTTAATGATCAGATCAGCAAAAAACTCTTTATCATGTAAATCATCAATGCATACCAGTTTGTATCCTTTTTCTTTGATGGCTTTCTGGTATTGTGTATCAAGGCCATAGTGATCTAAAACGACTATTGTATCAGCAGTTATACTATCCAAAAACTCATCTTCATTTTTAATAGATCGGAACCCAAATCCCAGTTTTTTAATATCCTGTATACTGGTTTCCGGAATTTGCTTACATACAAAGTTTATATCAAAATCCTTCATTAACATTTGGGCCAAAGCTATACATCTAACGATATGCCCTAATCCAATCTCACTCCCACCATCGGCCCTAATGGATATTTTTTTGTTTTCCAATCAATTTAACCTTTTAAATCCCGAATGGCATATTGGGCCCTCCAATAAATCCATAACATTCAGTTCACCTTCTTCGCATTTAGCAATCGTAATAAAAATTTCGTTCAAAGCATTAAAATACAATTCCAGTTTATCATCGGTGTGTTCAGTACAGGCATAAAAATTTGTACTTGCCAAAAAGCCCTTTTTTAACATTTCCTGACTTACAAGTGTTTTATAAGCTAATCCATTATCACCGTTAAAGCTATAAGTACTTAAAGCGGGTATGCCCGCCAAACTAATTGAAAGCTTATGATTATCGGCCATTTTTTGCCAGCCAGATTGCATTTTCTTTCCAATTGCTGTAATTACATCCCAGCTTTTAACACTTTCCATAACCTTTAACGTGGCTAATGCAGCAGTTGGGCCAATACGTTCTGTCCAAAAAGTGCTGCTGATAAAAGTATGCTGCGCTGCTTCCATTACATATCTTTTGCCTACTACAGCGGTTAAGGCATAGCCATTACCAATGGTTTTACCATACATAGCCATGTCAGGTTCCACACCGTATTTTTTAAAGATACCTCCAAAAGTTTCCCTGAACCCGGAAGTGCATTCATCAAAAATCAGCACAATATTTTTCCGGGTAGCTAAATCGCGTACTTTTTGCAAAAAATTATCCTCTGGGCCAAAGTTACGCACAACTTCCATTTTAATTACACCAATTTCATTATTATCAACAATTGATTCTAACTCCTCATAATTATTGTAATGGAAGGGATAAACGGTATCTTTCAAATTTTTTGGTACGCCATTAGGATTTAAGCCTGGAAGCAGGTGCCCCGAAAGGCCATCGGTTCCATTATGATTTGCAGATAAATACCAATCATGCCAGCCATGATAACCGCATATTGCAACTTTATCTTTTCCGGAAGAAGCCCTTGCGATACGAATGGCGATCGAGTTGGCTTCGCCACCGCTGCGGGCAAATCTGACCATATCAGCCCATGGATTTAATTCGATAAGCTTTTCCGCAAGATATACCTCTTCCGGACAGTTCAGGGTACTCATATTCCCTTTTCTTACGGTTTCCACAACTGCTGCATCAACCTCATCATTTCCGTAGCCGAGTGTATTTGTACCAATACCCATTATACACATATCAATTAATTCTCTCCCATCCATATCCCACACCATACATCCTTTCGCTTTCGAGAAATATGATGGCCAGTGGTCGGGTAAAAACATTTCAGGCCTTTTTGACAGCAGCATTGTTCCGCCGGGTATTAATATTTTGGCTTTTTTATATAATTGAGGTCCAGTTTCCATAGGAAAATTTCTATTTATATGCTTTTAGTAAATAATAATCGAATTTTTAAATAAGAGGGGTTAATCCTTTTTTAAGGATTTTTCATAGCCTTCATTTCTTTGAATAGCGCTGTTTAGTTTTTCAACCGATTGATTTTGTATATAAAAATCAGCATAAGCTTGCCATGGCTTATCGGTGCCAAGCGCGCTAACTAACAGTTTTATAACCTCATAATCAGATTGTTCATCAACCGTTAGCCTCACTTTAGAATAGTTGGTATGATAATAAAAGTTATGAGCGGTAAATAAATTACCTTTAAAAAAGGATGAGTTTTTATATATAAAAGGGGTAACATGCTCCCGCTCCGAGTCGAGTGTTGCCTGCTGCCAGGCTTTCTTCAATGAATCGAATTTAAAGACCTCGATGTCCACACCGTCAGGATAAGTCGGATCAAGCGTATTTGAGCAATAGTCGACATTTAGTTCCAGGGCTTTATCTATTACTTCATCTATTAAAACGGGATCAATTAAAGGGCAATCTGATGTTAGCCGTACAACCCAATCAGGATTATAAGGGCTTGCTGCCTGGTAAAATCTATCCAGGACATTGTTCGTACTACCTCTATAAAATGACAAGTTTCGATCACCGGCCAGCTGGGCTATGGCGTTATCGATTGCTTCGGTTGTGGTTGCAATTATTAACTGATCTATCCTTTTCGATTTTAGAACCCTGTTCAGGTGTATATCGAGCAATGTTTCACCGTTTACTTTTTTAAGAACCTTGTTGGGTAACCGCGATGAACCGCACCTGGCCTGAGTTATAGCAATTATTTTCATGACCAATTTATTGGCAGTAAAAGGTGCCTGGAATTCACGTCCATCCTGTCAATCTCGTCAAATACCGTTTCCTTTATATTTACCTTTAATTCATCAAGGTTTTGCTGTAGTTGTGCAAGTGTGTCAACACCAAACAAAACACCATCTATGCTACTGTTATGTAAAGGATATTGCAAAGCAAGCGCTGAAATTGATATCTGCTCATCTTGCGCTATATTGTGCAGTATCCTTAAGTTTTGCTTTAATGGATATAATACGTTTTCAGGGGCAAGTAACTCGAAGTCTTTAAAAAACAGTCCTTGTAAAAAAACAGATCTTATATGTACAATTTTACCGGCTGCTTTTGCTTTTTCTATTAACCGGCCTCTTTGCAGGTTATTATCTAAAAGATTAAAAGGCAATTGCAATAGATCTATTTCGTCTTTTTTCAGGACGTCTTCCAACTGTTGATTTGTGTAAATTGATGCACCGATGTATTTTACTAAACCATCATCGCGCATCTTGCATATTCTTTTCAATAATTCAGGATGATTTATAACATCCAGATATGAATGAAACATGTAGCAATACAAATACTCTATGTTAAGATCAGAAATTGTTTTGTTAATTGATTGTGTAATATCAGTATTTGCAGAATACTTAAATTTTGATATTATTTTGAAATGGCCCTTAGTTTTCCTGTGATAGGCCGCAATGATCTCAAGCGCATTACCGTAGGCTTCAGCTGTATCAAGCATACTGATGCCACTGTTATAAGCATACTCAAGTATATCAAATACTTCCTCCCGGCCAGGTTTTCCATGGCTGTTGTTGATACCGTAATTCAATCCGAACTGCGCGGTACCAAGCACTAGATTCCCAACATGTAACATTCTATAGGGGTATTAAATAATTGTGACAAAGCTATAAATTATCAAAATAGGATAATTATTTAGACATTACGTTGATGGTTGCAATATCGTAACAAGTGGTTGAAAATAATTTTAAGAAATTGTAATGAAATTACCTGAGGGGGTTTAGCCAGCGATATTTCATCTCAGCAATTTTCCAATCTTCGGGGTTATCAATATCGTGACAGTGATCTGGATTTAATTCAATCGATCCAGCATTTTTCATCAAAATTTTCTTTTCGATTAAAAAATCACTGGCCTTTAGCCAATAAAACTGGCCGCTATCATAAAAAGCTTCATCACAATCCTGCGTACGTTTGGTCTGATTTTCCGGGTCAATCATTACTACATTTCCATTATCACCGGTTATTTTTAATGCTCTTTGTATAGGGTGGTTATATTTAACTAATGGAATAACGGCCGAGAAGTCGCCGCTTATGAATTTTTCATGTGCAGTGTTTAAAATTTCTGTAGTTATTAATGGCGAGGTTGGTAAAATAACGCAAACATTATCAATACTGATATTCAGTTTTTTATATTCATTTAATATTTCCAATAATACGTCAGATAGTGTTGCAAAATCCCCGGATGTTTCTGCGCTTCTTTTAAAAGGATTTTTTACCCCTTGCTGAATGATGATTTTGTTAATCTCATCATCATCTGTTGAAACAATTATTTCATCAAACAACTTTGATGATTTAGCCAGGTCAATAGCATAGTTAACAATAGGCTTCCCTAAAAAAGGTTTAATGTTTTTCTTAGGGATGCGTTTACTGCCGCCTCTTGCCGGAATAACTGCTAAATTCATCAAATTATTTTTTATCCATTAAAATACTCAATAATCGTTCGTATAACGTAATCCTGCTGCTCTTGTGTTAATGTTGGGTACATTGGCAAGCTAATACAGTGTGTGTAATAACTTTCGGCCTCAGGCATATCTCCTTCTTTCCAGCCAAATTGTTTATAATATGGCATCAAATGGCAAGGGATATAATGTATTTGAGCAAATATTTTATGCTCTCTTAAGTAATTATATATCCCTAAACGATCTTCTATTTCTAAAATATAAAGATGATATGCATGTCCGCTCACTACTCCCGCCTGTCTTTTTATAAAACTTTTGCCTTTAAACGCATTTTCATAAACAGAAGCGATTTTTTTTCGCCTTTCCAAACCTTCATCCGCTCTTTTTAGCTGGCTAAGCCCTAAGGCTGCCTGGAAATCGGTAAGGCGATAGTTATAACCCAAAGTTTGCATCTCCATATACCAACCTGGGTAAGCATCTACACCACCGGCAAATTCAATACTATTTGTATAGGCATCATCAGATCTTGTAATTCCGTGTGTACGTAGTAGCAATAGCTTTTCATATAACTCCTGATCATTAGTAGTTATCATTCCGCCCTCGCCAGAGGCAATATGTTTTACAGGATGAAAGGAAAAGATAGCCAGGTTGGCAAAATTACCATTACCGCATAGCTGATCTGCTTTATTACTATCGGTAAAAAAGCCACCTGGGGCATGGCACGCATCCTCTATAATCCATAAGCCATATTCATTAGCCAACTTCTTAAAACGTTCAAGATCAATCGCCCGGCCGGCAAAATCAACTACGATGATTCCTTTATATGTTCCTTTAGGAGAGGATTCCAGCAACTGTTTAACTTTATCAAAATCAAGTAGATATGTTTCAGGATCAATGTCCGAAAAAACAACATCACCACCGCAATAACGGACACAGTTTGCAGAAGCCGCAAATGTTATTGGTGTTGTAATAACTTTATCTCCTTCACTTATCCCAAGTGCTAAAGTACATAAATGCAATGCGGCTGTACCATTGGCAACAGCAACTGCATATTTAACACCTATATACTCTGCAAAGGCCTGCTCAAATTCATTTATTTTAGGTCCTTGTGTTAAATAATCAGACTTTAAGGTTTCTATAACCGCCTTTATATCATCTTCGGTTATATTTTGCCTGCCATACGGTATTACTTTAGTTTCCATTAGTTGTCAAATTTAGGATCAACGTGTTTCTTAATCAGAATTCTTAAACTTTCCACGGTTTCCCAATCAGTATTTTCTCCCGAATTATAAGCAAAGCCCTGAGGCACTAAATTGGCTTTAAAGGTGTTTTTAAATTCCTCCAGGTTCCAGCTATGTGTGGCAGGTAAAATGGTATAATACTTTCCCAGGTCATAGGTATAAAAAGAGTCGGAAGGTGTTATCATTTCTTCGTGTACTTTTTCTCCGGGCCTGATACCAACAATAACCTGCTCACAATCAGGGCCAATAGCAGAGGCCACATCAGTTATTTTATATGATGGGATTTTAGGTATAAATATTTCTCCACCCCATGCATTGGCCAACGCGTGCATTACCATATCAACACCACCTTGTAATGAGATGTTAAAGCGGGTCATATTAGGGTCTGTAATAGGGAGTTTACCTTCCACTTTTTTCTTGATGAAAAAGGGAATTACCGATCCGTTAGAACCCATTACATTACCATAGCGTACTACCGAAAAAATAATAGGATTATCTCCTTTTATATTATTTGCAGCTATAAATAATTTGTCGGAAGTGAGCTTGGTTGCTCCATACAAATTAATAGGAGCACAGGCTTTATCTGTTGATAATGCGACAACTCTTTGAACAGATGTTTCAAGGCACGCATCGATAACATTCTGAGCACCCCATATGTTGGTCTTAATACATTCATCAGGATTATATTCAGCAATAGGTACATGCTTCATCGCAGCAGCATGGATAACATAATCAACCCCTTTGAAAGCTCTGATCAACCTTTCTTTATCTCTGACATCTCCAATAAAATATCTTAATTGCGGGTAGTTACTTACCGGATACTCCTGGGCCATTTGAAACTGCTTCTGCTCATCTCTTGAAAAAATTATAAGCCTTCTTACCATGGGCCATTCTGATAATACCCTTTCAGTAAGCGCTTTTCCCAATGAACCTGTACCTCCAGTAATTAAGATACTTTTGTTATTTAAATCCATAATTTCTTATTATCCTTACTTATACAATTTTCTTACGATTATTCTGGTAATAAGTTCATCATTACCGGGTGTTATCATACAGCTTTATTATGCTATGATAGAATGTTTCGCAGCTTTTTCCTGATAAGAATTACGACAGCTCCTAATACGAAGCCAACCAGCGCCCCTAATACACCGCCTTTAAGCTTACCAACTTTATTTTTTTCCAAGGGTAATATTGGTCTGTCTATCACTTGTATGAGTGGCGTTTCCCTTCTCAATGACATTTTAGATATTTCGAGGTTTTTTACCAGTTCGGTTAAAATTGCAGTATTTGCCTGAACATCTACCTGCCTTTTCAATGAAGGAACTCTGATTATTTGCAGCGATGGATTTGGGTTGGGGTTAACATCGGATGTTGAAGCGACTCCTGAAATCGCTTCATTCAATCTGTTACGTACCGAGTCGGTTTGCCGCTGAAGTAAATTTACACTTTGTGACGACTTTCTGGTTTTGGTTTCGATATAAAAATCCGAGACATTCTTTATAAGATTTTCAGCAAAGTATTTTGAAAACAACTCGTCTTTTGAGTTTACATCTACGGTAATGATACTTAATTTTTTATCTGCCTTGTCAACCTTCAGGTTTGCCTTAACAATGGTACGATAAAACACCCCTAAAACACTATCCTGCTGCAGGCTAAAATTATCGCGATTGGGATTTGGAGGAAATTTAACATCCCGCAACAATCTGTCATCGGCCCAGCTTTCTCTTATATTATTAAAAGCAATATATCGTTCAGCAAGTGTTTGTAATTTCCCGTCAACATTTATAGATGTTAGTAGTGTATTTTCAATCATTGAGCGGGATTTAAGCAATTCCATTAAATTATCACCCGAAAACGCACCAGAACTCGATCCACCGCCCAAATCAAGTCCAAATTGGCTTGCCAATCCCATTGCTGCACCAAGTCCTCCGGATGAGTTATCATCCTCTATCGCAAAACTTAACTTGGCATCATAAACGGGTTTTTTTAAAAAAGAATAGGCAAGACCTAAAACAATACCCAAAACTACAGCCAGTAATAATTTCTTCCACTTATTCTTCAGATACTTCCAATTGTCTCTGGTCTTAATTATCAGATCACGCAAAGTTACCTCTGTAGAATTATTTTTATTTTCATAGCTATTCTCAGCCATCAGTATATCATTATAAATTCTTATTTCTTTTCTAAAGTCAAAATTCCCAATATAATGGCCCCTAACGATGCTAATCCGGTGGCAAATCCTAATACTTGCTGTGCTGAATTTGCTTTAGGTGCTGGCTTCTTAGGTACATATATTTCACTTCCGGCCTTCACTTTAGGGTGATTATTAAAGAATAACACTTTCGTAGTAGCTTTAACAGTACCATTAGGATAAACAACATAAGCCCCGCGCCTCAGTGCTTCAGTTGTAAAACCACCTGCATTTAATACATAAGCTTTAAATGATTTACCTTTACTATACACAATAGCGCTTGGATAAAGAACTTCGCCATTAACTCTTACCGTCTGCAGTTGTTTTGGCACACGTATAACATCTCCATCCTCCACAATAAGATCATCTCCTTTTCCCGGCTCCTGTAATATTTTTTTCAAATCAATACCTATATAGTTATTCCTATATTGGTATAAGCTATCATTTTTAGTAAATCCATTACCATTATTATTAAAATTTGGATTGAATGAACCATCACTATTCCTGGTTCCGTTATTCATATTGTTTATGCTATTTGCACCGGCTGCATTTATACCGTTCATACTGCTATTATTTGAATTCCCGGAATAGTCATTTTGGATCCGATTAAAATTCCCCATACGATCCTGATTAAGTTCCGTAGTATCCATTTTAGTTTTATCAATACCTAAAACAGCTGCATTATCCCGCCTTATGGTCCCCCCCTCAATATCGGCAGATTTAGTTAAGCCACCTGCCCTTTTGACAATATCTGATATTCTTTCATCCTTCTTTTGAACTGTATAATATCCCGGATAGAAAACTTCTCCGTCAACTTTTACAACTTTCTGAATTTCATATCCCGGCAGGCTGTATATAGATACAATATCATAGGGCATAAGTGTAAAATTTGCCTGGTCTGCTTTTAAATCATCCCTTATTTCGACGCTGTAAACCTGGGCAACCCGGCTATTAGAAACATTAGGGTCACTGTCAAAGACCCTTCGTGATACTTCAATTCGTTTTCCGGTGGCCCCTTCTCTAAAACCTCCTGCCTTAATAACAAGATCCGTTACCTTCATACTATCGGCAAAATCATAATCGCCGGGATTTCTTACCTGCCCTTTGATGGTGATTGTATATTTATTCCTTAAATCAAATATAGATGCAACGGTAACACTATCTTCTCTTTGTAAAACCATATCTGAAGATGGTTTGGTCATTACATCCTGCACATTGAACGATAATTGTAATGGGGTGTTATCCGGGTTTAATCTGACTATACTTCCACTCCCGGTAAATGCATCTTCTTTTAAGCCTCCGGCGTTTTTTATCAATTGCGATAATGTCAACCCTTTCTGAAGTTCGAAAATCCCCGGTCTGAAAACTGCTCCCTCTATCTGTACGCGATTTTCATACCTGTCAATAATTTTATCAATTTTATATTTATCGCCACGCGCAGGTATATAATTTTTATAATTTTTCTCAAAAACATCAGTAATTTTCCGTTGCTGATCACTTATCTGATCTACTTTTATACGGGTTGTATAAGCTTCCTCTGTAAACCCGCCGCTAAAATCTAAAACATCCTGTAATGTTTCGCCAGGCAAAACTTCAAATAAAGCAGGGATCTTTACTTCGCCTTTTAATTCGACACGTACTTTATATGGCGGTACACGTATAACATCCTGATCCTGTAAAGAGATATTATCTTTTTGGCTGCCCTTGACGAGAAAATCATAAAGGTCTAAATGTCTTATTATTGCATTATTTCTTACAACCTCAATCTGCCTGAATGTACCAACATCATTAGGCCCTCCGGCGGCATATAGGGCATTAAACACGGTTGCCAGTGAAGGTAATGTATACGTCCCTGGTTTTACAACCTGGCCTTGCAGCACTACATTTATACTTCTGATATCACCAAGGCTCACTTTTACATTTGTACCTTTACCTATAGTATAATTATTGGCTGTAAGTTTTGCTTTAATTGCCCTTGTCGCCTCTTCCATAGTTTTACCGCCAACGTTTAAAATGCCAACTCCCGGGATATTAATATTCCCATCCGGTGAAACATCCAAACTCCAGTCTACCGATGAATTACCATACACATTAATGTTGATTTGATCATCAGGGCCAATAATATAATTTACTGGTGTTGCCAGTTTTAAATTAGGGATAAAAGTATTTGCTTTGCTGTTTCTGAATAGATCTGCCCCAAATATTTTGGGTTTTAAGGCTGCAAACATATCCTTTTTATAATTATAAAAAGTAGTATCAGTTGTGGTATCGGGCTTAAAATTAAATTTGCGGCCTCTTGAAAAGTTAGTTGAATCAGGTGATCTTTTTTTAAAACCCGATTGTGGCTGA
>DASYEP010000029.1:0-6572 GCA_036498965.1 Mucilaginibacter sp.
CCATGACGATAATGCGCCTTTACCGCTGTTAACTTTTCCACAAAAATTACAGTTATTAACAAAGAAAAAGAAGCAAAAAGAAAGCTTCAACAATAATAATAACCGCTTATTCTTGTTGAAGCTAATCTAAAGGCAATGACGCAGCGCCTATTTTATTACCATTTATTTAGAGAATGTTAAAGCAGCGAAATCAGTTTACCATGCCTTCCAAATTCCGTGAAGATACCATCAGTACCGCCAGGTTAACATCATTCAGCGATGGCGTATTTGCTATTGCTGTTACTTTACTCGTATTCAACCTGAAAGTACCTGAAATTGCAAAAGCCGATGTGCACACGCTTCTGCCGGGTTTGATAAAGGCTATGCTGCCGCATTTTATTACCTATATTCTTACCTTCTGGCTAATAGCTGCATATTGGATTTTTCACCACCGCATGCTAAACCTGGTAATACGGATAGACAGCACGTTTTTATGGATAAACATTAGTTACCTGCTAATGATTTCCTTTATGCCTTTTCCTACTGCTTTATTCGCCAGCTACCCGCGGGAGACGTTCAGTTTTGTATTTTACGTTTGCAGCATGATAGTGGTGGGTATATTGTCGTTAGTTATGTCCGGTTATGCTTCCTATAATCATCGGCTCATTAACAAGGATATGCCGATTGAAACCATAAAATTTTTCTTTTTCAGGCAGCTTACCCAGATTGGTGTTTTTATTCTTTCCCTGCCCTTAGCCTTTTTCGAATTACGCTGGGCCGAGTACTATTTATTCATCGTTTTCCCTATTAATCGTGTTGCTCGGGGATATTTTAGGGGACGTGAGGAAAAGAGGAAGTCTTTATGGTGAACCAACTGTTATTTGTTCTTTTGCCAAACATTTTCGGGGTGAAGCGTTTTTTGTTTGTTGATGTATTCTTTCAAATCCGCTAACGACAAATCTTTAATATCCATACTTAATTTATCTCGGATTTCTCTTAATTGCTCGATGACAGTTTTGTCTGCTTTAGTTGCATTGTTAGTCTTCATACTCTAAAATTTCTCTTGGCGTCCTAATTTCTAATATTTTATATCCTAGTTTATAATTTACCGCATTGTACCCGCGAATTCTATTTACGTTCACAATATGTTTAAAATTCCAGCTTACTAAGATGTCGGCATTATGAATTGTTGCCAATGCAATATGTATACAATCAGCTCTGCTTGTTTTCCCAACCACGTTTTCTCCAAGATATTGTTCAGCAAGTTCGATAGTTTCATCAGAAATATCGATAAACTCCATACTCGATTCCGGAATACTATTCACAATATTCCTGACGTTTTCAGGTGCCGGTGTTAATTCTATATCGGTTAAACGAGAATAGATGATTTTGTACTCTCCATTATTTATCTTTTTAAATAGAATTTTAGTCCAAAGTTCGAATTCCTGATCGAAATAACCACCAAAAACTGAAGTATCAAGGTAAATTCTGTTCATAAGTAAATATACCGATTTTTAAAAGCTTTTAATCGATAGCCCTCTGTCCTCAAATAGCTATTTGTATCTACAATAATGCCCTGAGGTAATTCTTCAGAATGAAAAGCCAAGTATTCAGCCAATTCTATGTTTAAATAACCGATAGTTGACAGAGTTTTCATGATTTTTTTATAAAATTACCAAGTTATAAATATAACAATCACATTTACAGGAAATTATTTATCAACAATATATGATGTCGGTCTAAATTATCACAAAAAAAACCGGATAACTTTAGCTATCCGGTTCGGTTTATAATTGATTTAATTTGAAATTTTACTATGGTCCATCGACTATCGACCATGGACTTAACATCAAAACACCTGCTCAAACTGATTTACGGCATCTTTGCTTTCCAACACAGAATGACCCATTAAGAACTCGTCAACCTTGCGGGCGGCTTCGCGACCTTCGGATATGGCCCATACTACAAGTGATTGTCCCCGGCGCATATCACCTGCTGCAAATACTTTACCCACATTGGTGCGGTAAACGCCTTCTTTAGCTTTTACATTTTTGCGTTCGTCCAGCTCAACGCCCAGGTTTTGTACCATACCATCAAGCTGCGGGAACAAGAAGCCCATCGCCAGGAAAACCCTTTGACAAGGTATTTCCTTTTCAGATCCTTCCACTTTGACGAATTTAATAGGCCTGTTCATTACATCCAGTTCCCAGCTAACTTCGCAAACGCGAAGCGCTCTTAAATTGCCATCTTCGTCACCTAAAAATTCTTCGGTATTAATGCCCCAAAAACGGTCAGCACCTTCTTCGTGGCTGCTTGTTGTTTTCATAATCATGGGGTAAGTCGGCCATGGCATGTGCTTTGTGCGCTGCTCAGGCGGCTGCATCATCACTTCAAATTGTTTGATAGATTTTGCGCCCTGGCGGTTTGAAGTACCCACACAGTCCGATCCTGTATCACCGCCACCAATTACAATAACATCCTTGCCTGTGGCTAAAATATCTTCGCCTTCAACTTCAATGCCGCTAACGCGTTTATTTTGCTGTTTCAAAAAGTCCATAGCAAAATAGATACCTTTCAATTCCCTTCCGGGGATAGGGAGGTTACGTGGAATAGTTGACCCTCCGGCTAATACAACCGCATCGCTATTGCGCACCAGTTCATCAGCAGCTATATCTTTACCTACTTCTACATTGCATTTAAATACAACGCCGTCTTTTTCCATTAATTCAATACGACGCTCAACCACCCATTTCTCTAATTTGAAATCAGGTATACCATAGCGCAATAAACCGCCCGGACGATCGTCACGTTCAAAAACAGTAACTTTATGGCCTGCCTTGCTCAATTGCGCAGCAGCAGCCAACCCAGCCGGGCCAGAACCAACAACAGCCACCTTTTTACCTGTTTTAACAAGAGGGGCAACCGGTTTTACCAGGTTTTTAGTAAAGGCTATTTCTATAATGTGCTTTTCAATTTCTTCAATCGCTACGGCAGGCTTATTAATACCCAACACGCAGGCCGACTCACACGGAGCAGGACAGATCCTACCTGTAAACTCAGGGAAGTTATTAGTTGAAGATAAAATATGATAAGCTTCTTCCCAGTTTTTGCGATAAACTGCATCATTAAACTCTGGAATAATGTTACCCAGCGGACAGCCTGAATGGCAAAAAGGTATGCCGCAATTCATGCAGCGTGCCGATTGCTGGTTAAGCTTTTCGTCGGTATATAAATTAACAAACTCTTTATAATTTTTTACCCGTTCTTTTACCGATACCTTTTCGGGAAGCTCCCTGTTAAACTCCTGGAATCCTGTTGCTTTTCCCATTAACTTACAGTTTGATATTCTAATTTTTCTAAAACCTTTTTATATTCTTTTGGATACACCTTAACAAAATGACCCGAAACCTTGCGCCAGTTAGCAAGCAAGTTTTTCGCCACCTCGCTGCCTGTTAAATGCACATGTTTGTGCAGCAATGCAGTGATTTGCTCTTCGTCTGTGATAGACAAAGGATCAAGGTCAACCATTTCAGTATTGCAGTTTTCGCTGAATGTATTGTTGGGATTATAAACCCAGGCAAGACCGCCGCTCATGCCAGCTGCAAAGTTTCTGCCTGTTTCGCCTAATATAAGGGCGCGTCCGCCGGTCATGTATTCACAACCATGGTCGCCTATACCTTCAACAACTGTGGTAGCACCCGAATTACGGACAGCAAAACGTTCGCCGGCCATACCACGGATAAATACTTCGCCTGACGTGGCTCCGTAAAGCGCCACGTTACCGATGATGATATTTTTTTCAGGTGTAAAAGTTGCCCGTTCTGATGGGTAAATAGCCAGCTGAGCGCCTGAAAGGCCTTTGCCTACATAGTCGTTAGCTTCGCCTTCCAGTTCAAAAGAAATACCCTTTGTTGCAAAAGCACCAAAGCTTTGACCGGCTGAACCTTTGAATTTGAAGTTAATGGTATTGTCGGGCAACCCGACAGAACCGTATTTCTTTGATATCTCGTTTGATAATAAAGTCCCTATAGTACGGTCCACATTCCTTACATCAAATGTGGCAAATACGGGTGTTTTATCTTCAAGGGCGGCTTTTGCAGCATCAAGCAGCTTCCAGTCGATGATAGCATCCATTCCGTGATCCTGTTTTTCACTACAATATAGCGTAACATCTTTCGGATTGTTAACCGGGTGTAGGATACCTGAAAGATCGATCTTCCTTGCTTTCCAGTTTTTAAGGCCATCTTTAACCTTTAAGAACTGTACACGGCCAACCATATCGTTTACGGTACGGAAACCTAATTCAGCCATTACTTCACGCAGTTCTTCCGCCATAAACCTAAACAGGTTTACTACGTGTTCGGGTTTACCCGAGAACAATTTTCTTAATTCAGGGTCTTGTGTAGCAACACCAACAGGACAAGTGTTCAGATGGCATTTGCGCATCATGATACAACCACCTGCAACAAGGGCAGCAGTTGCAACTCCCCACTCTTCGGCGCCCATCAAACAGGCTATAGCTAAATCGCGGCCTGTTTTTAGCTGACCGTCAGTTTGTAAAACTACCCTGCTGCGCAGTTTATTACGCACTAATGTTTGGTGAGCTTCGGTTAAACCAAGTTCCCAAGGTAAGCCCGCGTGTTTAACAGAACTTATTGGCGAAGCGCCGGTGCCACCATCATAGCCTGCAATTAAAATAACATCGGCGTGTGCTTTTGCAACACCGGCTGCTATAGTACCAACACCTGCCTTCGAAACCAATTTAACATTGATGCGAGCGGCACGATTGGCGTTTTTAAGGTCGAATATTAATTGTGCTAAGTCTTCTATCGAATAAATATCGTGGTGCGGTGGAGGAGATATTAATCCTACTCCCGGTGTTGAGTGACGTGTCCTTGCAATCCAGTCGTCAACTTTATGACCAGGCAGCTGACCGCCTTCACCAGGTTTAGCACCTTGTGCCATTTTTATTTGCAGTTCGTCGGCATTGGTTAAATAGTTTGAAGTTACCCCAAATCGTGCCGAAGCTACTTGTTTAATAGCCGAACGCATGGAATCGCCGTTAGGCAAACGCTCATATCTTATTTCGTCCTCACCACCTTCGCCGGTATTGCTTTTGCCGCCTATGCGGTTCATAGCAATAGCCATGGTGCTGTGTGCTTCGTGTGATATCGATCCAAAAGACATCGCGCCTGTAGCAAAGCGTTTCATGATATTTTCGGCAGGTTCTACCTCATCAATATTGATTGCTTCGCGGTGATGGGCAAAATCAAGCAATCCCCTTATGGTGAAATGCTTTTCGCTTTGCTCGTTTATTTCCTTAGCGTAGTTTTTATATACCGAGTAGTCATTGCTGCGTGTAGCATGCTGTAACAAGTGGACGGTAGTCGGGTTAAATAAGTGTGATTCACCACGACGTTTCCATTGATAAATACCACCCTCTGGCAATAACCTGTCCGGGCTTTTCGCACCAAAACCAATGCGGTGTTTACAAAGCGATTCACGGGCAATTTCATCCAGCCCTAATCCGCCAATTCGGGTTACAGCACCGGCAAAATAACGATCGACAACAGACTGGTTGATTCCTAATATTTCAAAAACCTGTGAGCCATGATAAGATTGCAGTGTTGAGATACCCATTTTCGAGAATATCTTCAACAAGCCATCATTTACAGACTTAACGTAGTTTTTGTTAAGCGTTTTGATATCGAGGTTTGTCTCCAAACTACCATTGTTTTTAAGTACTTCGATAGTTGAAAGTGCCAGGTATGGGTTTATTGCTGTCGCACCAAAAGCAAGCAGACAAGCAAAGTGATGAACTTCCCAGGTATCGCCTGTTTCAACAACCAAACCTACTGAACCACGACGGCCACTCTTGATAAGGTGGTGATGCACTGCTGAAACGGCCAGTAGCGACGGTATCGGCGCATGCTCAGAGTCGATTGCACGGTCAGAAAGTATCAACACTTCGAAACCATCATCAACAGAATCCTCAGCATAGCGGCAAAGCCTTGCTATCCCTTTTTCAAGGCTGCCCGGCATGCCATCAGCATTATAATAAGTCTGCAGCGTTTTAGCATGGAACACGCCTGTATCAATACTCCTTAGTCTTTCGAGCTGGTGATTTTTTAAAATCGGATGCTTTAACATTACACAATGGCAATGCATTTTATCCTCATCCAGTAAATTGCCGTTGTTGCCTATAAAAGTGGCCAAACTCATTACCAAACGTTCGCGAATCGGATCGATAGGCGGGTTGGTAACCTGTGCGAAAAATTGTTTAAAGTAGCTTGATAAGTGTTGTGGCTTATCTGATAATATTGCCAACGGCACATCGGTACCCATTGAACCAACAGGTTCCTTGCCATCAAGAGCCATAGGTTTTATTATCGAGTCAATATCCTCGCGGCTATAGCCGAATACCTGCTGATAACGGAAAACAGAATCTTCAGACAAGGCAGCAAAAGCCAAACGGGGTTCAGCAAGCTCACTTAAATGAATCTTGTAGTTTTCGAGCCAGCGACCATAAGGCTGACGCGAAGCTATTTTATGCTTTATCTCGTCGTCGGTAATTATTTTACCTTTTTCGGTAT
>DASYEP010000030.1:0-17759 GCA_036498965.1 Mucilaginibacter sp.
GATTATAATTGTATTTAGTGGCCAAACTACGAAGGCTTACTTCACTTGACAAGTATTCTTTTATCACTTGTTCCCGTATGCTTTTCTGATCCATTTTCGACATCCCCTTGTGTCAACCCTAATCAGTACAACACACACAACAAACGCTAACTTTTTATTAATCGCTCATTAATAGATATTTGTAAATTTTCGCTTGTTTAAAATCGCACTTTTTTACTGACAAAACACTGCCACCAAGTTCCGCGAAACTGGTTTTTATATTTGCATCACATAGGTCACGAGGGTAGAGGAGGGAAACCAGGAATTAAAAAACCCTACAATCTTTCAATCCTAAAAATCATAGTTCAGACAATTTGGACTTTAGCAAAAAGTTGTTTTTTATGGTTTTTGTATGATGAATGTTATCTTATTTGACGGGTTTCCAAAATAGGATAATTCAAGATTGTACGTACCCGGCTTAAGTTGATTAAAGTTATCATAATTGAATACTAATATTTTATCCAGGTAATAGGTCCAGGTATCTTTTTCACCTGGTTTTAAGTAATAGTAATATCCCTTTTTCTCTAATTCGCTTTCGAAATAAAAATGTGAATCCGTTAAAGCGCGGGTAGTTGATTCGGTTACCGATTTTCCATATTTGTTTACAACGTTTGCAGACATTCCCCAGGGCATACTTCCGCTATGCTTACCGAATATAACTTTTTGATCTTTAGTGCTTTTGTTTGTGATGGTTACCTGTACTTTAATACTGTCGGTTTTTATGTATGAGTTTTTTAATAACAGGATTGCAACTTTTACTTCAGGCTTTTTAAGTACGGGTTTATTGTCTTTTCCGAAAGAAACCGGAAACTGACCTTTTGCAGTGGATGATATCAAAAAACTGCAGGCAAAAAATAAAACAAAATAGAATCTGGGCATTTAGTAGTATTGAAATGGTAAATCTAATCCAAAATCGCTCTTATTCAAATAACAATTAAGGAAATCATGTTCCTCCGCCCTTGTTGGTGTTGTCGCCATACGCGTTCGGAAGATTTTCTAAAGAGCCGGGACAGGTGCGATTCCCCTCTTGAGAGAGTAATGGCCCATGAAAAGACAGAATAAAGCCTTTTGCTTTTAAATTCCGTCGCTTGGAAGGCGTAAATGGTATGAGCTAAGGAAAGACAGACTCCATCAGAGTCAGTAGAGAACAGGCAAATATGCATACCGCGCCGTCAGGTGCGGAACACCGCGTTTAATTACACAGCGGTTGTGGCATACCTGATGGCATGCAAAACTTATGTCTTTGTTTTTCTACAAATGTTTTGCACCGATGGCGCATTGAGTACAGGGATGTTCTCCTTAAACTTAATAGCATTGCAGGAGGGGTAGGGCTTGGCTGTGCACTCTCCCGCTGCCAGGGAACCGCACTCTGCCGTTATTTCAAAGCTCTGTCATCTCCTAGGCTATTACTCTCAAGAGGGGAACCCTTTGCTTTTGGCTTGATAGAAAAATGATCTTCCGAACACCTATGATGTTGTCACCAAATCCTGCGAAACTAAGATATTATTCCACAAAGCCAATCAAATAACCATCCGGGTCAGTGATATAAAATTCCCGGCCGTAGGGCATTTCCCTTAAAGGCTGGACGATACTTACGGGCGTTGTCTTTATCGCATCATAAAATTGCTGTATATCGCTGACGGAAAAACTCAGGTCCAGGTCTTCCCCTTTTTTTCTTTTTTTCCTTTCCTTTTCATCGGGCCAGCCCAGTTTAAGGTGAATCGTAAAACTATCCCTGGCAATACCTGCATAAAAGTCTTCAAATCGAAAATCGAGTGCGAATCCCAGGTATTGGGTATAAAACATGATCGACTGGTCAAGGTCGGCTACCAGTAGCAGCGGGCTCATGCTTTTGATGTTTGGAGAAAGTGTGGTATTCATCTTTCAAAATTAATGAAACAGGTTGGAAAGGATTTGAAAGAATGAAAATATCAACAGGACTTCCCTTCTTGGTTTATCGCATACTTAGACGAGGAGCACGAGCATTTCCACCTCTTTTCCAGCTACAGATTGCGGCGCCAGTGGGGATGCAGATTTGGGTGTTTTAACGGTGTAAAATACCGCTAAAATACGGTTGCTCAGACGAATAACTTCATTTAACTTACTCACAATATGCGAAGCTCGAGGCCAAAACCCTTTTAAGCAAAACATTAAAAAACTTGATGACAGTATAATCGAAATGTATGAAACTTATATTGGTAGATCAATCTGTAGTCCAATTATTAAATCGCCGACAGGCATTTTGTTTTGATAAGTTATTAACCTATTCATAATTAAATAAACCTTAAAAAAATGGAAACAAATCATGTTTTTGCTGCTCCCAGGCCTGTAAATGGAAAAGCCACATCTAGTTTTGAGCCCTCGCAAAAAGTAGACTTACCAACGCCGACAGGCAAGGCACCTTTCCGCTTAGACATTAAAAAAATATTACCGGCACTTGATGAAACCATTACTAAAATGGTTTTTCACACCGTTGGTGATACCGGGGGAATTGTAAACGGTGTACCGCAAACAATTACAGCCAGCAAAATGGAGGACGATCTTAGCAGCGGTAATAAACCCTCATTTTTTTACCACCTTGGCGACGTAGCTTATTATAATGCCGAGGACGACCATTTTTACGAGCAGTTTTTTAAATCTTACGAAAATTATATGGCGCCAATCCTCGCCATAGCAGGAAACCATGACAGTAGTTGGGGCACCGCTGGTACACCAAAATCCTGGAACCTCGATAATTTTATGAAGGTATTTTGTGAGAAAACACCCGGACCAGTCGACCTTTCAAGAGATGTACCCCGCACAGCGATGATTCAACCTAACGTCTACTGGACGCTCCAAACGCCTCTTGCAAATTTTATAGGCCTATACACCAATAATGGCGAGACTGAAGGATATGTTAACGATGTTCAGGCGCAATGGTTTTATAGTGAACTTAAAAATGCACAAATTGAAGCCGATAAAAAGGCTATTATCGTTGCGCTGCATCATCCGCCATATTCGGTAGACAATGACCATGGAGCGAGCCGAGATATGAAAAAATTTCTTCAAGCCGCATTTGAGGATACTGGTGTCTATCCGGATATCATATTGAGCGGACATGTACATAATTATCAGCGGTTTACGGTAAGCCTTGGCGACAGAAAAGTGCCTGTTATTGTTACTGGTGGCGGCGGTTATTACAATCTCAGCTACGTTGGCGTTAAAAACGGAGGTCCTGTTAACGTGCCTAATTCCACTTTTTACGCCGATGCTGTGCTGGAAAACTACAATCAAGACAGGCATGGATTTTTGAAAATAACCATTGATATCAGTAACAACAAACGTTTGCTGTCTGGCGAATACTTCACAGTTCCGCGTCCGCAAGAATCCTGGAGCGCGCCTGCTGCAAGGGAGGATTATTTTATAACCGATCTGGACGCCCATACTGTTAAGAATATGGCATCTTAAATGCGCACACCTTTAAACGAGTAAAGGCGAGATGTTACATGCAGGTAAAGCTACTCTGAAACCTCACAGAGACCTGAGTAGCTGCCTCTTTTGACTTTGCACAGCGTACTCGACAAGATTCGGTGCACAAGTATTTCCACCTTTTTTCCATCTGCAGAATCTCGCGTCAGAAGTGGACCATCATTTTCCTGTACCCGTTCGCCCATAAAACCGATAAGTGTTCCAAACAAGCGGGATGCCGAATATACAGCCGAAAATAATCCAATCGATAAAAGTTCTGGATAAGTTGAATTTGCCGGTAGGTATAATTGTTAGCGGCAACACCAGGAAGTTCATCACCAGATTTACAAAAATTCCGTATAGCATACCGATCAGGAATTTGTCGTAGGCAAGGAACTTTATTTTGGTGAACAGGAGAAAAAACAGCACCGTAAATGTCATCGCTATAAAATAATGAATGAAAAGGCCTATGAATGCCGCACCCGCTCCCCAGGTCATCGCCGGTTTAAGCCCTATGAGGCCAGCTGCGATAATTTGAAACATCTTCTCGCTGAATTTTCCACTCAAAATATAAATCGAAATAAATGCATAAAGGATATCTGTTGTACCCACAAAAAGCCCTGTTAATAAAATGGTTTTGAAAAGTTTTTTATTCATGTTTGGTGTTTTTTTGTGCAATTTCCGAAACGCCTATGGATGGAGCATGCTTAAAAGCCGGTCAAAATTTTGCAAAAGCCAATCAAAATTGAATTGGGGCAAACTGAAGCCAAAATTCACTACTTTTATGGTTCAACATCCTCAAAATTGGTATGACCGACCACGAACTGGTAAAAAGATCTGTTTATAAGATTTTTATTCAAAATGGGTACAACCCTGAAGGAACCCTGGCGCAGCGTGACTTTGAATTCATTTGCAACGAAATTGAGGAGCACACAAGGACGCTGATCAGCGTTTCTACCATTAAACGACTATTAAAAGGGGATTTCGGCCGGATTCCACAGGTAGCTACGTTGAATGCACTGGCCACCTATCTCGGATTCCGCAACTGGCAGGATTTGAAAACAAATCTGCAACAAGATACCAATGGCTATGCTGTCTCCGAACCCACAGTGGTAGCTCCGCGAACAAAACAGGTTTCATGGAAATGGTTTGCAATAGCAGCAGTAGTTTTGGTTGCCGTGGCGTTTACTTTCCTGGGTTACCGGATGGAATTAAGCCTGGGGAACTCAGCGCCATCATTCAGCGCACGGAAAGTAACCGGGAACACAATCCCGAACACGGTGGTTTTTTCATATGACCTCAAAAATGTTAAAGCTGACAGCTTTTTTATTCAGCAAAGCTGGGATAAGCGCCGGCGGGTAAGGATAGACAAAAAAAATCATGTGCTTACTGATATTTACTATGAACCCGGCTACCACACTGCAAAACTGATCGCCAATGATTCAGTGCTAAAAACCGTTGATGTAAGTATTCCTACAGATGCCTGGAGAGCATCTACCACCAGTTATTTCGGAAGTAAGCTGCCGCAATATATCGCTGCCGGCAAAACCCTGTCCAGCGTAACGCAGTCGCTTAACGACGGCTCCTTACAAAAAGCTCACGTTACTCCCGATGAGCATACCCTTTTTGTATGTTCCTATTTCCCTTCCGTTTTGATAGGGGATGGCGATGATTTCACCTGTAACATGCGCGTTCGTTTAACCGACGCCCGTTCAAAGCAATGCCCGTGTTTAATGTTCGAAGTCTGCTGCCAACGGCAATTTATGTATTTCATGAGCATGAATAAGGGGTGTGCGAGTGAAACAGAAGCTGATTTCGGCGACCGCAAATTAAATGGAAAGACAACTGATATGTCACCGCTTTGTTTTGACTTGCAGCAGTGGACTGATATTAACTGGGAGGTGAAAAATAAAAAGGTAGCTATTTCTATTAACGGACAAAAGGTTTTTGAAACGGCTTACAATAAATCATGCGGGAAAATTACAGGCGTTGGCGTGGTTAGCAATGGTTTTTATGAGATGAGCAGGTTGGAGCTGACGGGACACGATGGAAAAAGGATCTCGGAAAATGGTTTTGTGGGATCAGCAGAAAAATAAGAGTTATAACGCAGTCCACAACTTACTTTGCTTAGTCGCGCTTCTTCATGGGCTTTTCCTTTTTTTTCTTTTCATCGACAAGAAAAAGCGTAATCGCAAATATAGAAATTCCCAATGAGGCCAAGGGCATCAAGTAACGATTCCTGTCAATATCATTGTTCACACAATCCATTATTAAATAACTTTTACCGTCGGAGCTTAGAGAAGCCACCGAGGATTTAAAAAAAGGTATGGCGTTTTTTGCTACATACAATTCCACCTGTTGACCTGGTTTTACGTCACTAAGAAAATTGTCGGCTAAAAAGCACCTTGCCCATTCAGCCGATATTTTATAGTAATCATTGCTTTCAGCTAAATATAAGTCATAGGAAACGTCCCCTCTGTTAACTTCTTTTTGCAACGATATAAAATGTCCTTTTATGCAGGTCGAATTTTGTTTGCTAACCTGTGAAGAAAACAACTCGCCAACGCCGATCAGAAGCATAATAGCAACGAAAATGATAAGGGCTATTTTTTTAAGGTTCATTTTAGCTAAAAAGGAAAAAGAGCGTCAATATAAATAATTTTCCTATTAGTCGGAAGCAAGGATGCGGTCTGCCCAGGGAAATAGCTTTTAAAAACACAAAGTCATGCTGAACTTGTTTCAGCACCCCCCCGGGACAAGCTAATTGCTTGGTGTACACCTTGTATACTCACTTACATGGCGTATATCTTGCATATGGGGTGCCGATCCGCCTTAGGCGGACGGCACGACATCCTTTTTAATTTAAAAACAATTTGGCTTCATAAAAAAGCCGCTGTAAATTTTAAAAGCGATTTCCCTGGCGGTCTGCCGCGGCTTCTTTATCACCTATAATAATATTTCTAAATAAAACCTAAATTTAGCTATGTTAAAAAACTACTTCAAAATTGCGTTACGCAACTTAAAAACAAGTAAGGGCTACACCATGCTCAACTTGTTTGGATTGGCCATCGGGTTAACCGGCTGTTTGGTTTTGTTTCAATATGTATCGTACGAAAAAAGCTATGATGCCTTTAATAAGCAGGCAGACAATATCGTCAGGCTTCGCATGGATTTTCATGCGCAGGGTCGTTTAACTATGCAATCGGCTACCGTTTTTCCGGGTTTGGGGCCGCGTATGAAGAAAGATTTTCCTGAGATAAGCAATTACTGCCGGCTGGTGGATGCACACGTGGCCTGGGCAGGGGTGGAGCCTGCACAGTTAAACCTTGTTTTCTCAAATGATGCGCAAAATATAAGGGTAATGGAAAACAAAGGCTTTTACGTCGATCCTTCCTTTTTGCAAATGTTTACCATCCCTTTCCTCAAAGGCGACCCTAATACCGCGCTTAACGGACCCGATAAAATGGTGATATCCGAAGATATGGCCAAAAAGTACTTTGGCACTACCGATGCCACCGGTAAACTGATGACCATCAGGGAGGGCGGCCAGGTTTACAATTACCTCATTACCGGTGTTTTTAAAAATTATCCCAAAAACTCGCATCTGTCGTTCGATTATCTTATTTCCTACAAAACCTTTATCGGGCTTATTCATCGCCTGAGCAAAGGGAATGAAATGGACCCTGATATGACCTTAAACTGGTACGACTTTTATGTATACCTGCAATTGCGCCCCGGTGCCGACGGGAAAGCGTTGGAAGCCAAATTCCCCGCATTCAGTATACGGTATAATATCAATTCGCCTAGGAGAGTGGCAAACAACAATCTCATCGACTTTTATACAATGCCGATGAGGGATATTCACCTTTACTCGCATTACAATGAGGAGGCTAGCGTAAACGGCGACGGGAAATCGGTTTCGTTCCTGTTCCTCGTGGCTTTTATCATCATCGCCATTGCATGGGTTAATTACACCAACCTGGCAACTGCACGCTCGCTGGAACGGGCTCGTGAAGTAGGCGTGCGCAAGCTGCTGGGCGCGCTACGGGCCGACCTTATTGTCCAGTTTTTAACTGAAAGCTTTTTGCTGAACTTAACGGCTTTAGTAATTGCCGTAGTGCTGGCATTGCTGTTCACGCCATTTTTTAATGGCCTGCTTTCCAGTAACATGGATTTTGGTATCCATTTGCCGGCTGCTTATGTCTTTGGATTTGTTGGCTTGTTTTTAGCGGGCAGCTTTCTGTCGGGTATTTACCCGGCCTTTATACTTTCGGGCTACCAGCCTATTAGTGTGTTAAAAGGCGCATTTAAAAATACCAATAAGGGTCATTTTTTACGTAAGGGCTTAATTATGGGCCAGTTCGCTGTGTCGATTATATTGATTGTGGGTACTGTTATTGTTTTTCAGCAGGTGAGTTTTATGCGGAACCAGCAATTGGGCGTAAATATCGACCGTACATTGGTGCTCAACGGGCCGGTTTCGGTCCTCGATTCGGCTTATGTCGATTCTTACCGGTCGTTTAAGGATGAGCTGCTGCAGGTAAGCGGCGTAAAAAATGTAACGGCTTCGACAAGCGTGATGGGGAAGGAGATTTATTATACCAACGACGTCGGCCTTGTTCACTCGCCCGACCACCAGGTTTACACTTTCTATTTTCAATATATGGATGAGGATTTTGTACCAGCTTTTGATATTAAGATGCTCGCAGGGCGCAATTTCTCCAAAGAATTTACCACCGATAAGAAAGCCATGTTGCTGAACGAAACCGCAGCCAAACTACTCGGCTTTAAAAAACCGGCCGATGCCCTTAATGAAAAGATTGGCTATTACCGCGACTCCATAAAAATTATCGGCGTGGTAGCCGATTTTCACCAGATGGGGTTAAACCAAAGCATAAACCCAATCATCTTTATGCTGAAACCTGAAGCAAAAAACTTCTACTCCATCAAACTCAATACGCCAAATACAAGTCAAACCATCACCTCGGTTGAAAAAGTTTGGGCCAGGCACTTCCCGGCCGACCCGTTCAATTTTTTCTTCCTCAACCAGTCGTTCGATAACCAATACAAAGCCGACATCCAGTTTGGGAAAGTGTTCGGCATTTTTTCAGTACTGGCCATTTGCATTGCCTGTTTTGGCTTGCTAAGCCTATCGGCTTATACCGTAATACAACGCACAAAAGAAATTGGTATACGCAAGGTGCTGGGCGCCAGCGTGGGCGGAATATTTATTTTGCTGAGCCGCGAGATGATCATCCTGGTCTTAGCCAGCATATTAATTGCCACGCCCATAGCCTGGTACGTAATGTACCTCTGGCTGCGCGACTTTGCCTACCGTGTAACAATACACTGGTGGGTTTTTGTATTAGCCGGCCTGGCAACGGTTTTGATAGCCGTATTAACCGTGAGCTACCAGGCCGTAAAAGCGGCTATGACAAACCCAACCAAGAGTTTGAGGGCGGAGTAGGAGGTAAATAGAAAACAGAAAAAGTATTTGTTGTTATTGCAGCATCAGCAGGCCACAAGCGGGGACATTTGGGCAGCGACTAAGTGCTTCAGATCGAGTATTGAGTCCCACGATCAATTCGTATTATACAAAATCATTTCGCGACCGTTTTTGGTTTTTATCTTCTTTATTTTTTTCTTCGATATCACATACCGGTTAGGGATACCTATTTTGTATAAATCAAATAGGCCACTGTCGGTCGGGTTAAGCCAGTAAATATTCTTTTTGTGCGCACAATAATCTTCGAACGAATTATAAAACATCGTGCCCATGCCTGAAAAGTTCGACATGTCGATAATGACTTTCGATTTTGAGGGCAAGCTTTCTAAAAACGCATCCAAATCGTCCTGATCGTCAGATGAAATACTACCATACAATTTATAGGTTAAAGGGGGCTGGTTTGACAGCTTTTTTACACCTAAATGATGCGGGAAATATTGCTGCAACTGCTCCAGATAATCAGTAGTCTGTTTACTGGTAAACACACTATCTGTTAAACTAAAGATATAATGCATAAACCTGGCATTTTCAGTGCCCTTGTCGGGCGACCAAAACGCAAACTTGTGTTGTATCTCATCTTGAGTAAAAACGCCGTGAACGTCAATGCCGTCTGTTCCCGATCTTACCTCGTAAACGAGCACGGAGTCACCATTTTCAAACACTTTATGAGCACCGACAGTATCGACACTTCCCTTAATTTTAAATTTATACGTCTTGAGAAAATCCGTCAGCGCAGTTAATTTGATTGCAGGGATAACAACGGTACTGTCAATGCGATACTCCTTGTTTTTAAAGTCTTTATAGACCAGAATATTCAAAGAAACAGAATCGGCCTTCGCCTGGATAACCAACTGGCTTGCGCTCATAAATGACGGGGAAAAATTTAATGTCAAATTATACCTGACGGGTTTCGATTGCGCAAAGGCTGATACGATGGAAAGAGCGAATAGAATAAGGAATAGGTAATTTTTCATGATAGCAACTTAAACGACTCTAAGATACTTTTTTTACTTTGCATGACAATAGCTCGCGCTATATAGTGGTCCCCCCTTCGCTGCCGCAAGCGTCGTCGCTTGTGGCCCGCTGACAGGTAGCCATTTGGCAGATAACCCGCGTTCAGGTAACCGATATACATAACAACACAAACCTAAAAGTAAAAACTTATTTTTAAATCATGAGCCGCAATTACAAATTTCACAATCCCGAAGGCATTTATTTTATAAGTTTTGCTACCGTGTTTTGGGTTGATGTATTTGTACGCCGCATTTACTTTGATTGCATAGTTGAGAACCTGAACCGTTGTGTTGATGAAAAGGGCATGGAAATTTATGGATGGTGCATTATGTCCAGCCATATACATTTAGTATTCCGGTCGGCTGTTCAAAAACCGGATGAACTGATCAGGGATTTTAAATCGGTCACCTCGAAGAAAATGGTAAAGCTGATCGGGGAAAACATGCTGGAAAGCCGCCGCGAGTGGTTGTTAAATTCATTTAAAAAAGCAGCGGCCGCCAATTCAAATAATACCAATAATCAATTTTGGCAGCAACACAATCATCCGATAGAATTATGGACAGAAGCTGTTTTTCAGCAAAAAATGGATTACACCCATAACAACCCCGTTGAGGCAGGTTTTGTTGAAAACGACTATGAGTATTTATACAGTAGTGCAAGGGATTATTGTGGGACAAAAGGATTAGTTAAGATAATTATAGATTAATATTGCATCGATAATAAACCGTTGGCCTGTTAGGCGGCTACCTATCGGCGGCCTACGTGTCAATTCATTACTTATCGACGGGCTACCTGTCAGTTCAATACCTGTCAGCGGGCCACAAGCGAAGACGCTTGCGGCAGCGGCGAGTTATCACGCATAATATATTTCATAATAACTAGGGCACAGGGATGCTACAACCACAAATAGGGTAAGATAACGGACGACCGCAGCACCAACATATCTGTGGGAAGGCAATTTTAAATTCACTTTCTTTAATATTACCGCTTTCTTTCAATTTCATTGCGAATCCGCTAATATTACTTACGCTTGAAATTAATCGGTAATTTTTTCCCAGTAATAGATTGTATTCTTTCGCAGATTGCCCCGAACGATCAGGAATAAGATAATTACGAAGACTGCTCTCGATAGCTGGTCGGTCATCTACATCTGCTTGCCTCATTTTGGTTCTGAAAATTTTTTGAAGGCTCAAATCGGAGACGTCATAAAGGTCACTTAAAACATTTCTAGGATCTTGCTTGAACGCTTTCGCAGCTGCATCCGCCGAAAGAGTTCCAATCGACTTGCTTCTAATTTCTTGTTCGATCTTATTAGTTAGTTCCAGATTACTCCTCCGAAACTTCTTTTCTTCATTTAACCGAGCTATTTCTTCCCTTTTTTGTTCTCTTGCAAGCTCTGCATTTTTCTTATCTTCTGCTTTTTGAGCTCTTTGTTGCCTCACAATTTCATCTATTGCTAGTTTAATCGCTTTGTTATTATCTGCGGTCATTTTTTGCTCAGGTGCAGATTCGTTAAATTCGGAATTGCATGTTAAATGTAAAACGGTACGAAGGGAAACGCGAGGTGTTCTGATTGCCGCTATCAGATCTGTGAAACGCTCTGCAAGACATTGCTTTACGCCGGAATTAAAGAAAGCATCTATGATCGCACCGAGTGTTCCTGGTATTTCAAACCCTATCAGTTTTGCCACCATTTCGGGGCCTGCATCAAATCCAAAATCAACCAAGATTTCAGCAGCATTTTCAAATTTAGCGTCCCATTGACTCGTTTCTTTCTCTGGTTCCTTGTCTAGAGTTGTCAATGCGGAAAGAATCGCTTCACCGTCTTTTTTATTCCATTTATCCTTTCGATAATAGTAGCCTTCGTATTTGGCATTCGGTTGCTTTGGTTTGAGCCTTTGACTATAATAGGTATTCAAGGGGTCCACTTCAGCCTGGTAGATACCACGATTATCCCGTGCATAGTTTGCGATGTCTTGAATTGGCGCAGGAGCAACGAGGTCCAAATTTGCTTTGATCTGCACGAAAAGCGGATCGGGCTGGCTATCCAGCATCTTTCCTCTTAAAGTATCTGCAAGCGTAGCTAATCTTTTCTCTAGCTTAAAACGGAAAATGGGATTAAGCGTATCCCTGGAATCTTTAGATGGGTTGGTATTGTTGATACGATCTGCCTCTTTTTGTAATGCTGCATCGTGGTCCTTCGCGATCTTTCGGAGATGTTGCTTCACCACCATCACCATGGCCTTTCTATAAATCTGGTTGTGGATGTGCAGAATTTGAACACCTACATCTGACAGGCCTTGAGTTTTATCAGCTACGTCTGCCCCTAAACCAATCCCAAAAAAGGAGATATTCAGTAAAATGGAAGCGTAAACCAAGCCGCGACTGAACCATTTTTTTACTCTGTCTGTAGTGTCTTTATGCTCATACAGAAAGGGGATCGCCAGACAGAAAAGACCGTATAATAAAAGAATGATCAGTTTGTGCTCTTTTAAGAAGATGAAGAACTCTAATTTACCAAGATCATCAATTGAAAGTTGCACCTCCTTAAGAGTGATTGTCAGTCCATCGAATAGAAACCTTGTCCTGATCCAATATTCAAGAGGTAACAGTAACAATGAAAGTATAAGATATGGCTTTAAAAATTCGGTTAGTCCATCAAGTACTTTTAATCTTCTTTTAATCGGCTTGTTACCAAGAATAACCCAGGCCTCCGACTTGTAGTCAAATAAATACCGATAAATAGAATTTTGTAGAATGGGTTTCTTCCATACAATGTAGAAGAAGCCAAGGAAGTAATTTTTGAAGGGTCGATCTGCCTCAACAATATTATTAAGCATCATCGGTTGGAGGTATGCCAGGATATAGACTTTATTGGCGGTGAATAGGTAACAAAGTATGACTCCCGCTCCGAACCACCATAAATTTACCAGCAACTGAAGTGCGATATCTTTTTCCATGTCGCTTTCGATTATTGATATTAAAGTAATGAGTTTAAATCCATTTTGCAAGGGGTGTTTTCACGGTATTTTCAACCTACCTTAATGACCTTATGATGGAAGAAATAAAATTTCCAGAAGTATGAATGAAATTTTAAGAGTGGTTTAATATTATTAAAAAAAATTTATACCCGTGTACCCATAAGTGTTTGCGAATTGTTGATGTATATAAAGCGAGTGTTAAGTTTTTTTAAAAGAACATGAACGAGCAGAGTATCCGGCACTTTGTGAGAGGTATCTCAATGGTTGATCAGTGAGGCGGAGAATGTGCAACTTCGGAAGGAGTTGGCGAATCCGACGAACCAGTAGTTTGTGGAGAGTTAGTTTGCTTCATGATTCCTTAGAAAATGAACCTGCAGCGTGCGAATTAGTGAAGAATAGCAAGAAATAATTTCAACAAATATATTCCGGCAGCAAGTTAAAACGAGAAATTTATGACCGAGGATCACCTCACCTCACCTCACCTCACGCCCGAGAGGGGGGAAGGGTTGAAGATACACTAAAAAAGAGATGCGCTCATTCACTCCGCTCTAACAAAAATGGGCGGCGATATCTTTGGACGTTCATCAAATGCTATACCTGTTACAATTTGAATATACGATTTGCCATTGGCATCCTCATAAGATATTTGTATTTCGTATTCATTTTTTAAATCTTCATGATTTACTTCCTGTTTGATAACGCCAACCCAATTTTCCATTTTCAGTAACACTATTTCTTCATTAAGAAGTCTTAACGGATATCCTGAGGCTCTTACTATTTTTATTTTAAGATTAAAGGCATTATGATTTATCGCTTTGATATTAACCCAAAAAGTATTTACTGAAGTCCACTCATTCCCACCAGAAACATCAATCTCTGTTCTAAATTGTTCTCTAAGTCGAATTTGTTCTATCTTGAGTAGTTCGGTTTGGTCTTTTGTGACTTTCAATTGAGCACGAAATGTTCGATAAATGAATATCGCTGTAATTCCAGTGACGATCACCATAGCCCAGTCAGAAACTGTTCCCCAGACATCTGATTCAAAAGGCACAAATGAATTTAGTGATAAGAGCATGTTCAAATATAATACAATAAAGCATTCATTTTTCCTATCTTTGCCTGCAACATACAAATCACCCTGTACGTGATTTTATAACTTTTATTTTTTAACCGGCCCTTATCGCCTTTTATTATTAAAGCGAACGATACCGGGCCAAATCATAGTTGTAGATGATTAATATTACACTTCCCGATGGATCCCTTCGTCAGTATGAGAAGGGCACCAGCTCCATGCAGATCGCGATGTCGATCTCCGAAGGATTAGCACGAAACGTATTGGCAGCCGAAGTTAACGGCCAGGTTTGGGATGCAGGCCGGCCCATTGAGCACGATGCTTCTGTAAAACTTTTAACCTGGAATGACCTGCAGGGGAAGGCCACCTTTTGGCATTCATCTGCTCATCTGATGGCCGAGGCTTTGGAAGCTTTGTACCCCGGTACAAAGTTTGGCATAGGCCCGGCAATTGAGACAGGGTTTTATTACGATGTGGATTTTGGCGACCGCGAGTTTTCGTCGGACGAGTTTAAAAAGATCGAGGATAAAATACTGGAGCTTGCCAAAACCAAAGAGGAGTTTGTGCGCAAACCGGTAAGCAAAGCCGATGCTATTGAGTACTTTACCGAAAAAGGCGATGAGTATAAACTCGATTTGATAAAAGACCTTCCGGATGGTTCAATTACTTTTTATACACAGGGTAACTTTACCGATCTGTGCCGCGGGCCGCATATCCCCAACACAGGTTTTATTAAAGCGGTAAAGCTGATGAGTGTTGCCGGCGCATACTGGCGTGGCGACGAAAGCAGGAAACAATTAACCCGCATATACGGCGTAACCTTCCCAAAACAAAGCGAGCTTACAGATTATTTGCATGTGCTGGAAGAAGCTAAAAAGCGTGACCACCGCAAGTTAGGTAAGGAAATGGAGCTGTTTGCCTTTTCGGAAAAAGTGGGTATGGGGCTACCGCTATGGTTACCCAAAGGAACTGCATTACGGGAAAAGCTGGTTAACTTTATGCAAAAGGCCCAGGTAAAGGCCGGGTACGAGCAGGTGATCACTCCACATATAGGCCACAAAAATTTATATGTAACATCCGGGCATTACGAAAAATATGGGGCTGATTCATTTCAGCCAATAAAAACTCCGCAGGAAGGGGAGGAGTTCTTTTTAAAACCAATGAACTGCCCTCACCATTGCGAAATTTATAAAACTAAGCCACGGTCGTATAAGGACTTACCGGTTCGTTATGCGGAGTTTGGAACTGTTTATCGCTATGAACAAAGCGGCGAATTGCATGGCTTAACCCGTGTTCGCGGTTTTACACAGGACGATGCCCACCTGTTTTGCCGTCCCGACCAGGTAAAGGATGAGTTTAAAAAAGTGATCGACCTGGTGCTTTATGTGTTTACCGCCTTAGGGTTTGAAAATTATACTGCGCAGATTTCGCTGCGTGATCCTGAAAATAAATCTAAATACATCGGCAGCGATGCCAATTGGGCTTTAGCCGAAATTGCTATTATTGAAGCTGCCGAAGAAAAAGGTTTGAAAACCGTAATTGAACTTGGCGAAGCGGCATTTTATGGCCCTAAGCTTGATTTTATGGTGAAGGATGCTTTGGGCAGAAAATGGCAGTTGGGTACCATACAGGTTGACTATAATTTACCGGAACGTTTTGAGCTGGAATACACCGGCAGCGATAATCAAAAACACCGGCCGGTAATGATCCACCGCGCGCCATTTGGCTCGCTGGAACGCTTTATTGCCGTGTTGATTGAGCACTGCGCAGGCAATTTTCCATTATGGCTTTCGCCTGAACAATTTATCATATTACCGATCTCAGAAAAATATGAAGATTATGCAAAAAAACTTTCAGAATCGTTAAAAGATTCCGATATTTGCGGGCTTATTGATTTTCGCGATGAGAAAATAGGGCGTAAGATACGTGACGCGGAAGTTAAAAAAATCCCTTATATGCTTGTGGTAGGCGAAAAAGAAGCCGCCGATGGAATGGTTTCCGTTCGAAAACATGGCCAGGGGGATTTAGGAAGTATGAGCATTGAAGAATTTAAAAAACAAATACTTAAAGAAATAAACGTATAACTTGGCATTAAACAAACCTTTCAACAGAGGACCAAGGCTACCTTTCAAGAAAAAGGAAGCCGAACACAACATTAATCAATTTATCAGGGCCCAGGAAGTTCGTCTTGTCGGCGACAACGTGGAGCAAGGCATTTATTCCCTGAGGGATGCACTTAAGCTTGCAGAAGAACAAGAGTTAGATCTTGTGGAGATTTCGCCGAACGCGGTGCCTCCTGTTTGTAAAGTAACGGACTATAACAAGTTCATTTACGAGCAGAAGAAAAAGTTGAAGGAGATTAAGAGCAATGCCAAGCAAACGGTTATTAAGGAGATAAGGTTTGGCCCGAATACCGACGACCATGACTTTGAATTTAAACTAAAGCATGCCATTAAGTTTTTGGAAAGCGGCGAAAAAGTTAGGGCTTACGTGCATTTCAAAGGCCGTGCGATAGTTTACAAGGAGCAGGGTGAAATTTTGCTGCTGCGTTTTGCACAGGCATTGGAAGAAGTGGGTAAAGTAGAACAATTGCCAAAACTGGAAGGAAAACGGATGTTTTTAACCGTTACGCCAAAGGGGGCTAAGAAGTAAGGAGAGTCGGAAAAGTCCGGAAGTCGGAAAGTCCGAAAGAAGCTTCAAAAACTTTCGCCTTTCAGCTTTCACCTCAAAGAGAATAATTTTTAATAAATACATATAACACGGACATGCCAAAAATGAAAACCAATTCCAGCGCTAAAAAACGCTTTAGCATCACTGGAACCGGTAAAATCACCAGGAAGAACGCTTTCAAAAGCCACATCTTAACCAAGATGTCTACAAAACGTAAGCGCAACCTTACCCACACTTCATTAGTATCTGATGCAGATATGGGTAACGTAAAACGTATGCTTTGCATAGGTAAGTAATTAACAAATTTTTAACCAGGTAATCGGGTAAGCAAGATCCTTTTCAATCCTCCGGAGTCGGTGTCCTCACCGACGACTGAAAGAAAAAAATAGTTGTCTGTGTGGACACAGACAACGGGGAAAATGGAAGGACACCCACTACCAAAAAGACAAGAAAATGCCACGTTCAGTTAACGCAGTAGCGTCGAGAAGACGCAGAAAAAAAATCATGAACCTCGCCAAAGGTTATTGGGGTTCACGCAGCAAGGTTTATACCGTTGCAAAAAACACAGTTGAAAAAGGTTTACAGTACGCTTACCGCGACCGTAAAACCAAGAAAAGAGAATTCAGAGCTTTGTGGATTCAGCGTATCAACGCCGGAGCACGTCAGCACGGAATTTCATACTCACAGCTAATGGGTAAATTAAACAGCAAAGAAATCGGTTTAAACCGTAAAGTATTAGCTGATTTAGCCATGAATCACCCGGATGCTTTTAAAGCAGTTGTTGATGCAGTGAAATAAGACTAAGATTTATAGGATTAAAGGATTTTAGGATTCTTTTGGTCTATAATAAAAAAACCCGCGATGAGCGGGTTTTTTTATTAACACCCTTCGTCATTGCCTTTAGATTAGCTTCAACAAGAATAAGCGGTTATTATTATTGTTGAAGCTTTCTTTTTGCTTCTTTTTCTTTGTTAATAACTGTAATTTTTGTGGAAAAGTTAACAGCGGTAAAGGCGCATTATCGTCATGG
>DASYEP010000031.1:0-4935 GCA_036498965.1 Mucilaginibacter sp.
AACAGGATGGAGTTGTTACGCCTCACCTAAATCCTCTCCAAAGGAGAGGACTTTAAAACCATATTTTTACATTTCCAGCTCTATTGCAGGATCCCAGAATACTTTCTTAAAATCTACTACTTTATTGTCATTTACTTTTACGCCTTCTGATGCGAGCATTTGCTCCATACGGTCGCCGCCGAAGTGGAATTTGCCGGTCAGCAGGCCAGCGCTGTTAACTACGCGGTGGGCAGGTACCGGAGGATTGGCCGTACCACAGGCCTGCATGGCATACCCTACCATCCGCGATGAGCCTTTAGTTCCCAGGTAATTGGCGATAGCACCATAAGAGGTCACCCGGCCTTTCGGGATGAGCCGGACCACCTGGTATACCATATCGTAAAAATTCAGATCGGGCATGGGTTATTGAAATGAGAACTTAAGATAGTTGATATTCTTATTATCCTGCAAATATTTCTTTTCGTAATAGGTTTTGATAGACAAAACCTCATCGGCATATTCGGAATGATACAGGTCTTCTGTTTTGATATGCAGGTTTAGGCTAAATTCGGCTATTTTTTCTGCTGTATAAGCATAAAAGTCATCATTATCTGTTTTCAGGTTAACGCAACCGCCGGGCTTTAATAACAGTTTATATTTTTCGAGGAAGCGGGGCGAGGTTAGGCGCTTTTTCTCGCGACTGATCTGCGGCTGCGGATCGGGGAAAGTTATCCATATCTCGTCGACTTCTCCCTCACCAAAATAATCCAGGATGGTCTCTATCTGGATACGCAGGAAGCCTACGTTGTTTACGCCATCTTCCAACGCCGTTTTGGCCCCGCGCCATATACGGTTGCCTTTATAGTCAATACCCACGAAGTTTTTTTGAGGAAACAAGCAGCCCAGGTTAACGGTGTATTCGCCTTTGCCACAGGCCAGCTCCAGTACTACCGGATTATTGTTTTTGAAGAAATCCTTTGCCCAGTTACCTTTTAAGGGCTTACCTGCATCTAATTGCAGCACATTGCCGAAGGTATCTATTTCAGCAAAACGTCTTAATTTATCTTTTCCCACTTATAAAAATTAGCAGGCAAAAATAAGTTTTTTATCAATTGCTTTAAATACGACGCGAGGTCAGTGGATACGCACATAATAATATTAGATATCCTCTTAATTCTTAAAATGCACTACCATTAGCTGATCCAAGGCATTATTTTAAAGAAAACGAGAGTAAAGAAAAGAAATACCGAACCAATTACCAAACACCCGATTAAAGCCTGTTTAGTCATTTTTTTATTGGAACTTGGATCAATAGCAAAGGAAATAACCACTAAAAAGAATAGCCATGTTATCATGGCGGTCATGCTTCCAAATATCTTATTTAACACTCTTATGTTTAGATACCATGGGAAAATAAGAATATAGATAAAAGCGAGAAATCCAACTATATTAAATATTACCCTTATAATTTGTCGAACATTTAAGTTCGGTTTGATTTGGTTGTATAGTAAATTCATATCTATCACATGCTCATACAAAACGACAAAACAATCCCCGGGAACTCGGACATATTGTTTTTGTGATTTTGAATATCGCATAGTATCCGTTAAATACAAACTTTCAAGGTCACCTGTTTTATGTGAGATTGTATATTGAGTTAGATACCCCTTAATCATTTTATTACCTTCTGTCCCATCATTAATTACGACATCAACAATTGTTGTGTGCCATTTTCCTGTTTTTAGGGCTTTAAATTCCTTAGTATTTAATACTTCACCTCTAAAATAATAGTGCCAATGATTATTGAACCGGAATACCGGCCATTTCAGATCTACTTTAAATATTCGGACAATTCTATGGCAAATACCACCAAGGGTAGCCGCGGTTATTATCAAACAAACTAAATAACCAAGGATATATTCTAAAGTTGAATAAGATATTAATGGAAATTTATTTTCTGAAAGCTGCTCATAAAATTCTTGAATATTTTTTTCTATTCCTGTGAATGTAAAATTTAAAACACGGCTATAAATTAAAAATGTAGCTATTTGAACCGGAATACCCCAAAAAATACTGGTAATAAGCCTGTCAGCAAAAAGGCCAACTCCAAATTGCTTTGTGAATTGGCCTTGAAAATAAAATCTTTTAAATACTACACCCGGAAAAATAAGCCAAACAACTATTATTATGCTGCTTATTGTGTACTCTTTTCCCACTGCCTAATTAGGAAATCAGAGTAACGGTCTCTTTGTTAGATAGCGTAATCTCTACCTCTTTCTTGTTTTCTTTTCTTAATTCCTCTACGGCATCAATGTATTTCTGTCTATCTTCTTTATTAGAGAATATTTTTTTAGCATCATCGCTCATAACATCCATGTCAGAGCCAAAATAATAATCCAATATATCACCCACGCGTTGTGAAATTATTCTAATTACTTCCATGATAATTGAGATTTGATGAGATGGTGTCTACAAAAACAGTGCCGACAAAATACTGTTTTTATACTTGTTATTGTACAATAACAAATATAACCTTTTATTTTTTGAAAAGCAAATTATGCGAAATTAAACGCTAAGCCTAATTAATTTTGGAAGAGAAATTATTTTGTCCCTTGCATAGAGTGCCTAACAAATTTGACAAGAAACAGAGTTCTGGCAAAAATAAGTTTTATATCAGTTTTAATACAAGCCTGTATTTTTTAGCATTGCGTATTTTTAAAAAAAATTAAAGCAGCGCTAAGTTTTTCGCTCCTCTGCCGACTAATTGAATAAAATTATAATTTGAAAGATCAATTTCTTAAACTCATTTCAGACAACCAGGGCCTGATATTTAAAGTTTGCAATATGTATTGCGGCAATAAAGAGGATAAGGAAGATCTTTTCCAGGATATCGTATTACAATTATGGCACGCTTATCCCTCATTTAAAGGTGATTCAAAAATATCTACCTGGATGTACCGCATTGCCATAAACAATGCCATTACAAGGCTAAGAAAAGAAACCAAAAAGAAAACCTTCTTTGAGCTGGGCGATGAGACCCTGCAAATTACAACAGCAGATCATATCCCCAGATGAGCGAATGCTGCTAATGTATGAGGCTATAATGGCTAAATATTTTAAAAAAATAAAGGCGATTGAAGACAACTTGGCTGAGCTATCGTGATAGAATGAAAGTGTATATAAAAGTGCTGATCAGGAAGCTTCGCTATCGGGAGGAATACCGTAATCTGCGGGTTTCTTTTTTTCAAAAAGAGATTTCACCTTATCCCAGGCGCCGGTTACCACATCCTCGTTCACCAAATGTGACGCTTTTTGAGAGAGGAAACCAACCAGTGTTTTGATCAAAAAGTTGGAGTTACGAAAAATCGTTTTGTTGAGGGTTAACGGCAATACTATTCTTGACAGGAGGCCGAAAATATCCTGGTTAAAAAACCCGCCTTTCCCTTCGGGCGATTTTGGGAAGATAGAGACTATGGTATGAAACAGGGCTGAAGGTGTGTTGAAACGAGCTTTTATAGCATGACTCTGCTCCTCTTCGATCATTTTGAGTCGTGCTATTTCTGCTTTAAGTTCGCTTGCGTTGTTTATAGACGTATCCATCGGCATTATTTGAACAGTTTTTTGATGAATAAGTTTATTAAAGGTTTCTGTAACTTATCCTTTGCAAGTATCAGTATGATCGCTATCAGTAAATATAATAAAGCCGTGCAGCCAAAGCCCCCCCAATAGGAGTGTAACAGCTGCGATAAATACAAAGCTAAAGTGAAGCTGAGAAAAAGAAAAGTAAGCACGAAGCTGATGGCAATTATGATATCAACAACCAAACTTGCTGCTATTGAGCTGCTGCGATCAATAGCTTCGTATTTTGCCAGTTTGATACGCGTTTCCACATATTCTTTTAACTGGTCAATAATGGGTGGCAATTTTTCCTTCTGGTCTTCCATAGGTTTATTAAAATCCCGGGTAATTGCTTACCCGGGATGTATATTTTAATTATGCGTGTTCCAGATCGTCCTGGTATTCGTCTTCGGTATCTTTGATTTTGCTTTTAATATTGTCGACAACTTTATCCTTTAAACCTACCAGGTTATCAATTTCTGCAGCTGCTGTTTCCCTGATTGATTCTCCCAATTTCTTTAATGATTCGGTAAGCTTATCACGCGTTTCAGTGCCTTTCTCGGGCGCAAATAAGATCCCTAACGCTGCCCCTGCTGCTAATCCGGCAAGCAATGCAACTATAACCTTTGAGTTATCATTCATAATATTATAATTTTAAAGTTGAACTTTTGTTTCATTAACGGTTAAATATCCTGCCAATTATTTACAAACCGACTTTTTGTCGGCTTTATCATCCAAATATTAGCCCTCATAATATCGGTATTAACTTTGGCCTATCAAAAAATATTAATCAAAGGTTTAATTATCAGGGCCTGTCCTTATCCTTTCGAGGCGCTCGGCCGCCATCCGGTTAGTCTCATATATCTCCAGCAACAACAGGAAATACGATAACAGCAGCGGCCCGAAAACCAAACCCAATATCCCAAACAAAGGCAGGCCTATAAACACCCCGATAACAGAAATGATAGGATGTGTATTGCCGACACGTTTGTTGATCAGCATTCTTAATACATTATCAACGTTGCCAATAAATAATAAACCATAAGCTAGCAAAAAGATACCTTTTACAGTATGGTCTGTAGCAAATAATATAATACTTGCGGGTATACATAATGTTGGCGCGCCTACAACCGGTAAAAAGGAGATAAAGCAACCAATAATACCCCAAAACACCGCATCGGGTATACCAAACGCATAAAAACCCATGGCCAGTAAAGTGCCCTGCGTAATAGCGATCAGTCCCTGCCCCAATACATTGGAGTAGGTTGAGTTGCGTAATGTTACAGCAAATTTTAAAGCATGCTGCTCGCGAAAGGGTGCATACTTTAATAATCCGGC
>DASYEP010000032.1:0-26668 GCA_036498965.1 Mucilaginibacter sp.
AAATAGGCAGTATAGGAATTATTACCCTGTATTCCGACTTAAATTCATTAACAACCTCTTCCCAATTGCTTAATGCCCCCATTAAACCATGTAGCAATAACAACACTTCCCCTTCGCCCTCATCGATATAACTAAAACCGTGTTCCTCTTTAAGCACGAAATCCATATAAATTTGTAAAGTTAAATTCTAATGTCAAGTCTGAAATTCAATTCAGTATAAAAAGTATAATAATCCGCTATAAAAATAGCTTATTGCCGTTTAGTTTTAGCAATTATTTTTAGTTATTCGGTGAGTGGTCAGTAGTGAATGGTAAGTGGTGAACGATTTACAACCTGATCCACCCCTTTTTTACCATTCACTATTCACTACTGCCCAATCACCGCCTCATCCTAAAAGCTGTTTTACCACCTCCGATATTGTCCGGCCATCAGCCTGTCCAGCGAGTTCTTTATTCGCTATACCCATCACTTTACCCATGTCGCTTACGGAGGTTGCCCCTACCCTTGTTATTAATTCCTGTAAATAACCCTCAATTTCAAAACGGCTCATTTGCTGCGGCAAATAGGGTTCTATCACTTTCATCTCCTCTATCTCAATCTGATACAGATCGTCCCTGTTTTGCGCCTTATATATCTCTGCAGACTCTTTACGTTGCTTTACCAATTTTTGCAACACCTTAATTTCAGCTTCTTTGGTTAATTCTTCTGCTGCGCCTTTCTCGGTCCGTGCCAAAAGCAATGCCGATTTTATAGCACGAAGCCCTCTCAGGCGGTCCGGCTGCTTGGCGAGCATTGCCTGTTTTATATCCTGGTCTACCTGGTTAATTAGTGACATGTGATTTATTTTTAGTCCGAAAGTCGGAAAAGTCCGAAAGTCCGGAAGATTTTCTTTTGCCTGGTTCTAATTTTATTCTTTATTTCATTTTAGTCTTTCGAACTTTCCGACTCCCGGACTTTTCCGACTCCACCTCATGACTTTCTAAATATAATCGACGCTGCAGCCTGTGCAGTTGGCATAACGGTTAATTCGTTGATATTAACGTGTGCCGGCCGCGATACAACAAACCATATTGTTTGGGCAATATCTGCCGCCACTAGTGGTTCAAAACCGTCATAAACCTTTTTCGCCCGTTCTTTGTCTCCTTTAAACCTAACTTCCGAAAACTCAGTTTCCACAGCTCCCGGATGTATGGCAGTGACTTTAATTCCATGCGAAAGCAAATCTATCCGCATTGCCTGGTTTAAAGAATCAACTGCATGTTTTGTTGCGCAATATACGTTACCATTTTGATATACTTCCTTTGCAGCGATAGATCCTATGTTTATTATATGGCCGTGTTTGTTATCTATCATCCAGTTTGATACCACTTTGCTTACGTATAGCAAGCCTTTAATGTTTGTATCAATCATTACATCCCAATCGTCAATACTGCCATTTTGTATAGGATCAAGGCCCTGACTTAAACCGGCATTGTTGATGAGCACATTTACCTTTTTCCACTTTGCCGGGAGCTGTTCTAAATTGCTTAATACCTCGTCGCGGTTTCGTACATCAAACGATGAAACAGCTACCTCCACATTATATTTAGCATTTAGTTTCTTCGCTAATTTTTCAAGCCTGTCGAGCCGTCTGCCGGTAAGTACCAGGTTATAATGCTCACTGGCGAATAATTGTGCACAGGCTTCACCTATCCCTGAGGATGCGCCCGTTATTAATGCTATCTTAGTCATAGAAACAAATAACTATCACAGCGAAATTATGTTTTTTAAATCCGGTTTTACTCAACTATTCAAAAATTAAACTAAACATTACTGTATGCAGATATAATTTGCTGATTGGAGCTGAGAAAGGCTGATTTTCGGGCACTAGTATATTGCCGAAAGAATTGGATATCTTTATCTGTGGCGAAAGCTTAAAAAACTCGAAGTAGATATCACAACCCAAACCTGCTTCGTATGATCCGAAGCCTTTGTCATTTTTAACAAGTCTTTGCAGCGGATCATTACTATCGGCGCCGCTGGTGTTGCCCTTCCCTATAGCCTGGGAGTATTTTACACCGCCCATAATGTACGCCCTAAAATTTTGTATCCTATCGGACATCAGTTTGAAAGATACCGGAAAATCAATTGTAGTTGTTTGAACTTGTTTAGATACGTCCTGTGAGGGTGTCGCATAAGCATAGCTAATACCCCGGTCAGCGAAAACCAGCGAAGGTGTTACGCGTACTTCCAGGTGGTCGCTAAAACTGTAGCGCGTAAGAAAACCAATTGCAAAACCGGGAAGGCTGTTTGAGCTGATGCTATTTAAGGAATCAGTAACGTACCTGTTATTAAGTTTATCGAAAAAGGGCGCCCGCCAGTTTGGCTGTTTAATGATTTTATAGTTGCTTGTTACATACGAAAAGGTAAATCCAAAACTTAGGTCCTGCTGATCAGCGCCACCGCCCCACGCGGGGGCAGGCAACTGCGCCTTTAATAAATTACTGATAAACAATAAGATAATGATCAGGAACCCAGTTTTATTCATTTAACGCCCGTATATATTGAACAAATTCCAAACGCCAAAGACTTACATTTAGTGTTTTTAAATCCAACTCTTTCCATAATAAAAACAAAACCTTCTCCATCCGGAAAGGCCTCTACCGATTCCGGCAAATAAGTATAGGCCCTGGCATCCTTCGAAAAAAGCTTTCCGATTCCGGGTGTAATATAATTAAAATAGAATTTATATAATTGTTTAACCGGAAATATCCTTGGCTTTGAGAATTCGAGCACTACCACCTTCCCGCCTTCTTTTAAAACGCGACGGATATCTGACAGGCCCGATTTTAAATTTTCAAAATTGCGTACACCAAAAGCCACTGTTACCGCATCGAATGCGTTGTCGCCAAACGGCAATTGTTCCGAATCGCCAAGTCTAACTTCAAACTTGTCGCCTAAATTGCGGGCATCTATCTTTTTTTGTGCGATGTCCAGCATTCCCTGCGAAATGTCAACTCCGATAATTTTGTCGGGTTTAAGAATTGATAAAGCTTCAAAAGCAAAATCGCCGGTACCTGTGGCAACATCGAGTATCAGCTTAGGCTGATCTTTTTTTAGCTGGTTAATCGCCTTTTTCCGCCAAAGGATATCAATCCCTAAGGACAAAAAATGGTTTAAAAAATCGTAGGTTTTTGATATATTATTAAACATAACCGCCACCTGCTGCTTTTTTGTAGCCCTGGCGTCGTAATAGGGGGTGATAGTTTTATCCATAAAAACTGTAAATATAATATAATGATAAACGATTTCGGATTTTTCGCTTCTGTTTGTTTTTTAGGCGCTCAAAAAGAGCCGGTTTTGTCGCAGACGCTCAATTTCCGGATTACTTATAAGAGTTATACACATTTTTCACCCAAAAAGATTCTTTTTCAGATATTTATATTTAGATATTTATATTTAGCTGTCTAAAAATTTAATTCCAAAGTAAACACCTTTTATGAAAGAGAACCCCGGATCATCGCGCAGAAGCTTTGTAAAAAAGCTTACAACGGTTACTGCGGCCGCTGCCTTAGTGCCAAATTTATTTGCTGCCGAAAAGCACAATCAGCCGTTTGAATATCTTAAACGCCAACCATCTATCAGTGCTAACGACCAGGTTAACATAGCGCTGATTGGTGCTGGCGGCCAGGGATCAACGGATACTGATGTAGCATTAAAGATTCCGGGAGTAAAACTGGTGGCCGTATGTGACCTGTACGATGGCCGTTTAAACGACGCAAAACAACGCTGGGGCGCCGACATTTTCACTACCAAGATCTACAAAGAAATATTAAACAGAAAAGATGTTGATGCCGTAATCATAGGCACTCCCGATCATTGGCATCAAACTATATCCGTTGACGCGATGCATGCGGGCAAGCATGTTTATTGTGAAAAACCTATGGTACATTCCATTACCGAAGGACCAGCAGTTATAAAAGCGCAACAGGAAACAGGTAAAATTTTCCAGGTGGGAAGCCAGGGTGTATCGTCCCTGGGAAACGAGAAGGCAAAAGAACTGTTAAAAAGCGGCGCCATTGGTCAGCTAAATTATGCTGAAGGTTTTTGGGCAAGGCGTTTACCCCTCGAAGTTTGGCAATATCCTATACCTGCTGACGCTTCGCCGCAAACAGTTGATTGGGAGACTTATGTAAGCAATACGCATAAACGCCCCTTTGATGAAAAGCGTTTTTTCAGGTGGCGTAATTATACCGATTACGGAACGGGTATGTGTGGTGATCTTTTTGTGCATTTATTTTCGAGCCTTCATTTTATCACCGGTTCATTCGGACCCGAAAAAATTTATGCCGCAGGCGGTCTACGTTTCTGGAACGACGGCCGCGAAGTACCCGACGTGTTATTAGGCACTTTTGATTATGCTCAAAACGCAGCACATCCGGCCTTCAACCTTTCGTTACGCTGCAATTTTGTTGATGGCACAAGCGGCACCACTTATTTGAGATTGGTTGGAAGTGAAGGAGCCATGGATGTTACATGGGATCAGGTAGTATTAAAAAGAAACAAAGTACTGGCATCTGACGATCCTTTTTACCTCGAAAAACTAAAACAAAGCGGAGACTCTAATCCGGGAAGAAAAAAAATGCTTCCTCCCGAGGAGATCAGTTTCGATGCAGAAAAAGGTTACCTGGGCGGCCCTTATGATCACATGAATAACTTCATAACGGCCATTCGCAACAATGGAAAAGTAACTGAAGATGCTACATTTGGTTACCGTGCGGCAGCGCCCGCATTGCTTTGCAACGATAGTTATTTTAAAAACCAACCCATGTTTTGGGATCCGGAGAAAATGGCGCTGAAGAAAGGATGAGGAAAGGCCAAAGGCGAAAGGTAAAAGCGGAAAGGCAAAGGGAGAAAGTTAAAAACAACTGCTGATGGCTAACGGCTAACAACTAACCAAATAATTTTATGAGAAATGTATTAACCAAAACAAGCATCATTATAGCTGCTGCGGGCTTAATTGGCATGCAAACGTTGGCAAAGCATGTACCTGCTGCTTCAAATCATAAATCGTCAAAAATAATAAAGAAGGACTGGGTTAGTTTGTTTGATGGTAAAAGTCTGAACGGCTGGCATGGTTTTAACAAAAAAGGCGCGGTAAAAAACTGGACCATCATCGATGGCGCTCTTGTATGTTTAGGGGCTCCAGCCGATGCATCGGGAGGCGATATTGTTACCGATCAGCAATACGAAAATTTTGAGTTAACCTGGAGTTGGAAGATTGAGCCGGGAAGCAACAGTGGTGTGATGTACCATGTTGTTGAATACCCGAAATACCATACTACCTACCAAACCGGCCCTGAATATCAGATAATTGACGATGCAGGCTGGCCGGACAAACTGGAAGAATGGCAGAAAACAGGGTGCGACTACGCCATGCATTTACCAAACGATCAAAAGAAACTACATGCCGTTGGCGAATGGAACACCAGCAAAATTGTTTTTAACAAAGGCCATGTAGAGCATTGGCTAAACGGAAAAAAAATACTGGAGTTTATCGCCTGGGACACAAACTGGAACCGGAAAAAAGCAACCGGCAAATGGAAAGACTATCCAGATTATGGCCTGGCAAAAACAGGTCATATCGCGTTGCAGGATCATGGGCACAAAGCTTATTTTAAAGATATAATGATCAGGGAATTGTGATTTTTATCTGAATCAGGATTCTCAGGATTTGTGGATTTTCAGGATGGCTGCTGGTTACTTAGCATCATGGCTATCTTGAATCCTGAGAATCATTGTTCAGACAAAGTTGTCGACAAATCTTCTACATCCGCTGTTTTGGCAAACATAGTCATTTTACCATTTTCATCAACCGGATTCTCAGAATGATCGCTGGTTACTCTGCATCCTGGCAATCCTAAAATCCTGTAAATCCTGATCCAGACAATTCGCCAAGCAACCCTTCCACATCCAATCTTTTAGTAAACATGGTCATTTCTCCATTTTCATCAACCGGCCATAATTCTTTCGGCCTGTCCCAATATAATTCAACGCCGTTTTGGTCGGGGTCGTTCAAATAAATAGCTTCGGATACGCCATGATCTGATGCGCCTGTAATGGGGTATTTAGCATCTATGAGGCGCTGCAGTATGACGGCGAGGTCTTTACGCTCGGGATACAAAATAGCGGTATGAAATAATCCAGGTGCGTATTCGGGTGCGGGCGGTGCACCTTTACTTTGCCAGGTGTTTAGCCCAATATGGTGATGATATCCTCCGGCTGAGATAAACGCAGCCTGGTTGCCGTACATCACCATTTTTTCAAATCCCAATAATCCGCAGTAAAAATCGAGCGACTTCTGCAAATCGCTTACCTTTAAATGTACGTGCCCTATGCGGGTTTGAGATGGTATTTTATAGTTGTCCATTAAATTGCATGTTTAAACATCAAATTTACAGAATTTAAAAATAGACAATGTTTAATGATTGTAAAAATACGGATCGCAACGCGGTGATTCACATGAGTGTGTGATTGTATTATCGTTTCTATTCACTCACAATTCTAAAATCTCATATCAAAAATTTACCTTTACACAATGATCATCAAATCTGCCGAATTCATTTGCAGCAATACCCAGATTTCAAAATTGCCTCCGCCGGTAAAGCCGGAGTATGCTTTTATCGGGCGCTCCAATGTGGGTAAATCATCGCTGATTAATATGCTTACCAATAAAAAAGGGCTGGCAAAAACATCTCAAACACCCGGTAAAACACAACTCATCAATCACTTCCTGATCAACGACAGCTGGTATATTGTGGATTTGCCTGGCTACGGTTACGCCCGGGCCTCCAAAAGTAAAAAAGCCGATTGGGATAAATTTATTCATACTTACTTAGATAAGCGCGAAAGCCTGCAATGTGTAATGGTATTGATTGACAGTCGCCTTGAGCCGCAAAAAATAGACCTGGAGTTTTGTAATTGGCTTGGCGAAAAAGGTTTATCATTTGTACTGGTTTTTACAAAAGCCGACAAGCAATCGGGAGTAAAAACTGATCAGAACATTGCCAAATTCAGGAAAACATTATCGGAGACTTTTGAAGAAGTTCCTCAAAACTTTATTACATCTGCCGAAACACAATTGGGTCGCGATGATGTTCTAAGTTTCATCAGCGGGGTGAACGAGCATTTTGTAATACCTCATTATTCAGTCCCGGGCCGATAGCGGCTAATCTTAAAATAACAGCAAAATATTAAACTCAATTTTTAAACATATCAATAACAGAAACCATGAAACGTACAGCACATGCCCATTGGAATGGCACCCTTATGGAAGGAAAAGGAGAAATCACAACTCAAAGCACCATCCTCAACAATACTCAGTATTCATTTAAAACCCGCTTTGCCGATGGCATAGGCACCAATCCCGAAGAATTGATAGCTGCCGCCCATGCCGGTTGTTTTACCATGGCAGTAGGCGCTGCTTTAAGCCAGGCTGGCTTTACACCAGGTGATCTGAGTACCGATGCCATTTTGGAACTGGATATGCAGTCACTGACTATTACAAACATTCACCTTGATCTCAAAGGATCAGCGATTGCAGGCGTATCAGAAGCGAAGTTTAAAGAAATTGCCGAAGGCGCAAGAGCCAATTGCATTATATCAAAAGCATTAAGCGTGCCTATTACTTTGGCCGTGCAGTATGTTTAATGATTAGAGACTGGAGGTTAGAGATTAGTTTTTTACCAAAAGTTTAAAAAACGACCCTGATCTCTAATCTCTTACCTCTAACCCCTTTTCCTCCATAACAATGTCAAACCGTTTCGTTAACCGCATTTCGTTTACATTGGTAAGCGCATTGGTGATAACCGGGCTTCTGATTTTTCTATTTCTTTATATAAAACATCAGCTAACTGATTCGCGAACTGAAATAACCGAAACAGGGATGGTGCAAAAGATAGCCAGTATGGGTAAGCTTGAATTGGTTAAATATACCATGAAGGATATAATTGAACAAAAGGAGGTGCACGCAATTTTACCCGACAGCAAAATCTTGTTTTTAGCCGTTGGCGAGGTTACTGCCTGCATTGATCTTACTAAAATTAAAAGATCGGATATTACGCAGACAAAAGATTCGGTGGTAGTTTTCCTTCCCCAGCCCGAAGTGTGTTATGCTAAATTGGATCACGAAAAATCAAGGATATATGACATTACCGGAGCGTGGTTTCCGGATAATACCAAAAACATGGTGGAAGGTGTTTACAAGCTCGCTGAAAAAAAAATATTGGACAATGCCACGCAAATGAATGTCTTAGGTATGGCGCGTCAAAACGCCCAGTCAATTTTCAAACCATTACTTCAAAGCATTTCTGGTAAAACGGTAGTATTATACTTCAGATCGGAGATTCAAATAGCTGCGCCTTTAAAAAATTAAAGTTTTTATCAGGCAAACTCTATATTGCTTTCCTGGCTAATGCCGATTGGAACAGTGAACGAGAATTCAGTTCCTTTGCCAAGTATACTGGTTACCCAAATTTTACCATTGCATTTTTCAACAAGGTCCTTACAAAACAACATTCCCATCCCCGTACCCGATTCATTATTTGTTCCGGTGTTGCTGTTAACTTTGCTTTTAAATAGCTTGTTAAGCTGTTCGGGGCTCATACCTGTGCCGGTGTCAGTTACCGTAATTATATGATTCTCGGCATCATATTGCCTTGCATTAATCTCTATGGTATCATTTTCTTTCGAAAACTTTATAGCGTTCGTTATTAAATTACGGATTACTATACGTACCGAATTGGGGTCAGCTGATGCAGCAATGTCATCAGGTACGTTGTCAATCAAACTAATTCCTTTTAATGCTGCCTGTTCAGCGTAGCTCTCAGTTTCGTAAGCCACAATATCTTTTAACTGGAAGCTTTTTGCGGAGCTTCCAAAATTATCCATCTGGCTGTTTATCCAAAATAAAAGGGTATCCAGAAAATCGGAAGTGTATTCAAGTTTCTTCAACACCCCTGGAATCATTTCCAACATTTGTGAGTGCGAAATCGTCTCGTCCTGCAAAAGGCTGAATAAACCGCGCAGCGTACTCAGCGGCGCCCTCAAATCATGCGCTAAAACGGATATAAGCCGGTCCTTTAGCGTGTTAAGATCGTTTAGTTTTTGTGCCTGATCGTCAAGGTCGGTTTTTTGTCGTAAAACCTCGCGGTTCTTTTCCTCAAGCATCAAATTAATTTTTTGCTGCTTACGCTTTTGCCGATAATAAACCACAGAAATTGCGACCATACCAAGTATAATGCTTAAGAATACGAGATTGATTAATCGCTGTTGTTTAATTCTTTGCTGATATAAAAGGTCTTTTTCCTTTTGCTGCAAAGCAAGCTGATGTTCTTTAGTAGCGAAATCAAGCTCGAGACTATACGACGTTAGTTTCTGAATACTTTCATTATTATTCAGGCTGTCCTTTAAATCAATATACTGCTTTAATAACTTATAAGCCTGATCAAATTTCCCTAGTCCCGCCAAAGTTTTATTCAACTGCAAGGCAGCATTGGAGCGAACAGATAAATTGCCCAGTTTAACCGCTAATTTTTGACCCTCCGTTGCGTACTTGTATGCATTTTTGTAATCCTTTTGCAGGTTGTATACGGTGGCAAAACCTATTAGTGTATATGCCTGGTAATAAATAATTTTATACTTAGTAGCAATTTGCAGCGAAGAGTTAAGATAATCCAACGCTTTGTTATATTGACCCTTGTGCGCGTAACAAAGCCCCATATCACTATAAACAGAAATCAATCCTTCTTTATCGTTCTGTTTTTCGGCAATTTTGATTGATTTTTCAAGGTAAGTTATTGCCCGGTCATAGTCCATTTCCGACATGAGCACCTCGCCAATATTTTCATTAACGGCGCCCACACCATATAGGTCTTTACTTCCCTGTAGTATAACCAGCGCTTTTTTATAATATTCAAGCGCATTGGGGTACATTTCCATTCCATACAACACAAATCCAATATCATTATAGTTGGCAGCTATTGCGTGTACATTGTGCTGTTTTAAAGCGATAAAAAGGGCTTTATAATAGTAGTCGAGCGCGGTAGATAACTGGCCTTCGCTAAAATAAACGATACCCATGTTTTTATAACAATCAGCTTCATCTATTTCATTTTTTGTAGTCTTGTTGATATCCAGTGCCAGGTTTAAATAATATAAAGCCAATTTATATTGAGCCTGTATATTATACATTCGACCATAAAGTATATAAGAATTACTCAGGCCTTTATAGTCTTTTAAATGTTTGTAAATTAAAATTGCTTCGCCGAACTGCTTATGCGCAATAGCAAATTTCCCAATAAAAAAATTAGCGTGGGCCGTTTGCACCAGGCCATTCGCTATTCCGGCTTTATATTTAATTTTTCGGGAAAGGGCAATACTTTTTTGGGCATAGTATAGGGTACTATCGGGATTTGAATCGAAATAATCAGCGGCTAATTTATTTAACCGGTTAATACTTATAGTATCCGGTTCGGCACCCTGCTTTAAAGAGGGTGCCACCAACGTCTTTAAGCTATCAACATGGCCACGATTTGGTAAAGCAAATCCGGTCATTGATATAAGTAATAAAGAGATTGAAAAGTATAGCCTCAAATTTTGCGGTATTTTATTATCAAATGTTTGTATTATACTCTTATACGCAAAGAGTGCTTAATTTTGTTTTGTTTTCTGTACAAAGTAAAAAAGCCCGTCTCCATACATGAAAACAGGCTTTTTCAACATATATCGTTACACTATTTTAAGTTATTTACAAATTTGGTAAGCTTTGATTTATTGTTCGAAGCTTTGTTTTTGTGGATAACGTTTTTCTTTGCTAAACGGTCGAGCATTGAAATCACTTTAACTAAAAGAACGCTTGCATCGGCTTTAGTAGTAGTGCCTCTAAGTCTTTTAATAGCATTCCTGGTTGTTTTAGCCTGATACCTGTTACGTAAGCGCTTCGCAGCGTTTGACCTGATTCTTTTTAATGATGATTTATGATTTGCCATTGTATAGCTGTATTATTCTTTCTTTTATTTTAAGGATGCAAATATAGGATGATTATTTTATAAATCAAATTCATTTTTATTATTTGTTAGAAAGGGTTTGAAAAGTTGTAATGGTTGTAAGAGTTGTAAAGGTTGCAATGAATTTTAGTAGGTGCAGAAGTTGGAGGCTCATTAGCGTCAACAAATTATTTAATTTGAAATGATTAACAGAATTCTGATACTCAAATGCAAAAAGCCTAATGTTTATTTTAATATTTGTGAATACCTATATATCCTTTATACGCTAAATAACTATGGACGGCTTTGAGAATTTAGAAGTTTGGAAAAAATGCAGACAATTAAGGATCGAAATTTCTGAATTACTTAAAAACTTTCCTGACGATGAAAAGTATCGATTAATTGATCAATTAAAACGCTCTTCACGCTCTACTACAGCTAATATTGCCGAGGGGCATGGTAGGTTTCATTATCTGGATAACATAAAATTTTGCCGAAATGCACGCGGATCTCTAAATGAAATTTTAGATCATTTGGTATGTGCCTGTGACGAAAAGATCATTACGTCCGACCAATTAGTTAATTTAAGGGAACGATATAATGAATGTTTCAGACTGTTAAATGGATATATAGCCTTCCTCAAAAAGAAAGGAGAGTAAGTAACATGTTGAAAAAGTTGGCAAGGGTTATAAATGTTGTAAGAGTCAACCACCGCAACCCTTACAACATTTACAACCTCTACAACTCTTAAAACCTTACAACAAATGAAATTTACCCTCCGCTTCACAATAGGTTTAATAATAGTAATATCTTGTTCATCCTGGGGCTTTTATGCGCATTATCGCATTAACCGGCTTGCCGTTTTTACACTGCCTAAAGCCATGGCCGGCTTTTATAAAAACAATATCGATTATATCACCGAACATGCTGTCAGCGCCGACAAACGCCGCTACGTGGATTCAACGGAAGCACCGCATCATTTTTTGGATGCTGATCATTATGGTAAAAAAACTTTTAGTAATATTCCACAGAATTGGGTGGATGCTGTTGTAAAGTATTCTGCAGATACGCTTGATAAATACGGCACATTGCCCTGGACTATTCAGTATAGCTATTATAAATTGGTAAGGGCTTTTAAAGATCATGATACTGTGGCCATATTAAACCATTCAGCAAATTTGGGGCATTACTTAGCCGATGCTCATGTGCCGCTGCATCTTACCCAAAACTACGACGGACAACAAACTAATCAAGCAGGCATACATGCCCTTTGGGAGAGCCGGATACCGGCTCTTTTTAGCGATCATTATAATTTTTATGTTGGGAAGGCCCGTTATATTGAAAATCCTTTAGCTGAAGCCTTTAAAATATGTCGCAGCTCTTTCAAAGAAGTTGATACGGTTTTGCGCTTTGAGCGGATACTAGCCAAGTCTTTTTCGTCAAGTAAAAAATATGAGCTGGTAAAACATGGCACTAAGACCGTTAAAGACTACTCTGCATCCTACGCTGCTGCTTATCAAAAAATGTTAAATGGAATGGTTCAGCGGCGCATGCGGTCGGCAATACTGGCTATAGGTAGCTATTGGTATTCGGCCTGGGTTGATGCAGGTCAGCCCGACCTGGATAAGTTAATTAAACAGCCGCTTAATGCTGAGCAAAAGACGAGGATACAAAAAGAGGAAGCTTTGTACAAAACCGGAAAAACATTAGCTTTAGCTAAATAAGCACTATGAGGAAAAAAGTAGCTTCAATTAGAAAAAAAGGATCCGTTTTTACGTGGCGCAGTCACGAGCCCTCGAGGCTCGAAACCTTCAGCGACGCGGTTTTTGCATTTGCCACAACACTTATAATGATATCGCTCGAGGTTCCCAAAACATTCGACGAACTCTTTGAAGTTTTTAAAGGCTTTTTTAGTTTCGCCGTGTGCTTCGGCATCCTTTTCCTTATCTGGAACAACCAGAATATTTTTTTTCAGAAGATACGGACTAAATAATGCCTATGTAACTTTTCTTAACGGGATGCTATTATTTGTAGTGCTGATGTATGTTTATCCGCTTAAATTTTTATTTGCACTCCTTTTTTCAAACGGCATGTATAATAATCACGGTCATTTAACGGCCATGATTACCGATAAGCAGCAACCTACCTTAATGTTTGTTTACCATTTGGGTTACGCTGCAATTTATAGCTTGTTTTTGCTGATGTACCTTCACGCACAAAAAAAGGCCACAGAACTTCAGCTTACCCCTCCTGAATTGTTTGAAACAAATTCTTTTATTATAATAAATCTATTTAACGCGATGCTGGGTATTACAGGAATGCTCCTTGTTGCATTTCTTCCTTCGCCATATAAAGGAGCAACCGGGGTTATTTATATCGTTATACCGCTAATTTACACGGTGTTGTTTACCATACGGGGCAGGCAGTCCCGCAAACTATTTGGTGGGATTATTGAGAAACCTTCTTAGTAGCCATATTTTTTATAGCTGCGTAAATTGGCGGAATAATTGAAATTAAAATAATTATTACACCTACCAAAGCAAAGTGCGCCTTAATTACCGGGACATTGCCTAAAAAATACCCGGCAAAAAGAAACACCAAAATCCACGATGCACCGCCTATTATATTATACCAGCTATACTTTAAAAATGGCATGGCGCTTACCCCAGCCACAAACGGAGCAATGGTACGTATAATGGGCATAAAGCGGCTTAAAATCACTGCGACCGCACCGTACTTTTCAAAAAAAGCGTGCGTCTTTTGGTAATATTCTAACTTTAATATTTTATTCTTTTCCTTAAATACTTTCGGTCCAAGATAACCACCCAAAAGGTAATTTACGGTATTCCCGGTAACCGCAGCAATAATAAGTATCAACGCCAAAAGGTATATACTTAACCCTGTATTACCGGCTGCTATTAATGCACCGGCCGCAAACAACAACGAATCGCCAGGCAGGAATGGGGTAACTACAAAACCTGTTTCGGCAAAAATTATTACAAACAATATCAGGTAAGTTAAAGCGTGGTATTGGCTTATTATTGCTTCAAGATGTTTATCAATGTGCAATATAAAATCGATGATACTTTTAATTATTTCCAAGGCTGCTTTAGTTTGGGGGCAAAAATATAAATAATATTGGTTTATTAAGTGAGTAGTTGATTAAGTGAACAGTCGGAATGGTGAGCTTTTACCGGTTTGTGATTACGGCAGCATTAAAAGCAGCCGTGTCAACACGGTTTGAATAGCCGTAGGCATACATTGTATATATTCTGCCGTCCTGGATGGTTACGGGGTTCAGCTCTTTTAACACATTTGACGAGCCGGTGGCATTGATTTGAATATCATAATTACCTGCGGGCAATTCAATAAACTTCGAATAATTAGTGTAAAGCACATTGTTGAAAGCCTGTGTGCCGTTCGCAAAAACATCAAGGCCACCGGTTCCCGTCGGCGACGCGTTAACAAACCGCAGTTTGCCGCGCCCCACAGCAGGCAGACTTGCTGTATCGACTGTAAAAATTTGTTTAACCGAGGCATTGCCCTGGTTTCCCACAATAAATAAGGTGTATTTTAAACCAGCTTTCAGGCTGTCGCTTCTCTCAAACAATTCTGTTCCAGCGACTAAAGCAGTCCGGAACTGATATGGTAAAACAACCGAAGGTACGTAAAAGTACCCCTGATCCACGTTGAAAACATAGGGGCTTGAATTTGCCTGCTTAAACTCGATAAATAAATTAACCGGGAAAAGGTCAGGGCTCAAATTCAAAACATGGTATTGAACATTTGTTCCGGCCGGACTCGCATTATTCTGTTTTCCGCACGAGAATATGAATGATATAATCAATACCATCGCAATAAGCAAAAATAAGCCGATAATTTTGTTGTTGCTATTTTTACGATTCATTGAATATTTTTCATTAATAATTAATTACTACTCCCACGCCAAAAGCCGCAGGCCCTTTTCCGTTTATCAATCCCTTCGAAAATAGCGTATAAATTCTTCCCGGCTCAAATGTTATTGTAGTGTCTACCTTTGGTATAGCAGCGCCGGTTTGGTAAATTTTTACTTTCTTCTGCCCGCTACCCGTTGGCAAAAAAACTGTTGATGTTTTAAAAGCACTGGACTTGAAATTAATAGTATCTCCTACAAAAACATCCAGGGGGCCAGCATCGGGTGACACATTGGCAAACCTTATCTGTGTATCGGTAGCAATAGTATCCGGAGGGAGGAAATCAACTGTAGAATATGTACTCGCCGTCGACCCATCGATAACATATAATGAATTGTTCACGCTATCTTTTAAATTTAGTGGTATACGAAAAAAAATATTTGAGCTTCCGGCTTTTTTAAATTCATAGTCTTGCGAACCAGCTGGCACGGTAATATAAAAAGACTGACCAGCGGGAAATATACTTGATGTATTATTTTGACGGGTTCCGTTCAAATAAAAGTTAAGGACATCAGGGGAAGCATTTACCACGTTAAGATATGAAGAAACGACTTTTGGGAAAACATTGTCATTATTCTTACAGGATAACAATATCGTTAAAACAATCAAAAAAAACAAAACCGAAAACCTGGTATTCATACCTGTTAAATGCTATTATAACTGATTATTATATGTTTTGTTATCGTGTCTAATAAAAAAGTCCGGTCATATTCCGGACATCAATTTATGATTTTAAACATGTAGACGCGATGCATCGCGTCTTTACGCATTTAACAAACTTAAGCATAGCTATTAAGCATTACCGGCATCACCAGCATCAGCACATCCTCATTAACATCCCCACCCTGTGGTAACAATAAACCGGCACGATTAGGAGTCGACATTTCAAGCGAAACTTCTTCGCAGCTCAGGTTTTTTAACATTTCAATCAGGAAACGGGCGTTAAAACCAATTTCCATGTCCTCACCTTCGTACTGACAAGTTAAACGTTCATGGGCCTCGTTTGCAAAATCTATATCTTCCGATGATATGTTTAATTCGCTACCATTAATCTTCAACCTAACCTGGTGAGTGGTTTTGTTGGCATAAATAGCAACACGGCTTAATGATCCTAAAAATGCCAGGCGGTCAATGCTCAATTTATTTGGATTATTCAGCGGAATAACGGCTTCATAATCAGGGTAGCGTTCGTCAATTAAACGGCAAACCAGGTTAATATTTCCAAACTTAAAGAACGCGCTGGTGGTATTATATTCAACAGAAACATTAACATCTTCGGTTGGCAATGAAGATTTTAACAGTGCCAATGCCTTTTTGGGTAATATAAACGAAGTGGTAGAGGCTGCTTTTGCATCCTTACGGCGATAACGCACTAACTTATGAGCATCAGTGGCTACGAAGGTAAGGTGCTGTGTTGATAACTGGCAATAAACTCCCGTCATAGCCGGACGCAGTTCATCATTACTTACTGCGAAAATGGTTTTATTGATAGCCTCTGCCAAAACTGATGCGGGCAAGTTTACCGACGACGCATTTTCAACAACCGGGATCTTAGGAAAATCTTCCCCATTCTCGCCATTCAGTTTATATTTTCCGTCGCCGGCATTTATTTCGATTGCGAAAGTCTTATCATCAACAGAAAAACTTACCGGTTGTTCCGGTAACGATTTCAGCGTCTCTAACAAAATTCGCGAAGGTATAGCTATGCGGCCGTTTTCCTTAGTTTCAACCTGTAAGGACGTAGTCATACTGGTTTGCAGATCGGTTGCCGAAATGGTTAAGTTTCCATCTTTTATCTCGAACAAAAAGTTTTCCAATATGGGCAATACAGTGCTATTGCTCAATGCACCACTAACAGCCTGTAATTGCTTGAGTAATGTTGATGTAGAAACGATAAATCTCATATAATAGTAGAATTAGTCAATCAAAAGTATAAAATTTAATGAGCATACTTCTGCTTGCGCATATAATGTTGAAAAATAGCAAATATTAACAGTAAAGCCAAAGGAGCTAAATTATTAAGCAACTGCCAATACAGCTTTTCAGTTCTGATGCGCACCCTGTCGAGCAGGCGCAGTTTTATTTCTTTCGTGCGTAGCGCTATCAGTCCTGAGTCGTCGGTCATATAGTCAGCGATGTTGAGCAGCAGGTTTTTATTTCCGAAATTCTGTTGCAGGTAATGATCATAACCAAGCGGATATGGCGAGCCGTCGGTTCCGATGTCGTTTTTAAGCACATCGCCGTCGCTTATCACAATCATTTTGGTCGGCTTGCTTTGAGGTATTATCTGTACGTGATCTGGCAAGCCTTCAGGCACCGGCCTGTTCATAAAGTCAGATTTAAACTCCCCTTCCAGCAGCACCGCAACGGTTTTGGGTGAATTTTGAAATTCTTTGGGGTTTGGCTCCTGCTCAACAGCCTGTAAGGAAATAATGTGTGGCGCCGTTAATTTTTTATTGAATTGGGATGAAGTAAGCAAAATTGTTTTTTTAACATTCTTCACAGCAATTGTGTCGATCGTGCTTACAAACTCGCCCCGTATACCGTCGAGGTTTTTTACCAGTGGGTTTTTCGATAAAGGAATAAATACAGGATAGTACAGCCAGGGCAGCAGTTGTATTTGTGCCTGCCCGCCAGCGCCGCCCGTATTAACAGGTATTTGAGCGCAGCGCATATCAGCAATAAGGTCGTAATTTATCCGGATCCCGTAGGTAAACAATTGGTCGTCGAGTTCAAGTTGTTTTGGAAACGACATTTGTTCGCCGCCGTGTCCGCGTAAACTATCAAGTTCGGCGTTAACCTGGTCTATCGCCCACAATACCCTGCCCCCACGCATTATATACTGATCAATTTTAAATTTCTCAGCTTCGGTAAATGCTGTATCAGGTTTCGGGATAATCAACAGCTTAACCCTCATTAAAATATCAAACGGCACCGTCTTTAAGTTAAGGCGGCCAATTTGATATCCGTCTGATAACGATTTCATCGCATCATTTAATTGCAGATCGTTCAGTTCATGATTGCTTTCCGTAAAGGCAACAATAGGTTTTCCCCCGCTTGTTATTTTTTTAATAGCTGATGAAAAAGCATATTCCAGGTTTTGAATGGAGTTATTATATACCTCGTCCTCGGATAACCCGATGCGCGACTGTAATAAATTAACGGCTATAGTGTTCCCCTTAAACCGGACAAGCGCTTCGGGAAATATTAACATTTGGGTAACGCCATTATCTGTTTTTACGCTGCTGGGCTGACCCACGATGCCTTTGGCCTGTAATGAATCGTATGCTGCTTTCTGCTGATCATCCGGTAGATTTTTAATACTTGCCATCGGATCAACAAACTCAAAATATAATCTGCCATGGCTGTAGGCCTGCAAATCGCTCAGCATATCGCGGGTTGCTCGCTGCAGCCTTTTCATCGAACCCGAAAAATTGTCGCCCTGCAAATAAACAACAACTCTAACGGGTGCCTTTAGGCTTTCCATTATATTACCGCTGATTGGCGATATGGTAAAACGTTTTTCCTTTGTAAAATCAAAACGGGTAAACATCAAACCGGACACAATTCCTAAAAGGACCAATACGCCCAATATAGAGAAGCAATATTTCGCGTCGCTGCTCTGCAAACTTTTTTGCCGTTGTTTAAGCAATACAAACAACGTAAGGCAAACAAACACGCCGGTAAGTGTCACAAAATAAACAAGGTCGCGGGTATCCAGAACGCCACGACTTACTGATTGGTAATGTTCGGTGATACCTAAATTTTCAAGGCTTAGGTTTTGTAGCGATAGCAACTGTGATAACGAATCAAATCCGCTGTAAAAGAAGAAACAAAGAAATACGGCAATGGTAAAAGCGATAATCTGGTTTTTGCTTATCGATGATGAAAATAAGCCGATCGCACAAAAACCTGCACCTAATAAAAACAAACCGATATACGAACCAATTACCGCGCCGGTATCAATATTTCCCTTCGGCGCTCCTAACTGATAAACAGAGTAATAATAAACCAGCGTTGGAACGAGCGCGAAGAAAACGATAACCAGGCAAGCGAAATATTTCCCCAATACAATTTGCCAGTCGGTTAATGGGCGTGTAAGCAGCAGTTCGAAGGTACCCTCCTTTCGCTCTTCGGCCAGCGAACGCATGGTAATTGCCGGAATTAGAAACATGAACAGGAACGGCGCCGTGCTAAAAAAGCTATCTAAGCCGGCATATCCGTAGTTGAGGACGCTCGATTCCGGGAAGATCCATAAAAATAATCCTGATACCAATAAAAATACACCGATGGTGACGTAAGCCACAAGGGAGCTGAGGTATGAAATAATTTCTTTTTTAAGAATACTAAACACTTTGAAGATTAAAGTTGAGCGCCGAAATTAAACAATAATTACTAAAGCAAAACGGTTTTTAACATATTTCAAAATCTTTGCGCTATCCGTAATTGCATCTGCTGAAAAATACTTTCCACAGCAAAAGGGCCTGATTGCCCATAATCGCCGGGGATATGATTTTCCGGTTTTTGTGTCCACTGTTCGTAGCGTAAACCTATTTCGAATCCTGGTTTAAAGGAATAACCTATGCCCGGGGAAAAGTCAAATGAGTGACCGCCGCCATGTTGTGTAAAAAAGCATATACCTGATTGCCATTCGGCAAACAAGCCTTTAATAGCATAATATTTTAAACCAAACTTTACAGGAACATAACTATATGTGGATGGAACGTAAGCATTTTGAAGTTCATTTTTAACGTCAAAAGCTTCGTAGCCGCTTTCCAAACTAAAAAAAAGATTATTTAAAAAACCAGGTTTTCCCGAAAAGGGAAGACTTCCTAAACGATATTCATACTTAAGCGAGCCGCCGACACCGACATTAAATATTTGCCGCATGTTGGTGAGTGGCAATGCTCCATAAAGCCCTAAATTAAATTTTCCGAAACCCGATGATTGGGCAAAACTGCTTGTTATCATACTTCCAAATACAATTATTGCCAATAAGGATTTCTTCATACACGATAAGACTTTATGCTAACAAACATATAAAATATTTATAAGCTCACAACTAATAAATAAGTAAGTCTTACTTGGGGATCAGTCAGTTATTTTGAAGAATTTAAAAGGCACTTACAATGGAAATCTATAAGCAAGACGTATTGCCAACTGGCCAATCGTACCGCCACTTTCAACCCGGCCTTCGTATCTCAAACCAATATCAATCGTGTGTTTGTGCTTGTTTGGTTTATTTGTTGGCGCCGAAAGGCCAATAACAGGTGAATAAATAAAGGCAGTTTTACCAGCGGTATAATTTGTGTTAATATTATTTGATACCCCAAAGTCGGCTTCGAAATATCCTATTTTGCTAAAATAATATTTACCACCCGCCTCAACAGGAATGTATGACGCATTGTTCAAAATTCCGGTGTAGTCAAATTTTACCAAAAAACTGCTGATACCCGAAGTAACTACAATACTGAACGGAGACTTTGAAACAGGCACCTCAAATTTAAGCGAGGCTCCCAAAACTTTACCGTAAACCTCGCTGGCCTGGCCTACCGGTACGCCAAACTCACCGCCGATGCTAAGCTGGGTAGTAGATTTTGTTTGGGCGAGACCGCCTAAGGCTATCACAATAAAAAGAATTATAAACAATAAGATTTTATTCACGCTTCAAAGAGTTTAAACAAACTTTAACATTTAAAAGCACATATGCAATTATGAGGTACCCGGGTGGCCAGGTTAACCGCACGCTCATCCAGCTTCTTCCTGCTTTTACGATTATTTCTGTAAAATAGATTCCGTTTTAATAACATGGAGTTCTCTTTAAAGTTCGATGCGTATTGACGATAAATCTACCTTAGGAGGCGTATAAAGTAAAGCGGCAATACTTATGACAACGACAGCAACTAAAGTTGTAACAACAACCCCACCAAGAATATAGCTTTTTGTTGTTCGCCCCTTATCTTTTTCCAAAAACTCAACTTTTTGAACTTTTTCAAGCACCAGGGTATAACGAGCGCCGGCCACAGCAAATGGATCTGGTGTTACAAACAAATGCACTTCATTCAGTATAGGAGCCTCAGCTCGGGTTCTTTTATATCTCATTTTACCGTTTATGCCATTTTTCAGATGCAGTTTGTGCTCATCAGGCAAGCTGTCAAGCGTACAGGTAAGCGTTTTTTTATCCTGACTCAATACAACATTATTCATACAATATGCACTTGTACCGGCTCGGAGAATAAAATAGCGTTGCGGGTTTGCCTGGACAATTTCCGCCGGCGTAACGGCAACGTCCGGAGCCTTTGCTACCTTATAATAACTGCAGCATGATTGAGTAAAAATAAGCAAGATGATTATTCCGGTAAACTTTCTGATTTTGAGAAGGTTGATTAATGATTTCATAATAAGCAGGTTCTAATGATGATTTGATAATTCGTTATATCTAATGACCCAGATCAGGTAAATAAATAAACTTTTCACATCCGGTGTGTAACCGCCGAGAAATTGGGGCTGACTAAATAATTTTTAAAGGTCACCAATTCATCCGTATTGATCAAATCGACACCGCAGCTCAATAGTTCAGCCCAAACCGCAGTATTTTCGGGTGAAGCCCATAGCCTTACCTTAGCACCCATTTTGTGTGCAATAATCACAAGCGCGCATAATGTATTCTTATCGGCATCGGTAATGGGGCCGTTACCGTTCCATTTTATTAATCTCGAGTATCTGCAGCTTGCCATCGTGAACACATTGTCGTTTACTTGATCACATGGTACTTTACATAGGTCCTCATCGATAAATGCAAGGCGGTTTTTCTCATTTTCAATTGCCTGGTATGGCTTATTACCCGACAAAACAATAGTTACCGCGCGGTAAACCACCTTGCCATTTTCGTAACCTGTTAATATCGATTTGTATTTTTCAAGCAACGGTTTAAGTTTAGCATACGTAGCAACGGCGTTTGTTTTAATATCTATTAATAACGTCACCGGATGGTTATAACCGGCAAACACTTCACCGTCATTTTCAATCGTGCGTTTTAAAAGCGGCTGCAGGTAAAGAGATTCCAGCGTTCTGTCTCCCTTAAACCAAGGGAAAAAGTGGGCCACTATCAGCTTATCGTTTTCTAAAAATATGTCAGCTTCAATATTTGTAAAGCCATTTTCGAGCGCATCATATAGTGGGTGTTTATGGAGATAATCATTATGTGCAAAGCCGTTGGCAAGCGGCGACGATGCCTTTTTTGAGCTTGCGTTGTGATTGTAAGGGATTTCAACAGCAACATAGACAGTTCTCTCCGCTCCTGATCCACCGGATTTATGAGCCGGCTCCTGATTTGTTTGAAAGGTGGTCAACTTTGGTTCATCAGGGTAAATATCCCTGGAGCAGCTTAACTGCGAAAGCGTGCTGATTAACGCCAGCACTTTGATCAAATTTTTCATTTTGTGTTGTGTTTAGGGGTTTTTAATTCGATTATTTGAATTCCAGTTTTAAGGCGGGGCCCGTGTAGCGGGAAGCACCCACATTGATATCTCCTACTCCAACCTTTTCTGTTTTTATTTTTAAGGATAGGCGTGCTTTTTTCTTATTGTCTGCCGAGGAGATAAATGCCTGGAGACTTCCCAATAACACAATGCCACCTATACCATAAAAAATTCCTTTATGTGGATTATCATTAATTGCAGCAATAGTTATAGCTGTAGTGCCAGGAATCAATAACATCATCCCAACTTTAAAATTGGATCTGCTTTTTTCCATGTATGAACAGTACAACGCCCGCGACGAATCGGAAATTAAGCTATCTGCCTTTTGTGCAGATGCGAACCCAATAGAAAATGAGAGTATAATTGATAAGGTTAAAAACCTGATCCACCAGAATGGTGAAAAACTACTTATCAGTAATTCTTTTAGCGCTTGAGCAAACTCGCCGGTCGCACTTCCTTTTTGTGTTGTTGATAGCTTTTTCATGACAATAAGTTTTAGAGGTTGTTTATTGAAGTAAAGCTATCCTGAGATAGGGCGCGTAAGAAATTGACAAATCGGGAGGGTGAGTCGGGTTAAGTAAAAAACAATATATTTGATTGGATATTAGTAAGATAACCGCAACTTTTACTAACTTTAAATATCTGACAAACCCCGGCAGGTATTTTTTAAAGAAATAGCTTCTTTAATATTTGATAATTACTAAATAAAATTTCAAAGTTTTTTTTGAAATGGACACTAACCATATCCAGCAATCGTTTTTTAGCCACATTAGATCGAAGCTCCCGCTTCATCTTTCTTTTGTTGATGAGGTGGCCGAGTTACTGAATATTAGTAATGACAGCGCCTATCGGCGTATTAGAGGCGAGAAGCCCATCAGCCTGGATGAGGCGTATGTACTTTGCAACAAATACAATGTTTCTATCGACCAGCTATTTCAGCTTAGCCAAAATTCAACTATTTTTTCATTCCACAGGGCCGATAATCTTTCAACAGGATTTAACAGATACCTGGAATTTGTAGAAAATTCGCTCCGGATATTTAAATCGATGGACAATCCCAGGATTATTTTTCATAACCGGGATGTATTGATCTTTCATATGATGCAATTCCCGGAACTGAACGCCTTTAAGTTTTTTTTCTGGAAACGCACATTGATGAGCTATCCCGAAATGGCCAGACAGCAATTTGTTGGAGAAGAAACCGATGAAGGGTTAAATGAATCAACAAAGAGAATTGTTACGCTATATCATGAGTTGCCTACCACCGACATATTTTGCGACGATTGTATAAATATTACCATAAGGCAAATTGAAATTTATAGGCAGTCGAATGTTTTTGCAGATAAGCATTTGTTAATAAAGGTGTATACGCAGTTGGAAGAAATGCTTAACCACCTTGAAATGCAAACGGAAGCAGGAAAGAAGTTCTTATATAATCAGCCTGTTTCTCTAAATAGTGCGCCTTATGAAGTATACGTAAATGAATGGCTCATGGGCGATAATACTGCCTATGTGGCCGACCGGGAAAAACAGATCAGTTTTATCAATCTTGTTGGATTGAACTTTATATCCACATATGATAAGAATTTTGGCGAGCATATTTCCAAAAGCCTTCAAAATATCATCAGGAAATCGACATTGATCAGCGAAGTGGGCGAAAAAGAAAGACGCATATTTTTTAACAAACTGCGGGAAAAAATTCACGAAAGAGTCAGAAGTATCTGAACTACCCGTTTGTTAAACCGATAAAAATATTCTCCAGCGTCTGTCCTTTATTCTTATTTCTCAATCCTTCCAAAGTATCGTCGGCCACAATTTTGCCTTTGTTAATAATGATCACCTGGTTACATACGGCCTCAACCTCCTGCATAATATGGGTCGATAAGATCACCGTTTTTGTTTTACCCAGGTCGAGTATGAGCTGACGGATGCCAATCAGCTGGTTAGGATCCAGGCCGGAAGTGGGCTCATCGAGTATAAGCACCTGCGGATCGTGCAATATGGCTTGCGCCAGGCCTACGCGCTGCCGGTAGCCTTTTGATAGCTGGCCGATTTTTTTATGCTGTTCGGGACCCAAGCCGGTAAGTTCAATTATCTCGTCGATGCGCTTTTGTGGTGATGGCAGCTGATGAATCCCCGCAATAAACGTCATCGATTCTTTTACATACATGTCCAGGTAAAGCGGGTTACTCTCGGGCAGGTAACCGATGTTGCGTTTAACTTCAAGCGGATCTTTTTCAACATCAAAACCGCATACTGACGCCTTCCCCGCCGTTTGCGGTATAAAGCAGGTCAGTATTTTCATGGTGGTCGATTTACCGGCCCCGTTCGGACCTAAAAAACCTAAAACACCTGGCTTGGCGCTAAAACTAATACTATCCACAGCCCTTTGAGGCCCATATACCTTTGTTAACGATTCAACAACAATACTCATGGGGCCAAATGTAATAAATTTCGAATTTGGGAATTGGGATTTCGGATTTTTGTTGGGGGCTTCTAATTTCGGATGTCGGAATTTCGATTTCGGATTTTGTTGGGGCTTGAAAAGCGCACGCTAAAAAGTCTCCCCAACCGGGGGAGATTTAGAGGGGGCTATTTCTATTCCTGATTTTTGTTTTTAGGATTTAAAGTGGTCATCCAGGCAAGAAATCTTGTTCACCGTTCACGTTCACGACGAGCGTTGACGTTATATATTTCACTCATTAACAGCTATTTGTAAAATTACTTTTGCGCAAAATAGCACATTTTTACTGACAAAACGTTGCCACCAAAAAATTGTAAAAGCATTTTTTATTGGTTCCGTCCAATCTCAGTTGTTCAAAAAATGAAAGCAAATCACAATGTAGTCACTAATAATTCCTTCTCCACCCCTCTTATTAACACTTTATTAATAGCCCATTAAGCGGCACCGCTTTTATTTGTTTAATAAGGTTCTGCCGGCACCTGCCGGATCTAACTCAATTTAAACCACTTATGAACGCTTTTTACTCTATAAAAAAAATTTGTACTGCAACCTGTGGCATTCTGCCCGCGACGATGCTGCTTATGTTCCTGCTATTAATCATCGGCACACACCCGGCCATGGCCGATACCGGGAAGCTGATGGCGGGCACTGCAAAAATCAACATCACACCAAAAACCGACGAGCCTATTCACGATTCGGTTTATGCCCGCAGCCTGGTGCTCGACCTGAACGGTAAGCGACTGGCCTTTGTCTCCGTCGACCTGGTCATCTTCACGAGCTACCGTATTGAGCAGGTTTGTAAGGAAAAATACGGTATCTCGAAAGTGATCCTCTGTTCATCACACGACCATTCGGGTCCGATGGTCGACAATAAGATCAATTTTTCGCTCAACAGCCCGTTTCAATCTTTTTATGAAGACCAGGTGATCCAGGTGATAGGCGATGCCGTTGGTCACCTGTTCCCTGCTAAAATTGCTGCTGGCAAAAGCACATTTCCACAACTGGGTTTTAACCGGCTTATCGTTCGCGAAGATGGCCATGCCAAAGAATCGTGGCTGGGCGATGCTCATTACAAACCCGAAAACCCGGAGCGCATCCCTTTTGGACCGGTTGACGCTGAACTGGGCGTATTAAAAATAACCGATATGCAGGGAAACCCGCGCGCCATTATAACGAACTATGCCATGCATGCAGATGTAGTTTGCTTTAATTACGCCGTTTCGGCTGATTACCCGGGAGTAGCGGCCCGAAAGGTGGAAGAAGCGTTCGGAAACAAGGTGAACTGCCTGTTTGTGCAGGGAGGCGGCGGCAATATTGAATCGCTGCTGATAAGTCCGCGCCGGTCGGGACCAACTGACGCGGTACAAACCAATTATGCACCTATGGAGCGTACAGGTGAGTTATTGGCATGGGAAACTGTAAAACTGGCCAATAACATAATTATACCGGCAAGCAGCGAAACGGATATTAAATATATGGTTGATTCGTTACATTTTACCGGGCGTTACGATACCAAGCGCGATTTCGACGTGCACATTATTACCCTGCTCATTAACAACAATATTTCGATAGCGATATGTCCCGGCGAAATGTTTGTACAGTTTCAACTCGACTGGAAAGATAAAATGAAGCAGGCGTCGGCCAATGGATTCTTATTTGGTTACTCCTTTAGCGGCGGCAAATGGCCGGGCTACATTGCTGATGTACGCTCTGCGGCGCTGGGCGGGTATGGTGCAGATGGCGGTA
>DASYEP010000033.1:0-137174 GCA_036498965.1 Mucilaginibacter sp.
GGCGTTAAAAAAGATAATCGATATAATTTTTCTGTCCTGAGTAAACTTTCCGGCGGCCCCGGTACAACCTTGCAGATTGACCTGGTTAATGCCAAAGGTGAGACCATTGGTAGCACAACGGTAACGCCATCATCAAAGGAATGGAAAAAATATACAGCCAGTTTTGTTGCCACAGAAACGGAGCCTAAAGCAAAACTTAAAGTTTTATTAAAAGGCGCCGGCGCAGTCGATCTGGATATGATATCGCTTTTTCCGCAAAATACCTGGAAACAGCGCCCCGGCGGTCTGCGTGCCGACCTTGTACAAAAGCTGGCCGATTTGAAGCCGGGATTTTTACGTTTCCCCGGTGGTTGTATAGTGGAGGGGCGTGAGCTGGATACCCGCTACCGGTGGAAAAAAACGCTTGGTGATATCGCGGAACGAAAGATGATCATCAACCGTTGGAACACGGAATTTGCCCACCGACCAGCTCCGGATTATTACCAGAGTTTCGGACTTGGCTTTTTTGAATATTTTCAACTGGCAGAAGATATTGGCGCTTCACCGTTGCCAATTATTAATTGCGGGATGGCGTGCCAGTTTAATACCTGCGAAGTGGTACCGCTAAACGAGCTTGGCCCTTACGTACAGGACGCACTCGACCTTATTGAATTTGCAAACGGACCGGTTACCAGTACCTGGGGTAAAAAACGTGCAGCGCTTGGTCACCCACGACCCTTTAATTTAAAAATGATGGGGGTTGGCAATGAACAATGGGGACCACAATATATCGAGCGGTATAAAATTTTTGAAAAGGCAATTCATACCAAATACCCGCAAATTAAACTGGTAAGCAGCCTCGGCCCCAGTCCGAATGGTGAGACATTTGATTATTTGAATACGACTTTTCGTCAGCTAAAAGCCAATCTGTTAGACGAGCATTATTACCAATCGCCGCAATGGTTTTTGGATCATGCAAACCGATACGACAATTACGACCGTAACGGCCCTAAAATTTTTGCGGGCGAATATGCCGCACAAAGCGTTGCTACTGTGAGCCCGGATAATAAGAACAATTGGAAATGTGCAATGTCCGAAGCGGCTTTTATGACGGGTTTGGAACGAAATGCCGACGTCGTGGCCATGGCATCATACGCGCCCTTATTTGCCCACGTGGAAGGCTGGCAGTGGACACCTAATTTGATTTGGTTTGATAACCTGCGCTCATACGCCACGCCAAATTATTATGTACAGCAGTTGTTTTCGGTAAATAAAGGAACGGATGTTGTACCGCTGACTTTGGATAATAAAGCAGTTACCGGACAAGATGGCTGTTACGCATCTTCAGTACTGGATAGTAAAACCAATGAGCTGGTTATCAAAATAATTAACACCTCAGCGAAATCTAGTAATGCAAGTTTTGTTGTTAATGGCGCAAAAACACTGGCAGCAAGCGGCAGCCTCACTACCCTGCAAAGTGATGACCCGAATGCCGTAAATTCATTGGATGAGCAGGGGGTGGTAAGCCCGCAAACGAAGCAGATCAGCGTCGACGGCAATACGGTTAAGCTTGAATTGAAGCCTTATTCGTTTAGTGTTGTGAGGGTTAAGATGGGGAGTTGAGGGGTGAGTTAACTCCCTACGCATCTATCACATCATACACAATAACTTTTTCCCAAAGGTGGCTGCAGTTTTTAATAAACTCCAGATGGATAGGATGATTTTGATAAGTGGCCTGACCCGCGAGATCACTAAAGAACATCAACTCAGATACTGCCCAACTGTTATCAACTACGTCGCGCTTTTCGGTACTGGCAACTATACCTACACGCAGCTTTTTAACGGTTTCTATTTTCGAAAGGGTTTTAACGCCGGCTACCAGCTTATCCCTGTCCTCGATTGAGCCAGGATTTTTAAGCCAGAAAAACACATGGTGTATTACCGGCCATTCTTCTTTAGTTCGAATTGTTGGCATTGCAGATGTAATCATTGTGCCGGCGGCAAGAGCGCCGGTAGTGCTTATAAATTTTCGTCTGTTTGAATTCATGATAGATAAATTGACGGGTTAAGGTAGGAAGAATTGTTTAAAATAAAAATCGATGACGCTCTTATAGGTCTTAGGTTTTACCATTCTGTCTTTATTAAAATTGCTTGTAACAAACCATAAGTACGGTTTGAGCGCTTACCAGCAATAATCTTGAGCAGTCCAAATTTATTGCATGTTTTTTTAAAATCTGTATCCAATGCCAAACTTTACGCCCGAATTTAACAATGTACCGCCTCCTTTATTACTAAAGGCGACAACTGCATGAGACTGTAAAAATGGATTAATAAATACAATCATCCTGTTAAAATTGTATTTGCCTCCAATACCCAGGCCCAGCCCTATCCCGCTTTGGTCGGCTATTATGTCATTGGATCCATGATAATTGGTTTCAAAATCAGCAATCAAGCCTCCATTGACAAATAAATATTTAAAAAAAGTAAAATTGGCATATACAGGTATCGACAACATCCTGATGCTGCCCGGTATGGGTTTAAATGCGGGCAGGGGCGCGTCCACATAGTCCAGCAGGATATTATTAACAGAATATTCTAATCCCGTTTCTATTGAAAGCGATTTTGTTAAACTTCGGGAGTAGTTTAATCCGTAAATTGTTTCTCCCTTTCCCTGGTAACCCGGGCCACCAATCCCGATAGACCCAATTGCATTACTACCGACTCCAAATACAAGTGAGAGGCTGTTTTTCGACTGGCAATAAGCCTGGGTACACAATAAAACACACGCCAAAAATATTAATTTGGTTTTCATGATAAGGTTTTTTTAGAGGTCGATGATTTATTCTTTAAACTTATTATTTGTAACAATTCCGCACTAAATGTAGCAATTAAAACTAAAGAGAATGCCTCAAAACAATGGCAAGAAAACTTCGGCGTTGGTTATTCAAAATTCGGTGTTCGATATTAGTTAAAGCATAGTTGGCCAAAGAATAATTTTTGCCGGGCAACCCCTAAAAAAGATGTCCCGTATGTGTTTGTAAAGATTAGAAAATGAAGAGTCTGCCTTTCGTATTAGTTTTCGCTGCGATTTGTTTAACAATTTCATGCAAAAAGGAAAAACAACAACCCATACCTCAGCCCCCAGGTGCATCTGCAAGAACTATCAGGTTTATATTGTACACCAACCAGGATTTTTCGAATGATGATGATACGATTAGCTTTCTATTAACCATAAGGAGTAATACGGGTACAATTAACTCACGTACGATTTTTGATTCCACATTAACCACCATAAAAATTAAGGATATCCCGGGGCCATCAAATAAACTGGTTTTCGAAAAAAAGATTCCAAATGATGATGGATCCATCCTGACTGCCGGTTTTGTTTATACTACCAGGTTCGGCGTTGGCTGGTCGTTAGATACTTGCGGCGCCAATCAAAAATTAAAGGTAATTGAATACCCCTTTCGATAAATTAGAAAAACAACCTTTGATTGGCCATCGAATTACAACCCGGAGCATTTCTGGCTCTTTTAATCACACATTATCATGGCTGATTGGTCTTTATATATTCCTGGCTCTGACATCGAGCGGTTAAATTAAAGTTAATAAACTTTACTGTTAAAACATAATTTTGATTTTTTTTCGTTTATTTGGGGTATACACCCGCGGTATTATGGATGGCTTCAAATTTATCCGGTCAGTAAAAGGCAAAATTATTATTGCATCCATACTTGCATGTACTGCTTTATTTATGGGCTGGGAAACCAGCAAAAATGCCTTTAAGGCTGTGCTCAGTGCTTTTGAAAACGTTTCGGCTCCCAATGAAAAGTTACGTATACTTAATGAGCTGTCGCACAATGTAACCCGACTTGATGAAATTCAAAAATCGCTTTTAAATAACCCGGCGAAATATTACAGTTTCTTTCTAGAGACAAAAAAGCTAAGTCTGAAGATTGATACTTTGAAAAGCCTTTACGCTGACAAGCCGGCCCAGGTGGCACGCCTTAACGCATTGGACAAATTACTGCACGACCGTGTTAAACTTTACGTGAGTTATTTAAAAGTAAGGGAAGGCTTAATAAATAATAAGTCGTTTTCATCGCAAGTGCGCTTGTTGACTGCAATGGTAAATAAAAGCGCCAAACAAACCGATAGCCTGGTTACTACTTCCGAAAGAAAAACAGCTACAACTACCATCTTTCAGCCGCAGAAAGTTGAAGAAGAACACCGCGGTTTTTTTCAAAAGCTTTTTGGCAAAAGAAAACCAAAAGATAACGAATCTAAGATCGACGATTCATTCCAGGTTGTTGACTCGCAGCTTAACGTAAAACACGACACCATAGCACTGGCCATGCGCGACAGCGTGTTAAAAGGATTGGGAGCAACCGTTAAAAACATGGAAAAAGCACAGCAAACAAAAAGCAGCTTGTTTGTAAAACGCGAGACCATGCTTACCAAAGCGAGTACGAACATTGTAAGGCAGATCCTGAGCATTCTTAAAAAGGTTGAGAAAGAGGCCTTAGGCCAAAATATGCTAAACGACAATGTCGCGAAATCAGCAGTTGAAAACGGCATTAAGCAGATTAGATTGATTGTATTTGGGCTTTTTATATTGACGGTGGTATTGGTGTATTTTATTTTGCGCGACATTTCAAGTATTAACAAATACCGGAAGGAGTTAGAATTAGCCAAAGAAGAAGCGGAATATCATGCACTGGCAAAGCATCGATTTCTGTCTAATATGAGCCATGAGATTCGCACGCCATTGCAATCCATCATAGGTTATGCGGAAATTGTAAAACAGCAGGACAATCCACAAAAAAAAGACATTGAAACTATTTACCAATCATCCACTCATTTATTGCAGATAGTTAATGAGGTGCTTGACTATAACAGAATTATATCGGGTAAATTCACCTTTATAAACGAAACATTCAACCTACAAACATTGCTCGACGAAGTAATATCGGTATTGTATTTCCAGGCAGAAAAAAAGGGTATAACTATAAAAACGGATTACGATGGCTCCGTCTCAGCCTTTTTGACCGGCGATCCTTTTCGTTTAAAACAGATATTGTACAATTTGCTGGGCAATGCCATAAAGTTCACCAATGATGGGGAAGTGATATTAACCGTTAAAAGCAAACGGCTTAATGACGATCAAACAGCCTGCAAATTTGATATAACAGATACCGGCATCGGTATTTCAGCAAAAGATATAGATCGTTTATTTAATGAGTTTGAACAGGCAGGTGATGGACATGCTGCCAAAACCGGCACAGGCCTCGGTTTAGCTATTACAAAAGAGCTTATTGAAAATCAGGGTGGTTACCTTGCTGTAAAAAGCGAATTAGGTAAAGGCAGCAGCTTTAGTTTTGAACTTCAATTTGGTAAAGCTATTCCTGCAGTCAATGTTGTTGAACGACCAGATGTACCATTATCCCAACCAGATGGCCACAAAGTTTGGATTATTGACGACGATCCATTTATACTGGAGTTATGCAGCAGGTTTTTCGAGCAAAACGAAATCAGTTTCAGGAGCTTTTCTTCACCAAATGAAATGCTAGCCTCGCAATGGGATAATAATGTTGATTGCGTGTTTATTGACATAAGAATGCCCGGAATGAGTGGCCTTGAACTTTGCAAAAAGCTAAGAGATCAAATCTCTTCCGAACCCATGATTTATGCCCTAACCGCACAAGTTATGCCAGAGGAGCATCAATCCTTTTTAAAACTTGGTTTTAACGGCATTTTAACGAAACCATTTAAGGAGCATGAGTTGATTGCATTGATAAAAAACGACAGTCAAAAAAGATTCAGGCGTGATGGCGAACCGATTCCGATGCTTAATATTAAGGTCATTGAAAAAATGACATCTGGCGATACAAATCTTACAGACAAAATATTGATGCGGTTTGTAAAAGATACTACTAATGATGTTGATGAGCTACATGTCGCAATTAATGAGAACAACATTGAAGCCGTCATACTGTTAACGCATCGAATTGCAGGCCGCACCGCCCAAGTAGGAGCCCGTGAACTGGCAGAAAGTTTCCGCCTGGCTGAAATTGATTTAGACAGGGACAAAACATTAACGGCAGAAAAAATCAGAAATATCTTATCAATTGCCGCCAAACTCAATGACCTCGCCGGAGCCACACACGAATACATACAGGTAAGCAGCTTTGTAATTTAACAGGAGGCGAATTAGTGACCTTTCCCGAACTCACAATAATTTAAGATGCTATCAATCCCTGTCGAGTCCGTACCTTTCCATTTTGCTATAAAGTGTTTTTCTGTCTATATTCAGCAATTTGGCGGCTTTGGATTTATTATGCTTTACTTCCCTCAGCGTTTTTTCTATTAATTTTTTTTCGTTAATTTCATTCTGCGCCTTCAGGTCCGACTCGCGCTCCGCGGGTATATTTGACAAATTATTGGCCACCGAAAACAGCATTTCCTCGGGCAGCGCATCTGTATTCGCCTCATTACCGTGTGTAAGCAATACCATGCGCCTGATCACATTCTTAAGCTCGCGGAGATTACCGGGCCAATCGTATTTGTAAAATATTTCTTTGACTTCTGCTGAGATATTAGTGATGTTGCGATCAAGATCGGCGTTTGCCTGCTCAATGAAGTATTTAATAAAAACATCCAGATCATTTCTTCTTTGCCTTAGTGGCGGGAGTTGAATCTTAAATTCATTGATGCGATGATAAAGGTCCCCCCGGAAATCACCGACGCTCACGCTACCTGTAAGATCATCATTAGTGGCGGTGATTATCCGCACGTTTACAGGTATTTGTTTGTTGGTCCCTACAGGTTGTATTATTTTTTCCTGCAGAGTGCGCAGCAATTTTACCTGCACATCGTAACTTAGGTTACCAACCTCGTCCATAAATAGCGTTCCGCCATCTGCGTATTCAAATAAACCTTTCTTATCGGCAATAGCTCCCGTAAAAGCGCCTTTCACGTGGCCAAATAATTCACTCGCGGCTAAGTCTTTTGACAAGGCACCGCAATCGATGGCAACAAAGGGCATTGCTGCCCGTTTGCTTTGCTGGTGAATCATCCTGGCAACATATTCTTTTCCGGTACCGCTTTCGCCCTGGATAAGCACCGACATATCAGTAGGCGAAACGAGATCAATATATTCATGAAGTTTATCGGAATGCTGGCTTTTGCCTCTTATAAATTGGGGCTCAGTGCCTCGTTTGCTTTCTGTCTTAGATGGTTTAACACCAAGGGCATTGCCCATTATCATTAGCAGCTCGTCGGGGTTTATGGGTTTGGTGATATAATCGAACGCGCCCGAACGCATAGCAGTTACGGCTGTGCGTACATCATTGAAGCTGGTCATAATAATCACGGGAGCCGGTAACCCCTTTTCGCGGGCTTTTGCCAGTACTTCAAATCCGGTACCGTCGGGTAAACGATAGTCGAGCAGCAAAAGATCGAATGTGTGTTGTTCGATATACTTTAGGCCGTTTTTAATATGCTGCGCAGCTATTACTTCGTGGCCGTTCTTCTGCAAAAAATTTTGCAGCAATTGAGAGAACATCAGGTCGTCCTCAACGAGCAATATTTTCGCCATATATTAATGAAAGTTAACCAACGGCGAAAATACAAGAAAGCCGCCTCATTTTTAACGCGCGGCGACTTTCTTTGTTTTTGATAACTTTAATCCAAGTTACCAGGGGAATATAAACTTAATTGTGATTAAACTGGCTGGATGAAAAATTCACCTATTTTTTTAACCCTTGCCAAAATTTATTTTTTAATTGGTTTAGGCTTCTTGTGTAATGTGTCTTTCTTCATCGTGTCACGTTTCGATCTTTTGGAAGTGTCTTGCAGCATAGGATGAGCAGTTGCCACAAAAGTTCCCAATGTAAATGCAGACAACATAAGAGTTATAAGTACCTTTTTCATAGTTTTTATTTTAAGTTAATTTTTAATGTTATTAGTTTATTAAACACAATTGTGCCATAAACCGATAAAATGGCTTTTTTGTTAAGGATCAACCACTTACAGGACGACAGTAATTTTAGAATTGCGGAGTTATTCCACAATGTGATGAGAAAGGCAACAAGAGGGTTTTAGATTTGAGGATGGTTAAGGGCTTGCTCTGACAGAGACAATCGAAGTTAAAATGACAGGGCCACATAGGCTGGCCTTTAAACCGTGGCGCAAATCAAAAATTAAAAGTGATTGAATATCCCTTTCGATAAATTAAAATGAATACCAATGTCGATTCTCGTGTTAGTTTAATGATCTGTTTCAGCCTTTCCGGTTTTTGGTGTACGCCATTGCAGTGCGTAGTAAGTGGTTTTTGTTTTGCCTGCATTTTTAAAGTTGTGCAGCCGGTTAGCAGCCTGGTATACTACAGACCCCGGGCCAAGGAGTACATTTTGCCCGTTAACTAATGCCCAAACAGTACCTTCTTTAACAATCAGCAATTCTTCGTTAGGGTGCTGATGTGGCGCATGCGATGAATCGCCGGGGTTAAGGGTAGTGATATGCAGCTCCAGGCGGTCCAATGTTTGCGTGGGCGAATCAAAAACCTGGCGCCGCTCGCCTATGGGTAAGGTAGTCACTTTCATGTCTTTCCAGTCATAAGCGGTGGAGGGTAAATAAGCCTGGTCGTTACTTTTGCGTGCTACAATAATCAGCGGTATACACATAACTAAAGCAGTGATACTTATTAAACTAAAATCTCTCTTTGTCATAAAAAATGGTTTAGTATGATTATTTATGGTTTTTATAAAATGTTATTTGGTTAAGCTAACAGTAACAACCGGCGGATGTGCAAAATAATACCATGCTGCATCGGCCTTTTCTTTATCAAAATGCCCGTTGAAAACTACGAAACGGTATTTAAGCACATAGTCATTACCGGGCGTCAGGGGCCAGTCCTTGTCTTTAGTTGGCGAGAAGTTGGCATATACGTCACCCCTCCCGTTAGCATCCGATTTCCATACCCGCAAAGGTTCGGGGTAATTGTAATTGGTAGGGTACGACATCATTACCGCCCCCGCATATTCCTGGTCGATGCTTCCCTGCACGATTACCCACCGCGCTTTGCTTCCGTCAGCCTCGTCGCGCGTTTTACCTTCCGACGTCAGCATTTCGCTGTTTTTACCGTCCCACTTCTCGGTCGCACGCCAGCCAAGCCCGCCGTAACGATAGGTTAAAAGCGTGATGGGACTGCCAGCGCAGTTCAATTTGATGGTAATATCAGCAATGTAGTAGCTCTGATTATTTTTTGGCTGGTATATACGCACCGACTGCAGTTCATTAATTGCAGGTTTTTCTTTTCCCTTTTCGGGACCATTTCTCTTGAAAACAATATGCTGCTGCAATGCCTGGAAATCTGCATAGACCGGGCCTTCACTCAGCGAGGTAAAGCTGGCAAACTTAACTGTTCCTTGCTTTTCTTTCAGGTTCCAGAAATCAACAGTATCTCCTTCAAAAAGCGTGTGCGTCCAGGGATCCCACAAACCAAAATGGTGATAATGATCAGGTGCACCTATCCTGGTAAGCCGCTGGCCATATGGCGACCATAGTGGATGTATAAAACCGCTCCGTTTAAAAACGGTATCGACACCCGCAGGAGGATAAACCGTTTTATAGTTGTACCTCAGTAAGTTTTTGTTATACGCAGTAATGGTTAAATAACCGCTGTCCCGGGTTATCTTTATGTGATCGGCAACTTGTATGGGCTTGCTTTTAACCAACTCATATGTCCGCTGTTGGGGTATGCCCGTCGGCTGATCGATCAGCCAGAATAATACGCGCTGTCCTTTATTTTCAATCTGACAGGCAACCGGAGTTGTTTCGCCGTTACGTATCTCAACCAGGCTAAGCACGGAATCGGGAAGCGCGGTGATATCGTCAATGTTTACATGCGCCGGTACAACTATACCTGAAGTGTTTTTATCGAGATTTACTGTTAGGGTGGCTATTTTTTGAGCGTAGGATTGCAAATAGATAAGCAGTACAAAAATTGTTGAAATGGCGGGTTTTAAAACTAGCATCATAGAATTGCTAAGATAGCTTGTTTACCTTATTATTTCTCAAAAACAACCGCATCCGCTTTTGCGCCTAGCTTTTCGAGCATTTGATTTATATCCAAAACCATTTGATCTGGTCCGCATACATAAAAATGCTTTTTGAAATCCTTAACCTCGGCTTTTAAAAATTCAGCATTAATTTTCCGGCGGTCGTGTTTGGTATCGGGCTGGCTGGTGATGTTAAAGTGTGCATTATTGCCCAGCATCGCCTCCAGTTCGTCTTTGAGGATAATGTCCTTGTCTGTTTGATTGGAAAAGAATAAAGCATTGCCTGCCAGTTGGCCGTCTTTGCGTAGCTGCCTTAATATGGCGATAAACGGGGTAATCCCGGCGCCACCGGCAATAAAATAACCGGGGCCTTTATACTCGATGGCTCCCCAAACATCCCGGATTATCAATTCGTCATCGGCTTTTAGCTGGCCCAACCTGTTGGTAACACCATCGTGGTCAGTATATGATTTTATAGTAAACTGTAAATGTGGATCGCTGTTAAGGCCGGTAAATGTAAACGGACGCAATTCGTCTTTCCAGTCCGGTTCATTAATGGAAACATCCGTTGCCTGACCTGGGGTGAAATGGAAGCCTTCAGGTTTTTCGAGATTGTATTGACGTACATTGTGTGTAACGCTTGTAATCGAAATAATTTTGACAATGTGTTCCATGGGTTAGAGTTTATGGTTGGGCTTGTGATACCCTTCCGGGGTATAAAGTTATAGCTAAATGTGCTCAATAGATTAAACATCGTATAAATTATATTTTTTTCTGCATTAGCGATGGTAACGGATACCGGCCATGCGCTTAAGGTTTGAGGGCGTATGAGTGTACAGCGCGGGCCGCAGGCAATGCCCAAATTATTATCTGAATCAGAATTCCCAGGATTTAAGGATTTTGGGATGTGCCGTTGGTCATGCAATCCTAAAATCAGGATAATTTAAGGTTCAGACAAAAACGAAAAACCAATCAATCACGCCCGGTCAACCAACTTTTCAACCTTTCAACTTCCCAACCTTTCGACAATCTCCACCCCAACTTCCCAACCTTAAAACCTTCCAACAAAAACAATCAGCATAATCACTCGCTCAATCGGTGCAATCCTTTTGCATAACCTTCCAACCTTCCAACAAAAACAATCAGTGAAATCACCCTCCAAAATCGGTGTAATCCTAAAAACAAAAAACCTCTTGTAAATAAAACAAATAACCGTATCTTTGCAGTCCCGAAAATGCGGGTATAATAAAACGTTTAATAAATTTAATAAAAAGCAAGTGAATACGTTAAGTTACAAAACTGTCTCGGCCAACAAAAAAACCGTCAACAAGCAATGGGTTGTTATTGACGCTAGTGGCGAGATTTTGGGGCGCTTGTCCACAAAGATCGCAATGATCATCCGTGGAAAAACCAAGCCTGATTTCACCCCAAACGTAGACTGTGGTGATAATGTAATAGTTATCAACGCAGACAAGGTAAAACTGACCGGAAACAAATTCAGCGAAAAGCAATATGTTTCTTACACCGGTTATCCGGGTGGTCAGCGTTTCATTTCTCCTAAGGAGTTAATGGCAAAGCATCCAACACGCGTAATTGAAAAAGCGGTGCGTGGTATGTTACCTAAAAGTCGTTTGGGCAAAGCATTGTTTGGCAATTTGCATGTATATGCAGGCGCCGAGCATCCTCATGCAGCACAAAACCCTAAAACCATTTAACTTTAATTAAAGGAGAAAAGAAATGCCAACAACTAACACTTCGGGCAGAAGAAAAACAGCTGTTGCACGTATCTACCTGGTAGACGGCAGCGGCGCAATTATCGTAAACGGTAAAGATTACAAAGAGTATTTCCCAACATTGCCATTGCAATACATCGTAACCCAGAGCACTGAAGTATCAGGCTCGACCGGTAAATATGATGTAAAAGTAAATGTAGCTGGTGGTGGCGTAAAAGGACAGGCTGAAGCCGTTCGTTTAGCTATTGCAAAAGCTATTGTTGAACTTGATGCTGAAAAGAAACCGGCACTGCGCGCAAAAGGTATTATGACCCGCGACGACCGTATGGTTGAGCGTAAAAAACCAGGACGCAAGAAAGCACGCAAGAGATTCCAATTCAGTAAACGTTAATCAAAGGAGGACAACAAAATGGCAAGAACAACATACGAAGACTTACTGGACGCAGGTGTTCACTTTGGTCACCTTACCCGCAAATGGGATCCGAAAATGTCACAGTACATTTTCATGGAGCGTAACGGTATACACATTATCGATTTAAATAAAACCTTAACAAAGGTTGAAGAAGCTGCTGCAGCTATAAAACAAATTGTAAAATCAGGACGTAAAGTATTATTTGTTGCTACTAAAAAGCAGGCAAAAGATATCGTTGCTGATTATGCAAAATCTGTTAACATGCCTTTCATAACCGAGCGTTGGTTAGGTGGGATGTTAACTAACTTCGCTACTGTGCGCAAGTCGATCAAAAAGATGTCGAACATCGATAAATTGACTAAAGACGGTACTTACAGCAATCTTTCGAAAAAAGAAAGACTAATGATACAGCGTGAGCGTATTAAACTGGAAACATTATTGGGCGGTATTGCCGACCTTAACCGTTTACCGGCTGCGCTTTTCCTGATCGACGTTAAAAAGGAACACATCGCAGTTTCGGAAGCGTTAAAGTTGAATATCCCAACCTTTGCAATGGTTGATACCAACTCTGATCCTTCGAACATCGATTTCCCAATCCCTGCAAATGACGATGCTACAAAATCAATTTCATTGATTACCAACATCATCATCCAGGCTATCATTGAAGGTTTGGACGAACGCAAACGCGAAAAAGAAGACGAAGCTGAAAAAGAAGCAGCAGTAGCTAAAGCAAAAGCTGACGCTCCTGAAGCAGTAGTTGACCGTGCAGCGCACGAAGGTGGCAGAAGAAACCGCAAAGTAGCTGTTGAAGCTGACGCTGCGATTGAAGATGCAACTCCAACTGCTGAGAAAACAGAAGAATAATATTTTGGTTGTAAAGGTTGTAATAGTTGTAGAGGTTTAACCTTTTTAACAATTACAACCTTTATAACTTCTACAACATTTAAAACATACAACAATGTCTACATTAACAATATCTGCAGCCGACGTAAATAAACTGCGCCAGCAAACTGGTGCCGGCATGATGGATTGCAAAAAAGCTTTAACCGAAACTAACGGCGACTTTGAAGCGGCAATTGATTATTTAAGAAAAAAAGGTGCTAAAGTAGCTGCTAGCCGCCAGGACAGAGAATCGAACGAAGGTGTAGTTGTTGCCCGTGCATCAGGTGACGGTAAGTTCGGGGTAATTATCGAATTAAACTGCGAAACCGATTTCGTAGCTAAAAATGCTGAATTTGTTGCTTTTGCTAACCAAATTGCTAATGCAGCAATAAACGCTAAACCAGCTACATTAGAAGCACTGACCGCTTTAACTGTTGATACAGAAACCAGCAATATAAAAATCAGTGATGCTATTATTGATAGAACCGGCAAAATCGGCGAGAAAATTGGCATCAGCAAATATGAGATAGTTGAAGGCGAAAAAGTTATCGCTTACATCCACGGTAATTTCCGTTTAGGCGTATTGGTTGCTTTAAACAAAAACGTAACTAATGCTGACGACGCGGGGAAAGACGTAGCTATGCAAATTGCTGCGATGAGCCCTGTTGCGATTGATAAAGACGGCGTTGATGCTACCACTATCGAGCGTGAGCTTGAAATTGCTAAAGAGCAAACACGCGCTGAAGGTAAGCCTGAAGCAATGGTTGAAAAAATTGCCGTTGGCAGGTTGAATAAATTCTATAAAGACTCCACCTTATTAAACCAGGAGTTTGTAAAAGATTCTTCAAAAAGCGTTGCCCAGTTTTTGGACAGCGTAGAAAAAGGGCTTACAGTAACCGCCTTTAAGCGGGTAGCTTTAGGAGCTTAAATATTTAATCCCCCGATTTAACATCGGGGGATTTTTTTTGGCCTCACCCTGCACTCTCCAACCGCGTGCCGCCTTAGCTTTAGCGGTGGCGCAAGAAGAGGGTTTGAAAAGGATTGTTTAAATTAAAGATAAATAAAAAGTCTCCCCTACAGGGGGAGATTTAGAGGGGGCTTATGATAACAGCATTCCACAACCTGCAACTCATTACAGACGGGACAATCGTCTCTGACAAAGTAGTTTTAACTACCGGCGAAACTATCATCGCCATTACCGACGAAAGTTCAATTCCCGCTGATGTTAAAAAGATTGATCTCAAAGGTGCTTTCCTTGCACCGGGATTAATAGATCTTCAGATTTATGGCAGCGGCGGTAAACTATTTGCCGGCAACCCCACAGTGGAAGCCCTGGAACGACTGGAAAACGATTTGCTAAGCCAGGGAACAACCGGCGTTTTCGCAACAATAGGCACCAATACCCCTGCTATATTTGAACAGGGAATTGAAGCTGCAAAAGCTTTCAGAAAAAATTGCAAAGGAAATTATTGGGGTCTGCACTTTGAAGGGCCGTATCTTAACCCGATAAAACGGGGAGCACATCCCGCTAGCCTGATAAAAAAAGGCACTCTTACCGAACTAAAACGCTGGGTAGCAATGGCTGACGGCGAAATTAAAATGATGACCATCGCACCTGAATTGCAGGATCAGGAAGTGATAGATTATCTGCACCAGCAAGGCGTAATTATCTCCTCCGGACACAGCAATGCGACTTATGCTGAAGGCAAATCATTTTTAAATAAACCGGTACAGGCCGTTACGCATTTGTATAACGCTATGCCACAGATGCACCACCGCGAACCAGGCTATATCCCAGCTATATTCGAAGAAAGACCTTATACAAGCATAGTACCCGATGGCATCCATGTCGACTTTGCTATGGTACGCCTGGCAAAACGTGAACTTGGTGATAAACTTTTTATAATTACCGACGCTGTTACCGCAGCAACCGAAGGTACTTATCAACATCAGCTTAAAGGCGACCGTTATGTAATGCCCGATGGTACGCTATCAGGGTCATGTCTCACCATGCTTAAGGGCGTGGAGAACTGCGTAAAAAATGTAGGCATCAGTTTACCTGAGGCTATAAATATGGCTTCGCTGTACCCAGCTCAATTAGCGTCGAAAACTAAAAAGGGGAAAATTGCTGCCGGCTTTGATGCCGATATGATTGTATTTGATGCCGGCTACAAGGTGCGGGGCACTGTGTTTAAGGGTAATTTAATAAACACGAATGGCACGAATTAAGGCGAATTGATATGATTTGCAATTCGTGTAATTCGAAAAATTCGCACGAATTAGTGCATTATTATTAACAATTGTTTTATTTCTATATTTTTGAAAAATTCCTACTGAATGAAGTATAAAAGAATCCTCCTAAAGCTAAGCGGCGAATCGCTAATGGGCGACAAGCAATATGGCATTGATAACAACCAGGTATTGCAATATGCCAAAGATATAAAAGGGGTACATGATAAAGGGATTGAAATTGCCGTAGTTGTTGGAGGTGGTAATATTTTCAGGGGTTTAAGTGCTGAAAAATCGGGCATGGAACGTGCGCAGGCCGACTATATGGGCATGCTGGCAACAGTAATTAATTGCATGGCCTTGCAAAACGCATTGGAAAGCATAGGTGTAGAAACCCGCCTGCAGTCCGCTATAAAAATGGAGCAGATCTGTGAGCCATATATCCGTCGCCGGGCAATGCACCATCTGGAGATCGGCAAACTGGTAATATTCGGCGCCGGCACCGGTAATCCTTATTTTACTACAGATACCGCCGCATCCCTGCGTGCGATTGAAATAAAAGCTGACGTTGTTTTAAAAGGTACCCGTGTGGACGGTATCTATACTGCCGATCCTGAGAAAGACCCTTCAGCAACCCGCTACGATGAAATCTCGTTCCAGGAAGTTTATGACAAGGGCCTCAATGTGATGGACATGACTGCCATTACCCTTTGCCAGGAAAATAAGCTCCCTATCATTGTTTTTGATATGAATAAACCGGGCAATTTCATGAAGATTGCCAATGGGGAGAGTATCGGGACGTTGGTTAGATAGGTAGTCCGAAAGTCGGAAAAGTCCGGAAGTCCGAAAGAAGAAGGTTTTTTATTGGGATAAAATAATCGGGTGTCACCCTGAGCCCCGTCGAAGGGCGCACGGAGGGCCGAAGAAGGTTTTCTTATTATCGTAGAACGATCAACGGGGTGTCACCCTGAGCCCCGTCGAAGGGTGCGTGCGGGGGGGCTCTGCGCCATGTTACCTATTGAAAAACGCAGAACAGGTAAGCCATTTTTACATTTGGCTTGTTCACTGTTCACGTTCATCAGGAGCGGTGGTTTATTGCTAAAGCTTCATTAACAGTTGTTTGTAAAATTATTTTTGACCAAAACTCGATTTTTTCGCTGACAAAAGGCTGTCAGCAATTAACCCATTCTATCCCCCTACCTTTGTACGGCGAAATAATTTGGATTTTATGGTTTTACCACCTCCTTTTTGCAGGGATATAAACACAATCCATAAGTTCGGATTAAAACAGTAGTTTTGTTATACTCGCTACTTTAAAAAATAAAGGAGTATTGTCATGAAAAAGGTTGTTCCTGCTGATAACGCCGCTGTACCTGTGACTAAAGAGAGCAAAAAAATTGATCCGAAGGAATTATTCGGTATATGGGTCGACAAGCCCAGATCAATCGAAAATATCCGGAAGGATGCCTGGGAGAGAATCCCTGGTGGGTTAAAGGGCAAAGTATCCCTTCCGGATGATTTTAATGAGCCGTTAGATGATTTGAAAGATTATATGTAATAGAAGTTTTGGGAGGTCGAAAGTCCGAAGGGGGAAAGTTCATAGCAGATTTACGAAGTTTTTAAAACTTCGTAAATCTTGAATCATTTGAAGAATTCCTTTTTAATTTCATCCCAGCTAACAAACGTCGTTTCTCCTTTTTCGAAACGGTCTAATCTTCTATCTAATTCCTGTTTTTGTTCGGGAGTTATTTCAAGGTCGGATTTGTCAATTGTCTCCCATATCGTTTCGATCATCGAAATTCGTTCGGCGACACTCAACTCCAATATTTCCTGCATTTTTATCACAACGGCAATTAGTACCGGTTTAAAGTTCGGTATAAACAAATTTACAAATTAAACGACATCTTTTTTCGCCGCGTAAAATCCCCTCAAACGATTATTTCGTTTGTCTAGCCGAACAAAATATAAAGATTAAGAAAGAGCACAAAAAAAAGCAAATGCCTTTAACCTTTGTACAAAGTTAAATGAGTTATGAATTTAAAATCCCTTGTATTATATGTAAAAAGCTTCACTTCAGTTTCTATAGCAATAGCTGCAATCAGCGCGTCGGCGAGAGCCAATCCATGGCTAAGTCTATACGACTCGATAAGATTAATAGCTTTTAGGTTTATAGATGGATTTATCAATACTATGCTAAACCTGTTAAGCTTTTTTTGAATAGTAAGGAGGTCTGCTTTGCTTTTGGCGCCCAATAACAATTCCATTTTGGTAACAGAAGAAATTAGGATGTTTTCAAAACCGATTTTTTGCTCCAGTATTATATGGGTATCTGCATCACGACTTTGAGCCTGGTCAAACAAATCAATTAACACATCGGTATCGCAAATTATTTTTTCCTTTGCCATCCGGAATTTCGTAACTCAGCTGCATTAAGTTCTTTGCCTGTAAAAACAGCATACAGATCAGTTATATCAATAGAATTGTCACCAGGGATCACGGGCACCCCATTAATGAAACTCAACTTATCTTTTTTTTCGGAAGATTGTTCATCTACAGTAAAGCCCAGGTATTTCCCCATATCCTTCAAAGCCTGGAGCGTTTTATTAGTTTTGTATCTAACAGTTACCTCTTTCATTGTTTCCGCTTTGAAACAAAAATAGTGAATAATTTCATAGCATACTTATATCTTTTTCGTTAAGAAAGGAACCTCACGCACCGTTTGTTTGACGGGTTTCCGTCTTCGCGGGAAACTCTCAAAGCGAGCTGCTCAAAAGATTTTTGCAAGCGCCCGTCACTAATAGCTCCGGGTTACACCTCTTTGCAACAACAGCCGTGTTACCGCCCTATTATTTTCACTACGCTCTTTTGAAATGCTCATCGGATCGTTTAGCTTTTTCTCAATAACATTATGATTGGTTAGCTCGTCAGCAAAATCCTTCGCATTTTTTAATAATTCTAATAGCATTTTGTTTTTCATAGCAGTATTAAATTGACTTTTTTAGCTCTACTAAATTAAGCAATGTACTTGGCGGTTCATCCGTAAATTCAATACTTTCAAATTCATGCCAGGTTGGATCAAATCTAAAATCTACCGGGTTTGTAAAAATTTCGGGCAATTTCCATTCATCAGCATAAAAATAAGTTTCATCGATCAACTTGGATTCGATAAGTGCTTCAAATCCCGATAATGCCATATTATCGGGATTAGCAAAAATCACATAATCAAATCTTTTATAGTTAGACCCGTCACGATAGAGGTAATTGAATTTGATATTTGGCATTCGCCAAGATAAAAGGAAAGATAAGGTTTGTCAATCGGATATAAGTGAACTTATAGATTGAATTTATCGTTGTGGATTCTTAAGAACTCCGCGTCGGGGTAAAACTTTTTTGGTGCGATAAGCGACTTACCATCGTAATCAATAAAGTTTTGTTTGATGCTCAAAACATCCTTATGCTTATAAAATTTAGGAGATATTTTAATTTTCAGGTCTTCTGTTATGGTTATTAAATGCCGATCAAAAGCCTTGTCATGTAAAGTATTTAAAGCTAATCCATTTTGCGGATTCAATCGATTTTTATCGTCACCACTCCACGAGGCAATATGGCTGGCTACAATCAATTCGACAATACCGATACCAGTAATACAGCATTGATTATTAAAATTTGTCAATACCAATCCTCTGAAAATGGTTTGATCTAGCCGAACTTTAACTTTTCGTTCGGCTTCCCTGCCAAACTTCTGTTTATATTCATCTAAATTAATATTATATAATTTTTCGATTGTGCTGTGTTTTTTCTCTGCCAGCAACTTTTCCCCTTCAATAAACACATCATCCCAATTTTCCATGTAATCTTGCCAAACCTCTTTATCAAGGTTGCTCGCGTTAACCATTCCCTTCTGTTTTAATCGAGGGTCAAGGCTTGCAAAGTTTACGAGTTTGAACGCTACTGAGCCCGGGGTTCTTCCAATAATATTTGCAATTTCAATTATTGCAGGATTGTTTTGGTGCATTTGACCAAATGTTATTTTGCTATAAAGGTTTATTACTAGTGATAGTTCATCTTTTGTCCATAACTTTTGACCCTCTTTCATAATTATTTATCTACCTCTAAAAATACATGTTTGCAATTGTTATCTAAACATTCATTAATAGTCAATAGCAGAAGCGTGTGATAGAAACTTGAAATAATATCGGTCCTTGCACCGCAAATGGGGCAGGTTGTGGGTTGATCTGAGATCAAATAATAGGACACATCCAACATAAAAAAGAGTACTATAAAATAAAACAGCTAAACGTTAAAAAAGGGATCGGTATCCAACGATCTGCAATTCGAAGGGGCTATTTATCAATTTCTTCCATTAGCAGTGTTACCTCATTCCCGTATTTCTCTTTATACCCATACTTCAAAGCTAAATTAAAGTTTTTTAAGGCTTCTTTTTTGTTACCCTGATCTTTATAGATAATTCCCTTATTCTTCCAGGCAAAAGCGTTCCCCTTATCCAAATCAAGTGACTGATCAATCAGGGAAAGTCCTTTTTCCATTTCTCCAAGCTTATATTTTGCAAACCCAAGATTATTTAAGGGATAGGCAAACGACGGATTTTGCTGAAGTGCCTTTTCAAAATAAGCAACCGACTCCAGGTATCGCTCCTGCCTGAAAAGGTTAAAGCCCCGGTTATTCAAAAACGTATGGTTATTAGGTTGCTCCATTAATAATTGATCAAGAATATTGGCGGCAGCATCGTAATTTCCCATCACATCATAAACATGCGAAAGCCAGAGTCTGACAGTAGCATCCTCTGGTTTGATTTTAGTCAATTCCTCCAAAAGTGTTAAAGAAGATTCATAATCGCGGAGTTTTACATAGTTATAAGCCAGCAAGCTTTTTAGTTCAAAATTTACGGGCGAAAGACTCAAACCGACAGAACAAATTGTAGCGGAATCTTTATATTGTTGATATAAATACAGATCGGTAGCATTATTAATTAAATCAGTAATTTTTTTATTTTTCCATCGTGCTGAAATAAAAAACTTTTCTATCGCTGCAAACATTTTGTCGCGGATAGGTTTTATTGTCGGCGGGAAGCGTTTTATTTCTTTTTTATAATAAGATTTTGTAATATCTTCAATAAGAATACCGGCTTCATTAAATGCCTGTGTAACTGCGTTTTCAAAACTGAGTATAGCAATCAGGGTGTGAATGGTATTTATTTTTTTCTCTTTATTAAATCTGGCTATTGTAAAGGAATGCCTAAGTACCCGCCCGGCCTTTATTGTCAGAGGCACGGAATCCTTTATAGTTTTTTTGCTGTCGGCCGGATAAAATCCTTTAACTTTTTCTTCCCACTTACCTGCATCAAAGTGTTCAAGATAAGAGCTGGCCAGGCATTCATTTTTTAGCATTGCCACAAAAAAATGGTCATAATTTATAAACCCATGTTTCCAATCAATTGCGAGTTTCCTCGCTTCTTTTATTATCGGTTTAAGGTCGGTGCCAATCGTTTTGTTCAGCATATTACAAATGTAATGTTATAAGTGAGTGGAAGTTAGTTAAATACATGATGCTCCCGGGCCATTTTATGCAAAAACTTTCAGGCCAATAATTTAGGCTTTGTACCCTTGCTGCCGATGCAAGACGTATTGTAGTATTTTTACATTATGACCAAAGGAGGGTGTCATGGTGAGCCCCCGTCGAACCATAGTGGGCAAAGGCCTATGCACCATGTATTGCCGACTGCTAAGTAAACGAATGCCCTTTACTCCACTAAGCATCTGTCAGCCCCACGCACCGTGGTTCGACGGCGCTCACCATGACACCCTTTTTTACTTTCCCCCTCAATTCCCCGCATCATCCGTTTCCTTCAAAGTATCATCCTTCGACGCCGCGCCCAGATGTATATGAGGGTCGTTCTCCGTTCCGGTTATATGCATCGGGATGCCAAAGATGCCAAATGGTGGCAGACCCAGCCTGAAATTGAGGTTCAGGGCATTATCAAAGCTAACCTGTCCCTCAAACCTGAGCCGGAAGCCGGACATACGCATTTTGGTGCGTTTAATGGTGATAATATTATTGGCTATGGTGGTTTCTATATTCACTTTTGAAACGTCGCCGGTGTCAAGGCCGTTATGGTCGGTTTTACTGCCAACTGCCCCGAAAAGTTTATATCCCTTCAGCTTAACTTTTTGAACCGACAGCACGCCTCCTCCCTTTAACGAAGGATAAACCGGCTGCATATTGCTGTTGAGCCTCCCGTTCAACTTATAGTCGAGCGAAATGATGCCTTCCGCGCTTTTGGCGGCTGAAGCCATATCGTGGAACAGCTTTATTTCCTGGTAGGCTCTTTTAATATCAAAATTTTGGGCGTTGATATGGTAATCGAACATCGCCTTTGTGGGGCTGATGCTGCTATAAGTGGCATCCATCACCACAGGTGCGCCAATTAAAGTAAAGCCTGTTTGCTTTAAAATGATACTGCCGTTGGTAATGGACATTTGGCCTTTTGCGTCGTGCAGTTCAAGGCCGTTATATTTTACAAGTTTTACGTCGGCGGTAAAGGTGAGATCAAGGTTGGTGGGCACCATAATTACACCTGAAGGTGTGGTTGCTGATTTGGATGAATTGGTGCCGGGGGATGCATCCGCAAATGCCATAAAATCGTCGGCATTTATCAATTGACTACTGAGGTTGAAAGTGCCTTTAAGCATGGCCCCAGGCCTTACGGCGTAATCTATCACATCCGAAAGCGCACCGTTAAGTACCATTACCGACTGGCCATAAGTAGCTTTAAAGGCGTCGAACTGCATTTTGTCCTGGTTAAAGCTAAACTTACCTTCGTTAATGACAAATGGTTTTGGAAAAAGATCGGAGGTAAGCACAATATCTTTCACTACCATCGTACCCGAATTGTTCAGCTTATCATAATGCCCGGCCACGGCATCGCTTTGTTTACCATTGAGCGATAGGTTAGTGGTGATAAACCCCCTTACATTATAATCTTTAACGGCAAATACCTGGTATATTTTACCAACATCAATAGTCCCGTGCGAGGTAACGTTGTACTCCAGGTCGTTAAAATTTTTGAGGTCGGCGCTTACTGTAAAAGGTTTGCCCTCAAACACAAACGACGCCGGTTTTATGGAAACTTTGAGCCCTTTCAGCGAGCCGGTATTATTATAGATATTGGTATTTACCTGTATGTTTTCGATAGGATGAGGATAATATTTGGTTTGTACCGATCCGTTTTGAAGGCTTATATTAGCCTTGGTTACCGGGAATACATTTTTTGCAGGTATGTATTTACCTTTGGTTTGCATATCTGCAACCAGCATGCCTTTAAAATCCATGCTATCGAGCGGGTAAAATTTCTTAATATCCGCCAGGTTAAATTTAGCCTGTAAGTTTGCATCCGTAGGGAAACCTTCAGCAACACTCAGTTTAAAATATCCTTTTATAAAATTATTTAGCGCGTTAGCGTTAAAGTTCTCTATTGAGAAAGTGGCATGATGATAATCATGATCTGGACAAGCGGCATCTATATTAAAACTGATATTTTTAAGCGCTTCGGGTAATGATGCATATTTGAAATACCCGTTGGTAAAGGAGGATTTGAGTGTAAATTGAGGAATGCTGGTAATTACGGTATCAACTTTTCGTACGCCTTTATGCACAACTTCGGTGGCGAATTTACCTTTTGCCAGCAAGTTCAATGAATACTTACCTTTTAACTTAACTGATTTTACGCCGCTGGCGCTGCTCCATTTTTCGAGGTCGATATCGGTGTTGACCTTTACATAAATATCCGGTTTCCGAGCCCCCTTAACCCTCACTACCGACTTGAAATAATCCTTACCCATATTGAAAGAAAGCGAGTCGAGATTTACCTGCAGACTGTCGGGATCCAAGCCAGGTACTTTTGTCTCAAAATTAACATACAGGTTACTGATCGGTACCGGCGATTTTTGGTAATTGATGTATCCGTTGCGCACTGCTACCTTCATACTAAGGCTGGGTAAAGTACTGTCGGCCGCAATGTACCTGCCCGCCAGTTCCAGCTGTAAATTGCCAACACCCTTTACTTCGGCATTATCCAGCCATTTTAAATATTGCGGCGGCAGGGCCGTCACCATGTCGTGCAGGTCGCTTTCGTTCGAACTTATTTTGAAATCCATGTCATAACCATTCTTCAAAAAGCTGAACTTGCCGATAAACTTAACCGGCATCTGGTTGATGAGCAGATCATTTTTCTGAAAAGAAAACGACAACGATTTGGTGTTCATTTTGGTGACCAGGTCGGCGTTTACGCTTTTTGAAAGAATATAAGGTGTATTATTATAGTAAAAATCAACCGATTTCATTTCGGTATGTGTAGTAAGGTCGAAAACATCTTTGCTCAGATCGCCGCTGCCGGTGTAATCGAATTTGCCGGTTGTAAATTTTAAAGGAACCGACCGGTCATCATAAACCAGCCGGCTGTCCTCTATCACGATATGGTCTATACCCAACGAAGCGCTGGTGGTATCCTTATGGGCTGACGTGGAATCTTTCGATTTATAAACAGCATAATTCACATGGCCGGCTGTGTCGGTTTGTATATTGATAAAAGCGTGGCTGAGATATACTTTGTTAATGGTGATCCTCTCCTGGAACACTGATCTGAGGTCGATGCCCAACGAAATTTCATTTGCCGAAACCAACGTGTCTTTTTGAAACGGAGCGCTCCCTTTGAGAGAAAAATCGTAAAGCGTAAGCGTAAGCGACGGAAACCGTTTAAAAAACGATAAGCGGGTGCGCGAAAATGATAGCTGACCAGTAATGCTGCCTTTGGCCCATTGTTTTATTTTATCACTCACCGTTTGCGGGAATAAATAGGGCAGGGTAAACAGCAATAGAAGCAAGCCTCCAATGGTTATCCCGCTTATTTTCAGGATTTTTAGCGATAATTTTTTTACAGATGTGCTCATAGGTATATTGGATGGGCTGAAAAAAACCGTCATTGCGAGGAACGAAGCAAACTCTACAAAGGACAATCAATCACCCTGATTAGCAATCATTGGAATTATCACTGAATCAGATTGTCTACATGATCTGCACTGTTTGGGGTTGCTTCGTTCCTCGCAATGACGATCCCGTTTTATAATTTATCAAATCAAGAAACTCTCTTCGTACAGCTAATTTACTGAAAGGAATAACAATAAAAGGCATCAATATCAATATTTAACAGACATTCAAGCTAATTGGTCTTAATTTTCACTCCTTTTTTAACCTTACCTATTTAATTAATGTAAATTGAAGCTTTTTATTATTTTTGTCGAAAATCTGAAACAATGAGCGAACTCATTAAAAAACAAGTTACTGACGCAAAGGCTTCGATGGACAAAGCCATAGATCATTGCGATGGCGAATTACAAAAAATACGCGCCGGAAAAGCAAGCCCGTCCATGCTGGATGATATAACAGTTGATTACTACGGCACACCGACTCCACTTAACCAGGTAGGCAGCGTAAATACGCCTGACGCACGCACCATTGTGATACAACCCTGGGAAAAGTCATTGCTTAGCGGTATCGAGAAAGCCATTATGGAGGCAAACCTTGGCGTTAACCCTCAAAACGATGGCGTTATTATCCGCATCAACGTACCTCCCTTAACAGAAGAACGTCGCCGCGATTTGGTAAAAAAAGCAAAAGCTGAAGCCGAAACCGGCAAAATAGCTATCCGCAATATTCGCAAGGAAGCAAATGAGAAAATCAGGAAACTGAAATCAGAAGGTGTGTCTGAAGATGAAATGAAAGTGGGTGAAGGCGAAATTCAAAAATTAACCGATTCATATATCGTAAAGGTTGATCAGTTATCGGATGCTAAGGAAAAAGATATTATGACTGTTTAACAGTTTTTTGTGCTCATATTAAAAGCCATTTCAGCTGTTGAAGTGGCTTTTTTCGTTTTGATTTTTATTATTTGGTTCAATTGGTATTAAGCCCGCTCATGGCCGCGGGAGGGCCTAGTTACTTTTGGCTTGACCCAAAAAGTAACCAAAAAAATCAAGTCACAACGATGCTTCCGCCCGCTCTGCCGGTTTTTAACGCTTTTTCGGTTACATCCCGAAAAAGCTAAACCGTCATTCATGCCATACGCCCGGCCCGCCGTTGTGACCTGCCTTTGCCCGCTTTTGATTTTGCTTTAACAAGGTAACTTACGTCCTTTAGTGATTATTTTCTTTTTTTGTCAGCAGAACAGCTTCGGGTAAAATCCGGAAAAACAGCTGGCCTGTGAAGTGGCTAAGGGCATAGGAAATTTTTGCATGCAAGCTATTGAAGCGATAAGGTAGCCCGGCAAAAAGATTCCAGCCCTGCTGTTTTACCGGATTGTGAGCAAAGGCCCTTGGCGGCAAAGAAGCATTTCGGCTGACTTGATTTTTTTGGTCCTTTTTGTATCAAGACAAAAAGGACTAGCCTTCGCGGCAATTGAGCGAGACAATCATTAATTGAAGTATAACTCTATTCGCAAGGTACAAATCAGCTTTTCGCTAAATCTTCAAAATGTCAAATTAAAGCAAACAAGCTACATAGCCGCCGTCTTTTTTTATTTTTGATTAACATACTTTGTTAACACATGAAAATACTTTTATCATATCTTAAAAAACACCGCTGGGTAGTTGTGCTTGCGTTGGCACTCGCCGGCATTAATATAGCATTTTCACTTTGCGACCCTTTAATCACCAGGTATATAGTTGATTTGTACATGGTGCCAGTTAATCATAAGGTTTATAGTTACGACGAAAGGCTGCACGGCGCGTTAGTATTGGTTGGTCTGGGCGTCGGCGCCGCGATGGTATCGCGCATAGCAAAAAACTTTCAGGATTATTTTACAAATATCATCACACAAAAGACAGGCGCCGAAATGTATGCCGACGGCCTGAAACATTCCCTTGAACTGCCTTACCAGGTTTTTGAGGATCAGCGCAGCGGCGAAACTTTGGGGATACTTCAAAAAGTGCGGCTTGATTGTCAAGCTTTTATAACTTCATTTATCAGCGTCCTTTTTGTGAGCCTGGTGGGGATGATTTTTGTGATAGTGATTTCTATAAAAGTAAACTATATGGTAACGCTTGTTTATTTTGGCGCTATCCCGGTTATCATGTTTGTGAGCATGGCCTTAAGTAAGCGGATAAAAACTATACAAAAAAAGATCGTGTCGCAAACTACAGCGCTTGCCGGCTCAACCACCGAATCATTACGGAATATTGAGCTGGTTAAAAGTTTGGGCCTGGTAAAACAGGAAATAGAAAGATTAAACAGTACCACCTATAAAATACTTGAACTTGAGTTAAAAAAAGTAAAATATGTACGGAGTATGAGCTTTGTACAGGGCACAGTAATAAACCTTGTACGCAGCATAATGGTGGTGCTCCTGCTCATGCTAATTTTCAAAGGGACTTTATCACCGGGAAGTTATTTTATGTTTTTGTTTTACTCCTTCTTTCTGTTTAACCCTTTGCAGGAATTGGGCACTGTAATACAATCATGGCGCGAGGCCCAGGTATCGCTCGGTAATTTTGAGGGTATTCTTAGCATCCCTATTGATCCCAAACCTGAAAAACCGGTGTTACTCGAAAAAGTAAATACGCTCACTTTTGATAATGTTAGCTTTAAACATTTAACCGCTAACCGCAATGCCCTGAACAATATCAGCTTTGAAACAACAAGTGGCGAAACAATTGCTTTTGTTGGCCCGTCAGGATCAGGTAAGACTACGTTAGTTAAATTACTGGTAGGACTTTACCAGCCCAAAGAAGGCGATATTTTGTACAACAACATTTTAAGTAGGGAAATTGACCTTGACCAGCTACGCGAAAAGATTGGCTTTGTTACGCAGGACACCCAACTATTTTCGGGCACCATACGCGAGAACCTGCAGTTTGTACGTCCCGGCGCTACCGACGAAGAATGTATGGAAGTATTGGAAAGGGCCGCCTGCCAAACCCTGCTTGCCCGTGCCGATAAGGGACTGAGCACCATTATTGGCGAGGGCGGTGTAAAAGTTTCGGGAGGCGAAAAACAACGCCTATCTATTGCCCGCGCCTTATTACGCAGACCAGATATTTTGGTGTTTGATGAAGCAACATCGTCGCTCGATTCAATAACAGAAGAGGAAATTACCGAAACTATACGCGATGTTTCGGTACTGGAAAATCAGATCACCATACTGATAGCTCACCGCTTATCGACTATAATGCACGCTGATTATATTTATGTGCTCGAAAAAGGACGTATCATCGAATCGGGCAAGCACTTTGACCTGATATCACAGAAAGGATTATACTATGCGATGTGGCGCCAGCAAATAGGGGAGAAGATTACTGAGGAAGTGTGAGGAAGCGAAAAGGTTAAAGTCCAAAGCTAAAAGCGGGAAAAAGGGAAGACTTTTTACTTGTGGTTCAAGCTTTAGTCTTTAAGCTTTTGGCTTTCAGCTCTTCCCCTACACATTAATAATCCCGGCTTTTATGGCAAAAATAACCAGGCCGACGAGGTTTTTTGATTTGGTTTTTTCGAACAGGCGAGCGCGGTAGCCTTCAACAGTGCGTACGCTTAAAAACATTTTATCGGCGATTTCCTGGTTGGAGCATTCCTGGCAAACCAGCTTTAGCACTTCTATTTCGCGGTCATTAAAATCTGCAAGGTGCTGGCCGGGGTTTACCTGTTTGGTATTAACATTTAGTTGTTTTATCAGTGTTACCGAAAGGTTTTCGTTAAAATAATAATCCTTTTCGTACACTGTCGAAATTGCTTCTATAATTTCTTCCGGCTCGGCGTTTTTGAGTAAATACCCCGAGGCACCGGCCTTCATCATATCAATAATATATTTGTCTTCATTGAACATGGATAGCGCGAGTACCTTAATTTGAGGATAGAGTTGTTTGACCGCCGCAGTGGTTTGGATACCGTCCATTTCGGGCATTTTAATATCCATCAATATTACATCGGGAGTTACTTCAGTGAGCAAACCTATGAGTTGTTTGCCATTCGACGCCTCTAACACTAACTCAAAATCAGCACATTCTTCAAGCGTCGCTTTTAAACCATTTCTAAATATCTTATGGTCATCTACGATAGCTAAATTGATTTTTTTCATATGGCATAGCAGAGAGTCGATAAATATAACTAAAATAGCCAAACGTGTCTATGTCATCCTTACCTTTATGATGGTAATTGTGCCATTTTGAGGCTTTGTGTGGATTTTTATCTCTCCATTAATAAGTTGTACCCGGCTTTCGAGATTTTTTAACCCATAACCGTGTTTTATTTTTTCTTTATCGAAACCCTTCCCATTATCCTTAAACTCCATTAACAGCCATCCCTTATCTTCGGTGAGGGTTAAGTTTAAGAGTGTAGCTTCCGAGTGCTTAATAGCATTGCTGAACAACTCTTGTGCGATGCGATAAAATGCAAGTTCAATCTCTGGTTGAAATCGTATCTCCTTCAGATTTTTTTTTAAAATCACCTTAACCCCTGTAGTCTGCTCTATTTTAACACATAAGCCTTCCAGAGCTTCCATCAGGCCATAATCTGTTAGTACAGGCGGCAAAACGTTTTGAATAATATTGCGAATCTCAACCAGGCACTCGTCGGTCAGGTTGCGGGTATCAGCAAGCAAGGGCTGTGATGTTTCGCTGACACAGTTTTTATCAAGCCGGTGAAGGTTTAATTTTATTGCTGATAATACCTGGCCCACACTGTCGTGCAGATCTTCTGCCAGCCGTTTCCGTTCGCTTTCCTGTGTTTCGAAAACTGCATTAAGTAAATCGGTTTGCTTTTCATCATGAAGTTTGCGCAACTCTACCTGATTTTTTATCATTTTTCGCTGGTATATGATCACGAAAAGAAATAAAAAAACAATAAGTATAACAATTACCAGCGTACCGGTAATTAATACCGGTATGAGGTCATTTTCTGAGGTTTGCAAAGTAATCCTACTGAATATAAAACGTTAGCAATAATATTGGTTATATTATGAATCATGAAATACTCTTGCTCGTGTGCAAGTATGATCCTTTTAAAAAGCATAAATAAAAATATATTAAGTGAGAAGTAAAACAATACGCCAGCATTTATCCAGAACAAACCCTGTTTCTCGATTAGTATAAACTCCTGTCTGCTTAATAACTGGTAAAAATAAGCAAGTGAAAAACAGATAAGCAAAACGCTTAAAACTGTACCGGACAGTGACGGATAAACCCAAATACCTTCGATAAAAAAAATATTAAATACAACAATAAGCAAAGCAACTATAGCCAGTATAATAATTGCCTTTTTTACAATCGGCTTAAAAAAAGCGTGGTAATAAATCACCGAAAAAAATAAGATACTAATTACAATAAAAAGATGTATCAACGGCTCGTTGTTGTTCATGCCTATTCTTATTGTTAAATCCAGTAACAAATCAAATAAAGCAGACACCAGGAAAAAGATTGCAGCTATTTTCAATACTCTATCCAAATTCTTGTAGTTAAACAAGGCCGCAAGAACAGGAAGAGCGCCTGTTACAGCACTGGTAAGAGTCAAAAAATATGCTACTGACATAAAGATGTTGGCTGATTTTACTGTTGGCCCGTTAACACATTTGATGGACATCCCGGTGAACCAGGGCATGGCTGAGACATTTCACCGACGGTATGAAGCGCGGCGCTTGCCAACATCATTTTATTCTCTTCCGGAACTGCGTTATGTTTTACATTCAGTTGATCGCTTCCGTCGCTCATCGCGCCGACAATGATCAGGTGTTTTTCACCATCGACATTCCCAAGAACCTTTGTTATAAAATTAGCTATCGATATCGTACAACGCTGCCAGCCGCTTAGCGGCTTATCATAAGCATAATAAAAACGGATGCCCAGGCAGTTTTCCTGGGTGAGTATCTTTTCAAGGATTTCTTTCCCGAAAAATTCTGAAATAATTTCTTTTGGATGTTTGTCCCTGTAGTTTCTTGTCCAGTTCGCAGCTACATCAAGGTCGATGGGGCTGCCTTCTTTCCCGGTTATCGGATTTTCTCTTTGTGTTTCCATTGTCTAAATTGTTAGGTTTTAGCTACTTAGTTCTTATAAAACTATGCTAATTATTTAACAATTCAAAATAACCATGATATGTACGAGCTTATGAATAATAATTTATGTTGCTCATTATCAGTGCATAAATGTAATCAATACAGATTCGCATTCTGAATAATACGTATTTTTACGTACTCAAATCCGTAATTCTACGGGCTGAAAAATCTGATTTGAAAGATGGGTTAGTTTAAGGCGTTTTAATACGAAGAGCGCAGTTAAAGTCCTCTCCTTTGGAGAGGATTTAGGTGAGGCATGATTATTTATTAGTTTAAAAAAATCTCATCCATAAAAACCCATCCCGGTTGCTTTTTTACCGGGTCCCATGATGGCAGTTGTTGTATGGGTTTTACGATTATTTTAAGACAAGATATTGGACGGGTGGTTGCAAGTTTGCAATCCATCCCTTTAACGGTAAAAGGGTCGGCCTTTAATGGTTCGGGCGGTTTTACATTGCTTAATATTTTCATATGATCCTTATCCGCGCCGCCCCAAATTTCTACCGCTATCGGGAAGAATATCTGGCTGCCGATATTCCGCATGCAATTTAAGGTAACAGTATGCAAATCAACGGGAGTTTTAAAAAGCATGTCAATCTCCATGTTTTTCCGTGATGCCAGCCATTTGCCGTTGCCGAAATTGGTCCCGCCAAGGTCCTTATCTACTAATGATTTTGCACCATCAGCAGTATATTTTTCGTCAGGTGCGTTTACAAAAAATACGCTGTCGGGGGTATATGTGCTTTTGTAAAAATTGGCTTGTACTATATCGCTGCCTATCCAGCCTGGTTTATACGCCTTTGCTTTTATGTTGGTATTTTGTTCGATCGTTGTCCCAGGCTTGTACAACATTGATTTGATACTATCCGGATCAGTGCCATCGGTCGTGTAACGAATGTCAACACCTTTTATCGGGTGTGATAGATTTAGCTGCATCGGCCTGGTAAAAACAAAACTTGTGTTTTTAACCTGCGGTGGGTTTAGTTTAATAGGCTTGCCGTCGTCTTTAAAACCCGCTATAAATTGAATGTTTTTATTGCTTTTTTGAAGATTAGCGATTTCTGCATCCGATAAACCCGTATCCCATAAAGCTATTTTAGTCAAACTTTTCAGCTTGCTGATCTGGTTAACAGCTTGTGGATTTAGCTTTGTACCTGCTAGTGAAAGTGTTTTCAGATGTTTTAATGATGCCAGGTCCGTTAAACTTTTTCCGGTGATATCGCTAAAGTTCAGGTTTAAGAAACGCAGGTTCTCAAACTGTGCGATGGTTTTCAGTTCCGCATCTTTTACGGGCATTTTGTTAAGATCAAGCGAAACGACCTGTTTTTTTATACCGCTTAACTCTTCTAAAGCTTTTGGCTGATAGCTTTTTTTGTTATAGATATTCACACCTAAAGCAGGCGATTCTTTAGCCAGCTGGTAAACTGCCCTGTAATTATTATTCAGTTTCTGCACCGTTTTCTCATCGGCGGCAGCAAAATCATATTGTTCTTCGGTATCTTCAGCAGGTTTTAAAAAGGTAGCTGCGAGTACCCTTAAAGAATCCTTCTCAGGCATATCAATTACCTTTTTCTCAAACGCTGCATTTTCCTTAATCCACAGGTAAAGCAAGTTAAGTTCATCGGCAGTTAATTGCGGTTTACCCGATGGCGGCATGTGCTTTTTTTCACCTTCGGGCATATGGATGCGCTGCAATAGCAGACTCAACTGTGGCTGCCCGGCGACAAACAATTTCCCATCTTTGCCACCTTTCAATACATTTCTTTCGTCGGTTAGTATTAAGCCGCCTTTTGTTTTATTGGGATTATGACAACTGGTGCATTTTTCTTCGAAAACAGGTCGTATTACATCCCGAAATATCACCGCCTTATTAATAGCCACTTTTTCCTTTTCGGGATGCCAAACCGGTGCAAGTACAAAATTCTCTCCATGTGTCAGATTGGCGCCAAAATCACCTGCAAAGACCAGGCAAAGTATTACTAAACCCGCACCCCACCGGGCAATTTTTACGTTGTACCAGCCTGCGGTGCGGCACCAGTAAATAATTGTCGAAACAAAGACAATACTTACCCCCAGCCATTTGTGCCATTGGAGGGTGTCGCCTTCGTAGCCTGGCTCTTTTGCAAGGAACAGGCCCATTATTGCGGTAAATGCGGCAAAAAGAGCGCCGGTAAGCCACAGATAAGTGGTGAAGTTGTGATAGAGCCGCTCGGTGCGAAACCTTTCCTTAAAACGGAAAAATTCAAGTATTACGGCCATAATCAGCACCACTATGGGAAAGTGCAACAATAGGGGGTGCAGTCTGCCAACCGGTTGCAGCCATACAGGGATAACTATATCATCGCCGAACAGAAGGAAAAAGATGATAAAAATATTGAGGGCAAATAACAGGTTCTCTGCAAAACCTTTGTGGTGGCTTTTTAACATCTAGTCCGAACAGTTTAAATTATACCCTGGTAAATTTGTATGGGTACACTTTACCTGAGTCCCACTGCGCAACATACAAATTTTCGTCATCATCAACACAAACATCATGAGGGTTTAAAAATATCTTTTCGGCTTGTGCCATGGGCTGAAGCATGCCATCTTTATAAATCGGCTCTGTACCGCCAAGGTTTGATATAACCTTATTGTCCTTATCCAAAATCGTCGTAAAACCTGTATTCGCGAAGCTCAGGTCTGGTGAGCGCAGCACAGCCGCATATAAATGGTCGCCTTTTATAACAGGGCGGCACACACATGCTCCCGGAAGCTTTATTATATCCAGCAACTTGCCGTCCATGCTGAAGCGCTTAAAACAATGCCTGGTACGGTCGGTTATCAACAAGGTTGGTTTAGGACCACGCCGGTCGATGAGAATGCCGTGCGCATTGTCGAAATGTTCGTCGCCTTCACCTTTGCCGCCAAAAAAGTTTAGTAATTTTCCATCCTTATCATAATGCATGATGTATTGCGAACCGTATCCGTCGGCGACGAAAATATCACCGTTAGTATCTATGGTCGTTTCGGTCGGGATAAAGTCATCCTCTTTTTTGTAAACACCCGTTTCAAGCGGCACATTAATGGTCAGCAATATTTTGCCGAACATGGTAGCTTTGTAAACCTGGTGCTTGCGAATATCAGTAATGAAAAGGTATTCGGCGCCGTTTTCGTTAAACAGCGTCAACCCGTGGCCCCCCGGGAAATCATGCCCCCAGTTATCAAGCAGTCTGCCCGATTTACTATAGATCAATACGTTGTTTTTGGTTTCATTGGTCAGCAGCAAAATTCGGCCCTTTGCGTCCTGAACCATTTCGTGGCAATCGTTTACAGGATAATAGGCAGGGTCGGCCTTGCTCCAGGCCTTGTTCAGCCGGTAGCGCATGCCATTATGCCCATAAATAGGGCCATCATCTTTGGCAAGCATATCTTTCGCTATGAAAAAGCCTGCTGCAAAAATGGATGACTGTTTAACGAACTCTCTTCTTTCCATGATGTTTTAACTTATTATTCCCTTAACCACATTCCCGGCCACATCTGTTAACCTGTACCTGCGACCTTGGTTTTTAAATGTTAATTTTTTATGATCAATACCTAACTGGTTTAATATGGTTGCATGAAAATCATGTACATGAACCGGGTCTTTAACAATATTGTACCCAAACTCGTCCGATTCACCGTAAACTAATCCCGGTTTAATACCACCGCCTGCCATCCAGATGCTAAAGCAACGTGGGTGATGGTCGCGGCCGTAGTTGGCTTTTTCAAGTTTTCCCTGGCTGTAGTTGGTACGGCCAAATTCACCGCCCCATATTACAAGCGTTTCATCGAGCAGACCGCGTTGTTTAAGATCGGTTACTAGTGCTGCAGAGGCCTGGTCGACGTCTTTTGCCTGCCCGGCCATTTCCTGCGGGAGGTTGCTGTGCTGGTCCCATCCCTGATGGTATAATTGTACAAAGCGAACGCCATTTTCAGAAAGCTTACGCGCCAACAGGCAATTTGCTGCATAAGTTCCTGGCACCAAACAATCCGGCCCGTACATCTTTATAATATCGTCTGATTCTTTTGATACATCCATGATCTCGGGTACTGCCGTCTGCATGCGGTAGGCCATCTCATACTGTTGTATTTTGGCGGTTATTTCAGGGTCTCCAAATTCTTTGTGCGATATTTCGTTAAGCTCGGCAAGCTTGTCGAGCATTTTACGGCGGTCCCGCTTGTCAATTCCATCCTGATCGTTTAAATACAATACCGGGTTTTCACCACTGCTAAACTGTACACCCTGGTGTATAGAATCCAAAAAACCATTGCTCCACAATTTGGAGTATACGCCCTGTCCGTTACCCTTCCCTTTCGACAGCAATACCGTGAATGCAGGCAGGTTCTTATTCTCACTCCCCAAGCCGTAACTCACCCACGATCCCATGCTCGGACGGTTTCCCTGCTGTGCCCCGGTTTGTAAAAACGTTAACGCAGGGTCGTGATTTATTGCATCTGTGTTCATCGACCGGATGATGCATATGTCATCGGCTATTTTACCGATGTGCGGAAAAAGATCGCTAACCCATGCCCTCGACTCACCATATTGCTTAAAATCGTAATAAGAACCTATCAGCGGAAATGATTTTTGCAGGGCGGTCATCCCTGTTAGTATTTGATTGCCCCGAACAGAAGGCGGCAATTCCTGTCCCATCATTTCCCGTAGCTTCGGTTTGTAGTCAAAAGATTCCAGTTGGGACGGCGCACCATCCTGGAAAAGGTAAATTACCCGTTTTGCTTTGGGTGCAAAATTGGGTATGCCGGGTACAAAATCAGCTTCACTGTCTGAGCCAAGCCCACTAAAAAGATCGGGAATAAGTAATGATCCCAATGCAACGCTGCCTATTCCAAGGCTTAACCTGGAAAGGAAGCGGCGCCTGTTTATATTAAGGCCATGCTCTAAAATGCTTTTCTCCATTACTACTAATGTCGTGTCAATTATAGAATGTCATTTAGTCTTGAGTCTATAGTGGTTAGTCTTAAGTCAAATGACTACATAAGACTTTTGACTTAACTCTACGTCTTTGTTATTGCTTCTTCTAAATTATAAATTGTATCAACCACTTTCATCATAGCCGCAAGGGTAACTTTATCCAAATTTTCAGGTATCGGGTACTCGCCGACGTTCAGCACTTTTGCGGCAGTTGATTTGTCCATTGACTTTAGCTCATCGTTATAATAACCATTCAATATGGCAAGTTCTTTTTCGTTCGGTTTTCTGCAAACTATCAGCCGGAAGGCTTTATATATTTTATCGTTGGTATTGCTCTTTTCCTGCAATAATTTGGCAGCTAAAACCCTCGCCGCTTCCAATACGGTAGGATCATTCATCATTAGCAAAGCTTGCAACGGTGTATTTGTCCTTAATCTTTTCACTTCGCACTGATCGCGGTTGCTAGCGTCGAAAATTGCCATTTCAACAGGCGGTACGGTACGTTTAATGAGGGTGTACATTCCGCGACGGTAAAGGTTAGGCCCGTGAACCTGTCTATAGTTTGCTAATATGCCCCGCCCGGAGGTTGCATTTTCCCACAAGCCGGGTGGCTGATATGGATTTACGCTGGGCCCGCCGATAGTTTTGGTGAGCAGACCGCTGCTGGCAAGCACAATATCCCTTACTATTTCAGCAGGCATCCTTGAACGTGGCCCGCGTGTCAGCAATGTATTATCAGGATCAATTTTTATCTTATCGGCGGTGATCACTGCCGACTGCCGGTAAGTTGCCGACATTACCATTTGCTTTACCAGCCGTTTCATATCCCAGCCATGATTCATAAAATCAACCGATAGCCAGTCGAGCAATTCATAGTGGGAGGGGAGATCGCCCTGCATACCAAAATCGCCCGAGCTTTTTACAATGCCTTTCCCAAAAAGTTCCTGCCAGGTTTGATTTACAAATACCCTTGCGGTGAGCGGATTATTCAGGTTAAATAGCCATTCAGCAAGTCCCAGCCGGTTTTTAGGGTATTTTACAGTATCGAAAGGTAAAATAGACTTCGGTGTACCTGGCTGCACCTCATCGCCATGCGTATCGTAGTTGCCGCGTTTTAAAATATAGGTTTTGCGGTATACATCGCTATCGCCCATTACCGATACTATAAGTTTGCCGGTATCCTGCTTGTTTACAAACTTCAAAATGCTTTTAACATCATCATTAGTAATTTGCATCAGCGGTCTTTTGGCATAGGTTTCCGGCCCCCCCACAGTAGATTGGATTCCTGGCTCCTTTACACTGTTAAAGAATGCATAAAGCTGGTAATATTCTTTTTGCGAGAAGGGATCGTACTTATGATCATGACAATGTGCACATTCAATCGTCACACCTAATAATGCCTTACCAAAGGTATTTGTCCGATCGGTAACGTAAGCAACCCTGTATTCTTCGTTAATGACGCCGCCTTCTTCGGTAATTTTATGATTACGGTTAAATCCCGTTGCCAGCAACTGTTCTTTGGTCGAATTTGGCATTAAATCGCCGGCTAACTGCCAGGTGATAAATTTATCATAAGGTAAATTCTCATTAAATGCGTGAATTGCCCAATCCCTCCATGGCCATTGCGTGCGGTAGTTGTCATCCTGGTAACCGTGTGAATCCGCGTAACGGGCGACATCCAGCCAATGCAAGGTCATCTTTTCACCGTAAGCGGGACTTGCCATCAGCTTATCAACCACCTTCTCATAAGCACCCGGACTTTTGTCTGCCAAAAAGCTGTCCATCATTTCAAGACTGGGCGGTAAGCCGGTAAGATCAAGACTTACCCTCTTTAGCAGGCGCTCCTTATCTGCCTCGGGGTTGGGTACTATGCCGTATTGTTCCTGTTTACGGAGTATAAAATTATCTATCTCGTTTTTTGGCCAGGTTTTGTCCTTAATCTCTGGAACCGGCCATGACTTAGGAGACACAAAGGCCCAGTGTTTTTCAAACTTTGCACCTTGTTTTATCCATTTTTTTACGAGGTCGACCTCATGGGGTGTTAACCTTTTAAGATTGGAATTTGCAGGGGGCATCATCTCTGAAGTATCCTTTGTCGATATCCTGCGAAACAATTCCGACATCTCAGGGCTTCCGGCGACTAAAACATGTGCGTTTGGATTATCCTTCAGCGCTTTAAACGCTATTTCAGGTTTATCGAGCCTCAAACCTGCCTGCCTCTTGCTGGCATCGGGCCCGTGGCATTTATAACATTTATCGGAAAGGATAGGTCGGATATTGAAGTTGTAACTTACCGTTTCCGGTATCTGATCATCGATACTGGTACTTGACGAATGATTACAAGCATTAAGTACATATAGCAAACACCCCCCGCAAACGAGCCACAACAAATACAGCTTCCGCCCCATAACAAAAATTACCTGGTTTATAATTAGGTTAAATTTATGGAATTTAATACGAATTTAACAATCAATTTTTTATCGGCAGGCAATAGGCGCAATTAAAATTATCGCGGGTAATGTGAACAATCTGGTCGGATCACCAAGCCTTCGGCACGCCTGACAAATCGCTATTTTTCAATCGAAAAAGAGCGTAAATGGCTGAAAATAACCTTGTTTACCGCCTGCGGTGGAGAGGGTGGTCTAGCGCAGCGAAGACCGGGTGAGTTGACTGTACAGGGAGAAAATTTGAATTAAACCATATGTAATTCAAACAAGTTTTTTACAAAGAGACCCGTAATTATTCTTTAGCGTTCTCAATTCTTAACAAGTCCCTCAATTTCAAAAAAGAGTTAAAAGGGCCAACTGTCATCGTCGCATTTACAATCCAGGCTGGTATGCTTCCTCCGGGGTCTACACTAAAAGTATAATCAACCTTTAACTTATTATTCGACCCTTGTACCACTTTCCATTGGGCCAGCGAATAGGGTACACGTATATAGCCGTTGTTTTTGGGTGTATAATCCGGTAGGCTTTTTACAATCACATTTAATACATCGGGGGAAGGATGTATATTAAGTTCAAGTACCAGGTCGCGGTCTTTTATTGGCCAGGGTAGCCGTGTTTGTGTATAATAAATTATTTTATTGGAATCTATCGTTTTTAAAATGGTGGATTTTTTATTTGAGAAAACCCATGTGTTATAATTTTCGATATCCTGTAATTTGCTGATCAATTGCGCCTTTGTCGCATCCAATTCGCAAACTACCCTCAGCTCTTTTAAATTTCCTGTGGCGGCTTTCCTCGTGTAAACTTCAATCCCGGCTTCATTTCTTTTTAGCTCCCAGCTGCCCTGTGCTGTGGCTATTGAAAATTCGATCAGGAATAAACTAATAAGGAGAATGCTCTTTCTCATGAATGTATTTTATAGGGGTATGAAGGAATCGCATGACTAATTCATGACAGAGTAAACGTTTATAAATATATTCTATTAAACTAAAAAGTACCGAAAAGGATTAAAAAAAATTAAAAAAGTTTTGCGAAATCTGCAGGCAGCTATCATTACTGTAACAAATCAAGTTTATTCGCTGTCTTAGTTTTTTTAAGTAAAACTTCATACTTTAGCATCTGACAACTGACTTCTTAACCAACCACTTATGATAAAGAAACTCTACTTTATTCTATTCACTTTTATTTCAATTTCTTCATTTGCTCAAAAAACCTACATACAATGCGGTAAGCTAATTGATGGAATTTCAAACACGCCCCAAACACAGGTAACAATTGTTGTTGAAGGCAAACTCATCACCGAAATACAAAAAGGTTATACCAGCGGTGTCGCCGGTGACAAGGTGATAGATATGAAAACCAAAACAATAATGCCGGGATTAATAGATTGCCATGTTCACCTGGAAAGCCAGTTTAGTAAGAACACGCTTTTAGAAGGATTTACTTTAACGGATGCTGATATTGCTTATAGAGCTGCTGTTAACGCTAAAAAAACATTGATGGCCGGCTTTACTACAGTGCGTGATCTTGGCGGCTCAGGTGTAAACATCAGCTTACGGAAAGCAGTGGAACGGGGTTTGGTTGATGGACCGAGAATACTTACCGCCGGAAGGGCGATATCAGCAAGCGGGGGCCACATGGATAACTCCGATGGCTTTCGCGATGATGCGTTTAACCACAAGATGGGCCCCGATGATGGCGTTGCCGATGGGCGGGACGAATTGATCAAAGCCGTTCGCCTGCAGATAAAACGGGGCTCGGGTGTGATTAAAATAGCCTCCACCGGTGGTGTGCTGGATTTGAGTGAGAATAGCTCGGGCGCCGAGTTTACCGTCGACGAAATAAAGGCAGTAGTTGAAACTGCTAAAGATTATGGTTTGCGTGTTGCCTGTCATGCCCACGGTGCCGAAGGCATCAAAAGGGCGATACTAGGTGGTGTTACTTCGATTGAACACGGCTCTTATATGAATGAAGAAGATATGGAACTGGCTAAAAAATATGGTACTTACCTGGTGCCAACTATTATAGCCGGGAAATCTGTGGCCGATTCCGCAAAAATAAAAGGATATTTTCCGCCCGTTATAGCGCGCAAAGCAGTTGAAGTTGGCACGCGGATACAGGAAACTTTTGGGAAAGCATACAAGGCCGGCGTTAAAATTGCTTTCGGTACGGATGCCGGTGTATATGCCCATGGGAAAAATTATATTGAATTTCAATACATGGTTGAGGGGGGTATGCCGCCAATGGAAGCAATAAAAGCCGCAACAACCAGCGCCGCCGATCTGCTTGGCATTACCGGCGAGACAGGCAGCATCAGCACCGGAAAGTTTGCTGATATCATCGCCATTGACGGCGACCCGCTAAGCGATATTAAAGTAATGAAAAACGTAGCCTTTGTAATGAAGGAGGGAAAAGTCTACAATCAATAATCATATGATTAGAACCAAAATACTTTTGGCGATTATCCTTTCGGGATTATCTGTGGGTTTGACGGCAAACACTGTTTTCGCGCAGTCGCCGACTAAGACGGATGACCCGCTGATGAAGATCTACCGGGAAACACCACCAAAGATCAACGATCTTATCCACACCAAACTGGATGTACGCTTTGATTATAAAAAGCGCTATTTGTATGGAAAAGAGTGGGTTACGCTAAAGCCTCATTTTTACCCAACCGATACCCTAAGGCTGGATGCTAAAGGAATGGATCTTAAAGCCATAGCTGTAGTAAAGGACGGAAAAAACATACCACTCAAATTTACCTATGATAGCCTTACCGTGGCTATTCAGCTGGATAAAGTTTATCATAACGACGAGTCTTATACCATATATCTGGATTATACAGCCAAACCGAATGAACTAAAGCTAAAAGGCATGGAGGCATCCATCGGCTCGAAAGGTTTGTTTTTTATTAACCCCGACGGTACTGAAAAAGATAAGCCAACACAAATATGGACGCAGGGCGAAACCGAAAGCTCGTCGGATTGGTTCCCAACTATTGATAAACCGGAACAAAAGACAACCGACGAGATCAGCATGACCGTGCCGGCCCAATATGTTACTTTATCAAACGGCTACCTGGCATCGCAAAAGCCTAATGCCGACGGCACCCGTACCGATACCTGGAAAATGGAGTTGCGACATTCGCCCTATTTGTTTATGATGGCTGTTGGCGATTTTAAAATTTATAAAGATAAATGGCGCGATAAGGAGGTGAGTTATTACCTGGAACCAAAATATGCCCCTTTCGCTAAACAGATCTTTGGTAACACGCCCGAAATGATCGATTTTTATTCGAAGACTTTAGGAGTTGACTACGCCTGGAATAAATATGCCCAAATTGTAGTTCGCGATTATGTTTTTGGTTCAATGGAAAACACCAGCGCAACGCTGCATGGAGAATTTGCACAGGTAACCCCGAGAGAATTGATCGACGAGACTTATAGTAATTACCGGGAATCTGTAATTGCCCATGAGTTATTTCACCAGTGGTTTGGCGATTTGGTCACCTGCGAAAGCTGGAGCAATATGACAGTAAATGAGTCATTTGCCGATTTTAGTGAAACAATATGGGCCGAACACAAATATGGACAGGACGAAGGTGACGCTCACAATTATAGAGCGTTGCAAAGCTATTTAAGCCAGCCAAAGGCAAAAACCGAAAGCCTGGTGCGTTTTTATTACGACGAGCCATTTGACGCTTTTGATGTAGTTGGCTACAAAAAAGGAGGCCGTATTTTAAATATGCTTCGTCATTACCTCGGGAATGATGCTTTTTATAAAGGCCTTAATATTTACCTTAAAACAAATGCATTTAAAAACGGCGAAGCCCAGCAACTGCGTTTGGCGTTTGAAGAAGCAAGCGGCCTTGATTTAAACTGGTATTTTAACCAATGGTATTATGGTGTAGGAAACCCGGTAATGAATATCAGTTACAAATGGGATGATGCATCTAAAACTGAAACCGTTTATTTACAGCAAACACAGGATGGCCAGATTTTTAAATTGCCGATAGCTATTGATATTTATGCTAGCGGCAAAAAGGAACGCCATCAAATTTGGATGAATGATAAGGCAGATACATTAACTTTCACAGCAGCATCGAAACCCGACCTGGTAAATGTTGACGGTGATAAAATACTGCTGTGGGCAAAAACCGATAATAAAACGCTGGACGAGTTCGTTTACCAATATTTTAACGCACCATTATACGTCGACAGGTTTGAGGCCATAAATGCCGCTGCAGCAAAACAGACTGACAAAGGAGCTCAAAAAGCATTGATTGCTGCCCTAAAGGATAAATTTTATGGTTTGCGTATCAAAGCCATCAAAGTTTTGGATATGACTAATAACGATGTTCAGACTGCCGCCTTACCTGTATTAACATCACTGGCCCAAACCGATGAAAATACTTTAGTTCGTGCGGCTGCAATTACCACCTTAGGGAAACTTAAAATGCCCGGCAATATAAACATGTTCAAGCAGGCTTTAAGCAGCCAGTCGTATGCCATACAGGGCGCCGCTTTAACTGCAATTAACCTGGTAGAGCCCGCCCAGGCTTTAGTAACCGCTAAAATGCTTGAAGCCGATAATAAAGGCGACCTTTCGCAAGCTATAGTGACCGTTTACGGGACATCAGGCAGCGACGATCAATGGACTTACGTGCTTAAGGAATTTGAAAAAGGCGCGTCTCAATTTAAATATAACATGATCCGTGGTCCCTTTTCGGCAATGGTAGGCCGTGTTGGCAAACCGGAATATGCGCAACAAGGAATTACTGCAATTAAGGATTTTGGTATGAAAGACAAAAGATTTGGACCTACGCCGGTAATTTTGGGCGTATTAAACGATATAAAAACGCAACGCACCAAGTTAAACGACGATACGTCGGCAAAACTGGCCGACGATGCGATAAAAGCAATTAACGACGCTAATTGAAAAAATATGATTTCGACTATTATAGTCACTGATTAATTATATAATTGTTTTAGCATATTAAAAACACAAAAAAAATGAGTCCTTTGTTATGAGAGGGTGGAACGGAAAAATTTATATTACTATATATGATAACAACTAAAAAACTTTCGGCATTTATCTTTTGCGGCCTTTTAACAGGCATTGCCGTAAACGCTTCTTATGCACAGGGCCCTGGCCCTGTTAAACCAGATGACCCGCTACTCAAGATCTATAGAGCAACACCCCCGAAGATTAATGACCTTGTGCACACAAAACTCGATGTGCGCTTTGATTACAAAAAACGCTATATGTATGGCAAAGAATGGGTCACTTTGAAACCGCATTTTTATCCGACGGATACTTTAAGATTGGATGCGAAAGGCATGGATTTGAAGAATATTTCAGTCGTAAAAAATGGCAAAAACGTTCCGCTGAAATTTAAATATGACGACAGCCTTACAGTAGCAATTCAGCTCGATAAAGTATATCATAACAATGAAAGTTATACCATTTATATCGATTATACGGCCAAGCCGAATGAATTACACGTCAAGGGGAGTGCGGCGATCAACGATGCAAAGGGCTTGTATTTTATAAACCCGGATGGAACAGAAAAGGATAAACCTACGCAGATATGGACGCAGGGCGAAACAGAAAGTTCATCGGCTTGGTTCCCGACTATCGATAAGCCTGAACAAAAAACCACTGATGAAATCGTTATGACCGTTCCGGCTAAATACGTAACGCTATCGAACGGTCGCCTGGCATCGCAAAAAGTAAATGGCGACGGTACCCGTACCGATACCTGGAAAATGGAGTTACCCCACTCACCATACCTGTTTATGATGGCCGTTGGCGATTTTAAAATATATAAGGACAAGTGGCGCAATAAAGAGGTAAACTATTATCTGGAACCTAAGTATGCCCCTTATGCCAAACAAATATTCGGCATGACGCCTGAATTGATTGAGTTTTACTCGAAAACATTAGGAGTTGATTTTCCATGGAATAAATACTCGCAAATTGTCGTTCGCGATTATGTAAGCGGCGCAATGGAAAATACCAGCGCTACTTTACATGGTGAGTACGTACAGGAAACACCACGCGAGCTTATCGATGCTAATTACGATGCCGGTCGCAGCACTATTGCACATGAGTTATTTCATCAGTGGTTCGGTGATTTGGTTACAGCGGAAAGCTGGAGTAATTTGACTGTGAATGAGTCGTTTGCCGATTTTAGCGAAATGCTTTGGTCTGAACATAAATATGGCAAAGATGAAGCAGATGCCCATAGCTATACGGCTATGCAAAATTATTTAGGCACACCGAATGCTAACAAAAAAGACCTGGTGCGTTTTCATTATGACGACAAAGAAGACGTTTTTGATGTGGTAACATATCAAAAGGGCGGCCGTATTTTAAATATGCTGCGTAACTACCTGGGAAATGAGGCATTTTATAAGGGCCTTAATATTTATCTCAAAACCAACGCCTTTAAAAACGGCGAGGCGCAACAACTACGTTTATCACTCGAAGAAGCCAGCGGACTCGACTTAAATTGGTTTTTTAATCAATGGTATTATGGCGCCGGAAATCCAATTTTAAATATCAGTTATAAATGGGATGACGCCACTAAAACAGAAACAGTTTATTTGCAACAAAGCCAGGATGGACAAACTTTTAAACTTCCTATGGCTATTGATATTTATGCAGGAGGTAAAAAAGAACGCCATAAAGTTTGGATGAATGACAAGGCTGATACTTTGACTTTCCAGGTTGCCTCAAAACCCGACCTTGTGAACGTTGATGCGGATAAAGTTTTGCTTGCTCAAAAGACCGACAATAAAACACCCGAAGAATTTTATTTCCAATATTTCAACGCACCACTATATCTTGACCGTTTTGAGGCAATTAATGCCGCAGCCGCACATCAATCGACGAAGGAAGCTCAAAAAGTGATGATTGCAGCCTTGAAAGACAAATATTACGGTCTGCGAATTAAAGCGGTGCGCGCATTGAGTATGAGTAATGATGATATTCACAATGCTGCGTTGCCGGTGTTAACTTCGCTGGCACAAACCGATGACAATACTTTGGTACGGGCAGCGGCCTTAACCAACCTCGGCCGGTTAAAAGCCAGCGGCAATATGACGATATTTAAACAGGCATTAACCAGCCAGTCGTACGCCGTGCAGGGAGCGGCTTTGAATGCGGTTGCGCTACTAGATCCTGCCCAGGCTATGACGGCAGCAAAAGGATTTGAAAAGGACAGCAAAGGCACGCTTACCGAGGCTATGTTAAAGCTTTATTCAACAAATGGAGGCGACGCGGAGTGGCCTTTCGTAGCAAAAGAATATGATGCATTAGGGCCACAAGGCAAGTTTGATTCGATTCAAAGTTTCACAGCTTTTATCGGGCGGGTTAATAATCCGCAGTATGCACAGCAAGGCATAGATATATTGAAAGGGCTTGGCGTGAGATACAAGAAATATGGCATTGGGTCGTATGTTACAGGCATGCTCGACGGCGTAAAAGCAGGCCGTAAAAAATTAAACGATGATGCGTCAGCAAAAGCCGCTGAAGATGCAATAAAAGCGGTAAATGATGCTAAATAAACCGCATTGAACTAAGAATGGTAGTTCTTATACAACGGGAAAAGCTGGATCAATACAGGTCCGGCTTTCTCTTTAATAATCCTTATTTAATACCTTCTCCAGTTCTGCAAAACTGATATTCATTTTAACACGGCCTTGTTTAGCGTACGATAGCTCACCGGTTTCTTCGGAAATGATGATGGCGGTGGCATCGTTTGTTTCTGTTACGCCGATACCGGCGCGATGTCGTAAGCCAAATTGTGCCGGGAGATCGGTCTTCTCTGTTAAAGGCAGAATGCAGCTGGCAGCTTTAATCTTATTCTCCGAAATTACGACAGCACCATCATGCAGTGGGCTTGTTTTTTGAAATATACTTTCAAGCAGGCGCTTTGATATTTTGGCATCTACAACTTCACAGCTGTTCTGGTAAAATTGCTCGTCATAATATTTTACAAAAACTATTAATGCGCCGGTACGGGTTTGTTTTAGGTTTTTGCAGGCATCAACTATTGGCTTTATTCGATCGTAATTATTTTTTTCGATATCCACCTTCCCGAAAAAATACTGCCACCATGCCTTATTTCGTTGCAACGATGCGTTCTTACCAACCAATAGCAAAAAACGCCTTACCTCCTGTTGAAAAACTATAATAACAGCCAAAATACCAACATTGGCAAACTGGGCCAAAATGTCAGTCAGCAGCCTCATTTGCAATGCCTTTACAACATAGTAAAGGCCCCAAATTATAGCAAGGCCAATAAAAATATTTGCAGCTATAGTTCCTCTGATAAGGTTGTATAACTGGTATACCAGCAACGCAACCAGTATTATATCAAGAATATCAAAAAAAGTAACTTTAAATAGGCTAAAATCCAGGAATTGCATTTGCTAAGATAACAAGTTTCTTGGTAGATATGTGATTAGAGGTCAGTGATTATAGTTAAGATTCACTGCATAAGTTGATTACTAATCTCTGATCCCATATACTAATCTCTAACCTCAATTGTCTAACCTCCCCAACCTAAGGTTGATATGGACCGCCTACTACACCCCAACCCCATTGCGGCATCGGAGCATCGGCGGCCTCAATTATTTCGGCTGTATTGGAATTAATTACGGCTATGCGGGTCGCCCATTCAAGGTAAGCCACAAAAGCAGAGCGAAACTCCGGATCGGCGGGCAGCAATAACTCATCCGCTGTTTCAAGCAACAACTCCATCCAGCGTTTCCGGTGCTGCTCGGTTAGATATTTTTGCAGGTGTTTTTTAATCATTTCAAAGTGGTTGCCTTCGGTTTGGCTATAAATCTTCGGGCCACCCAACACCTCTGCCACAAAATGGGCCACATGAAGCCTGTGTTGAGATGACATATGTTTAAAAACCGGTTCGAGTAAATTGTCAGTTAATACCTTATCGTAAAACTTATCAAATAATTTTTCAAACACCTTCATTCCACCTGCCCATTCATAAAGTGCAGGCACCCGTTGTTCTTCTTTAGTAGTCATAATATCACGATGGTTGATGCAATGGCAATATAAAGATAAACATCACCCGGTGTCATATTTTTTGATTTTGTGATATTAAAAGTACATTTTGCAATTCCGGTTGTCGGCAATCCAGCCATCGAAATCAATTATTTCTGTATTTTTACCCCATGGCCAGTGTTAAATCTTTTGAAAATAATCCATACCAGGAAAACACCTATATTGTATATGACGAAAGTGGGGAGTGTGCAATTATTGATCCCGGAATGGAAACGGCTTCGGAACAAAACGCCGTAGTCAATTTTATCAGGGCAAATAACTTGAAACCAGTTTTACTGCTAAATACCCATTGCCATATCGATCATGTTTTAGGCAACAAATTTATCTTTGATCAATATGGGTTAAAGCCGAAGTTTCATATAGGGGAGCTGCCCGTGCTGGAAGCTGTAGTAGCTTACGCCCCAATGATGGGTATACGTTATGAGGTGTCGCCTTTGCCTGATGAGTATTTACCCGAAACCGGAAGCATTACATTTGGCAATACTGAACTCAGTTTGATTTTCGCCCCGGGGCATTCGCCGGCACATTTATGCTTTTATGATAAAATCGGCAATATATTAATTGGCGGCGACGTATTATTCAGAGGGAGCATAGGGCGTTGGGATCTGCCGGGAGGCAATTTTGACCAACTGATAAAAAACATTAAAGAAAAGTTGTTTACCTTACCCGGCGATTGTATTGTTTATCCGGGTCACGGCCCCGAAACAACCATCGGCTATGAAAAACAAACCAATGCCTTTTTTTAATTAATTCGGCAAAACCATAACTAATCTCTGATCTCTTAACTCTAAACACGCCACTTGAACACTTCCGTTTACATAGCCAAAAGGTATTTGTTTTCACGAAAGAAAATGCATGCCATTAATATTATCTCGGGCATATCCATGCTTGGGGTTTTAATTGGCAGTGCGGCGTTGATCATAATTTTATCGGTGTTTAACGGGTTCGAAGAGGTGATCCTCTCCTTATACAGCAATTTTACACCCGAAATAAAGATCGAGCCAAGGATCGGCAAAACTTTCGATCCGAATACAGCCTATTTTAATACGCTTCAGCGTGACGACCGTGTTTTTTCATACACCAGCGTTTTACAGGAAAAGGCGCTTATAAAATACGGCGGCAAGCCTTTTATAGGTACTATAAAGGGGGTGAGCGATGATTTTTTAAAAAACAAACAGTTGGACACCGTAGTGCAGACCGGTTCGTTCACACTAAAAATGGAGGGTCAGTATTATGCCGTTATTGGTGCTGAAGTACAAACCAGCTTAAGTATAAATGTACACGATCAGCTTTCAATTATGGAGATATATTCGCCGCGGCGGCAAAGCAACGGTGGTGGGTCAAATCCGTTAAATGAATTTGTTGTGCGCTCCATTGCCCCCAGCGGCGTGTTTGCGGTTGGACAGGACTTTGATGACGTAGTTATCGCTCCATTAGCATTTGTACGCGATTTACTCGACCAGCCAAAAAATGTATCGTCGATAGAGATCAATTACAAAAAAGGCATTGATTTAGAGAAAATTCAAGAAGACATTCAGGACAAAATCGGCAAATCGTTTACAGTTAAAAATCGCAGCCAGCAGAATACTGAACTGTACAAAACGTTAAACTATGAGCGGTGGTTTATTTTTATGATACTCACGTTTGTATTAATTATCGCCATATTTAATATCATCGGTTCATTAACTATGCTGGTGATTGATAAACGAAAAGATATTGCTATTTTAACAAGTCTTGGGGCTAATAAGCGATTAATACAGGGAATATTCTTTTTTGAAGGTATGATGATATCAATAATAGGGTGTTTTACCGGTATAGTTTTCGGATTAATATTTTGTATATTGCAGCAACGCTATGGTCTTGTAAAAATGGGGACCAGGATGTCGATCATAGATGCCTATCCGGTTTCATTGCGGCTTAGCGATTTTGGTTTGGTATTTTTAACGGTAAGCGCCATTGCGGTCATAGCGTCGGGCATTAGTGCCAGGTTAAGCATCAAAGGATTAGTTGATATTAAACAAGACCTGTAATTTTTAATAATGCAATTAAGATTTATAAAATATTTAGCTGGTATAGTTATTTTAGGATTATTATCATGCAATGAAAACTCGCAGAAAGCATCTGAATTGGTAGTTTATAAAGGCGTTTATAGCTTTGGCCCAGAGGTAAAATCATTCAAGGACTGTGACAATGGCAGTGAATTTTGGGTAACCGATAATTCAGGGCAGTTAGAATTAAAATATTCGCAGTTAAATTTTGAAAAACCTTATGTGCCCGTATATGTTGAAATAAGTGGAGTAAAGGTACGTTCGGGGAAAGATGGGTTGGGCTCGGAATATGATAGTACACTGGTTGTAAAAAAATTGATAAAAATTACGAGGGAGATACCCCAGGATATGTGTAATTGAGGAAGCAAAAAGCTAAAAGACCAAAGCCAAAAGCTTGAAAGAGTTAACTTGAGAAGGTAATAACTTTTAGCTTAAGACTTTCTGCTTTAAGCTTTCCGCTTTGTGAAAGATTTGAAATAATTTGCTTAGCGGTGCGCAAAATATTAGTTTTAAACTTTCCGCTTTCTCCTTCATCTAACGAAAAATATCATGGAATCAAAACGACAACAAAAATTTGCAGGGGTAATACAGCAGGACCTGGCGGCTATATTTCAGCGCGAAGGCGTAAACTATTTGCCTAACACGCTTATTACTATAACCAAAGTAAGGGTTACTCCAGATTTAGCCATTGCGCGGGTGTTTTTGAGTTTTTTTAATAATAACAATTCGCAACAGGCTGTGCAAACCATTAAATCGCACGCGTCGGAGATACGCTACAAGCTTGGCGCCCGTATAAAAGATCAGGTTAGGATAATACCGCAACTGGAGTTTTTTGTTGACGACACCAGCGATTATGTAGAACGCATGGACAAGATTTTCGATAAAATAAGCAAAGAAGACCGGCAGCCTGAAACTGAATAGGAAGTAAGTAATCCTTTAGTTCTGAGTCGGAAGTTTTGGATCAATCTGCATTTTTAATTTTGCCCTGCACTGGTATGGATTCCCATGATAAGTTCGCCGCCTATATCGAAACACATTGTAACGCTTTAGGCAAGGTAGTTGATGTAGTTCCTGGCCATCGGCTTTATCAGTTTGACCTTACTTCGGAGAACAAAGAGCTGAACGCCGCCACTATATCAGATTCAGGAAAATTCAACAATTGGATAAATAAGAAACTTAGCGACAACAACTGCATTTATGGTATCGGCGGTTATATGGAACACCGCACCATATATGCCGGCATCCCCTTATTTGATAACGGTAAGGACGAGCCCCGTTTTCTGCATTTGGGTATTGATATATGGGCCCCCGCGGGCACCGTGGTTTATTCGCCGTTACAGGGCAAAGTACATAGTTTCAGGGACAACAATAATTTTGGCGATTATGGCCCGACCATTATTTTAGAACATAATCTTGCAGGATTACAGTTATACAGCCTGTATGGCCATTTAAGCCGTCCAAATCTTGCTACTCTGCAGGTTGGTATGCCGGTTGAAACAAATCAGAAAATTGGAAACTTTGGCGACGTCGATGAAAATGGCCATTGGCCTCCTCACCTGCATTTTCAATTAATGTTTGATATGGAAGGTAATAAAGGCGATTATCCGGGCGCTTGCCGGTACTCTGAAAAAGAAAAATATCTTAAAAATATTCCTGATCCGCAATCGATTTTGAGGTTTCCAGAAACTGTGAATAGGTAGGAAAAGTTCAATTAAAAATTATAGTTTTTCTATTTCTTCAAGTGATAGCTTGGTGATCTTAGAAATAAATTCACTGGTCATCCCTTCCTTTTTGAGTTCGATAGCAATATCCATAGCTTTTTGATGCTCACCTTTTTCTATCCCTTTTTGTATCCCCTTTTCTATTCCCTGTTCTATTCCCTGTTCTATTCCCTGTTCTATTCCTATTTGCATTCCCTTTTCCATCCCCTCCTTTAAGGCATAATCCAACACATTTTTATTATCCCATTTGTATTTTAAGCTGCTATCGTACATCGTTTTTTCCTCCTTCGTCAGGTTTGTATATTCAGCTATGCTAAACAATTTTTCAAATACCGGTTTTCGTAAATACGCCGGAATTTTATCCATCCGGCTCATATTTTTCAATACATAGAGCCATTTATCTAAATCCGTGACCAAATCACCGTCGGTTTTTACAAATTTACTTAATTCTATATAAGTATAACCGAGTTTATCGTAAAAAATTTCACCGGTGTCCCTGTTACACAGGCAAATATCATGCAGATATTCCTCAGTCGGATTGATTTCCAAAGCAAAATCTTCTAACAATGCTATCAGATATACCTCAGTAAGGTTGTATGCCCAACTACTCCGTCTGCCTTTTGGTGCCTGGTCGCTGATAAGACGTGACGTATAAAATAATGCCCGCTCTTTGAAGTTGCCTTGTCTGCCCCGTTGTACTTCAATTAAAAACCGATCCCCATTTGCTCCTGTGCAAAGCAAATCAAATATTGCGGCGCCTTCGTCCATTAGATCTCCCGGATGCTCGTTTTTGTTATACACAAGGTCTACAATGTGTTTTCGTCCCCGAAAAACTTCATTTAAAAAAGCGATCAGCAAATCTTTATTCGGCTCACTGCCAAATATCTTTTTAAAGGCGAAGTCAATCAGTGGGTCAATATACTTCCCGGAGCCGGGTGGTTTGTGATTGGTCATAGCCAAACATAAAACTTTATGCCTTTAGCATCGAAACAGAATTATTTTATTTACAATTATGCCATGCGAAAATCTTCAGAAACAAGGGACGGGTCGATACTTAGATTACCGCGATAGTGGCTCTGCCTCACCACATTCGGTTTTCTTAGGTTTTTATGGCATATCATTTAATCCCAATCAAATAAAAATTGTCAACAACACATTAATTATTCTCTGAAATTTATTTAGCTTCGGATTCTTATATAAGCCAACTCATAAACCATAATTATTAACCGATGAAATTTAAAATTTTATTGCTGCTGTGTGTTATTTTTTCGCTGTTATCCGTATCAGCGCAATCCGTTAAAACTTACCAGGTAAAATCACCGGATGGTAAAATCAGTGTCACTATTAAACCGGGCGCCGGTATAAATTGGTCGGTTAAGCATGGAGATACCGAGGTTATAATGCCGTCAGCTATTTCTATGATGCTTGATAACGGTGAAGTTCTTGGTAAAAACGCTGCGGTAAAGAAAACATTGGCAACTGCCGTAAATGAGGTTATCAATACACCAATTTATAAAAAAGATAAGGTGTTGAATAATTGTAACCAGCTTACTATAACTTTTAAAGGCGATTATGGTTTGATATTCCGTGCTTATAATGATGGCGTTGCTTATCGTTTTTTCACACAGAAAAAAGGAGAAATAACGATAATAAATGAAGAAGCCAATTTCAATTTTAAAAATGACGACAAGGCTTTTCTGCCTTTTGTAAACGACTATCGCAACAAGGATAAATTTAATGTATCGTTCGAAGCGCATTATGATAATATCAACATTTCGGCTATCAAAAAGGATACACTGGCATTTTTGCCGGTACTTGTTGATGTGGGTAACCCATTAAAAGCTGTTATATTGGAAGCTGATTTGCAAGATTATCCGGGCATGTACCTGACGGGCGGTGCAGGCAATAATCTTCATAGTATTTTTGCTCCCTATCCTACAGAAGAAAACATTCATGGCTTAAATTATGTGGTTAATAAACGAGCAAATTATATTGCCAAAACCAGCGGTACACGCAGTTTTCCGTGGCGGGTTGTTACAATAAGTATGGAAGACCGACAGCTTGCGGATAATGACATGATGCAGCGCTTGGCAGAGCCATCAAGATTGACAGACATATCATGGATAAAGCCTGGTAAAGTTGCCTGGGATTGGTGGAACGATTGGAACATTAGCCACGTTGATTTTAAATCGGGCATCAACGTGCCTACCTATAAATATTACATCGACTTTGCAGCTGCCAATAAATTGGAATATATCATTATTGACGAAGGTTGGTCTGACGATCACGACCTCAATATTACAAAGCTGGATGTACAGCAGATTGTAAATTACGGCAAACAGAAAAATGTTGGAGTGATATTATGGTCAACCTGGTACGCGATTTCGCGAGACGCAGACGGCCTGTTTGCCAAGTTTTCGCAAATGGGGGTAAAAGGTTTTAAGATTGATTTTATTGATCGCGACGATCAGAAGGCTGTTAGCTCTTTATATGATTTGGCTGGGAAAGCCGCAGCGCATCATTTGCTGGTTGATTATCATGGTATGTACAAGCCGAGTGGGATGGTACGAACTTATCCTAATATAATCAATTGCGAAGGTGTAAAGGGCCTGGAAAATATGAAATGGGGCACAGACAACCAGCCGGGTTATGATGTAAGCATTCCATTTATCCGGATGATGGCGGGACCGATGGATTATACGCCGGGAGCTATGCGCAATGCTTCAAAAGATGCCTTTAGGCCTGTTAATTCCAATCCAGTGAGCCAGGGCACACGTTGCCACCAGTTAGCGATGTACACCATATTTGAGGCCCCGCTACAGATGTTATCCGATAATCCTACAACTTACATGCGCGAACAGGAAAGTACGAATTTCATTGCTGCGATACCAACTACTTTCGACGAAACTGCATCACTTGACGGTAAGGTAGGCGATTATATTAGCATGGCCCGCCGCAAAGGCACCACCTGGTATGCCGGTGCCATGACAAATTGGAGTGCCCGTGAATTAACCGTAGATCTTTCATTTTTGGGAGAAGGAAATTATAAAGCAACCATATTTGCCGACGGCGTAAACGCCAATCGCGATGCCAGCGATTATACAAGCAAAACGGTTACTGTAACTGCCAAAGATAAATTGAACATAAACATGGCGTCGGGCGGTGGCTGGGCTGCCAGGTTTGAAAAGGAGTAGACTGTCAAAAATAATTTTGATCGGGATAAACAATCCGACCTGCTATCCGTTTTTTTAACACTAAAGAAATTAATATGCAGTGGTTTGGCGGACGTGAAAGCAATAATGTCGAAGAAGGCAGTAGTCGTGGCGGCGGGAGTCGTCTTGCATTTGGCGGCGGTGTCGTTGGATTTATCGGGTTGTTAATCTATTTATTTACCGGAGTTAACCCTGCCCAATTGTTGAGTGGCGGTAGTAATGACGCGACGACAACCCAACAAAATACCCGTGTTACCAACAGCGGACCTGAAGGCAGTGAGAAAAGATTTGCAAGGGTTATACTGGCCGGCACAGAAGATGTTTGGGATAGTTTATTCCGTGCCCATAATTTAGTTTATAAACACCCCATATTGCATCTTTACAGCGAAGGGGTTGACGCAGAGGGGTGCGGTTTTGCCAGTTCGGCGACAGGCCCTTTTTATTGTCCGGCCAATCAAAAGGTTTATCTTGACACCTCTTTTTTTAGCGAAATGGAGCAGCGTTTCCGGGCTCCTGGTCGGGCTGCCGCTGCTTATGTGATTGCCCATGAGGTTGGCCACCATGTTCAGAACCTTCTTGGCGTTTCTGCTAAAATGGATGCCACTCGCCAAAGGCTCAGCAAAATTGAATTTAATAAGCTATCGGTAAAACTCGAGCTGCAAGCGGACTTTTACGCGGGGGTTTGGGCGCATTATGAAGCGCTGAATCACCAAAATAACATTGTTATAAACCGGGATGATATCGATTCGGCACTGGTAGCCGCACATGCAATAGGCGACGACCGGTTACAACAACAGTACCAGGGACATGTAGAGCCTGATAGCTTTACGCATGGCACCTCAGCACAACGTGCTTATTGGTTTAAAAAAGGTTTCGACACCGGCGATATATTAAAAGGTAATACTTTTGCTGAAGGAGACCTGGAAGAATAATGCTGCCGCGACACCACTGAACTGGAAATAAACAAAATTGTTACTGTTGTTGTTAATTCCTCATGACAAAGCCAGCAAATTCAAAAAATAAACCTTCGCCGGCCGATACACCTACAAAGAGACCACACGATAACGGTGGAAAAAGCAAGGTTCGGAAAGCCGACAAAGAATATAATCGGGATAAACCGCATGGCGGAGAAATCGCAAAAAAGCATGAAAAGGAAGAGCAACCTGTGCACTCTGTAAAGGATGCTCCAAGACCATAATTAAATAACTTGTGAAGTTTAGGCTACCTGCTTATCCCCGCAGAATTAAATTGCAGGTCATATAACTTCCGGTAATAACCGTTTTCAATACGTAACAGTTCCTGGTGTGTGCCCGATTCTTTTATTTCGCCATGATCAAGCACGATAATTTTATCGGCATTTTGAATAGTTGACAATCTGTGTGCGATAACAATTGCAGTACGGCCCTGCATCAGTTTATTGATGGCGTTTTGTATCAATATTTCAGTCTCCGTATCAACGGAAGATGTAGCTTCATCCAAAACTAAAATCGTTGGATTATAAACCAAAGCGCGGATAAATGAGATAAGTTGGGCCTGACCGGCTGATAAGGTTGCTCCCCGTTCCATCACATTATAATCGTATCCTCCCGGCAAACGTTCAATAAACTCATGCGCTCCAACATCCTTGGCAGCGGCTACTATTTGCTCACGCGTTATTTCCTCATTATTTAAGCTGATGTTATTGCCGATGGTATCGGTAAACAGAAAAACATCCTGTATTACGGTAGCGATGTGCGAACGCAGATAATCAACGTCATAATCCTTTATGTCGTGGCCATCAACTTTGACACTGCCTTTATTTATCTCATAAAAACGGTTCAAAATGTTTATGGTCGATGATTTGCCGGCTCCAGTGGCGCCCACCAATGCAAGTGTCTTTCCGGGTTTTACATCAAAACTTATGTCCTTTAAAACCCAATTCTCATCATTATAAGCAAACCAAACATTGTTAAATTCTATCTCTCCCTCTAAGTTTGCAGGCTTTAGTTTGCCTTCGTTAATTGCCACTTCATTTGTGTCGAGAACTTTAAATATCCTGTCCGCTCCCACCATACCCATTTGCAGGGTATTGAATTTGTCGGCAAGCTGTCGTATGGGCCTGAAAAGAATATTGAGACAAACTATAAATTCCAAAATAACCCCGGGCGTTATTTTTCCGTGCGATGAAAGACTGTTCAATTGCCCGTCGCTTAAAATTCGTTTGCAGCCATACCACACCAACAAAGCAATACACACCGCAAAAAGTATTTCGACTACGGGAAAAAAAATGGAATAATACAGGTTTGAACGGATGTTCGCATCCCTGTATTTTTTATTGACAGACTGGAACTTACGCATCTCCTGGTCTTCTCTCGAGAAGATTTGTATAATGCTAATGCCCGAAATATGTTCGGCCAAAAAAGTGTTTAAATGAGCTACCTGGGTACGCACCTCCTGGAATGATGATTTTATTGCTTCTTTAAAAACATAAGTAGAAAGTAAAAGAAATGGCAGTGGCGTAAGTGTGATAAGGGCGAGTTTCCAGTCGTTAAATAACATATAACCGATTATCGCTATTAACAGCAGCATGTCGCCCATAATGGATATTAATCCTTCCGAAAAAATATCGGCAATAGTTTCAAGATCTGATACCGTCCTGGTAATAAGCATTCCGATAGGAGTGCGGTCGAAATATTTAAGCCGTAAACTGGTGATGTGATTAAATATATCAATCCGCAGATCGCGGATAACAGATTGACCCAATGAATTGGTTAAATAAGTTTGCCAATATTGAGCAGCAGTTTGAATAATAAGCTGACCGATCATCAGCTTCACCATGAATACCAGTCCGGAGTAGTTATCCTTTAAGATATATTCATCAAGGGTTTTTTGCATCAGGATGGGTTGAACCAATGCAGAAGCCGCCAAAAAAATTGTTAAAAAGGCTGATATTACAAATGTTGTATTATAAGGTTTAACATAATGCATCACCCGCCCAAGCAGTTTCCAATCGAGGGCCTTTCCCGTCACCACCCCGCCACTACCTGAAGGAGGAGTTTTTGATTTGTTATTTTTATCGTCACTCACTTGTGATCAAAATTACTTAAAAATTAATTAATTTGTTCCCCCTTCAGGGGATTAGGGGGGCTAATATTTCACTTCCGTTAGATACAGACCACAGGCTGGAACAGACATCCCTGCATTGCTGCGGTTCTTGCTCTCTATAATCCGGCGGACATCTTCGGGTTCAATCTCTAACCTTCCAACCATCAGCAGCGTGCCTACAATGGCCCTTACCATGTTACGCAGAAAACGGTCGGCCGAGATATGGAAAACAACTCCATCATCGATCGCAACCCATTCCGCTTTACTTATTTTACAGATATTGGTTTTAACCTGTGTGTTCGATTTGCTGAAACAGCCGAAATCGGTATACTCCATAATTATTTTGGCTGCTTTGTTCATCAATTCAGCATTGGGATTATCACGGAGCTGCCATGAATAGCCGTTTTTAAACGGATCCTTACTGAAATGGATATGATACTCGTACGAACGTAAAACAGCGTCGAACCTGGCGTGCGCATCGGCAACAACCGGGAAGATTCTTTTTACGGCAATGTCTTTTGGGAGGACGGAGTTAATACTCCTAATTTTGTCCATGGTCCATGGTTCGTAGTCTATGGTCGATGGTCCATAGTCCATGGGAGCTTCAAATTTGTTGATATTACCTCCATTGTCGTTTTTATCTATGGTCCATGGACTATTGACTATGGACTCACTTTCACTGTCAAAATGAGCAAAGAACTCAGTTGCATGTACGCCGGTATCCGTACGTCCGCACCCTACAGTTTCAATCTGTTGACGCAAAATAACAGACAAGCTTTTATTCAATACTTCCTGAACAGCAATAGCATTCGGCTGTATCTGCCAGCCATGATAGTGGGTACCATCGAATGAAAGTTCAATAAAATAACGTTGTTTGGGGAACACAGGCCAAAGTTAAGAATAGTTGTAGTGGTTTTAAAAGTTGTAAGTGTTGTAAAGGTTTTAGGAGTTGCAAAGTTTAAAAAATGCCATTACAACTTTTACAACTCCTACAACCCTTTCAACTTATTACAACCTATCCTAAGTGATATACTCCTTATAAATAGCTTCAAACATTACCTTATTTTCAACGGCCAGATCAAAAGGCTGATCGAGAAACTTGTTGCTGTACCCGATAGCTTTAGCAAGATTTTTTAAAACTTTGAAATAGATAATTTCTATACCTTCAATCTGCTGTAAATAAAAAAGGATAAATACATCCCGCTCAAGCGGTGTTTTGCCCGTTTTTATAGCTGCGAGATAGGCCTCGAGGGTTGTAGCTTTTAAACTCAGTGTATTTGTTTTGGACGGGCTCTCGCCTATAGAATTATATATTTTGTCCAATTGTTGTTGCAGATCTTCTGTTTCGTCGTTTACTTCCTGGATAGCCAATTTTAAAACATTTAAAGTAGCCAGGTCCTTAACCTCGTTAAAGAAACGTATGAGGTGCTGTTTGCCAAAATAAATATAGTTCAGGTGTTCGATGAAGGTCCTTTTTAGCAATAGGTCATCTATTACTACATCTTTTGGGTGTAAAGAAGATAAAGACTTACTCATGGTAATTAATATCGGGGTTAAATATTAACTAAATGTACAAACTATTAACAGAAAGTGTTTTCTTTCAAGAAAATAAAGTCATCTTACAAACGATAAAACAATTATATATTTGTTGATATATTTAAAAAATATGCTACAACGAATACAAAGCATTTACCTGTTGCTCGCAAGTTTAGCCATACTTGCCTTGTTTCTGTTTCCACTGGTACACAACGTTTATGTAGATGGTGTGCCGGTAAGTATAACGGTTACCGGAGTTTTTCAGGATGTTAGCGGACAGCCAGTGCATATTCAGTTTTTCACTGCACTTATAGCTGCCACGGTAGTAATAGCCATCGCTCCCCTGTTGTTAATTTTTTTGTACAAAAACCGCAAGCGGCAATTAATGCTGTGCTATGTTGCCATACTATTAATAATAGGCTATAGCTATTGGATGGCCCAGGTAGTAAAAGGAGTAATGGGCAGCACACAAATAGACACACATAATTGGGGGATAGGGTTGTTTCTTACCTCAATAAGTATACTGTTGATGATTTTTGCTGTGAAGGCTATTCAAAGGGATGAAAAGATTGTAAAATCGGCTGAGAGGCTGAGATAGGCTGATTTTTTTTCACAGACTCACAATAGATAAGCCCGAGCTAACATTTCCTCCTGCATTTTCAATTTTTGGGATGCAATAAACAGATGAAAAAACTAATCGGCCCTTTTACTCAGATTTTACCGTTAACAGGCCTGCCTCTGAAGGGCGCGCTGAAAGATGATCAGTTGCAGATTATTGCCAATGGGGGGATATTGATAGAGAATGATTTGATTGTGGCTGTTGGCGATTTTGAAAACCTGCGAAAAGAAAACCCATCGGTACAAATTGAAGAAGTTGCGGACAATCATGTTTTGCTGCCTGGTTTTATTGACTGCCATACGCATATTTGTTTCGCCGGTAACCGGGCTAAGGATTATGCCATGCGGCTACAGGGAAAATCCTATCTCGAAATTGCTAAAGCCGGAGGTGGTATTTGGGATACGGTAACCCAAACCCGCGCCGCGGATGAAAATTTGCTTACGTCACTGCTGCTTCAAAGGGCGGAACGCCATTTATCGGAAGGTGTAACAACTATCGAAATTAAAAGCGGGTATGGCTTATCTGTTGAAGGCGAATTGAAACAGTTGAGGGCTATAAAAGCAGCACAATCCAAAACTAAAGCTACGCTGGTTGCCACCTGTCTCGCCGCTCATATGGTGCCAAAGGATTTTGACGGAACACAATCAGAATACCTGCAATTTGTGTTAGACAAGTTGCTCCCAATAGTCAAAGCCGAAAACTTAGCAAGCAGGGTTGATATATTTATTGAAGAAAGTGCCTTGGATGTTGAAAACGCTTTCAACTATCTGGCAAAAGCTAAACAAATAGGTTTTGATGTGACTGTCCATGCAGATCAGTTTACAACAGGAGGGAGCGCTCTTGCAGTGAAGGTTGGGGCGGTTTCGGCAGATCATTTGGAGGCGAGTAAAGATGTAGAAATAAAAATGCTGGCTGATTCCGAAACGGTTGCGGTGGTATTGCCTGGTGCATCGTTAGGTTTAGGTATGCCATATGCGCCCGCCCGCAAATTATTGAATGCAGGCGCTTGTCTTGCCATTGCCAGCGACTGGAACCCGGGCTCGGCGCCAATGGGCGATTTGCTGATGCAGGCCGCAGTAATGGGTACCGCGGAAAAATTAACAATGGCCGAGGTTTTTGCGGGGTTAACTTCGCGCGCAGCTAAGGCCTTAAACTTAATTAACCGGGGTACATTAGAAGCGGGAATGCGCGCGGATATGCGGGCTTATCCTTGCAGCGATTACCGGGAAATATTGTATAACCAGGGGAAACTTAGACCGCTGATTCTGGACCGCTGATTTAAATTGATTTTTTTGATTTCGCTGATAACAGTACATTTGAAAAGCGAATTGTCATTGCGAGAACGAAGCAATCTCGTCGAACTGCACCAGCGCCGATGCATAGCTAAGGATTGCTTCGTTCCTCCAATGACATAGTTTTTTAGCTTTTATACATCCGACTTTCGGACTTTCCTGACTTTCGGACTACAAAAACAACCTCCATGCAACAACTCATAGAATGCGTCCCTAATTTCAGTGAAGGTGTAAACCTTGATATTATCAGGCAGATCACTAACGAAATAGAAACGGTTGAAGGTGTGCGCTTACTCAACGTTGATCCCGGTAAGGCGACTAACCGTACAGTGGTAACTTTTGTAGGTGAGCCTGGCAAAGTCATTGAAGCCGCGTTTTTAGCAATCAAAAAAGCCGGCGAACTGATTGATATGAGCAAACACAAAGGCGAACATCCTCGGATGGGTGCTACAGATGTTTGTCCGCTGATCCCTATTGCCAATATCAGCATGGAAGAAACTGCTGAATACGCCCGGAAATTGGCTAAACGGGTGGGAGAGGAGTTGCAGATCCCGGCTTATTTGTATGAGTATGCACAATCCGATAAAAGCAGGAATAACCTGTCGGTGATCAGGGCAGGCGAATATGAAGGGTTCTTTAAAAAAATAAAATTACCGGAATGGAAACCTGATTTTGGTCCGGCGGAGTTTGATGCCAAACGCGGAGCGACGGTTATAGGTGCCAGGGATTTTTTGATTGCCTATAATGTTAACCTGAATACAACTTCTACACGCAGGGCAAATTCTGTTGCTTTTGATGTGAGGGAAGCCGGGCGCGTTTTGCGCGAAGGCGATGCGGTAAATGGCAAAATAATTACCGACGAAAATGGCAAGCCGATGTCTATTCCAGGTACTTTAAAAGCGGTTAAAGCAATAGGCTGGTATATTGAGGAATATGGCATAGCGCAAATATCTATGAACCTCACCAATATAGAAGTAACCCCAATGCATGTAGCTTTCGACGAAGTCTGTACCAAAGCAGCAGAGCGGGGTATGCGGGTAACCGGCAGCGAACTGGTGGGATTGATCCCGCTGAAAGCGATTCTAGATGCAGGCAAGTATTTTTTGCTTAAACAGCAGCGTTCGGTTGGGGTTAGTGAAAAGGAACTTGTAAGAATTGCAATCCTTTCCATGGGCCTTTCAGAGTTAGCACCTTTTAACCCTGAAGAACGCATTATAGAATACCTGCTTAAAGACAAGGCGGCATCCAAACTGGCATCAATGCCCCTTACGGATTTTGCTGATGAAACGGCAAGCGAGAGCCCGGCGCCTGGCGGTGGCTCCATATCAGCTTACGTGGGTGCACTAGGCGCTTCTTTGGCCGCAATGGTGGCCAACTTGTCGGCACACAAAAAAGGTTGGGATAGTCGCTGGGAAGAATTCAGCAACTGGGCCGAAAAAGGTCAGCAATATAAAGGTGAACTGATCCGGCTGGTGGACCTGGATACCGTGGCGTTTAACAAAATAATGGAAGCCTTCGGTTTGCCAAAATCGACCAATGAAGAAAAGGCCGCGCGGGATCAAGCCATACAAGCTGCAACTAAATATGCTATTGAAATTCCTTTTAAAGTGATGCAGGCCGCTTATGGCAGTATGGCTGTTATAAACGCTATGGCCGAAACAGGTAACCCTAATTCAATCAGTGATTCGGGCGTAGCAGCATTATGCGCCCGCTCCGCAGTTTTGGGGGCATTTATGAATGTGAAGATCAATGCCCAGGGGTACAAAGACAAGAACTTCACCGACAGCATATTAAAACAGGGCCATGAACTTGAACAACGGGCTATTGCACTTGAGCAGGAAATAATTGCTTTGGTGAATAGTAAGATTACAGCTGATTGATCCCAAAGCTTTCCAAGTCTTTTTTTACATCATCTGAGTAGCATGGAAAATCTTTAACGGATAAGTAGTCGGTTAATATTTTATGCAGCCTTACTAACGTGTTATTTGAGTCATTTACCTTTAGCGCTTCCATTTTATTCATGATATCCCACCTTAAATCGTCGATATGTGTTAACTCATCCGGACTGTATGGATTAACTGGCTTAAACGTCGACGTTAATTTTAGCATATCAGCAATGTATTCGTTATTGGGTTGGGGTTCAGCTTTCTGAGCGTTTATTTTGTCGACCAATGCATATTTTAACAAATTCTCACTCAAATTCAACTGCTCGTCGGCAACAAACCCTTTCGTGAAAAACACATCCCGTTTAAATTGATTTTCCTTTAGCAGGCTCAAAAAAAGGCGGTCGCCCCTTAAAAGGTAGTGGTCCTGGTAAGTAGGTTTTAATACCCATGAAAAAGTCTTACCGGTTTGATTAACAGGAATAGAAATGGTGGTATCATTCCATGCAACATAATCTAAAGTATCTAAAGCAGGTTCACTTATGCCGAACTTTAATGAAGTGGTACGTTCAATATATTTTGGATACCATTCCGTGTTGATCATGCTAACATCAATTACCGTTACGTCGGGCCGAAATTTTTCGACATATTGTAAATAATGAAGCGGAAAAGTATAATTATCACCGGACGTAATAAGGATAGAGTTTTCACTGCAGGAGGTTAATATCCCCCTGTTTATAGCCAGAATAAAATCATCAAAACCCCCTCTTTTTTTTCCCTGCTCAAAAGCCCAGGCAGCAGAGTCTGGTTTTTTATTGATTTCATAGGCCAATGCCATTGACCCCCATTCAGACGTTAATTTTGAGTAAGGATCAAGCGTTATGATTTTACCGTCGTAAACTGGAGATAAAGAAATTACTTTTTCTAATTCGGCGCTTGCTTTTAGCACCAAAGGCTTTTTCATTTTTGGTATGGTTGACGCATCGCTCGAGTTAAGGCGACTATAGGCATAACCTAAAAAGTAATGCGTTTCTGCATCCCTGGAGTTCATAGTCAACACCTTTTTTAAGTCGTTTATTGCGACATTATAATCCGGTTTTTCTACATCGGGCCTAAATTGAGCTTCAGCGCGATCACGTACCGTATCAAAAGGCGTTGTTTGGCCATAGCCAGCGTTAAATGCCAGGATTGATAGAATAAAAAAGCCGAGAAATTTCATTTTTTTAAGCATAATATTTATTTAACCTGTCAATGGAAATATTTATTTTTTGTAGTTGTACTAACTACACCAAGTGTTACGAGAAATATCTGTTTTTTGTTATAATTTTCTCACATTTAGGTTTTTGCTTTAATATGCCGATATTAGCGTAAATGAACAAAACAGGCTTTTTTTTGATTTTTATACTTATTTTTTCGCTCTTCTCCTGCAGCCCGGATCAGTCAAGCTCAAAAAAAACAATCTTCAATATTAACCTGGATGAAGGGCTGAGTTCCCTCGACCCGGCTTTCGCCCGTAACCTGTATACGCTCTGGATGGATAACCAGGTTTATAACGGCCTGGTGCAAATTGACGACAGCCTCAAAACCAGGCCATGTATTGCCAAAAATTGGGAGATATCACCGGACGGGAAATTGTATACCTTCCGTTTGCGTAATGATGTTTATTTCCAGGACGATCCTCTTTTTAAAAATGCAAAGGGACGCAAAGTAATTGCTGAAGACTTTGTATATAGCTTTTGCCGGCTGGTAGACCCGACCGTTGCCTCGTCAGGAGCGTGGATATTTAATGATAAAATAGATAAAAAGAATGCTTTTACAGCTGTAGATGATTCTACATTTCAAATAAGGCTCAAACAGCCGTTCCCGCCTTTTTTAAGCATGCTTACTGCGCAATACTGTGCGGTTGTGCCAAACGAAGTGGTTGAACATTACGGGAAAGATTTTCGTCAGCATCCCGTTGGCACCGGTCCGTTTAAGTTTAAATATTGGAAGGAAGGTGAGGTTTTGGTTTTGCTTAAGAATGAAAACTACTGGGAGAAAGATAAAGACGGAAGTCCCTTGCCCCACCTTGATGCCATACGCGTCACCTTTATCAGCGATAAGCAAACCGCCTTTATGGCGTTTATCAGTAAGAAACTGGATTTTTTAAATGATATTGATGGCAGTTACCGCGATGATATCCTTACCAAATCAGGAACAGTTACCACGAAGTATAAAGGAAAATTTATTTTAAATACGGGGCCATACTTGAATACCATATACCTGGGCATGTTGGTTGACAGCAGTTTGGCTATCGTGAAAGGTTCGCCGTTGCGCAACGTGAAAATAAGGCAAGCAATTAACTATGCTATAGATAAACAAAAAATGATCAAATACCTGCGTAATAACATGGGCACTCCGGGTACCGCGGGCTTTATACCAATAGGCATGCCAGGTTTTGATGCAAAAGAAGTACACGGATATAGTTATAATCCCGATAAGGCCCGGCAACTGTTAAAGGAAGCCGGTTACCAAGACGGGAAGGGCTTGTGCGAAATTGTGCTGCATACTACTGTTGGCTACCGCAGCTTGATAGAATATGTACAGGGCCAACTGGAGCGTGTCGGTATTAAAACAAGTGTGGAGATAACCCAGGGCGCAAGCCTGCGCGAACTGGTGTCGAAAAATGGTGTTAATTTTTTCTACGGTACCTGGATAGCAGATTACCCCGACGCGGAGAATTATATGTCGGTATTTTACTCCGGCAACAAAATTCCCTGGGGACCAAACTATACCGGGTTTAAAAATAAAACTTTCGACTGTTTGTTTGAACAGGCCTACCACGAACCAAACGACGAAAAGCGTTATGCCCTGTACCGGCGCATGGATAACCTGGTGATGCAGCAATCGCCGGTGGTTATCTTATATTATGATAAACGGGTAAATCTGTACCAGAATAATATATCTGGATATAGCATTAATGCGCAGAATTTGCTGACGTTGAAAAGAGTGGTGAAGAAGTGATTTACGAATTTAGATTTACAAATTGTGATTGAAGGATACGCAGTTTAAAATTTGGCCAATAACGTAACTTTGAATTAGAAATATAATACGATCTGCCATCGTTTCCCGAACATGAAATCATAAGCTATGCACCCCCAACAAACCAAAATCATCAATGGCTCCATCATTACCCCGCACCGGGTGCTAAAAAACGGCACTATACTAATTACAGGCAATAAAATTACAGAAGTTAATGAGGGGAATATAGATTCGCCTGAAGCGGTTATTATTGATGCTGGTGGAAAATATGTGTCGCCGGGTTTTGTTGATATTCATGTACACGGCGGCGGCGGTCACGATTTTATGGATTGCACAGAAGAGGCTTTCCTTGGGGTTGCAAAGCTGCATGCTGCCTTTGGGACAACTGCTATTACCCCCACAACACTTTCTTGTAGCAGAGAGGAGTTACTGCAGCTTTTAGAAGTATATAAGCAAGTGAAACAAAAGGAACACGGGGGAGCGGCCTTTATTGGGATGCACCTGGAGGGGCCATATTTTGCCATGAACCAGCGCGGTGCACAGGACCCAAGGTATATCCGGAACCCCGACCCTTCAGAGTATCTGTCCGTTCTTTCGGAATATGGCCACATCATTAAACGCTGGAGTGCCGCCCCCGAGCTGCCCGGTGCATTAGATTTTGCGGATGTGCTCAAAACAAAAAATATACTGGCGGCCCTGGCGCATACCGATGCCATTTATGAAGAAGTACTGAAAGGTTTTGAACATGGATATAAGCTGGCTACCCATTTGTATTCCGGAATGCTTGGCGTTACACGACGCGACGCCAAGCGGTACGCAGGAGCTGTAGAAGCCGCTTTTTTGATAGATGAGATGACCGTTGAGGTTATTGCTGATGGGGAACATTTGCCGGGTCCTTTGTTGCAACTGGTTTATAAAATAAAAGGCCCTGATAAAATTGCCCTGATAACCGATGCTATGCGGGGCGCTGGTATGCCGGAGGGCGAAAGCATTTTAGGCAGCAAACACAATGGACTAAAAGTGATTATTGAGGATGGCGTAGCCAAATTACCCGACCGCACCGCCTTTGCCGGTAGTGTGGCCACCGCCGACCGCCTGGTGCGTAACATGATTCACCTCGCAGGGGTGCCTTTGGCAGACGCTGTAAAAATGATGACCAGCACACCTGCCGCTATTATGGGAATTACTGATCGGAAAGGCTCGCTAGAGGCGGGGAAAGATGCTGACATCGTTATTTTTGACGATCAGATTAACGTTAGTTGGACCATGGTTGGTGGGAAGGTTGTGTATAATGGAAAAGTGTTAAGTAAACAACCAACAACGATGTCAAAATGACAACAAGTTGATTAGTTCTCATTTAAATAACATGCAAATAAAAATATCCAACAACCGCTTACAAATGGGACAGGCAGCTGCACGGGCAGTTGCTGAAACCATACGCACGTTGTTATTGAGCCAGAAGGAAGTAAATATCATTTTCGCTGCCGCTCCATCGCAGAACGAATTTTTGGCCGCTTTAATAATAGAACAGATTGAATGGAACCGCGTCAACGCTTTTCACATGGACGAATACATTGGTCTGGATATGACCGATGAGCAATCGTTTGCGCGCTTTTTATATGATCATTTGTTTTCACGGGTATCTTTTAAGTCGGTGCATTATTTGAATGGGAAAGCACCGGATGATAAAGCAGAATGTACGCGCTATGAAGAATTATTAAAAACATTTCCCACTGACATAGTTTGCATGGGCATCGGCGAAAATTGCCATATCGCCTTCAATGATCCGCCTGTGGCCGATTTTAACGACCCATTGGCAGTAAAAAAAGTTTTACTGGAAGAAAGCTGCCGCCTCCAGCAGGTGAATGACGGATGTTTCCCTTCGTTGGATGAAGTTCCGCGAAATGCTTTAACACTCACCATTCCGACCTTAATGCAGGCGCCGCATATTTTTGTTATTGTGCCCGGTGAAAGAAAGGCCCGAGCGATATGTCACACCTTATATAGTGCTATCGATGAACAATACCCTTCTACTATATTGCGCAAACACAGCCATGCCGAGCTTTTCCTTGATAAAGACAGCGCAGCCTTATACACCGGGGACGAAAAAACATCCAATAATTCTTTTTCAAATAATAAAGATTAATTTTCAGCTATGAAAAAATGGTTGCTCATCTTATTGCTGGCACTGATCAATTTCCAAATCGCCTACGGGCAGGATACCGGGAAAGATAATTTTGCAGTAAAAGGTTTCCATCTCGACCTACGAATCCAGGTTATGCCTTTGGAAGGCTTAAAAAAGCTAGCAGTTCAGCTTCATAACGGTGGTATCAATACGCTGATAATGGAGTATGAAGCTACCTATCCTTTTGAAAAACATGCGCTGATACCAAATCGTTACGCGTACAGTAAAGCGGAGATTATATCTTTTGTTAAGTTTTGTAATCAGCTGCATATCGATGTTATCCCGCTTCAGCAGAGCTTTGGACATGTGGAATATATTTTGCGCCATTACCGCTATGCCGCTTTACGCGAGGATCAGAAAGACCTTTCGCAGGTTTGCCCGCTTCAAACAACGGCCGACAGCCTACTGTTTTCGGACTTATACAAGGAACTTGCAGCTACCCACAATTCAAAGTATATCCATATCGGCTGCGATGAAACCCATTTGCTGGGTCACTGTCCATTATGCTCAAAAAAAGTTGCGGAAGAAGGTGTCTCCAAACTTTATATTGATTACGTACGAATGCTTTGCAATATCGTGATCAAAATGGGTAAACGCCCGGTGCTTTGGGCTGATATAGCATTGAAGTATCCCGATGCAATCAAAGAACTTCCTAAACAGACCATCTTTATAGATTGGAATTACGGCTGGGAGTTAAGCAGATTTGGGGAGCACCAAAAATTAATGGAAAGCGGCTTCGAAATTTGGGGAGCGCCGGCACTTAGAAGCCATCCGGATAATTACTTTTTGACACAGTGGGAAAAGCATTTTAACAACATTCACAATTTTGTGCCATATGGGAGAAAATCAGGCTATAAAGGTATGGTCATGACTTCCTGGTCTACTTCTGGCGAGTACGACGGGGTTTATGAATCATCGACAGATTTGATTGATTTGTATGCGATCAGGCACGTATATCCGCTGGCCGGTTTCAACATGCTTTTAGCAGCTTATATGGAAAGCCTTCGGTCGGATAAGCCGCTCGACATACCTGGTTTTATTCAAAGATATTGTGCATCGCATTATGGCTTAAACACGACGCAGTCTCTTAAATTCTGGCAGGCATTAAAAATGACGCCTTATGAAGTAGTTAATGGTGAAGTAAAATCCCCGAAACCTATTTCGCTGGTTATGTTAACAGACAGTGCAAATGAGGCCGCAAAAATGCTGCATGCAATAATTCCACTGAAAGGCAAAACGGAGTTTGAACATTATCGCCTTATGGCCGATATCCGGTTGCAATATCTCCAATACCAGGGCATCGAACAGCAGGCTAATTCTCCAACATTTACGCCGGCTCAGGCTCCTGCTCTTTTAACAAAACTGAACAAGTTGAAAGCCAACGGGCATCTGCTGGATGAAAGATTTGCTACGCTGAATAAAGGTGTGCTTTATCCGGCTGATATAGCAGAAGAAAATCAGCTCCGAAATCAAAAAATAAATTTGCTTTTTTACAGGTTGTCGAAGAGCAAATAGTTATAGAAGGTACGTGGTTAAATAATACGGGGTCAGGATAAGCTTTGTCTGCCTCACCCTGCCCTCTCCAAAGGAGAGGGTTCTAAAAGTCCTCTCCTTTGGAGAGGCAGGGTGAGGGCTTCACCGTTTAGGTGAGGCGAAAAGGGATAAACAAAACAAACCATACTATGATCAGTCAGGAATATCCAAAAATGTATTTATACAGGCGAATAATCCAGGCGAAGCTTTTTATTGATACCCATTATGCCGATAACATTGATCTTAATATCATCGCTGATGAGGCTTACTTTTCAAAATTTCATTTCATCAAGCAGTTCAAAAACGTCTACCAAAAAACACCGCATCAGTATTTAATTTTTGTGCGGGTTGAAAAGGCTATGGATTTATTAAACGCGGGCATTCCTGTTTCGGAGGTTTGCTATGCAGTAGGATTCGAAAGTTTAAGTTCATTCAGCGGGCTTTTCAAACGCGTTGTCGGTTTAACTCCATCCGCCTACTTGTTGAAACAACAAAAGTTAAAAGCAAAAATGGCGTCTGCACCGTTAACCTTTATTCCGGGCTGCTTTGCCGAAAAAAACGGGTGGACAAAAAAATAGCAATTTTAGAGAAATGAATTTTTAGTTTATGGGCTTGTTTTGAAAAAACAAACTAAATATCAAAAACATGATAAGTAAAATGACCCACACCAGTGTACTGGTGATTAACCAGGAAAGCGCTTGCGATTTCTATACTAACAAACTCGGGTTCAAAGTCATAACCGATGTACCGATGGGCGCTGATGGCCGTTGGCTAACGGTTGGACCACCGGATCAGCCGGGTCTTGAGATCGTATTATCGCCGGTTGCAAAAAGCATGTACTCTAAAGAAACTGCCGATACGCTGAGTGAACTCGTAAAAAATGGGACCTTCGGCGTTGCGGTTTTTACTTGCGAGAACATTTTTGCCACGTACGAAGAAATGAAAGCAAAAGGTGTCGAGTTTACTAAAGCGCCAAAGAAAGAATTTTACGGCACCGAAGCTATTTTTAAAGACGACTCGGGCAACTGGTTTTCACTGGCACAACTTAACTAACCCAATCATCAATGAAAACAATATTTGATAAACAAACACGCGACGGATTGATTGACCGGATCAACACGCTCAATGAAAATAGCACCGCCCAATGGGGTAAAATGAATGTTTACCAGGTTATAAAGCATTGCAGAACATTTGAAGAGATGACTTTGGGGAAGAGAAAATATCAGCAGGCATTCATTGGCTGGTTGTTTGGCAAAATGGCGTTGAAAAGTTTGATAAAAGATGAGAAACCGCTGAAGCACAATACCCCAACAATTCCTGACTTGAAAATTACGGGAGACGGAAATGTTTCAGCCGAAAAATCGAAATGGATTGCCTTGATTAAAGAATATGATAATTTTTCGAACCATAACTTTGTTCATCCCTTTTTTGGTAAAATGACGAAAGAACAGGTTGGGTATTTGGCATACAAACACACAGATCACCACCTTCGGCAGTTTAACAGCTAAGCTGCGCTAAATGTAGCATACCACAACAAGAAATCTCATTACTTCCAGAATGGCGGTGCTTGCGTAGTACCTCTTAGTGTACAATCAACGCAGATAGAACTGCTGTACAAAAAAGCCGGCACCGGCAGCGTGCTCCCAAGCCCCGCGGTTGGTATGTTGGTGATCGGTTGGCTCAACAACATTAACCTGACGGTATTAACTCCTAAGCTATTATGATATGCTGCTGTATCCTGTACGCAGTCATAGGGGTAAATGGTCAATATTTGCGTAGTCAGATCCGAAGTTGGAATGAATATCCGTTTCGATTGAACGTTAGTCACCGTTAAGTAGCCGATAACGGGTTCAGCCGGATTAGCTAAACTATGTATATTCCCTTTTAGCTGTGATGGTTGAGCATCAAATATGCTCCCAAGCTGCTCGGTATTTTTCTCAATATTCTGATAAAATTGATAAGCCTCGGCAGGAAGTGCATATTGCCTTACTAAAATAGAGTATTTTGATTCGACCTTTTCAGATGTTAGCGGTATATTGGTCAAAGGGCTTTGATATACTACATCCTTAGCTAGTTTTGCCGTTGAACCTAACAAGATATTTGTCGATTTATCATTCGCATAGCAGAAATACACCTGTTGGCTGGGTAGTCGCTGAACAAGGGAGTCTAAAAGGGGATCATAAACGTACTCCGACTGCCAGCGGGAATGGAAAAACCAGGTTTCATCGTATTCCCACCGGTAATAATGGGTGTTGTTTGCCGGATCGTGGGTGTTCACATACAACTGCACTGCGCCGTCTTGCAAGATATAGCCTATGCTGTCTATTGGCGGCGTTGGCTTTACGGCAATAAAGTCAGATAAATATTGGCCCCCCTCACTGGTATTAATCCTCAACCTATATTTTAGCATCGCAGGAAGATTTAGCGAAGCAGAGGCATATCTTCCGTTATTTTTAAAATCAAACAAGCGCCAGCTACCATTCTGACTACTCTCTACGGTAACCGTGGCCCCCAATAAGGGGTTCACCGTCGTGGTACTGTCAAGTTTAACAGTTTTGCTTAGTTTAATAACAGTTGAATCAGTGCCTGAATTTATTGCGCCTTCAACCACCAGGTAACTGTTTGCTGTTGATAAAGCCGGCGGATTATAAGGTTTTTTGCAACTCAATAGCGTTAGTGCAAGTAAGTAAAATGTATTGCTGAATTTCATCATGGAACAATGATTATTTGATCTCCGGTTTTGCAGTAAACATACCGTTATAATACTCGCGGTAGCCGTATCCTAACAGCAGGTTTGGTACGATCAGCAAAACGCCCATATACCAGCCGGACGGTACCAAAATGGTGTGGAACAGCAGCACGTTTAAGCTCATTGGGAAAACAACTACCGCAAAAAATGGCGCGTACCGGTTCAGTAAAAACGACAAGCCGCCCGCTATTTGCAGTATTTTCATCATGGGATAAATGTAACCTGTGCCTTTGAGCCCGGCAACGAGCGCTCCCGGTACGCCGGTATGTAATGGCTGGTAGGGGATAAAATGCAGGTAATAGTCGAGGCCGAACACCAGGTAAAGGAACCCAAGCAGCAGTCGGCAAATTAATACGGTAACTTTCATAGCAGCGGGTATAAATTATTCAAACTTAGCAATCGGAACGATATTTTTTATTTCCAAAATGGTGGCGCTTTTGTTGTACCCCGTAGCGTGCAATCTACGCAGTAAGAACCGGCATAATAAAAGGCGGCGGGAGGAAGAGCCGGCCCAATTCCCCATAGCGGTATTTCGGTTGTTGGGTGACTCAACAACTCTATTGCAACTGTATTAATGCCATTGCTGTTTAAATAATAGGCCGAATCCATTTCACAATAGTATGGATAAATGGTTAGTATTTGGTTGGTTAGATCGGATGTTGGAATAAATATTCTTTTTGATTGAACATTTGTTACCGTTAAATAACCGATCACCGGCTCTGCAGGATTAGACAGACAGCGTACATTCCCTTTAAGTTGAGAGGGCAGGGCATCGAAAATGCTCCCGAGCTGTTCCGTGTTTTTTTGAATATTCTGATAAAACTGATAAGCTTCGGTTGGGAGGGCGTATTGCCTCAGCAGGATCGAATATTTGGTTTGCAACTTCTCGGATGTCAGCGGAATTTTAGTTATAGGGCTCTGATATACTTCGTCTTTACTCAGTTTTGCTGTTGATCCCAATAGAATATTTGAAGACTTATCGCTTCCAAAACAAAAATATACCATTTGATCAGGTCTGCGGTCTACAATGGAGTCTAGTTTTGGATCATAAACGTAAATCGACATCCATTGAGAATGAAACTGCCAGGCTTCATCATATTCCCACCTGTAATAGTGGGTATTGTTTGCCGGATCGTGGGTGTTTACGTATAGTTGTATCGCTCCATCTTTTAAAATATAACCGATACTGTCTATTGGCGGTGTAGGTTTTACCTCAATGAAATCGGATAAATATTGTTTGCCGTTTGTGCTTATTCTAAGCCGGTATTTGAGCGCTGCCGGTAGGTTCAGCGAAGAGGAAGCATACTTCCCATTATTATTAAAATCAACAAGTCGCCAGCTATTATTTTGATTGCTTTCAACAGTAACCGTAGCACCTAATAACGGATTTTCGGTGGTGCTGTCATTGGCAAGCTTAACGGTTTTACTTATTTTAATGATTGTTGAATCAGCACCTGAATTTATTGCACCTTCAATAACCAGGAAGCTGTTTACTGATGATGTTGCCGGTGGATTATACGGCTTTTTACAGCAAAGCAATGCCAGTACCAATACGTAAAATGTGTTACGGAATTTTAACATAAAACAGGTGATGGTATTTTCTATTACGTGGTTTACGGGTAGATCGTAAACAGTGCAACAATCAAAAAAAATGTGACTATTAAAATTGTAAGATATGCTTTAATTAGTGAATATCTGAATACGAGATGTGCAATTAGCCTGCTGTGGAATGTAAATATCTTATGACAATATCTTTTTCGCAACCGATAACATACTTTACCGGGGCATAATCACGCTTATTATTGCAACTATATTTCTTAAGGCAGAACATCGTAATTAAAAACAGTAAACATTTATTTATAAAAAACATATAATGGAACAGAACACACAAAACACGGCCGTCCTGGTAATGGATATGCAGGCAGGTACTCTTGGCGATCTTCCGGATCCTTCGGTACTTATCAGCAAAGTAAACAAAGCGATAACAATAGCGCGCAACAAAAAAATCCCTGTTATTTATGTGGTAGTAGGATTTAGACCCGGTTTTCCCGAAATAAGCATGAACAACAAAGGCTTTTCGGCCGCTAGAGAAAGATTTGCGGGTGTAAGCATGGATGAATTTATGAAAATCCATCCCGATTTGGCACCGCAGGCAGGGGAAGTAATCGTTATTAAACGCCGGATCAGCGCATTTACAGGGAGCGACCTGGAAGTGATTTTGAGGGCTAAGGGTATACAACACATGATACTAACAGGAATTGCTATCAGCGGCGTAGTTTTATCAACCATACGTGAAGCAGCCGACAAAGATTATCGCCTAACCGTATTGGCCGACTGTTGTGCTGATGGTGACGAAGAAGTTCACCGGGTGCTCACTACTAAGATTTTCCCGAGACAGGCAGAAGTTCTCAATGTGGAAGAGTGGATTAAATCATAAATTGATAAAAACACATGCGGTATTAAATTACCGCATGTGTTTCGTGGGGTAGTTCCAGTTCTATTCTTTTTAAAACAATATTGCCAACAGGTTTTACTACCAAAGGTATTTTCTCAACATAGGTTTCGCTGGTGTCCAGACCAAACGCTTTGGCTTCTGATTGCGCCAACTTTTTTATAGCAAAGTAGCTGTTTAGTATAAATGCCTCGCTGTGATTGAAAAGATTGTTGTACGAAAGGAATTTTTCCATTATTACAAACCTGAAATCGGCGGTAATATTAAACTTGTGGAGGGAGTCGTAATGGCTGGTGATGTCTATCTCTCTTCGTGCAACCATATCTTCAATCACCTTGCGGTATAATACATTTACTCTTGGTTGTATCCTGAACCCGAGCCGAAACTCAACTCTTATTACTTTACCGGGTTCTAATTGCTCAACACTGTATTCCATGGTGTAAGGCTCGTTGGTGGTCTCGATATGTATAAACCAATACGTATCGGCCCGTTTGGGTTTACGGCTCATAATGGAATACATAATCTTTTCTTCTATTTGCTTAGCGTTGTTAGCCTTAGTAAGATACACGAGGTGAGTACAGTACTTACTAACGCTTTGATCAACGCTAAGTGCATTTAACAGGGGTAACTGATCTTTAAGGTCGATAAAATTTAAGAAGCGGTTGTTAATTTTCCGGGCTTTGAACCATATATACATGGTAAAGATTAATCCCATTTCGAATACTACAAAGAATAATCGTTTAAGGAGTTTGATGGCGTTTGCGACAAAAAATGAAAACTCAACAGTTAAAAACAAGCATAGAATCACTACAACGATCCAAACCGGCCAGTGCTTTACGTACCGCATAAAGTACGACATGAGTATGGTTGTCATTAACATTGCAATGGTAATAGAAAAGCCGTAGGCGGCGGTCATGTGTTCGGATGTGCGGAAATAAAGCGAAACGGCTATGCACCCGAAACATAATATCCAGTTAATGCTTGGAATATATATTTGCCCGCGTATGTTCGACGGGTATTTAATAGTTATCCTCGGCCAAAAATTCATGCTCACCGCTTCACTGATCAATGTAAACGAACCGCTGATTAATGCCTGGCTCGCAATAATAGTTGCCATAGTGGCAAGCGCTACGCAGGGTATCATAAATATATGCGGATCAGGCACGATCTGGTAAAACGGATTAACGTTGGTGAAATCTTTGTTGGCGGGCTGCATCAATACCCATGCCCCCTGACCCAGATAACTCAATACAAGAGTGGTTTTTACGAAGATCCAGCTTACCTGGATGTTTTTACGACCACAATGGCCGAGGTCTGAATATAAGGCCTCGGCCCCTGTGGTACACAAAAACACGGCACCTAAAAGGTAGATGGCCCTTGGGTGTACAATTAACAACGTTATACCATAATAGGGGTTTAATGCTTTGAAAATAGAGGGGTAGTGTATAATTTGTAATGTCCCTAAAACACCGATCATCAGGAACCATAACAGCATTACCGGCCCAAATGATGAGCCCACTACCTTTGTTCCAAATTGCTGGAAGAAGAAAAGCAACACCATAATACCAATTACAATGCCTAAAATGAGATTACTGCCGGGAACAAAGGATGAAGCAAGCGCCGGCACATTACTTAAACCCTCAATGGCCGAAGTAACAGAAATAGGCGGGGTGATAATACCGTCAGCAAGCAATGTGCCTGCACCTATTATAGCCGGTATTGCCAGCCATTTTCCATACCGGCGTACCAGGGCATAGAGAGAGAATATGCCGCCCTCGCCATGGTTATCTGCCTGAAGCGTTATCACGATGTATTTAAAAGTGGTCTGCAATGTTAACGTCCAGAATATACAGGAGATAGAGCCAAGTACTAATGCCTGGTTAACCGTCCTTCCCTCTACCAGCAAAGTTTGGAAAACATATAATGGTGACGTGCCAATGTCGCCGAAAATGATACCAAGAGTGATTAAAGCACCCGCCCATGAAAGTTTTCTAATATGTGATTGCATGATCAGTAAAAAATAAATAGAGATTGAATTTTAGAAACAGGAAAGAAAAGTCCGTTCCGCCGGAGTAATGCGGATAAATACAAAGAGACATACACGTTCAATAAGAGTAAAATCAATTATTTTTAACTATCGTGTACGGCAAGCCAATAGCCGTGCCATCAAATGGAAAATCGGCTAGAAGTTAAATAAGAGACTGACTTACAGATTTATAGAAAGATAGTGTAAAAAATACACCAATGATAGGTGCTATCATTTTGATAGCCTGATTATCATTTTGATAGGTTTATGAATTGATAATTGAAATTATTATAACTTAAAAAAGGATTTTTTATCAATACCTTAATAATTAATTAGTCGGGCTATTGTATCTGCTAATTTTGATTTTGCTAAAAATTGATCTTCCAGCGCTGCATTCATTGGGATGGCAGTATCAAGGCTTGCGCAACGCATAATAGGTGCGTCGAGATACTCAAAACAATATTCCGCAAGATGCGCGGCTATTTCGCCTCCAAAACCACTTGTTAAAGTGTCTTCGTGAAGTATTAGCACTCTGCCTGTTTTTTTGACGCTTTCTTCAACTGCCTCCTTGTCCCAGGGCTGCAGGCTGCGCAGGTCAATTATCTCAATAGATAGGTCGGGGTGCTCATTTGCATAATCAATAGCCCAATGCACACCCAGACCATAAGTAATAATGCTAAGTTTTTCCCCGGGCTGTATAACTTTTGCTTTGCCTATTTCAATATAATAATCACCATCTGTTACCTCGCCGCTTATATTGCGGTATAAATATTTATGTTCAAAGTACATTACCGGATTTGGGTCGTCAATTGCTGCCTTTAGCAATCCTTTGGCATCATCCGGAAAAGCGGGATACACAACTTTTAACCCCGGAGTTTTTGTAAACCAGGCTTCGTTGCTTTGCGAATGAAAAGGCCCGGCGCCTGTTCCAGCGCCTGCAGGCATGCGGATCACCACGTCTACAGCTTGTCCCCAACGGTAGTGCGTTTTAGCCATATTATTCACTATCTGAGTGAACCCGCAGCTTACGAAATCGGCAAATTGCATTTCCATAACCGCCTTGTAGCCGTTAAGCGCCAGTCCCATAGCTGTGCCCACAACGCCCGATTCACAAATAGGCGTGTTTCTGACGCGCCCTTCGCCAAATTCCTCCAAAAAGCCCTGTGTAATTTTAAATACGCCGCCGTAACCGGCAATATCCTGCCCCATAATTACCAGGTTATCATGTTTGCGCATAGCTTGCCATAAACCATCGCTTATTGCATCTATGTATCGTTTGGTTGTGGTAGATGTGGAAAAGTTGGAAGGTTGTAGGGTTGAAAGGTTGTGCGATTTGTACATATCGGCCATTTCAACAGCTGTATCAGGTGTGGGTTCGGCCTCGTTGAAGGCTTTTTCAATGTCAGCTTCAATATTTTCAATAAACTCCGCTCTTATTTGCCCTATCAATTCTGGCTTAAGTACATGCTTTCGCAACAAATAGTTTTCAAAATTCAATACCGGGTCTTTTTTACTCCATTCGTCGAAAAGATGCTGTGGTACATATTTGGTGCCTGATGCTTCTTCGTGCCCGCGCATCCTGAAAGTCATACATTCCAGCAAAACAGGCCGGGGATTCTGTCGTATTTCTTGAGCCAGCTGTTTAACCGTACGGTATACTTCCAGCAGGTCGTTGCCATCAATGCGTTTCCCCTCTACGCCATAGCCGATAGCTTTGTTAACTAATTCACCGCGGTATTGCTCGTTTGTTGGCGTTGACAATCCGTAACCATTATTTTCAATCAAGAATATAACGGGAAGACTCCATACCGCGGCAATGTTTAGGGCTTCGTGGAAATCGCCTTCACTCGTTGCCCCTTCGCCGGTAAATACCAGCGTGGCTTTTTTGCGTTTGCTCAATACATCGGCAAGTGCTATACCGTCGGCTAAAGCCAGTTGAGGCCCAAGATGCGATATCATACCGATAATCTTATGCTCCTGCGTACCGAAATGAAAGGAGCGGTCGCGTCCTTTTGTAAAGCCGCTCGCTTTACCCTGCCATTGCGCCATCAGTCGCCAAAGTGGAATATCTCTTGCCGTAAACACCCCGAGGTTACGGTGCATTGGCAAAATATACTCGTCGTCGTTCATAGCCAGCGTGCTGCCAACGGCTATGGCTTCCTGCCCTATACCAGAGAACCATTTACCTATACGCCCCTGCCGCAATAATATCAGCATTTTCTCCTCAACCAGGCGCGGCCATAACAACTTTTTGTAAAAATTAATCAGCTGGTCATTATTTAAGCTTTTTCGGTCAAAAATCATTCAGTAAAACTACTGAAGTTTTTAAAACTTTGTATGTTTGGAAAATGGTTCATTAGTCATTGGTGAGTGGTCATTATTAAAGCAATTTTTACTGATAAATCATTAAACTGTCTTTTAGCAGTTAATAGAAATGAACACCAATGACTGATATCCAATAACTATTGACTAACAACCACCACTATGAAACGCATACCCCTGTTTATATTGATCCTATTGGCTGTTGGCGCACTGGCAGCAACTACACGCGACTTTTTTTTATTACCCGAAAACTTTTTTTTGCATAAAGGCGACAAGCTGGACCTGCATTTATTAATGGGCGATGCTTTCACCAAACGGCAAGAAATGAGGTACGAGCCTGCAAAAACAACGAGGTTTATGTTGTATTCAGGATCAAAAAAAATCGACCTGACAAAAATGGCGAAAGACAGTGCCGCACCTGTTATTGGTTACACCATGTCAAATACTGGCCAGGCCTTAATTGAAATGACGCGGGGTTACGACTTTAGTGAATCGTCGCGCGATAATTATGCCGATTTTTTAAATAACCAGGGTCTGGATAAATTGGCTGAAAAAGTGAAGGGTGGCAATCAATTCAGAATTAAGGAGAAATATACGCGCTACTTAAAAACGCTGCTTTGTGTTGAAGACCATGATGGCGGAGTTTACGATAAAGTGCTGAATGAAAATTATGAGATAGTGCTAAAAGACAATCCATACAAGAAAAGATACGGTGATGACATGTCGGCAAAATTGTTTTTCAAAGGCAAACCCTTAAAAGGAGCTACTATAACGCTATACATTAAAACGCCCGCAAATGTTTATCCGCAAAATTTAATAACCGACAAAAATGGTGAGGTTAGCTTTACAGTGAGCCGGGAGGGCATTTATATGTTACGCAGTGTGCATGTTGAGCAGACAACCGATAAAGATGCAGATTTTGAAAGTTGGTGGGCTTCGTATACCTTCCCCTTTAGCAGCACCGACGAAGCGTTAAATACTTATAAAGAATTCGGGTTTGGAGATAAACATTAATTAGATTTCAAATGTGCGGATATGCAGATGTGCAGATGTTTTGCAGGTAGGTCTTTGCATGACATAATCTGCACATCTGCATATCCGCACATCTTCTAATCAATTCCGTTCCTTCCACTCCTGGCTGAATGATTTACTGGCAACCTTCGGCATTTCCCTGAAATGGCCCCAGGTTTTTTTGAAAAACCTGTTCATTAGGTAATTCTTTGTTTTGCCGCTAAAAAAGTCTGTCAGTTTGCGGCTTAACATTCCTTTTTTCCACATCGACCAGCCCCATCTTTCTTGCGACGTTACCAGGCGTTCTGTCACTGCATCACGGCGGTTAAGCAGCAGCATTTTATGTATTTCAATCTTTACCGGGCAAACCTCGGTACACTTGCCACATAAGCTTGATGCGTAGCTCAAATGCTTGTATTCGCTCATGCCATTCATTTGCGGGGTAATGATAGAGCCAATAGGGCCGCTATAGGTAGTTTCGTAAGTATGGCCCCCTATATTTTTATATACAGGGCAGGCGTTTAAACAAGCGCCGCAGCGGATGCAATACAATGCCTGCCGTTGTTCTTTTTGAGCAAGCAAATTGGTGCGCCCATTATCTAACAATACGACATACATTTCTTCGGGCCCATCGGTTTCGCCTGGCTGCCGTGGTCCGCTTAAAATGGTGTTATAAACAGTTAAATTCTGACCGGTGCCGTGGGTTGATAGCATAGGCCAAAATAAATCGAGGTCGGTCATTGAAGGGATGATTTTTTCGATACCTACAACGGCGATATGTATTTTAGGGAACGAAGTGCTTAAACGTGCGTTGCCCTCATTTTCACTTATAGCAATGCTGCCGGTATCGGCAACTACAAAATTAGCGCCGGTTATGCCTGCATCGGCCTGTACATATTTTTCACGAAGCAATTCGCGCGCTTTTTGCGTGAGTTGCTCGGGTGTGAAATCAATAGGCGTTCCAAAGCGCTCGTTAAATAGTTTGGCAATATCCTCTTTAGAAAGATGCATGGCCGGGGTTACAATATGATAAGGCCTTTGGCCAAGTAGTTGTACAATATATTCGCCGAGGTCAGTTTCTAACGATTCAATATGGTTTTCCTCCAAAAATTCATTTAAATGAATTTCTTCTGTAACCATCGATTTTGATTTTACAAGCGTTTTGACGCCTGCCTTTTTTAATATGTTGAGTATTTCGCGATTAGCTTCTTCCGCATCATTTGCCCAGATAACTTTACCACCCCGTTTTTGGAAATTTTTTTCAAACTCCAGCAGGTACTTGTCGAGGTTTTCCATCACCTTCCACTTTATCACATGGCCCCGTCTTTTGGCATTTTCAAGGTTAATAAATTTTGATAAACCCTTGTCGACCGCTGAGTCGTATTTGGCGATATTATAGTTAATAATATGCCTGTGTTTCATATCAAACGCTTTATCTTCCGAAGCAACCAAAAATTCTTCTGCGGTGTTTCCCATACACGAAATTAGGATTTTTAAATAAATATAGCTATTAAATAAACGTGTAGCTGACGTATTATTGTGATATTAAGAGTATTGAATTATCACATCGTCACTTAGCGGGTGCCCAGTGCAGGTCAATATCCAGCCCGCCCCGAGGTCGGCGTCGGTCAAAACATCATTTTTTGCCATTTCAATTTTGCCTCTTTTGCATATCGCCGCGCAGGTAGAACAATCGCCTACCCGACAGCTGTATGGTAACTGAATATTATTTTGCAAAGCCGCCTGGAGTATAGATTGATTTTCAGCAACCATAATATCATAAGTTTCTTTATTAAAGTGTATTCTTACGTTTCGTGGCGAAAAATTAATTGAGGCTGTGGCGACGGGAACGGTTTCCAGCACAAAGTTCTCTTTACGGATTTGACCCGGTTCAAATCCCATATAAAGCAGCGTTAACCTTATCATCCGCATGTACGAAAAAGGCCCGCAGGTATAAAATTCTGCTTTTGGCGGATCAAACTTTATGTATTTACGAATTAACTGTTCGGCTCCAAGGTTATTTAGCCTGGCACCTTTGTTGCTCAACAGATGGATGATTTTTAAGCGGGATTGATTATTAAGTTGGAGTGTATCTAATTCGTCCCTGAACAGCACAGATGTTTCGTTTTGATTGCTATAGATAAGGGTTAGCTTACTATTGCCAGAACGGCCTAATATATATTTAAGTTGCGAAAATATGGGAACAATACCGCTGCCTGCTGCAAATAATAAAATGTCCTTTTCTTCTTCGAAATTGGCTATTGTAAACTTTCCGGCGGGCTCTACAACGTTTAAAATATCACCCTGCTTAACCTTGGTTTGCATGAAGCGGGATATTTCTCCATTCTCAATCCGTTTAACGGTAATAGCTAAAAAGGCTTCATCCGGCGAAGAGCTAAGGGAGTAAGAGCGGCGGATCTCTTCATTGTGATGTGAAAATACCAATGTAACAAATTGCCCGGCCCTGTAGTTGATTTTAATATTAGATACTTCTTTTAGGAAGAAAGTGGCTGTATCGGGCAGTTGCCATTTTATTTCATGAACTTTTAACTGAAGCATGATTACGCCCGCAGGACAATTTTACCAAAGTGCGTTGAGTTTTCCATTTTTCGGACCGCCTTTTCAGCTTCACCTAACGGGAACACTTCATCAATTACGGGCACAATATGATGTTCGTTTACAAAATTTACCATTGCGCCAAACTCTTCAGCGGTGCCCATCGTTGTCCCTAATATCTGCAGTTGTTTCCAAAATATTTTGCGGCCATTTAACTCCGGAATATTGCCGGCCGTGCCGCCGAAGAAAATAATTCTTGCACCAGGATTGCAGATATCCAAAAATTTAGCAAACCCATCACCCAAAGCACTGTCAATAATCACATCAAAACCACCTGAGAGCAATTGCAATTGCCCGGCCCAGTCCTGGGCTTTATAGTTTACGCCTGCCAATGCGCCGAGTCGTTTTGCACTTTCGATTTTTTCCCCCAAGCCGGACGTTACAAATACATGGCATCCCGTTGCCACCGCTAATTGAAGCGCAATTGTACCCGTTCCGCTACCCGCGCCCGAAATCAAAACATTATCGCCCTTTTTTGCTTTACCCTTCGTAAACAGTGCCCGGTAAGCTGTTAAGCCGGCCAGTGGGAGTGCTGCCGCCTGTTCCCAATTGAGGTGATCGGGTTTTTCATAAAGATACTCGGCCCGCACTTTTACATACTCGGCCAGCGTCCCGTTTTCGGGCAAGCCAAGGATTTTGAAGTCTTTTGATTGATATTCCGGATGACTTCCCCAATCGTGCGAAGGGTTGATGATTACTTCTTTGCCAATCCATTCCTTTTCGGCATCGCTGCCAACCTCTGCAACTATTCCTGCTCCGTCGGAACCTAATATTGAAGGATATTTGATACCGGCATATTTGCCTACGGTAATCCAGTAATCGCGGCGGTTTAAAGCCGCAGCTTTTATCTTTACCAAAACCTCGCCGGCTTCTAAAGTTGGTTTATCAACTTCTTTAAATAATAACGGCTTATCTGCCGCTTCGAGAACAATTGCTTTCATAGGTAAAAAAGCTAATTTATCTGAATCAGGATTTACAGGATTTGAGGATTGCCACGATTGTTTCGCAGATATCCTGAAAATCCTAAAATCCCGCAAATCCTGATTCAGAAATTATACCGCTTTTGCGTACAACTCAGCAACGTGATTCCAGTTGATCACATTCCAGATAGCGGCCAGATACTCAGGGCGACGGTTTTGATATTTTAGGTAATACGCATGTTCCCAAACATCAATACCCAAAACAGGTGTTCCCTTTACTTCCGCAATATCCATTAATGGATTATCCTGGTTAGGCGTTGAAGTTATTGCCAGCTTTTTATCGGGCGTAACAATTAGCCATGCCCAGCCAGAACCGAAACGGGTAGCGCCGGCTTCAGAAACTTTGGTTTTAAAATCAGCAAATGAACCGAAGGTGCTGTTTATTGCAGTACCTAATGCGCCCGAAGGTTCGCCACCACCACCTGGTGAAAGCAATGTCCAGAATAAACTGTGGTTGTAATGGCCTCCGCCGTTGTTACGCACAGCCATTGGGAATTTCGAGATATTTTTTATGATATCATCGATGCTGCTATCAGCTTCAGGCTTTCCCTCAAGAGCTTTGTTTAAGTTAGTAACATAAGCCTGGTGATGTTTACCATGGTGAATCTCCATGGTCATTTTATCAATGTGGGGTTCCAATGCGTCGGTAGCGTATGGTAACGCCGGTAGTGTAAATGCCATAATTTTAAGTTTTAAAGTTTAATGATGTAAGTAACAAATATAAAGTGTTGAATGGGTATTTTGTTCTAAAGAATGTCATGTTTTTGAGTTGGTTCATTGGCTCATTAGTTCATCAGTTCATTGGTGGTGCAAACTGCCTACTGCACACTACTTAACTCATTTCCTCTTGCTCCTGAAAAATCCCCTCACCAACTCTGCGCATTCATTTTCATGTATGCCGCCTGTAATTAGGGTTTTGGGGTGAGTTATTTTCTGATTTAGTCTGCCAAAACCCAGCTTTGTATCGTAAGCACCAAAAACAATACGTGCAAGCTGAAACCAATAGCACGCCCCGGCGCACATAACACATGGCTCCATCGTAACATACAACGTACAATCCTGGAGGTATTTCCCGCCGATAAAATTTGCAGCGGCGGTTAAGGCCTGCATTTCGGCGTGGGCAGAAACGTCATTCAATCGTTCGGTTAGGTTATGCCCACGGCCAATTATTGTGCCTTTGCAAACTACTATGGCGCCAATAGGTATTTCATCGGCCGCCAAAGCTAGTTTTGCTTCCCGGATTGCTTCGTTCATAAAGAAGTCATCGGGCGAAATAGTAGGCTCATCGCCAAAATTAATATATCGCATTATATAAGTTTACTGCCATTTGCAACAGGCTTTTCAACCGAGGCCAAAACAATATCACCATTATCATCGGCAAAGCCCGTAAGCAAAAATTCAGACATAAAATTGGCAATTTGCTTTGGAGGGAAATTAACAACCGCCAAAATTTGCCGGCCAATCAATTGTTCCTTCGTATAGTGTTTAGTGATTTGGGCGCTTGTCCACTTAATGCCCAAATGGCCAAAATCAACTCTTACTTTGTAAGCAGGTTTAAGCGCTTGCGGGAAATCTGCTGCCTCTAATATGGTACCGGTCCGTATTTCCACTTTTTCAAAATCGCGCCAGGTAATTGTTTCCATATCGCAAAGTTATAAACCTGTTCCTAATTCAATCCTTCCGGTGATTTTTTATTTTGGCGGCCTGCAATTAATCAAACACAAGAAGAGGACTATAAAATAAGACTGATGATTGTAAAATTGTTGTTATGACAGATATTTATAAAAAGGCACATAATTTTTACCTATAAAATCAGTTATAGCCCGTAAAGAATAAATATGAAGAAATACTTACTACTATTATCTGCGCTGATTATTGGAATTTCATCTTGCAAAAAAGACTCACCAAGTTTTAATGCCGCTGCGCAGGCCGCTACAGATGACGGTTTGATAAAGGCCTATATAACTGCAAATAATATCAATGCTACAAAGGATGCATCGGGGCTGTACTATTCGGTAGTAACCCCTGGTACCGGGGCATATCCAACGGCAAGCTCAACTGTTAGTGTAAATTATAGCGGCAAATTATTGAACGGGTCAGTTTTTTCTCCTCTTTCTAATTTGACATCTCCTTTGAGCGGCCTTATAAAAGGCTGGCAAATCGGTATACCTCATATTAATGATGGCGGAAGAATATTACTCATTATCCCATCCGGTTTGGCATACGGAAACAGTTCGCCGGCCGCTTCCATTCCTGCAAACTCGGTATTGGTATTTACCATCGATCTGATTAGTTTTACCAATTAACAAAAATAATACACTAAAAATAACATTTATTGAAAATGACGGTTTTCGGGCCGTCATTTATTTTTTTATATTCGAAGAAAATACTACGGTAAATATTCTATTATGCTGAATTGTGATTGTGCGTTAGGATTTGGTTCTACTATAAGGGGCTGTTCAATTTTATAAATATGTTAAATAAGATCCTGTTTATTTCAACCTTTAGCTTAGTTGCAATCCTTTCATCGGCGAAAGCCTGCTATTCAAAAAAAACCATTGCAATTAATGGCCAAACGCCTTTTGAAATAAATACAGCCATTGCATTGCCACCTGACACAGTGCCGCCTGCTGAAGTAATGGACGTTATTAAAAAAGTTGTTCACGCCCTTGATAAATTTGATATAGAACAGGTAGCAAACTTGTACACGCCTAACGCGGTGGTAGCTGACGATGAACCCCCATATTCATGGAATGGCCCTACTGCAGGCGTACAATGGGTAAATGCCGTTGAGAAAGCGTGTAAAGACAATGAGTTAACAAAACTTAAAGGAACGGTAGAAGCTGTTAATGTTTACCAGCAGACAGTTGATAATGTTTATTTAGTTGTGCGGGTAAGTTTTATCGGCAATTTACCTGGCAGCGCTCATTTTTCAGCAAAGGGAGCTTTCACCTTTGTATTGAGACAGGTAAATGGCTCCTGGCTTATTAAAAGCCAGGCCTGGATGCCCAAAAAAGGGATGTAATAATCAGAAAGCATACTTTGTCTAATCTCCTGTTTATTTGCAGTAAAAACCAATGGCGCAGTCCAACTGCCGAATTATTGTTTAAAAATCAACAGGTACACCAGGCACGTGCAGCCGGGACAAGCGACAAAGCCAGGATCAAAGTAACCCAAAAGCTGATTGATTGGGCGGATATAGTTTTTGTGATGGAACGAAAGCATAAAGAATTGCTTAATAGGCGATTTCCCTCAGTAATATCGGACAAGCAATTAATTGTATTAAATATCGAAGATAACTACCAGTACGGCGATCCGGAATTGATAGCTATATTGAGAGAGGAACTGGGAGCATATTTAAAATAAAAAACCGGCCAGGGTTTTAATCAAGCCGGTTTATTAAAAATTAAATGCTTTATTTATATGCTTAATCTGCCTTCAGTTGAATCTGTTGAAGTGTATATACCTTCAGGAGACGATTGATGGGCTTTTGTTGTAAAAGGCGATTTCTTTGTAAAAAGGCCAAGGCAAAATAAAAGTAAACCCAGCAGTAACTGCGGTAAAAATACTTTTGACGAAAAGCTCCATAACCATGGCGACACTGCCAATATAAAACCCATAACCACATCGACTACCAGGTGCATCTGCATTGGGAATTGTTTTACAAAACCGGTTTCGTTATCTACAAAAACGGCCATTATAAATTGCAGCCATCCCATATATATTGGAATAAGCAAAGCTGCACTTGATATGTGACCATTACCATTGTCAAAATAACTGGCGTAATTAAATAACCACGGTGAGGCGATAAGTGTAAAGGCAAGGATATAATTTAAAACTCCGTAAAATGTTGTTGGAATAAAAGGCTTCATAATCTGTTTATATTAACTATTTAATCGTTTCTTTAATAAATGAATCTCTATATGTAATTGTTGTCAAAGGTATAAAAATAGAGATTATCTGTAAGCTCTTTATTTATAATTTTTCGTTATACCATGCCGCATTATAATCCGTTATTATTCGGTGACGATATTATTCGTTTTACTTGTTATAAAAACGTACATTTATTAAATTCCACAAGAATTTGTACTTCCACTTATAAAGCAACCTTTTCAATAAAAAAACAAGTACCTGGTTATAGTTTTCAATGCCAGGTTTACTGTTCAATTTGGTTCCTCTTCTTAAATTATTAACTATCAGAAAACAAAACAATGAGCAAAGACAGACAAACCGTAAAAGAAAAAAAGAAGCCCGCTAATCCACTTGCCAAAAAGGCTCCCTCCGATTATCAATCAGGTAAGGGAAATGTAGTGAAACCAATAGCTGAAGCAGGCAAAAAGAAAAAATAATGATCAGTAAATCAGTAGAATCACAGGCCCGTGAATATATTTATGATGTAAAAAATTGCGCAAGCGAGTTTGGCCAAAGCACGCTGGATGGCTGGGAGTTTAGCCTGGTGACCGATGCACAAAAAACGAAAATAGAGAAGAATTATTACCCAACTGTGTCGGCTCATCCGGCACAGGAAGCTTTATTTGAATTATTCAGGCTGGTTAAATCGAAATTATTGCTTTCGACGGGCAAAACAGAAAATAATTTCGACGTTAATTCCATCGACAAAAACGTAACCTATCTTATCGGTTTTAACCCGATATTTCATAGATAGGTTACGTTAAAGGCTTAACTTGTAGATTCGATTTAATAAGGTAGAGTTAAATGGTTTCAGACGTCCATCTGTTAGACCATCACATTCTTTTTTACAATTTTTGAGGCCACGAACGAAAACAAGCCTAAAATTATCCCGAACATCGCCCCAAAGACCGGGCCCATTATAACCATAGCCAAACGCGGATGTATGGCGAGACCTAAGGGTAATTTGCTGGTCATTGTTGCAGCGTCGGGATGATTAGCAATGTATGTTTTTGCGAATAGGATGTGAACGGAAACTATCCATACACAATTCACCATGCTTACTAAAAAACCGTGTAAAAAGTATCTGCCCGGACAAACTTTAGCTATAACACAGGCACAAAAAATGAAAATTACCAGCCAAAATATCCATTCAGCATGCTGAGGTATCAGCGATATCGTACCGAAGGCCATTATCAGTCCGAACATTGATAATTGAAAGATAATTTTCCAGTTCATGTGATTGGATTTTTATATAAATGTAAAAAATAATCCAAACAAACAATTATATCAACTTGCTGAATGCTATGACTATTTAAATTTTAGATTGCTATTTGATATTAATAGTGATTGGTTTTGTCGGAGTTGGATTTAATGTGTTCTTTTTAGTTGTAATTACTACAACGCCATTGCTGGCGTCCGGACCATACAATGCTGTTGCAGATTCATTTTTAAGTACGCTTACGCTTTCTATAGTATTTGGATTCACGCTGCTCAGGTCTTTTATTTGTTTTCCGTCCAGTATAAATATTGGTTTCTTCGAAGCATCCTGAATGTTCACTATAAAGTTTTTCTTGCTGGTATCGGCAATTGAAGTGCCGTCACCCTTGGTTATCAAAACGGTACCTGGATTGATATTACTGTCTTTTACCGCCCCGGTTTTATTTTCTGCTGGTTTATTCGATTTTCCGTCTTCCATAGTAAATGAAATTGGCACGGCGTAAGCAACCCTTACCGTTAACCCGTTTTGAATGCCGGGCTTCCATTTAGGTGACATTTTTAATACACGTAACGCTTCCTGGTCAATGTCGTTGGCGACGCTCTTTTTGACCTCGAAATTGGTTAACTCACCATCCATTTCAACTATAAAACTTATTATAACCTTGCCCTGAATTCCTTTTTGACGGCTTTCGGCAGGGTATTTTATGTTTTTACCTAAGAACTCATAAAAAGCGGGTAGTCCACCTGGAAATTCGGGCACCTGTTCCACCGAAGTGAAAACTTTATTAGACTTCCCAGGTACAGTATCACCGATTGGCAAAACAAAAGACTTCTCCAGGCTACCTTCTGTTAATTTGTCCGAAACGGCAGGGGATGATAAAGTAGGCGGTTGTTTATAATGAATTGCGTTATCAGAAGCGGTTGTTAAGAGTATTTGTTCGGCTTTTTTGTTAAAGAAACGAACGGTTTTGCTGTTGTTTACAGTGGCCGACGATAAAATTAGCATTAACGCAAATAGGGGTGCAGACATACCGTATTTGATAAGAGCTACCCGGTTTGATTTGTCTTTTTGAAGCATTTGAATACGTTGTTTTAATAAACTGTGATTAAAAAAGGGGTTAACTAATTGATGTGATGGAGTATTGAAGGTTTGACTAAGCAATAGCATCGCGTAGTCTGCTTTATTTGTTCCCGCCTCAAGCGCCTGCCTGTCGGCGATAAATTCATGAATGTGTTTGATACTTACACGGTAGAGGTAAACAACCGGGTTAAACCAGTTAATAATCATCACCGCTTCGGCCAGCAGCACATCGGCCGAATGCCATTGCTGAGCATGTACGTCTTCATGTGCCGCAATAATTCCGTGATCCGCATGGTCGTTGCCCAATTTCACCTTTTTAAAGAACGAATAAGGCGCAGAAGATTCCGGGCTGTTCATTACTTTATTTAAAGAAATGAGTTGCCAGATAAACCGACCAATTAAAAATGAAATGCCCGCCAGGTAAATAATTAGCCAGATTTGGCCGATAGTTATGGAATTATCGTTAACAGGCTTAAACTGGAGCAGCATCACCGGGCTGCTGTATATTGTGTATTTTACCTGTTGGGTAATAAAGAGGTTTTTAACCCAATCCAACTGCATAAGCGGAATGAAAAATGACAACAACGCCGCCGAAACAAGGTAAACGCGGTTAAGCTGAAAAAATGTTTCCCTTCGCAATAGCAAAGTATAAAAACTGTAAAACAAAAGCAGGTAAATATTCACCAGCAATAAATAATGCCACCAGGTCATGATTATTTTTCTTTAAGTTTTTCAATCAGTTTCATTATTTCGTCGGCCTCTTTCAGATCAATTTTTTCCTTTTTTACAAAATAAGAAAACATGCGTTTTACCGAATTATCGAAATAGCCAGTCATTAATTTATCGGTAGCAAAATTCTGATATTGCTCCTTGCTGATCACCGGGTGATATTCATGACTTTTGCCAAAAGCGGTATGTCCTACAAAACCTTTAGTTTCAAGTATCCGGATTATTGTCGATACTGTATTATATGCGGGCTTGGGTAGTGGCAGTAAATCAATAACATCTTTTACATACCCCTTTTGCAATTGCCATAATACCTGCATTATCTGTTCTTCGGCGCGCGTTAATTCTTTTATTTCCATAGTATTTAGTTAAAAAAAATTAAGTTGATTCGGCGGAGAATAATTTGGAACCTCAGAAGCAATTACTACCTTCAAATAAACTTAATTAGCTATAGTTAATTGGTTAATCAAAACTAAAACATTAGTATGAAATTAACAACTAAATTCTTAGTTTATTTTTTAATAACGCAAAAACACCTTATTATCAACCCAATATAATTTAAATGACTATAACTTTTCATGGTGCTGCCCGTACAGTTACCGGCAGTAAACATATAATTGAGATTAACGACGGCACGCGTATTTTACTGGATTGCGGCATGTTCCAGGGAATGGGCGAACACAGTGAAGATTTGAATGAACGCTTTGGGTTTAATCCTGCAAAGATCGACTATATGATATTGTCGCACGCGCACATTGATCATTGTGGTTTAATACCCCGACTGGCTGCACAAGGCTTCAATGGTCCTATATTCTGCACCTCGCCTACCATGGATCTTTGCCGGATACTTTTAATGGATTCAGCACGGATACAAATACAGGATACCGAATACAGCAATAAGCATAGAATTAAAAGGGGATTGCCATTGTTAGATGCTTTGTATACCGAAGAAGAGGCAATGGAAGCGCTGCGGCTGTTTAAAATTGTGGAGTATGATGAAGAATATGAAATAACTCCGGCCGTGAAATTTCATTTTACAGATGCGGGCCATTTGATTGGCAGCGCCGCCATTAGCTTATCAATAAATGAAGATGGAAAACAAACTAATATAACTTTTAGTGGTGACGTGGGGCGTTATAATGATATATTATTAAAGAGCCCGCAGGCATTTCCGCAAGCCGACTATATTTTATTAGAGTCAACTTACGGGGATTCACTTCATAAGGACATCGGCAATATTGAAGATGCGCTACTGGAAATTATAAGACAAACGTGCGAAGTAAGAAAAGGCAAAGTTATTATACCCGCCTTTAGCGTGGGGCGTACCCAGGAGCTATTGTATGCTTTAAATGCATTGGAGTTGAAAGGCATTTTGCCCGATCTGCATTATTATGTTGATAGCCCGCTTTCGGAGAAGGCTACACGTGTAATTATGGATCACCCGGAGGCATACAACAAAGCCGTTTCGAATGTATTGAAATCAGATGCTAATCCTTTCGGTTTTAAAGGCCTTAAGTTTATCGAATCAACAGAGGAATCAAAAGCCTTGAATGATAACCCAACCCCATGCGTAATTATTTCTTCCTCAGGCATGGCCGAAGCCGGTCGCGTTAAACATCACATTAAAAATAATATTGGTAATGTAAATTGCACCATTTTAATGGTCGGTTATGCCGAGCCTAACTCGTTAGGTGGTCATTTGTTAAGAGGGGACCGTGAAGTAATGATATTCGGGGAGCTATTTGATGTGAAAGCCGAAGTGCAATCCATAAAATCAATGAGCGCCCATGGCGATTACGAAGATTTGCTGCGTTTTATATCCGGACAAGATCCAAAAAAAGCAAAAAAGATATTCCTTGTTCATGGCGAATATGAAGTACAGCAGCATTTTAAAGAAAAAATATTGGCTGAAGGATTTATGGATGTTGAAATACCATATCAACATGAGAAAGTAGTCATTTAATAAATTATGGAAAAATTTCTTTTATTTTAGGAAATTTTTCTATATTTGTTTTAAGGTTAAAAAATCTAAGCAATGGCTACAAAGAATAACAGTAAAACCTCCCAGATAAAAAGCGAAGAACAAGCTAAAGAAAAGATTTCCAAAAAATCATCTAAAAAGCTAGTTATTTATGCTATGGATGAGTCTGCAACGTTACTTAAAGCATCCGAACCTGAGATAATTTACAATTACCAGCCTTTTTATACTGATGACATCAGCTTACTGAATAATTCAAAGAAAGGGCTAAATGCCAAAGCAGCTTTGGATTTTCTATCCCTTTCGGGTTTTACTCAGGATGAATTCCAGGAAACATTTAAAACCACCGTTAAAACTATACAAAACCACGTTACCAAAGATTTAACCCTCGATGCTGCCCTAAGCGAAAAACTCCTAAAATCATTCGCTTTGTTTGATAAGGGTGTTGAAATATTCGGTTCTGCAAAAAATTTCCATCGGTGGCTGGCTACACCTGCATACGGCCTCGGCAACCAATTGCCTTTTGATTTAATGGATACTATCACCGGGATACAGCTTATTGAAGAGGAACTCATCCGGATTGAATTCGGTGATCTGGCCTGATCATGTTAGTTTACAGGATAGTATTTACTAAATATTCAAGTAGATTAATTGCATCTGGAAGGGCGGCTCGCTGGAACCCAAACGATGTTAAAATGATCTATACCGCATCATCGCGTTCATTGGCGTGTCTTGAAAATGTTGTGCACCGTGATAGCATCGGATTGAGCCAGCTTTTTGATGTGATGACTATTGAGTGCCCAGATCGGATTAAAATTAAAACCATCCGTTTAGAAGATCTACCAAACAACTGGGCCGATTTCGATCAAATGTCCAAGACACAATCCATAGGCTCAAAATGGATAAAGGATAATGAAACAGCAATATTACAGGTGCCTTCTTCAATAATAGAGGATGAAGTTAATTACCTTCTGAATCCTAATCATGACGACTTTAAACTTATCAGGATTGTAAATACGCAGTCGTTTGTGTTTGATAGAAGGATAAAGTGATAACAGGATATCCCGGCTTTACATGGAACTTATATCACTAAATTTAAGCCAGTTATTCTATCAAAATGCTTGTTATTCAGCGTTGCCAGCGGCAAATCATTATAGACGGATGTGGCTGCAATGAAAAGATCAGCAGAATCAATTTGGTTTCTTGTTCTTTTTAATTCCTCATTTAGAGTAATAGCCGTTTGAACGGTCTCTGAATTTAGAGAAATAATTGTAATTCTTTCCAGAAAGGACCTCCAATAATCTTTTTGGGCTGGGGAAGTGGCTCCAATAAATATTTCGTATTCTGTGATAACAGATATACAAAAACCATCGAATGTATCAGATAGTCGGTAAAAACTGGAATTTCTTTTGTCGGTCTTTCGGAAAAACTCTATAAGAATAGAAGTGTCAAGAAGTGCTAGTTTTTCCCCCATTTATTTATACTTCTTCTTGCGTCTTCCATTAAAGTTATCTGATCTTCGGTAAATACAGGGGCTTGCAACAAAAAAGCCTTAAAATCTTCTTTGTCTGTTTTTTCGGGAACCGTCCTGTTTATTTCGGCCTTTAACTTTACAAGTTGGTTTGCAGGCAATTGCTTGATAGCTTGTATAAGCTGATCCAAACCAATTTCCATCTTTAATTCCATAATACAAAAATAATTACTTTTAAAGATAACATTAAAATGTTTATCCTTTATCTTTCGGCTAAATATAAAACTCGACAAATATTTAGAAATGGGCCTATTTGACTTTTTGAAGAAAGAACCAAAATCGCCAAACCAGAAAAATAAACTTTTGCTTGCGATGCCAATGTTTAATAACGGCGACAGCTATCAACTTAACGACGTAATAGAAAATCTTAAATCGCTTTGGGGTTTTGAGATTGCGAATATTGAAGGGGATAGCGAGGCTGCGATTTTCGGTATAGATGGGGAAAGCATTGCTTTAGCATATATATGCCGGTGCAAATTCCATGGGGTGATATCGAAGGAACTGCAAAGTATGCTTACAACTGGCCAAAGGCATTGGAGGAGTTGCAAGATCATACCGGACATGCCATTGTATCAATAATGGCTGGGCAGAAAAGTCCATTGGAAAGGTTTAAAATTTTAAGTAAAGTTCTGTGTTCAATTTTAATTACGTCTGGCTCTGTTGGAATATACGACGGGACTCAATCGTTACTTATACCGAGAAAACAATATCTTGGCTATATCGAAGAACTTAAGGAGGGCGGCAATCCCATCTTGTTATGGGTTTATATTGGACTTAGAGAATTTAAGACTGGGAATTGCGCTTACACGTATGGTTTAAAGTGTTTTGAAAGACAGGAAATGGAAATTATTGATTCAAAATTGAGTTTAGATGAATTATTTCACTTTCTGGCAAACATTTCATCTTATGTAATCGGTAATGATGTAACGTTAAAGAGTGGTGAGACGCTTGGTTATACCGCTGATCAAAAAGTTCCAATTACTTCTACTAAGGGTCGATTTGTTCAAGGAGAATCTTTCAAACTTAAAATATAAATTGGCAACGACTAAATAAAAAAGCCGCATCAATTAATGACGCGGCTTTCATGAAAAGTAAATATTCAAATTTTAATTCCTTCCAACCGCAGCCTGAACTTTTGGTAATTCCTTTCTCGGTATCATTTCTTCGCGCTGGGCGGTATTGTAAACAAATGATGCTACAATAGTTGCGGCCTGTTTTAAATCATCTTCGCTAAGTTTATCGTAGGTGTCCTGGTTGCTATGATGCGTACGTGAACCATAATCAAGCGCGTCCTGAATAAACTGAAAGCCGGGGATGCCAACTGCATCAAATGATAAGTGATCTGTGCCTCCCGTGTTTCGGATTGTAATTGTCGAAGCGCCAAGGTCTTTAAACGGATCCAACCAGGCTTTGAAAATCGGTGCTGCAACTGAATCGCCCTGTAAATATATACCACGTATTTTACCAGTACCATTATCGAGGTTGTAGTAAGCAGAAACTTTCGCTTGTTCAGGTTTGAGTACCATCGTCTTTGGGTCGCCAAAGTGGTTTAGCACATAGCCTCTTGATCCAAACAGGCCTTGCTCTTCCGAACTCCATAGTGCAATACGGATGGTGCGGCGTGGTTTAAAATTAACTGCTTTTAAAATACGCATTACTTCCATCATTACTGCGCTGCCTGCGGCATTATCGGTGGCTCCGGTTGCGCCATGCCACGAGTCGAGGTGACCACCTATCATCACTATCTGATCTTTTAATTTTTTATCGGTACCCGGTATTTCTCCTACAACATCGTAACCGTTTAGGTCATCGGCAAAAAATTGTGTTTTTATGTCAGCCTCCATGGTCACTTTTATTCCGGCTTTTACTAACCGCAAAATGCGCTGATAGTCCTCGCCACTGGTTTCTAATTCAGGCGAAACAGCTTTGGCGGTGTCGGCATAAGATGCACCATTAGTAGTAAAAACGGTTCCATCCGTACCCCTTGCCTGGCTTAATACAAGCGCCACGTTTTCGTCTTTTAAAAATATATTTATCGCAGCACGCAATACGCGGGCTCTCATAAAAGCAGAATTCGGCCCGAACGCTCCCCTGCGCTGACCGGCGTCTTGTGGTTTTGACATGGCTGCAAGCTCCTCATCGGTATAACGAGCTGCATCGGCTTTAAACGTACGCTCAGCGCCTGCCTTGGTATCAAATATTACAATTTTACCCGCAAGGGTACCTTTGTATTTAGCCAGGTCTGTAACGGTATCTGCTTTTATTAAAATCACATCTCCTTTTACTAAACCATTAGTGCCGGGCGTCCATGCTTTTGGGATTGCTATTATTGCGTGATAATACGGCGTAGTAAAGGCCGCATAATTTTTTTGAACTTCCCAACCTTTTCCAAATTTCCCCCAGGATTCGCGCTGTGCATTTACCATGCCCCATGACTTTAACTGGTTTACAGCCCAATCCTGGGCGTTTTTTAACTCGGGAGAACCTGATAAACGGGGTCCGGAAGCATCTGTAAGGTAAAAGGCTGTTTCCATCACCTTTGAGTGATTTAAGCCTTCGTCACGGATTTTTTTAACCATTGCCGTGTCAACGGTTCCCTGGGCATGAGCGATGCCCATAATGCCTGGAATGAGCAGGCATGAGTAAAGTAATTTTAATTTCATATAATAAATAATTTGATCAGTTAGCAACAAACTTATTTATTAAAATTCGCAAATCTCACCAAGAGTATTAACAACTTTGTTACAAGAATTATTTTTTAAGGTATATTTGAACGATGAGTTCGTACCCGTTAGATAGAACAGCTTTTAAAGCGCAAACGGCAGAAGAAGCTTCAAACCATGCCACCTACTACAAGAGTTTAACATGGCAGGAGCGCCTTCGCATTGCTAATTATTTAAATAGCATTGCTTATAATTATCCTGAAAATGAGCCACCCAGGATGGATAAAACAGCGTTTAAAATACGGTCGCGTAAATAAGAATGAGCAATATTTTTAACGAAGATTTTAGGGACTTTATAAAGTGTTTCAACGATTGTAATGTAAAATATATTCTTGTTGGCGGTTATTCGGTTATTCTTCACGGTTATTCCAGAACGACAGGCGATATGGATATTTGGGTTGAACGGACGGCGGAGAATTACGAAAATATAAAACATGCTTTCCTCAATTTTGGGATGCCTGTTTTTGATATGACAATTGGCGCCTTTTTGAACAATACCGATCTGGACGTATTTACATTTGGAAGGCCTCCGTCATCAATAGATATAATGATTGCTGTTAAAGGGCTGAACTTTGCAGATTGTTACCAAAATGCGATTTATTTTGAAGAGGACGGACTAATGATCCGGACTATATTTATTACCGACCTGATAAATGCAAAAAAAGCTTCAGGCCGTGCAAAAGATATAAATGATTTAGAAAATTTAGTTCCCTAACGTATAATAGCAGTACAAAGATATAAATGATGGCTAATTGATCAGCAGCTTATATCCCCGGCCGTGCACGTTAATAATTTCCACGTTCGGGTCATCTTTCAGGTACTTACGTATCTTACTCAAAAAAACGTCCATACTGCGGCCGTTAAAATAATTATCGTCGTGCCATATATTTAGTAGGGCTTCCTCACGTGTAAGCACCTCATTTTTACGAAGGCATAATAAACGGAGTAATTCAGCTTCTTTGGTTGATAATTTCTGCTGAACATTATCTATGCTGATAAGCTGGGATGTATATTCAAAATTATAGCGGCCTATTTTAAATGTTGTTTGCTTTTCCTCTTCGCTTTTTGACGAATTGTTGGTTCGTTTTAATAGAGCATTTATACGCAGCAATAATTCTTCAATGCGGAAAGGCTTAGTTATGTAGTCATCGCCCCCTAAATTAAAAGCCTGGGTTTTATCCTCTATCATTCCCTTGGCAGTCGCAAAAATAATAGGTACATGGTCATTGATTTTCCTGATGTCCTTACCCAGGGTAAAACCATCCTTTTTGGGCATCATTACGTCCAGTATCAGTAAATCAAAAGTGTGTTTTGTAAAAGTCCTCAAACCCTCCTCTCCGTCTTTGCACAAAATAACATCGAATTTACCTTTCAGCTGCAGGTAATCCTGTAACAGTAAACCCAAATTAGGATCATCTTCAACCAGTAATATTTTTTTCATTTGGTTTTTTTAATTCGGGAAGTTGATTCCCATAAGTATCAGCGACAACAGTTGAAATGTTCTTTTTTATAAATCTTTCTTTAAGACTTCCCGTCTTCCAGACTTTTCTGACTTCTACGCCAGCTCAAATTTTAATTCAAATTCCGAGCCCTTTTCCTTTTCCGATTTTACACTTATAATCCCGTTAAGCCTTTTAACTACGGTATTAACGTAACTCAGGCCCAATCCAAACCCTTTAACATCATGGAGGTTACCTGTAGGGATGCGGTAAAATTGTTCGAATATTTTTGTTTGCTGATCCCGGCTCATGCCAATTCCTTTATCGGCAACGCGGATCACTATCTGCCCGTTTTTGTTTAGCGTGCTTATCGTAATATCAGGATCTTTGTCGCTGTATTTAATGGCGTTATCGATCAAATTATACATCACATTTGAAAAATGCAATTCATCAGCGTTTATAATTGCATTTTCGGCATCGAGCATTAAAGTTGTAACGGCATTGTGTTTTTGCAGCTTAAGCGCCATAGAATCGACAACTATAGCTATCATTTCGTTAACGTCAAGCGGTTTTCTTTCCAGCTTAAAGTCATCTTTTTCAATGCGGGCGATATTTAACACGCGCTCTATGTGACTGCCTAAACGTTCATTTTCTTCGTATATGATATTTGCAAGCCTGGAAACGCGACTTTTGTCGAATGCTATTTCATTGTCTTTTAAAGCTTCGCTGGCAATCATGATGGTTGAAACAGGAGTTTTGAACTCATGGGTCATGTTGTTTATAAAATCGGTTTTCATTTCTGATACCTTTTTCTGTTTAAGGATCGAAAAGATAGTGTAACTGAAACAAAATATCAGCACTATCAACAAGCCGGCAGTAATGCCCATTGTTGCGGTCATCCTGGCTAATATCGCCGAGTTTTTTTGAGGGAAGACAAGCCTTATCAACCCCGGGTCGTTTATAACATCCCTGCTGAATATCATTGTTTGATAGATGCTGCCTTCTGAAAAAGTTGGCCTTGCGCCAGAAAGGTCGTTTGCCTTTGAAAAAATAAGCGAATCGCTGTTTGCTGTTGTTACTTCGTAACTAAAAGGTAAATGAATTCCTTTGCTGTGCAATTCAAACCTAAGCAGGGTGTCAATCCATAGAGGGTTTAATCGCATTCTTAAAGGTTCATCATACTTGCCATACTCCTCAGCTAAATTTTGAATTACATTTGATTTATTTGGAGTTGAATTTTGCAAGGAATCATTCTCCAACAATTTTTTTATCTGCGCTAACTGTCTTTCTTTCTGTTTACGGTCCTGTTCCTGCTGCCATTGCACATTAATGTGCGGAATGGAAATTATCTGTTTGCCAAATTGAGGGTCGCTGTAAGTATAACGTATCGTATCATATTTATGCAGTTTCTGAGGTTTCCTTAATGTAACTGTAGCCTCAGAATTTCTTACTATAACCGGCGTTACCCTGCCATGTACCACCCCAAAGTCATCGGTAAATTCTTCATAGCGCAATTGAAGATCTATCGAGCCGGCTTGCATTAACCTGGCCATATCATCATCCATCTGTTTATGTATAATCATACGGCGTAAACTATCACGCAGTAAAGCAATCTTTCTTTCGCGGGCCGTAAGTCCTTTCTTGGAAGCAGCGAGGTCTTTGTTTAGGGGATGATCATAAGTTTCATTTCCATCCGGATTGCCGTCCCAGCGTTTACTGTTAACCGCGCTTTGGCTTAAATTGTACCTGAATGCTTTTGCATTTAAGAACTTATTTGCATCCTGTTTACTGATCTTTACCGCAACATTGTTTAGTGCTTCATTGACCGAGCGATCAAACAACTCGGATTGCATTTGGTAAGATTGCCGCAAGAAATAAAATTGCATAGCCATTACGCCCAACAGCGCGAAACCCATCAAACCAATAATCAATGCAATACTTCTCCTTTTCATCCTAAAAACAAAAATATTTTAAATAAGCTGTGATATTTTGCATTTAACAATTTTTAACAATTAATAAACAACATTTAACACACTGAAATTTAGTTGATATAGTAGATTTGTATCTTAAAATACCCACTATTTAAAATACTCATTATGAAAAAGTTATTATTTAAACCCGGCTTCGAGTTCGTCTTTTCATTAAGCTTGATAGTAATACTCGGCTTACCGCCGATGTTAATGGCCCAAAACCAAAAGGACCTGGAAATAAATATACAAAACGGCGATACCACTATCAACGGAAAAAATATAAAAGAGCTATCGGCAAAAGACCGCCGGGAAGCACTAAAAGATATCAGTCATCTAAACAATAATGATGATAAGATGGTACGTTCCTATACTTTTAAAAGAAGAGACAGTACAGGAGGTTATAAACATTTTGAATTTCGCCGGAGGATGGAAGGTGGTGAGCGTACGCCTTTAACCGCTGACATTATAATTAAAGACAGTTTAGGCAATATTGTTAAAAGTAAACAAAGCAGGTTTAAACAAATGGGCCCGGAGATGGCTTTCAGATACCGGATGGATCGCGACTCGTTTGACAGGGATGGGTTTTCGGACAGAAATTTCGACAGTAGGGGTATGAAGCGGTTTGACCGTAGAAATAGTCAAAACTTTGATTATGTAAATATCGATAATGATGGCATACGCACTCACGTCAGGTTTCATGTTTCAGAAGTTTCAAACGAAGATTTAAAAAGGATCCCACATGTTGAAGGCGCCAAATTTGAAGTTGCAGATTTAAACATCGTACCCGAATTTTCAACCGGAAAAACGTTGCTCACATTTAATTTGGCCGCAAAAGCTGCTGTCGACGTTAAACTCATGGATAGTGATGGCAAAACGTTATGGAATGAAAAGCTGGTCGGGGCCCGATTTATGAAAAGCTTCGCAATGGGATTAAACGGCATTTATTACCTGCAAATAAAACAAGGTAACAGCGTTGCGATGAAAAGAATTTTGAAAGAGGAATAGACTAGTTTGCAGTAAGCAAGTCCTTCAACATAGCAAAATTGCCCATTTGTTACAAATGGGCAATTTTTGCTATGTGGCTTTGCAAACTGAAAACCGGCAACTGCAAACTGATTAAAACGGCAAATCGTCCTCATCCGGTGATGAGCTTATATCAGCTGGAGGAGCATAAGCAGGTGTTGTATTTGCACCGGCGCCCGCCAGTATATTAATTTTCCACAGCTGCATTGAGTTAAAATAGCTTTTTTTGCCTGTTTTATCAGTCCACGGCCTTCCCTTCAAATTGAAGAAAACTTCTATATCATCGCCAACTTTTACGTTGTCCAGTAAATTGCAGCGATCCTGTATAGCTTCAAACTTTAAATATTCCGGATATTGAGGATTCTCAATATATTCAAGTATCAATTCTCTTTTTTTAAGTGAGTCTGTAACCTGTACGGTTGGAGCCACTTCATGTACCTTACCCTTAATTTCCATTGTTAAAAAAATTTAAAATGTAAAGTTAGCAGATCAAAACTAAAATCGGGCGTTTTAATTCATAAATTCGCCCAAATATCATGCAAGTTTTCCACAACGAAAGTAAAATCATCATCACCTGCAACAAAAGGTTATCAGCGTATTTACAACAAGAGGTAGAAGCGCTGGGTTTTAAACCTACGCGTGTATTTCAAACCGGCGTTGAACTTTTAGGTACGGTTACCGATTGTATAGCGTTAAATCTTAATTTGCGCTGCGCAAGCCAGGTTCTATACTTAATAAAAAGCTTTAAGGCAGCAGATCCGCAGGAGCTTTACAATAATATTGTTGAAGTAGAGTGGGAAAAGCTGATTGACTTTACCGGCTATTTTTCGGTATCGTCAACTGTGAATAACGAGCATATACTTACGCCGCTTTTTGCAAATGTAAAAGTAAAGGATGCTATAGCTGACAGGATAAAATCAATAAAAGGCATCAGACCAAACTCTGGCGCCGATGCAAATAAAACGCTGGTTCACTTATATTGGCAGGATAGCGATGCTGATATATTTTTAGATACATCGGGCGAAACGCTGGCTAAACATAGCTACAGAAAAATTCCGGGTAAGGCGCCAATGCTGGAAGCCCTGGCAGCGTCGACTATTATGGCTACGCAATGGGATAAAAACAGCACTTTTATAAATCCGATGTGCGGCTCAGGAACATTGGCTATAGAAGCTGCTTTATTGGCTACAGATAAATGTCCGGGCCTTTTCAGGATGAATTATGGCTTTATGCATATTATGGGTTATGATGAAACCGTGTTTTTTTCGGAAAGAAGAAGGTTAAAGGATAAAGCAAAAAAGCAGGTTAACTTTAAAATTATCGCCACGGATATTTCGGCCGACGCCATAGACATCTCGCAAAAAAATGCAAAAACTGCGGGCGTAGATCATTTGATAGAATTCAGTGTTTGCGATTTTGCCGAAACACCCGTACCTGAAGAACCGGGAATTATAATGTTTAATCCTGAATACGGCGAGCGCCTTGGCGTACACACCAAACTGGAGGCAACATATAAGCGCATGGGCGATTTTTTGAAAAAGGATTGCCTTGGCTATCGTGGCTATATTTTTACAGGCAATCCCGACCTTGCAAAAAAAATAGGCCTGAAGGCAGCACGAAAAATTGAATTTTACAATGGCAAACTCGATTGCCGGCTTTTGGAGTATGAACTTTATGAAGGCAGCAAGAGAGAACCTAAAGATTAGTTTTTTGTTGATGGTGTTGGATTAAGTTGATTATGTTTGAAAAATCAAATCCTCACCAAATCAACCATTCATCAAGTCAACCACAGATATGAAGAAAATATTTTTAATTATATCGGCCATATTGCTAACACTCACCAGCATGGCCCAGGAAAAACTTGCGTTCCCGTTCCAGGGAGGTAAGGATGTGATGACTGCATTTTTCAGGGACAGTTTAATAGTCTCCGCAGAAATGGTACAAAAAAGAGCAAGTGGTGTGGTAGTTTTTAAATTTTCAGCCGACGACAAAGGCCGCATTACCAAAATGGTTATTTATTATGCCGACGACGCTGTTTTAGCCAGTCCTGTGATTGACGTCCTAAAAAAATCAAACCATAAGTGGGTTATTCCCGATCACGAAAAATCACACGATTTTATAATGCCATTTAATTTTAGTTTTAACCCGCCTCCTGCAGGTACGCCAGGGCTGCAAAAAGCGGTTTATAATTTCTATGCACATCGCAAGCCAATTTTCTCCACTGACCAGATACCGCTTGATGAGGCTACTTTGTTGCCAACAATAATGATTAATTACGACATTACTCAGTAGTATACAGCCGATTCATATGGCAATATTTATTTGATATCGCCGTCGCCATTGTATATTTGAACAGTATGTTCTGTATTAATGGAAAAGGCATCAATTCAAAATTATCGTAAAATAATCCATATTGACATGGATGCATTTTATGCTTCTGTTGAACAACGTGATAATCCCGAATACAGAGGTAAACCTTTGGTGGTTGGCGGTATACCGGAAGGAAGGGGAGGTGTTGTGGCCACCGCCAGTTATGAAGCACGTAAGTTTGGCGTCCGGTCGGCAATGCCATCAAAACAAGCGCTACAGCTTTGCCCCGACGCACTATTTGTACGGCCACGTTTTGCCGCCTATAAGGAAGCGTCTAACAAAATACGTGAAATATTTAGCCGGTATACAGATATCATAGAGCCCTTGTCGCTTGATGAGGCTTATCTCGACGTTACTGCTGATAAGTTGAATGTTGGTTCTGCAATTGAAATAGCGAAACAAATAAAACAAGCTATCAAAGACGAATTGCAGCTCACCGCTTCTGCGGGTATATCCATAAACAAATTTGTAGCAAAAACCGCATCCGATATTAACAAGCCTGATGGTTTAACATTTATCGGCCCATCGGCTGTTGAAGCATTTATGGAAAAATTACCAGTTGAGAAGTTTTTTGGAGTGGGAAAGGTGACCGCACAAAAAATGAAGAACATGGGATTGCATACCGGCGAAGATTTGAAGAAACTATCGGAAGAAGAACTGACAAAGCATTTTGGCAAAGTGGGAAGGTTTTATTACCAGATTGTAAGGGGTATCGATAACCGCGAAGTACAGCCACATCGGGAAACAAAATCATTAGCTGCCGAAGATACTTTTGCTTACGACCTCACAACTATCGATGAAATGGAGGTTGAGCTGGATAAAATCGCGAAAACTGTTTGCAACCGCTTATTGGCCCACCAACTGAAAGGTCGCACCATTACGCTTAAAATTAAATACAGTGATTTTAAACAGATTACCAGGAATCATTCTTTACCAGTGGCAGTAAATGATTTGGAAACTATCTGCTCAACGGCAAAGCAACTACTGGCATCGTCAGTCACCGATGAAAAAAAAGTACGGTTGCTTGGCATTTCGCTTTCTAACTTTGGCGAGGTTAAACCGAAACATAAAGAAGAAAAACCCTCAGATCAGTTAACGCTTTTTCCATTTTGATTCTGAATAGCCGTCCATTTAATTTATTATACCGGTTCACCGACACCACTTGAACCCCGTGACTATACCTGAACCATTTGTCTGAACTATGATTTTTGGGATTTCAGGATGACCATGATAAAACTGAAAATACTATTCAGATGACTTGAAAATGATTAGCCAGATAAATAGCAAAACATCTTTAATTTATTTGTATTTATACAGAAATTTCTGTATTATTGTATCTCCAAAACCACATCCTTCATGACTTTCTACCGGCCCTCCATAATCGAAGATATCCGCATCAAAACGCAAAAAACCTCGACCGAAGAGCGCAGCCAAAATGCCCAGCGCACGGTGATGCTCCGCGATCCCGAAAAGCAACTTTTCAACATCAAACCCGCTGACCAATGGCTCACCGAGGAATGCAGTAGGCCCGCGGCCCGGCAATTGCTAGGTAGTCTGTGGTACGAACAGGAACTTTGTATACTTTTTGCGGATACCAATGTCGGCAAATCCATCCTGGCTGTGCAAATCGGCTACCAGTTGGCCAAGCAATCGCCAATGCATCCCTTCGGCTGTGAAGTAAACGAATCACTAAGAATTCTGTATATCGACTTTGAGCTTAACGCCGCGCAGTTCAGGATACGGTACACGCATCCGGAACACGGTCAGCACCATTTTGGCGATAATTTTATCCGCGCCGAGTTCAACCCAGGTGGCGACGACCCTTTTCTATACGATAAATATGACGACTATGTAAAGGAAAAGATTGAAAAGGCCATCATACAAAGCAAGGCCTCGGTGCTGATTATTGACAATATCACCTGTATGGGCAGCCAAACCAGTCACGCCGCAGGTGCGCTGCCATTGATGAAAACCCTTAAGGCGTTAAAAACGAAACACCGGCTCAGTATGCTGGTGCTGGCCCACACGCCCAAACGCAATCAATGCGCACCCATCACGGTTAACGACCTGCAGGGCAGTAAAATGCTCATCAACTTTGCCGACAGCGCCTTTTCCATCGGTCAGAGCAGCCGGGATATCAATTTGCGCTACATCAAACAAATCAAACAGCGCAACGCCGCCGGCGATTACGGTGCAGACCAAGTTGTTGTTTTCAACCTTTCAAAACAGCAAAGCTTCCTTAGTTTCCAATTCGCCGGTTTCAATACCGAAGCCGCCCACCTGCAAAAACCCGGCGTAAGTATTAATTCCGAAATAAAACAGCGCATACCACAACTCATCCAACAGGGCCTTTCGCAGCGCCAGGTGGCTGATCATTTAAAGATTAGTTTGTCTACGGTGAAGAGGGTGGTGGCAAGGGCTAAAAGCGATTAAAACTGTAGTTAAAGCTTTTGTACAATTGCCTTTTTATCAGATTATCGAATTCAGATAGAATGGATTACAAACCCAGAATAACGGGTTACATAGCGTAAATTTTACTTAATATCTTTATATTTAAGGTCAAAAACTAATTTTTTTAGCATAACTTTGCGATGTTTACATTACTAAAAAATTTAGCATTTGCAATTTAGACCAAAGGTCAATGGAAAAAACAGATAAAATATTTTCAGAACTTGGTTTGAACTTGGAAAATGGACTTTTCCTTACTAAGGAAGAGCGTTGGAGAAAAGAAATTTCTTTTCCTAATAGGGTTAAAAGACTTTTAGAACGAAAAATCGAACCGGATGCTTTTTTCTGTTTCGATAATAAACCTCTTATATTGTTTTTTGAGAATCCTACAAACATAGAAAAGTTACATGAAGCTATTTGGAATTTTAATGAATGTCCGATAGCAATTATTATTCAGAATGAAGTAATCGAAATTTTTAATGGGTTTAATTTTCTAAAAGATAAAAAGCTATTAGAAAAGCTGGGTGGGGCAGAAAAGCTCAATCATTTTACCTACTTTGAATTGGTAACAGGAAGAACCTGGGAGCAATATCAAAAACAACTAGATTATAAAAACCGAGTTGACTATCATTTGCTGCAAAATATTAAGGCGGCAAGAAAGTCGCTTTTAGGACAGGATGAGCATAAAGCTAAACTTTTAAATGCAATCTTAGGAAAGGTAATATTTGTTCGTTATTTAATCGACCGAAAAGTCAACATGAAGTTTGACGGAAAATTTCGAACTTGGTCAAATCAAGAGTTTTGTAAGTTGCTGGACGACCCGAACGAAGCACAACAATTTTTTGAATACTTGGACGATAAGGACAGGGGATTTAATGGTGACCTGTTTCCACTTACAACGAATGAATACCGACAAATAACGGCAAATGATTACCAAATTATAAAAAGACTGCTTCAGGGGGAAGACATTGAACAAAGCCAACCCTCTTTATTCGAATTTTACGATTTTTCAATTATCCCAATTGAGTTTATAAGTAATGTTTACGAACTTTTTATTGGCGGAGATAACCAAAAAAAGGAGGGCGCATATTACACTCCCTTATTCTTAGTCGACTACATTTTAAAGCAGACCGTAGAAAAAAAAATAACTAAAAAGGGGGGCGATCATAATTGTAAAGTTCTAGATCCAGCTTGCGGTTCCGGGATTTTTCTTGTGGAAACACTTAGAAAGATCGTAGAAAAATTCAGCGTGGACACGGGCATTGATGTAAAATCTGAAAAATTTAAAACTGCAATTAAGAATTTAGCCCAAGAGAATTTATATGGGATAGACAAAGATTTAAGTGCCGTGCAAGTCGCCATTTTTTCCATCTATCTTACATTACTTGACTACTTGGAGCCTCCGGGGATTGAAACTTTTAAGTTTCCGGTGCTTTTTAACACAAACTTCTTCCAGGCTGATTTTTTTAATGAAGACCTGCCTTTCAATAAACACCTAAAAGAAATTCACTTTGATTTTATTTTAGGCAATCCTCCTTGGAGCCGGGGTAAAGGCGAAGAAAAAAAGCCATTATACATACAGTATATTGAAAAAAGGAAAAAAAGGGAAAAGGTAAAGGAAGCTCCTGAAATTGAAGTTGGTAATAGGGAAATTGCGCAGGCCTTTTTACTAAGAAGCAGTGACTTTTCAAAGGATAAAACAAAAATTGCCTTAATTGTAACCAGTAAAGTTTTGTATAATTTGCAAAGCATATTGTTTAGAAAGTACTTTTTGAATCATTTTTTTATCGAAAAAATATTTGAATTGGCACCTGTAAGGAGAGAAGTTTTCGACAAGTCGAATGATAAAGCGATTGCACCCGCATGTGTTTTATTTTACAGGTACGCAAATGGGATTAATACAGATTCAAATATTATAGAGCATATTGCTTTAAAGCCAAGTCGATTTTTCTCATTATTCAAAATATTTACAATAAACAGGACTGATTATAAAAATATACAACAAGTTAGATTAAAGGAATTCGACTGGCTATGGAAAGTATTAGTATATGGCTCGTATTTAGATTTTAATTTTTTAAAACGATTAAAAGATGGTTATAAGTCCATTAATAACTATTTTGAACAAAATGAAGTCTTAATTAAACAAGGGATAAAAAGAAAAGATGGCACAAAAAAAATAGACGTAAGTGAACTCGTTGGTTGGGATTTTTTGGATCTTAATAAAAAACAACTCCAACAACTTTACATCAATCCAAAACATGAGAAATGGGATATAACGGAAGTAGGTTATGTATTTAGGGAAAATGGCGTCGTTTGTAAAGATATTTTTTCTCCTCCAGTTTTGTTAGTAAAAGAGACTGTAAATACAAAATTGGAGACGGTTTCGGCTGTTTCTTTTCAAAATATAATTTTCACTGATAAAACAACATCCATAAAGTTTTTGAATTCCAATGATGTTGATAACTACTATGTGCTGGCGGGATTAATGAATTCAACTCTTTTCGCTTATTATATTTTAAATATCTCATCTACTGCCGGGATAATGATTGAACAGCAAATAAATGATTCCGAAAGATTTGATTTCCCCTATTTGTATTCAGAAACTCTAATTCGATTTGTCAAAGAAATCGAAAATTTTAAAAAAGAAAACCAAAATGATATTTTGTTAAATGACGAAAAATCGCAGGATGTCAAAACCAAAACAGAAAGAGTTAATGAATTAATTTATAACTTATTTGATGTTAATGAAACAGAACGGGCATTAATCAACTACGCCGAAAATATTACTATACCCATTTCAATGAGGCATGAAGGCTTTGACCGCTTATTTAAGCCATTGTCCTTTGAAAATGCTATTTTGAAAGAATATGCAGAGATATTTATTGAGCGGTTTAAATCCAAGCTTGAGGATGATGAGAATAAATTCATTGCAGAAATATGGTACACAGGTCAGATTGTCGGTATGTTTTTCAAAATGATACCTGCCTCAGAGTACACCAAAAATGTGATATGGTTTGACAAACAGAACAGTGACCTTGCCATATTATCGCTTCTTATCAAAATTAGTTCAGAAAAAGTTACTGAAAAGTTATTCGTACAAAAAGATGTACGGGGTTTTGAAAAGGACTATTTTTATATTTTTAAACCAAATGAGAAACGATTGTGGCATAGAGCCATTGGTTATTTGGACGTGAATGAATTTGCAGACGCGATGTTAAAAGCAGGGAGGGATGGCAAATAATGTTCTCTAAATTGAGCGCTTCAGGCTACCTAAACAATAGTGTTTTTTATAACAAAGAGTTTGAAGATATTCTCTCAAAAATAATCGTTTGCTATAAACTGATGCTTGCTGATAACGTGGACTTAACCAACGACGAGAACGCGATAAGAGATTTTTTTTTAATCAAGTATTTAAAAAACAATGATATCAGAAAAGAAATAGGATTGATTAACTATTTATTTGATAGAGAGGTGCCAGAAGACACAAGTATCGGAAGAACAGATATAAAAATTCAGACATTAAACACCTTTGTCGATACAGCAGCATATTACACTATTGAATGCAAACGATTAGATGCTATAAATTTAGCCGGCACTACAGGACTAAATGCGAAATATATTGAAAATGGCATATGTCGTTTTACCAGTAAAACGTACTCCACATATTATAAAACGAACGGCATGATGGGATTTGTCACTCAATCTATTGATATTCATCAAAATGTGGTTTTTATAAATCAACTCTTGAAGAACTCATTTAGCCAGGCTAACACAAATCGAGAACTGATGCAACGAAACATTGTCCATGACTTTGATTACGCGTATTCATCTACACACGATACAGTCGACGGCGAAATCTTAATTTATCATTTAATGTTCGATTTTACCGGGAATATTAAATGAAAATTACTTGTGTCCCTTACAAAGTGATTGTTTGCGTCACGCCTACGTTAACACCTTTAATCTGCGTTGCAAACTTGCGCGAGATAAGCACTGCCTCAATGTTATCTGACTAACTCTTCCTTATTCTGAAATCCCTAATTCTGACAAATGCAGACGTTCAGTCTCCATGTCACCACATCATTATTGAGAATTCTACTCATGTAAAAAAGGAACCTTGCTGACAACAAGTACAGTTTTTTTTGACTAGACAAACTGTCTTTTCGCTTTTCGCCTTTGCCCATCAATATCGGGCCATAAAAACTCAATCTCTTTAATTCCCTTACCATTTAATTTATTATACGGTAAAAACTTTTAATTTTGACAGTCATACCGAATGGAGAAACGAAAAATATTGATTACGGGGGCCAGCAAGGGGTTAGGACTGGCAATTTCACAAAGGCTTTCGGCCGATTTCACTTTAATATTACACGCTTCCAAACAAGAAAGTTTTAAAACCGTTATACCGGGCAGTCATATTTTATGTGCTGATTTTTCGGACAACGAGCAGTTGGAAAACTTTTGCAAACAGTTAAAAAAGGATCATTCCGATTCATTGTATGCTGTGATTAATAACGCCGGTGTAACATTTGATAAATCGTTGATCTATCAGCCCGAGCGCGAAATTGATGCGATGCTTAATGTAAATTTAAAGGCGCCCATTATGATCAGTAAAACCGCGTTGAAAATTTTCAATCTTAACAAACAGGGTGTTATCATCAACATAAGTTCGTGTGTAGGTGAAACTGGGAATGCTTTTCAGTCGGTTTATGCGGCAACGAAGGCTGGGCTGGTCGCGCTTTCAAAATCTTTGGCACAGGAAGTTGCTGCACTTAACCAGGAACATCAGATCAGGGTGTTGAGTGTGTCTCCGGGTTTTATTGAAACCGATATGACTGCCGCAATTCCGCAGGTTGAAAAAGAAAAGTATCTTAAAATGATCCCGGCAAAACGATTTGGGAAAGTAGAAGACATTGCGGAAACCGTTGCATTTCTACTTTCGGACAAAGCATCATATATCAATGGCACCAATATCCATATTAACGGCGGTTTAATATGATCATAAAATTTATTAAAAATAGGACAGTTAAAAATGGATAACCTGGTATGCTGGCAACCAAAAGACATATTGGTGCTCCATGGACCTACAAAATTACTCGTAAACAAATATCACTGGCATTCGCCCCAGGCGGGCATAGTAGCAAGCTATACGCCAACAGAAAGGGATGTGCAAGATCATTTCGGTTTGTTTAGAGGGGTTGACCAGGTAGAATCGTTCGCCCAGGCGGCAACAGGATCGTGCAGCGTTTTTTTAGAGTGCGAAAAACAGGGGTTAAGTCCGCTTGAATTGGTAGAGAAATATCTTCCAAGGTTTGTAAGTATAGGAAAGGTTATTTTCCATAACTATTTGGAGAACGGCGACACTTTTGTTAACATTGGACATATCAAATTCTATAAATTCAGGCAAATGATATGCGACGGAAGAATTTACAAAGTGCCCAAAGGATTGGATTTAGACCGATATTTTAGCAACTTCAATGATGAACGGCTGCTTAATTATGATTTGAGTAATGATTTTACGCTTGTAGCGGATTTGAGTGATGTTACTTGCAGGGCAATAAAAAGCGAACTTTTTAATAAACAATTTGAACAATAATGGAAAGACAAGAAATAATTGACGGCCTGGTTGAAATTTTAAAAACGGTAAGAACGATTGATCCCGAGAAATTAGTCGGTGTAACAGAAGACACCGATTTTATTGCAGACTTAAATACACCGTCAACCGAAATGATAAACATTGTTGTTAAAACCGAACAAAAGTTTGGAGTGGAATTTGAGGACGACGATATAGACGATTTAGGATCAAAAGTTAGAAACGTGGTTGACCTGATTATCAGGACAAAGGAAAAAGGAAACGCATAAGTTATGCAAATACCCGGTAGAAAAGTTGCAGTTGTGGGCATGGGCGGAGCTTTTCCCGGCTGTTCAGATCTTGCGGATTTTAGCGATAAACTATTCTCAAACAAAAGTTTAATAAGAGAATGGGACAAGGCTATTGCGTACGGTAAAAATGTAAGATCGACCGTATCCGGATTCATAACCGAAGAGGAAATGGGTTTGGATGTGATTTACTCCTCACTTGTCGACAACAATTATCCCGAAACCTATATTGATAAACTAAACAGGATACCGTACGGAAATTTAGCTACGGCTGACGTTGGCAGTATATGGGCTATGCTCGGTACCCTTGATGCTATCAAAATGGCGGGCTGGACGGACGGAGAAGTTCAATCGGAACAAACAGGGGTAGTAATGGGTTCCGGCGGTTCGGGGAACGTGATCTTAAGGGCTGCCTGGCATAATTTTTATGAACAAGGAAAGAAAACCCGTATGGCGGGATCACATGCGGTTGACCGTACAATGTCGTACCGTGAAGCAGCAAATGTATCCTGCTTTATAAAAAACCGGGGAGTTTGTGAGGCAATAGTTTCGGCTTGCGCCACAGGTCTTGGAAATATAGGATATGCCTACCGGCTTATAAAATTTGGATTACAGGATCGCATCATTACTGGTGGTATAGAAGGGACATCATTGGAAACATTTATTGGTTTTGATGGGATGCAGGTATTAAGCCGGGGCTTTAGCCCCGGGCAAAGCTCGCGCCCTTTTGATGTAAACAGGAATGGTTTTGTTTGTTCGTTTGGTTGCGGAATTGTAGCACTGGAGGAGTACGAACAGGCAAAAGCACGGGGTGCGGTTATTCTTGGTGTGATAGATGAATATTTTAATAACTCGGACGGCGACGGCGACATGTTTTATCCTTCATTTTTAGGACAAAAACGGCTTTGGAAAGGTTTGTCGGGTGATTCAGGCAGAAAGCCTGATGTGGTAAAGGTGCATGGTACATCCACCCCGGCCGGAGATTCAATTGAATTATTAAGTGTTGTGGATGTATTGGGTGAAGAAGGTTATCATATTTCTGCTCCGAAATCGCAATTCGGGCATATGCTTGGTGCTGCGGGTTCTGTAGAGTTTATTACGGCATTACTGATGCTAAAAGAACAAAAAGTATTACCCTGTTTAAATTCTGATACATTGAACCCCGAATTAGAGCCATTCCAAAAAACAGAACATTGGCAGGGGCCGGTAAAACCGCTGGAGGCCTACAGGCACCTTATTCCACAACAAAGCATCGCTAAAGAAATTAATAGTATCACCTGCCTTAACTATGGTTTTGGCGGCACTAACAGTGCTATTTCAGTGTCAAGAGATAATTGATGATCAACAATAAAGACAAAGTTGCCGTAATTTTCGGCGTCAGGAACGACAGTTCAATAGCTTATGATATTGCCGTAAAACTTCAGCAATCGGGTTGCAGGGTTGCGTTGAGTTATGTGCCGGAAACAAAAGACGAGGTTTTATTTTTGATGGAAAGGGCGGGGATGGACAGCCGGTTCGCTGCTGAAGTTGATGTGCGCAATGAAAGCCACATAGAGGTGTTTTTAAATGAGGTGTGCACGGGTTTAGGCCCGATTGATTATATTTTGCACGGCGTTGCTTTTGGCAGTCAGAATGTTTTATGTTACAGTATTCCCGGTAGTAATGAGCCTGCCCCTGCCTATATTGATATCCCGTTCGAAGATCTGATGGACTCTTTTAACATCAGTGCTTATTCCTTACTTAGAATAGCGCGGGCAGCGCAAAAGCTTTTGGCTAAAAACGCTTCTATATTAACACTAACTTATAACGGTTCACAAAGAGTAGTTCCGGGATATGCTGGGATGGGTATTAATAAAGCCGCGTTAGAAAACATCGTGCTGTACCTGGCAAGCTACTTCAGGCATATGAATGTCAGAGTGAATGCCATTTCCGCAGGGTTGGTGATGACGACGTCATCTGCCGGAATAAGCGGCGTACGCAAACTAAGAAAATCGGGTAAGCTTACAGCGCCGCTTGGAAATATCGATGCCGGGGATGTTGGCGATACTGCACTTTATTACTTTTCGGACCTTTCAAAAAAGGTCACCGGCAATATTCATTTTGTTGACGGCGGTTTTAATATTATGGGAGTGGCAGTTGATGAGGAATGAAATTGAAAAAACGTTTGATAATTTAATAACCGACAAAGATTTTGCCATAGGCAACGATCTTGTTTTTGTGCCCGATTTTAAAACATCATTCAATGAACTGTTTAAAAACAAAGTTTACACAAAAGACGAGATAGCCTATTGCGAGTTATTCGACGATTCCATGCTACGCTATGCATCAACCTGGGCAGCAAAAGAGGCTGTTTATAAGGCACTAAAGCAACTGGATCCGACCGCCATATCCTGGGAAAAAATAGAAATCATCCGCGAAAAAATTGCAGGCCGTCCGCATGTAATTCTTTACCAAAACCCTGATAAATTTGATGTCAGCTTAACGATCTCTCATGACGGCGATTATGTTTGGTCGGCGGCTTTTATAAGGGTAAACCTATAACCGATATGACCGAGCATTATTTCGAGAACTCATTGGTTAACCTGCACTATTACAAATTTGGCAAGGGTGAGCAAAAAATGTTATGCTTTCATGGATATGGCATGCATGGCAAACAATTTAAGTTGTTTGAACATGCTATGCTGGGCGCAAAATATACCTTTTACGGTTTCGATCTCTTTTTTCATAAACAAACAGAATTAAAAGATCAGACGCTGGCAACAGTAAAAAAAGGTATAAGCAAAAAGGAGCTGGCTACCCTGGTTTCGGATTTTTGCAAACATGAACAAATAGACCGTTTTTCGGTAATTGGATATTCAATGGGTTCACATTACGCAACTGCGGTAATAGAAGAACTGGCTGATAGGATTGATGAATACATAGTTTTAGCACCTTCCTGTTTAAACCCGGGAACGCTCACTACCTACTTTAGTAAAAACAGAACCGGCAATAAGATTTTAGAAAAATTAACGCTAAGCAAAAAAGCGCTGCTCATCATGCTTAAGTTGGGCAAAAAGCTCAGGTTTTTAGATAAGGTTGGCTACGAAATACTATCCAAAGAATTTGGTACTTCTCAGCTGCGGTTTAATTTTTATGCCTGTTTTACTTATCTACGTTTTTTAGAAACCAATGAAACCAGGCTATTGCAGGTGCTCACCGAAAAAAACATAAAAAGCATCTTTATATTTGGCAAACGTGATATGATGTATCCGCCAAAAATCGGTAATGCATTTATTAAAAAGCTGAACCAGGCACACGTTGTTATTTTGGATGAAAACCACGAAATGATTAATGCTAATTTCGTTTCTAAACTGAGCGATCTTTTATTATGATCATTAAAGCAAAGCCACTTCCAAATATTGTCCTCGAATGGTCTGCCACAATAGCAAGCTGGTTCATCAGGCGGCGGTTTAATAAAATGGTCATTAATGAAATACCTTTTAAACCCGGGCATTCCTATATTTTAATGTGTAATCATTTTAGCTTTCTGGATGGTTTCCTGGCTATTTATTTGAGCCTTAACGGCATTCACAAAAGACAAGCGCTAACTGGTTTTTATATCATGTCGTTAAAAAAGCAGATGCAAAAGCACCCCTGGTTAAAATATATCGGCGCTTTTTCTATAGTACCGGGATCACCCAGTATGGAAGAAAGTTTAAGTTATGCAGCTGAAATTTTATCCGAGCCAGGCAATTTGCTGCTTTATTATCCGCAGGGAAATTTAGAATCTCAGCATATCAGGCACATCGAATTCAAAGACGGCCTTTCCCAAATCGTTCCAAAAATTGAGGGTAATTGCCAACTGATTTGGTGTAGTATCATAATGGAATATTTTGAAAGCACCAAACCATCGGTATATTTTAATATGCTGGACTGCGGCACAAACCACGAATTTAATTTTGAAGTGCTTAAAGAAAAAGTGAACAAGCACCACCGGCAGGCTATAAAAAATAATATACGCTTTACTAAAGAGCCGGGGGATTAAAAATTACTTGTTTATTCTTTTCAAACCTTCTTTAGCCTCGTTGTCAATACTGCTCTGATACTCATGGTCTTTCATACTTAAAGCCTGGTTGTAATAATAAGCCGCCTTATCGAAATCTTTCTTTTGCTCAAAAATGTTTCCCGCCCTGAGCGCGGCGTTTGCGGCAAAATAGTATTTGGTTGTTTTTCCTAAATTAATTGCCTTTTGATAATTGGTTACCGCGTCGTTAAATTTTCCGGTTTTATCGTAAATGCGGCCCAACCTGTAATAGAACTCTGTTTTATCCCGCAGTAATCTAAAGTTGTTTACGTCTTTGTTTTCTATTTGCGTCAGTGCTTTACCATAATATCCGCCGTCAAAATAAAGCCTGGTTTTTAGGAGGTCAATATCCGGTTTTTCATCATTGGCTTCCCTTAAAGCCTGTTTGTCTTTTTCGTTATCAGCATACCCTTTACTTTTTACCAGCTTTATATAATAGAGATATTTCTCAATATCGTTTTGCAGTAAATAGTAATAGGCCAGTTTTAGGTAACTGTCTTTTATATAATTAGTGCCTTTATAGTCTTTAATGTATTCCGACAAATAAACCCGCGCATCGGTATCCATGCGGTTTAGTTTGGCATTTCCTAAGAGATAAGGTATGCTGGGGGCATCAATATATTGGTTTGATTTTGGAGCGCTCTCAAGAAAGGCAATGGCCTCGTCATTATGCCCGGTTTTGTAAGCAGCATAGCCCTGCAAATAAACTTTTAACAAACTATTATTATCCATTGCAGACAAATAGGGAATTAATTTAGCGTAGTTGTTTTGGTTATGCAGGATATCGATATCAATATTGCACAGAAAAAAAATCACCTCGTCTTTATAAAAGCTGTACTTTGTTTTTGGCAGTGCAACTTTAAGGTCTTCCAGTTGTTTAATACCAGCTTGAACATTGCCGGTCATCCCTAAAAAACGACTTATCGATTTCAAATTTGATGGAATCGCGCCGAATATAACGTTTATTAAGCCCAGACTTTTTTGATTTGGCAAAAAGTCGGGGTATTTTTCTGTATTCTCTTTTAATAAATTATAGGCTTTTTTTATATCCATTGAGGATGAGAAATAGTCCCCAAACCGGCCTTTTAACTGGCCCCACTGTAAATAAATTTCGGCCTGGCAAAAAAGATAATAAGGCGAATTCTTGTCATTGTCTTCCAATAATGAAATCCTGTCCGACTTTTTATCTTTTAACCGCTCGTAATCGGCTTTATTTTCGGATGCTAACAGGCTAAAGTAATCTATATAGTTGTCCAGTAAGGCGATGATGCCATTTTGAGGGTTTTGCTGCCTTTCTTTTTGGACAAGCAATCTTGCTTCGTTTATCCTGAACCCGAAAGCAGCTTTGTAAGCATCTATGCAGTTCGCGTTAAAATTAAAATTTGCCCTTGCAGATAATTGGCAGGTTATAAAAAATAAAGCAAGCAGCAGATGTTTTCGATTCATTAAGGTTCAAAGATATTTCTTTTTTATTTCGGATGTCGGAATTACGATTTCGGATTTAGTAAAATGTAAGATTTATTGTCGGCTCCTTAAAATGAACTCCTAATTAATCAGCGCCAAATAATTCCGAAATCGAAAATCCCAAATCCGAAATTCCCCAAATCACACTGATGTTATCCACCACGTATTTCCAAACGCATCATTAAAGCCTCCGCTGCGGCCGTAAGTTTGATCAGCGGGTTCCATGGCGGTTGTGGCGCCATTTTCGAGTGCTTTCGCATAAACCGTGTCGCAGTCATCCACATAAACAAACATACCCGCTGACCGCGCTTTAAATCTTTCAGTTGCATCAGCCAGCATAATTACGCTCTCGCCGATATTGATCTCGGCGTGCATAATGACGTGCTCATCGCGCATGTGTTTTTCTTTTAGCGTTGCACCAAATACTGTTTGCGTAAAATCGATAAATGCTGCTGCATTTTCTACGATTAAATAGGGCATAACCTGCTGATAGCCTGGTGGGATATTTACTGTTTTCATTATCTTTTTTCTTACAAAAGTAATGCCCAATCAAATCCACCAATTGTAAAAACAAGACATTTTAAACATATTTATATTCTGTTCCTTCCGCGTTTCCTGAAAAATAAAAAGAAGGATGATATCCTGTAAAGGCTTTTACGTCGTGAATAAAATGCGATTGATCGTAATAGCCGCATTCAAGTGCTATTTGGGTGAGGGGCTTGTTTGCCCGATGTTGTTGGGTGGCCTTGTTCAGGCGTACTAATCTCAAATAGGTTTTTGGGCTAAAACCGGCATACTCCTTAAACTTACGGTCGAACTGTCTTACCGAGAGGTTAAATTTATCCGCAAGCTGGGCAACGGAACTAATTTGTTTTGAATGAATAACGTGTTTAATGGCGCATACAATATTGTTGTTCTGTAAAAGCCGGTTGGTCAATTTGGCTTCGAGAAAGGCGGCTAATATTTCAGCTCTTTTCAGATTATCCAGGGCAATCATTATTTTTTCTTCCAATTCTTTGCCCTCACTGCCGCCTAAAAAAATATCGAGATCCAACATCTCATTGCTGGTTTCTTCCGACGGTACCTTAAAAAAATAAGGCACGGCAAAAGGGTAAATATAAGCGCCGAAAATGCCAAAACTCTCTTTGGTTTCGAACCGCCGGTATTGGTTTGATTGAAAATGAATGCCTGACTGCCAGTTGTGCGGTTGAGCCGATGTAACAAGCTCATTGAAAGAAGCCCGGTAATGAAATGCCATTTCCACACAACCATCAGCTATTGATCGATAGACGTACGATTTTTCATCAGCGCCCATCTCATGCTCCAGCACCCAAAAACACCTTACATAAGGTTTTAGTGAGATTGGAGCTTCGATGGTGTAGTAAGTCATTGGGATTTACGAGTTACGATTTTGGATTTACGAATTTGCAATACACAAATTTAGTTAACTATTTATTGTTCAGAGTCAAACAATCTTAAAATAGTGTCAAAGCGATATAAATCTTTAAATCCGAAATCGTAATTCCCAAATCAAATCACATCCCTTTCTGTATCGCCTGATAAACTACATCCTGTATCCTCGGCCTGATATTTAAGCTTCCCAATTTGCTGCCGATGTCGGGATTTACCCGATTGGACAGGAAAACATATACAAGGTTGTATTGGGGATCAACCCAAACGCAGGTGCCCGTAAAACCCGTATGCCCATAGGCTCGTGGCGATGCCAGTTCCGATGGATAATGGTGATCGGCAATTGGGTCCCAACGATCAAAACCTAAACCGCGACGGCTTACATCCGATTGCTTGGCGGTAAACAAATCAACTGTTTCGGGTTTAATGTATAGAACCCCACCATAGCTGCCCCTGTTCAACATCATCTGGTATAAAATAGCGATGTCATTGGCATTAGCGAATAAACCTGCATGGCCGGCTACGCCACCCATTAAAGCAGCCGTCGGGTCATGTACATACCCGACAAGCAAAGCATGGCGATAAACCTGGTCATTTTCCGTTGGTATTATTTGCGTTGGCGGGAAGCGAAATAACGGTAAGAACCCAGCGTTTTGCATACCCAGCGGATTATAAAACTGTTGCTGCACGTATACATTTTCGGGTATGGTAGTAAGTGTTTCTATTATTTGCTGCATAAAACACATGCTCAGGTCGCTGTAAACGTATTGTCCTCTCGTTTTTACAGGCGAGTTCAGCATTTCGGGCCACATCACATCTTTAAAATAGTTTTTTCGTAAATAATATCCTTCATTAACTTTTGTTGGGAAAGCAGCCGACGAATCGGAACTGTAATCGGTAGGTACTATTGCCGTTAAAGTAGGAATATCCGGAATTAAGCCCGCCTGGTGTTCCAATACCTCGCGGACACGCAGATCGTTTTTATTTGTTTTACGGGCGAGCGGAAGATAATAACCAACCGTAGAATCAAGGTTTAACTTGCCCTGATCGTAAAGCTGCATCGACTCCATGGTTGTAGCTGATATTTTAGTCATGGAGGCCACATCAAAAATATCAGTTAATTTATCAGGCAGCGTTTTATCATAGGTATGGTAACCGTAAGCTTTATTGAAGATAACCTTGCCGTCTTTAGCCACTAAAACCACACAACCCGGCGTTGCCTGGTTCAGTATCGCTTCTGCCGCTATATTATCTATGTTAATGAGGTTGTCGGCGTTTATTCCGGCATCTTCAGGAACAGTATACTGCAGCCTCGTTTTGGAAGTGGTAAAGCCCATATTGGCCTTGTAAACCGGCGACAAAGTTTTGTTCAGTTTTTGCGTGATGGAAACACCCCCAAATATGGCCTGCGCACAAAAGAATGCAGAGACGGGTGTTGTCCTCGAGGCCCAAATAATTGGCGCACTAACATTATTCAGCTTGACTAATGCATTGCTGCTGCCAAACAAGGCCACAATTACATTTTTTATTTTCTGATTGCTGTTGATAAAACTGATGATAAGCGGATTGCTGAGGTCCGTTTCATTTAACTGAACAATCAGCGTATTGTACAACTTCAGATCCGACGAAAGATCGTCTGTGCTTTTTATCCCGGTGTATTCATTTCCGTTAAACGTGACAACTTTAGCATACTTATTCAACAGGCTGTCGAAATTGGCGGCGTACGTATTTGTAAAATGGATACTTGCAATTCTTTGCTTATCAAGGTTTTGCAGCGGAATTAAATAAGCGCCATTGTTTAACAATACGGTAGATTGCTCATCCAGTTTTTCTTCCACAACATACGCCTGACCGGTAAAAGGGGGATTTTGTGCGCATGCTGAATTAAATAATATAAACCCAAATAAAATTAATGTGTAAAACCGCCACTTATTTTCTATCATAAACCTTTTCTCCATTTATAAATGTTTTTAGCACTTTAACATTTGGCAATTCAGCACCATTAATTTTCATAATATCCTTATCAAGTATCACAAAGTCGGCGTATTTACCTGGTTCTATACTTCCTTTTTCCTTTTCTTCAAAATTGGCTTTTGCCGCCCAAATGGTGATACCCATTAAAGCTTCTTTCCTGTTTAGCGCGTTCTCCATCTGGAAACCGTTACCAGGATAACCTTTCAAATCCTTACGCTCCACAGCAGCATAAAACGTATACATTGGATTTATATTTTCTACAGGGAAATCTGTTCCTAATGGAATCCACCCATTTTGTTCGAGCAATTGTTTATAAACATAGGCTGATTTTAAACGTTGTTTACCCAATCGGGTACCGGCCCAATACATATCTGATGTAGCATGTGTAGGCTGCACCGAAGGGATGATATTATATCGCCCGAAGTATTTAATATCATCAGGCGATAATACCTGCGCATGTTCAATACGCCAGCGGCGATCATTTTTTCCTTTTAATACGCTGGCATAAATTTTTAGCATCACCCGGTTTGCCGAGTCGCCAATGGCGTGCGTACACATTTGGAACCCTTTGTCAGCGAGTTTTTGAGCCACGTCCCGGAAATGCTGCTGGCTGCTTAGTAAAAATCCTTTCCAATTCTTTTGGTCCGAGTAAGGCTTCAATAAACAAGCCCCTCTTGAACCTAAAGCGCCATCGGCATAAACTTTAAATGCACGCACATCGAGGCCGGGAGTTTTATAAACACCGCGTTTAAATAAATAGGCATAATTTTCAGCATTGTCAGATAGCATTACATACATACGCATTTTTAACGCTCCTTTGTGCTGCAATTCTGCTATGGTGCTAACCATTGTATAAGGCAGGCCGCAATCATCAACTGTTGTTAAGCCCACAGCAAAACAATTTTCCTGAGCACCTAAAAGTGCGGACTCTGTCGCCTGATCAGTTGGTGGAGGTATTTTATGCTGAACAAGCCGCTGGGCGTTATCAACCAGTATGCCCGTAAGTTTGCCATTAATTGTTTCAATTTTCCCTCCGGCAATAGATTGGCCCGGTTTAATGCCGGCGATATTTAATGCGGCCTGGTTAACAATAACAGCATGCCCATCAATCCGGCTTAACATTACAGGCCTTATAGGGAACATGGAATCCAGCTTTGCCTTGTTGGGGAATTGTTTTGTCGTCCATTTATTTTGGTCCCACCCACGTCCTATTACCCATCCTTCGGTATTTCTGCGGGCATAAGTGTTCACCGAGTCAATAACATCCTGCCAGCTGTTTGTTTTGTCAAGGTCAACTTCCTGCAAACTCAATCCATAATTATAAAAATGGGCATGTGCATCAATAAAGCCGGGATATATAGGTTTACCACCTGCGTCAATCACCTTGCGCGCGTTAAATTGGTCTTCCAGGGTGTCGGCTTCACCGACAGCGATGATTTTGCCCGCACTTACAACAAATGCGTCGGCGGTACTGAATTTATCGTTAACGGTGTAGACCAATGCGTTTTTAACAAGGAGATCTGCATTGTACTCATTTTTTTTGCAGGCAACGGCCAGGAGAATAATCAGGGGGAGGATTTTTTTCATAGATGTTTGTCTTAAAAAGTCGTAAACTACAAAACTATATACAAAATCAAATACATAAAGTTATGATTTCAAATAATTAATTTAGCGGCGAAAAGGAATCGCTGGTAGGCGGTCAAGGGAGTTTTTAAAAAATGTCAGATATTATTCAGCTTTTACCGGATGCCGTTGCCAACCAGATTGCCGCGGGCGAAGTAGTGCAGCGACCAGCATCAGCAGTAAAAGAATTGATCGAAAACGCAATTGACGCAGGTGCTGATAAGATACAATTGATACTTAAAGACGCGGGCAAGTCATTAATACAGGTTATTGACAATGGTTGCGGTATGAGCCTTACCGATGCCCGCATGAGTTTTGAGCGCCATGCAACATCCAAAATAAAAAAGGCCGACGATCTGTTTGCCATCCGTACCATGGGCTTTAGGGGAGAAGCGCTGGCTTCTATTGCGGCTATTGCGCACGTTGAGCTAAAAACCAGGCGGCATGAGGACGAATTGGGTACCTGTATTTTTATTGAAGGCTCAGAGGTATTGAGCCAGGAAGCTTGTATGACCAATACAGGTACATCTATCTCAGTAAAAAATCTATTTTTTAATATCCCGGCGCGCCGAAACTTTTTGAAAAGTAACCCGGTAGAAATGCGCCATGTTATTGACGAATTTCAGCGCATTGCATTGGCTAATCCCCAGGTTTTTTTTAGCCTTCACCACGATGGGCAGGAGGTTTACCATTTGCCGCCGGCCACACTTAAACAGCGTATCATTCATCTGTTCGGCAACAATTATAATCAGCGCCTGGTACCGGTAGAAGAAGATACTTCGATTATTAAATTTCATGGTTTTGTAGGTAAACCCGAATTTGCCCGTAAAACGCGCGGCGAACAGTTCTTTTTTGTAAATAACCGTTTTATACGGGATGCCTATTTGAACCACGCGGTGTTAACCGCTTTTTATGAGTTGCTACCGGATGATACCTTTCCGCTGTACGTTCTTTTTATCGATATCGATCCGGCTAAAATTGATATCAATGTTCATCCTACCAAAACAGAGATCAAGTACCAGGACGAGAAGGCCATATACGCAATTATCCGCTCAGCCGTAAAACGCTCGTTGGGAAGATACAATATTACACCGAGCCTTGATTTTGATCAGGAAAACAGCATTGAACATTTAGTTACGCCAAAGCCATTTGAAGAAATAGTTGCGCCGACGATTTCATTTAATCCTGATTTTAATCCCTTTAACTCAGACAGAACGACGGAACGGGAAAGTCCTTTTTTGAGGAATAGCGGCGAACACCGAAGTTCACCCATACCTCAAAGCTGGGACACCCTTTATGAGATCAGCAAAAGGGAGATCACCATTCAGCATCCTATCCACAGCGAAAAAAGCATTACTGCGGATGACCAGGAAATTAATAAGCCAAGTGAACGCAAGCTTTTCCAGGTACATAACCGGTTTATCCTGTCACAAATAAAATCGGGGTTTATGATGATAAACCAGCAGGCGGCACACGAACGTATTTTATATGAACGTTTTTTACAGCAGTTGCAAAATCATTCGGGGGTGAGTCAGCAAAGCTTGTTTCCGCAATCCGTCACATTAAATAGCGCCGACTTTGAGCTATTAAAAGAACTTTTACCCGATATTCGCGCGCTGGGTTTTGACATACGCGAGTTTGGAAAAAATACCGTTGTAGTAGAAGGCATCCCCGCTGATTTGAATAATGCCAGCGAAAATGAACTGTTGGAACAATTATTAGAAGGCTTTAAAAATAACCAGTCCATTTTAAAGCTGGATAAACGCGACAGCCTGGCAAGATCATTAGCGCGCAATGCTGCAACGAAAGCGGGCACAAAGATGTCATTAGAGGAAATGAATTTATTGATTGATCAGCTCTTCGCCTGCGAAATGCCCAATGTGGCATTAAATGGTAAACAGGTAATAACTACATTTACGCTAAACGAATTATTAGAACGATTTGACAAATAAAAACAATAACAAATTTATATGAGCGCATACAGGCAATCGCCTTTTTCCAATCTTACCCCGGTGGTAAAAAACCTGCTGATTATTAATCTCCTTTGTTTTGTTCCTTTCATTGTATTGAGCGACAGTATGTACGCTAATGTGATAGTTGGGAACTTAGGCGTGTTTTATTTTAATTCGCCATATTTCAGGGCCTGGCAAATAATAACTTACATGTTTATACATGGAGGTTGGACACATATACTTTTTAATATGTTCGCTTTATTTTCATTTGGGCCAATCCTTGAATATTCGGTCGGGCCTAAACGTTTTTTCAATCTTTATTTTATTTGCGGTATTGGCGCTATTGCGTTCCAAATGTTGGTACAAGCTATTGAGGTGCATTCACTTATCGGAAGTTTTATCGTATCTTCTAATGATGCAATTACTGTTGATCCCGCAACCATTGCCAAATTAAAAGACATTTATTCTACCCCTGTAGTTGGGGCCTCCGGTGCAATTTTTGGCTTATTGGTTGCATTTGGCATGCTGTACCCCAATATGGAACTCATGATGTTATTTATTCCCGTTCCTATAAAGGCGAAATACATTATACCAATTTACGTGGTAATGGAAATATTTTTAGGCGTCGGACAATTCGGAGGCGATAATGTTGCCCATTTTGCTCACATAGGCGGAGCCCTCCTTGGATTTATAGTTGTGAAAGCCTGGCGCCTATGAAGACCGCGTGATTTTTATTAAAAAATGTATTTATTGCAACAAACTGCTTACATTTTAGTGCCGAAAAAATATTATTTTTGTTTAGGTACAATTTTACAAAATACTGTTAGTCAAATGTGTTTGCGAACGGATAAAAGGATTCTTACAATCCTTTTATCGTAATTAGTAAGGCAAAAACGGCAAAAATAATATTTGTTGTTTGCGCATTGTAAAATCAGAAAATTGGAACAACTTTTTTAAAAAAATTAAGTTGTCTAAATTAGAATCAATTAAGTTTTATGAGTACCCTCTGGAAAGATATACAACACAAAATGCTCCACTCAGGCAGTAAATTAAACCTGCTGATCGGTATTAATATTGCTGTTTATTTGGTGATCAACGTGGCGGGAACGCTTGAAAAATTCTTATTCACCAGTGAATTTATTAATACCTTAAGTACTGATTACCTGGAGTTGCCGGCATATCTGCCAAAATTGGAAACCCGTTTCTGGACTCCCTTTACTTATATGTTTATGCATGCAGGTGTATTTCATATCCTGTTTAATATGTTGTGGCTGTATTGGATGGGGCAGCTTTTTGAAGAGTACCTGGGCAAGAAACGTACATTAGGCTTATACATAATGGGCGGCCTGGCAGGGGCTATACTATATGTTGTGAGCTATAATATTTTCCCTTTCTTTACACAATCCCACGCAGCTTATTATAGTACACTGGTTGGCGCATCGGCCGGGGTAATGGCCATCATTGTTGCCACCGCTACTTTGTTACCTAATTATACCTTGTCTTTAATACTCATCGGCCCCGTAAAATTGAAATGGCTGGCGTTGTTTTTCGTAATTATTGATTTCATCGGAATAGTGGGACCCAATGCCGGAGGTGAGATATCGCACCTTGGCGGCGCCTGGCTGGGGTTTGTATATGTAAAACAATTGCAAAAAGGCCACGACTGGATTGGCGCTATACGCAATTTATTTAAGTCAAGGTCAAAATTGAAAGTTGTTTCAAAAAATTCTTCAAAAAATTCTTCCGGCGCTCCCCGTCAGGAAGAAATAGATTTTATATTAGACAAAATTTCCAAATCGGGATATGACAGCCTGAGTAAACAGGAGAAAGAAATATTATTCCGCGCAAGCAATAATGAAGGTTAAAAAAAAGCTATCCTTATTTGATAAAATCATATTGTGGTTAAACTGCTTTTTATGTCTGGCAATCTTATTAAGCTATCTCGCCCCCTCAGCTGAACCACAAAAAGCCTGGCTCATAGCCTTTTTTGGATTAGCTTATCCTTTTTTATTGGTAGCCAATGTTATCATGATCATTTATTGGCTTCTGCGAAAGAAGTTGTATTTCCTGGTGTCGTTTATTTGCATTGTCTGTGGATGGAAGGTACTAAACAATACTATCGGCTTCCGCACAAAAACTGAAGATCCCGCAGTAAAGAGCGGGAACATTATACGGATGATGACTTACAATGTCCATAATTTTAAGCGCTATGGCTCAAAGAATGATGCTTCTACCAAACGGGAGATACTGCAGATAATAAATAACCAGCAGCCTGATATTATCGGGATACAAGAGTTTTTTACCCGTGTACATGGTGTGTATGATATGCGCGACTCTATTTTAAAGATCATGGCGTCCGACCATTATTATTTTCAACCTATAATTTTTAATAAAGAAGAAGCTATAGGGATAGCAATTTTTTCAAAGTATCCGATTATTGACCACGGAATAGTCCCAATTTCGGATAGGTTGAGTGTAAATGCTTGTATTTATGTGGACCTGGAGAAAGGCGATAAGAGATTCCGGGTATACAGTGTTCATCTGAGGTCGATTGGTTTCGACCCGGAGGACTATAAATATATAAACGGGACTTCAAATGACGGGAAAAGTGACATTTCATTAACCCGGCGCGTGGGAACTAAGCTAAAAAACGCCTTTATAAAAAGAAGCTCGCAGGTAACTAAAATAAAAGAACATGCGGCGCAGTGTCCTTATCCATACATTATTGCCGGCGATTTTAATGATACACCTGCTTCTTATGCAGTAAATGAAATGAGCAGAGGACTAAAAAATGCCTTTCATGAAAAGGGTGTCGGTTTTGGCCGTACCTATAATGGGGATTTTCCTAATTTTCAAATTGATTATATCATGACTACCCCGCAATTTGATATTAAAAACTATACAATCATCGAAAAGAAATTGTCGGATCACTATCCGGTGCGCAGCGATTTGGAGTTGAAATAAGAATAGGTCAATTTAAATTGTCGCTCGCATAGTCTACTCACCCCGACAACGCTTCGCTGGTCGACCCTCTCTTTCGCTGCGCGACAAAGAGGGTAAAAAACAAAGAAGACCGCAGCGCCCTTCTTTGCGAAGCAGAGAGGGGTGTCGAGCGCAGCGATGACCGGGTGAGTCGACCGGAGCGCGTTCAATAACCCGACAATTTGAATTGCACTCGACAAGCTTAGTTCTTCTAATTTTTTATATTTTTATAAAAAAACCAGCCATGAACTTCAAAATCACATTCCTGCTACTAATAGCTGTCGTTCAATTCAGCTACGCGCAAAAGTCCCCATTTGATACCACCATGTACGGCCGTAACGCGGCAGTTGGCAAATACGCGGACATACGTGGCTTTAAAATGTATTATGAGACATATGGTAAAGGCGAACCTTTACTGATTATTCATGGCAACGGCGGTTCTATCAATAACTTTTTATACCAGATACCTTATTTTGCTAAAAATTACCAGGTGATTATTGCCGACAGCAGAGCACAAGGAAAATCAGTTGACCCGACAGATTCATTAAGCTACGAGATGATGACGGATGACTTAAATGCTTTGCTGGATAATTTGCATTTAAAGTCGTGCTATGTTATTGGCTGGAGTGATGGCGGCATCAATGGCTTATTATTGGCCATACGCCATCCCGACAAGGTGAAAAAACTTGCCGTAACCGGTGCTAACCTATGGCCGGATACAAGCGCGGTTGAGCCGTTTGTATATAATATGGCCTACAAGGAAAACATGATGGTTAAGGATTCGCTTAAAAAAATGAAAACGCCGTCGCCGCAATTAAAAAACCAACTAAAATTGCTCCACCTGCTCACTTACGAACCTCATATTACGGTAGAGCAATTGCATACAATCACGTGCCCCACTTTAGTGATCGGCGGCGACCATGACGTGATACGACCTAAACACACCATGCTGATATCGCAATCCATTCCGAATTCCTATTTATGGATATTACCAAATTCAGGGCATTCAACGCCAATTTATTATAAAGACCAGTTTAACGCTGTGGTGGGTGATTTTTTTAGTAAACCTTATAGAAAGATAACTGGGACGGGAACATTTAATTGAGGTTATTAAAAAGACCGTCATTGCGATGAGGAACGAAGAAGCAATCGCGAACTGTACAGAGCGGTTGTGCATATCGTTTCGCGTTTCGATCCCTTCGATAAACTCAAGATGGGTTAGTCCTAGTCATAACGCAATTTTCCTGAGTCGCGACCTGTTTTTATTCAATAAGGATTTTTATAGTTAAATTTGATTAAGAAATTTCTCTATGGATATTCAGGCGGAAAAATTGAGTTTGATTAAATGGTTAACAGAGGTTGAAGAGCCAAACGTTATCGAGCAGTTCATTGCTTTAAAAAATACCGTCCCATCAGGTGCGCTAAAATCAGATTGGTGGAACGAAATTGGTGACGACGAAAAAGCCGAAATTGAAGAAGGTTTGGCACAAGCCGACAGAAACGAGCTGATTCCACATGAAGAAGTTATGGCGAAATATCAAAAATATGAATGAAGCAGCAATAAAAACCGAATTACACGACAAAATAGATCATGCTGACCCTAATCAGTTAAAGGAGATTTATGGCTTGCTCATCAATTATTTTAACGGTCAGGAAAAAACGGAAGAAGGGTGGGACTCGCTGCCTGAATACCAGAAAGAGCAAATTTTGAAAGGACTTGAGGAGGCAGATGCTGGTTTGGGGACGCCATATGACGAAGTTACCCGAAAACTACGCGAAAAGCATGGGCTAAATGGTTAAGGAAGTTATTCTAACACCACTCGCCGTAGAAAATTATGAAAGAATCCTCGAATATCTTATTAGCGAATGGGGAATACCTACCGCTAACAATTTTATCGAACGTTTCGATCAGGTGAGGATAATACTTGCAAAAAACACCGAAATATTCCCATTTGAAAATCGTGTTAAGCAAATACAAAAATGCATACTCACTAAGCACAATATTTTATATTTTAAAGAAACAAAACGTGAAATTAAAATCCTTACAATTTTTGACACACGGCAAGACCCCAGGAAATTAACTAAAATTATTTAGCGATACAAAAACCGTAAAAAATATCCGCCATTTTGGGAAATTGTTTTAACAACTATAGTTCATATATTTATAGAACCTACCCTAAACCTCACATGTTTAAAACCTTCTTTGATGATCTGACCTACTTACCCAGGAAAAAGTTTTCTGCCAAGTATATAATGCCCGCGTTGATTTTTCTTTTATCATGTGTAGTGGTGGGACAGCTTATTACAATTTTCATCCCCTTGAACCAATTAAATAAAACGTCACGTACTATAATAAGTAAGCAAACCGAAATCATTTCACGAAGCCACGCGCGATTTTCTCAACAAGGCACTCCTAATTATGCTTTAGTAATCACCCTTAGCGATATGAGTTCATATAATGTACAGGAAAAGAATGGCAGGGCAGAACTAGGTGCAACTCTGAAAAATGGCGATTATGTTACGATCTATTACCCAACGTCAACTGTGAAAATATTGAGCTTTGGTTTGGTCCAGGATGTATCTCAGGTAGAACGAGGGGGTCAGGTTTTATATAGTTGGAAGCAGCAGCAAAATGAGACATGGTTTTTAGTCGTTGTTTTTCTGGTGTTAATAGCTTTTTTTTATTGGACAATGGGATATATGCGTGATTATGTCGATAGTTCAATGTTGAAATAGTTTCATTGACCTTTTTACTTACGGAAATTGGCAAATTCTTTGTTTAGACGATTCTAACTTTTAAACAACAAATTACCTACCAAATCTTCAACTTAAACGTATCTGCCCATTCTTCAGCTTTTTCATAACCTGCATCGGTATGCCTGAATATCCCCATTGCCGGGTCGTTGTATAATACCCGTTTTAAGCATGTTGCAGCACGTTCGGTACCATCGGCTAACACTACCATGCCGGCATGCTGGGAATAGCCCATCCCCACGCCACCGCCGTGATGAAAGGAAACCCAGGTTGCACCACCCGCGGTATTTGCCATCAGGTTTAGCAATGGCCAATCGGAGACTGCATCAGAACCATCTTTCATTGATTCCGTTTCCCTGTTTGGCGAGGCTACCGAACCGCAATCCAGGTGGTCGCGACCGATAACTATCGGGCCTTTTACTTTGCCGGTTTTTACAAGGTCGTTAAAGATGACGCCGGCTTTTTCCCGTTCACCCATGCCGAGCCAGCAGATCCGGGCAGGCAACCCCTGGAAAGAGATCTTCTGACGTGCTTTTTCCAGCCAGTTGATCAGGTGTGTATTTTCAGGAAATGCTTCCATCAGGGCGCGGTCGGTAGTATAGATGTCTTCCGGATCGCCGGAAAGCGCTACCCACCGGAACGGACCTTTTCCTTCGCAAAACAGCGGACGGATGTAGGCAGGGGTAAAGCCGGGAAAGTTAAAGGCATCTTCTTCGCCACCCTGTCGGGCAAACTCGCGCAGGTTATTACCGTAGTCAAAAGTTATAGCACCGCGTGTTTGCATTTGCAACATAAGGCCAACGTGCCGGGCCATGCTTTCCAGCGATAATCTTTTATACTCAGCCGGGTCGGTTTTTCTCAGTACTGATGCTAAGGTCAATGTTAATCCATTTGGGATATACCCGTTCAGCGGGTCATGTGCTGACGTTTGGTCTGTAAGCACGTGAGGAATAATATTGGCGAATAATAATTTCTCGATCATATCTCCTGCATCCGAAACCAAGCCTACCGACAGCGCCTCACCCTTTCGCATAGCTTCCTGTACCCAAAATACCGCCTCTTCAAAAGAGTGAGTCATCCTGTCTATATACTGCGTATCAACCCGTTTTTGTATCCTTGATTCATCTATGTCGGCACCCAAAAAAACAGCACCTGCCATGGTAGCAGCCAGCGGCTGAGCGCCACCCATGCCGCCTAAACCAGCGCTTACTATTAGTTTTCCCGTTAAGTCATTATTAAAATGCTGCCGGCCGCACTCTGCAAAAGTTTCATACGTGCCTTGTAGAATTCCCTGTGTACCGATATATATCCAACTTCCGGCGGTCATTTGCCCGTACATCATCAACCCCTTTGACCGGAGTTCATTAAAATGATCCCATGTAGCCCAGGCAGGCACAAGGTTACTGTTGGCTATAAGCACCCTCGGCGCTTGCGGGTGACTACGGATAATACCAACTGGCTTACCCGACTGAACCAGCAGAGAATGATCTTCATCCAGCTCCAACAAAAGTTCGATAATTTTCCTTAGAGCTTCAGGGCTGCGGGCAGCCTGGCCAATACCGCCATAAACTACCAGCTCATCAGGGTTTTCGGCAACCTCACCATCGAGGTTATTGAGCAGCATACGCAATGGTGCCTCAGTTTGCCAGCTTTTAGCATGCAATTGTGCTCCCCGCGGCGCTTTGTATACCGGGTGACTGGCATAAGTTTTAATAAATTCCGAATTCGTCATTGGTCAAAATGATGTGATGTTTGGCAGCGGCTTTATCAGCAGTTGCAAGGAATGTGCCGTTGATAATGATTTGATGTAATTGCTTAATATCGTCTGCAAAAACGCGGTCGTCGGCTATAAAAGGTACGTGATCGCGAATAAGTTGATGACAGGCCTCAATAACAGGCGTCGATTTTAGCGGCCGTCTGAAATCCATAGCCTGTGTGGCGTAGAGTAATTCAATAGCCTGTATATATTCCAAATTATCAATCACCTGGTGCAGCTTACGCCCGCTGATTGACCCCATTGATACGTGATCCTCTTGTCCGAGAGAAGTAGGTACACTATCGGCACTGGGGGGAAAACACAGCGTTTTGTTTTCTGTTACCAAGGCCGCTGTTGTGTATTGCGGTATCATTAGCCCCGAGTGCAGGCCTGCGTTATTGGTCAGCAATTTTGGTAAGCCGTACCGGCCTTCGCTCATGAGGTAACAACGACGATCGGCTATATTTCCTAATTCGGCAGTTGCGATGGTAGCATAATCCAGAGGAATAGCTAAAGGCTGGCCGTGGAAATTGCCCCCACTAATGGTATTTTCAGCGCTGAAAATTATAGGGTTATCGGTTACCGAATTCAGCTCAATTTCAGTCAACTCCTTTAAGTGAAGCCATGCATTGCGTGATGCGCCATGCACTTGTGGCATACAGCGTAGTGAATAGGGGTCCTGAACCCTGTCGCAGTTAACATGCGAGTTACATATTTCCGAATCTTTTAACAAAGTAGACAAGCGTCCGGCAACATGTGTAGTGCCTTTGTAAGGCCGCAATTGATGAAGCTTTTCATCAAACGGCCTTGCCGAACCCATTAGTCCCTCTAACGACATCGCACCTACCAGGTCGGCTATATTCAAAGCGTCGTTTAAACGCTGAACAGCTTTTACCGCGAACGCCAGGATAAATTGGGTGCCGTTTATTAAAGCAAGGCCCTCTTTGGGGCCTAAAACCAATGGCTTCAACCCGCGAGCTGTTAATATTTTCCCGGCGGGTTGCCGCTGGTCTTTTACGAAAATTTCACCAAGACCAATAAGCGGTAAAAACAAATGTGCCAATGGAGCAAGGTCGCCCGAGGCCCCCACGGACCCTTTTTCGGGTACCACGGGTATAACGTCGTTATCAATGTGCCAGATAATGCGTTCCAAAGTTTCCATCGAAACGCCCGAATATCCTTGCGCAAGTGCATGTACTTTAGCGATGAGCATTAGTTTGGCGATTTCTGTGGGAATAGGGTTACCAACGCCAACGCTATGACTCTTTAGCAGATTGACTTGAAGCAGGGAAGTGTCTTCCTCAGAAATCCGGGTATCGCAAAGTGGTCCGAAACCTGTATTGATGCCATAAACGGGATTTTGTTTATGCACTATCTTTTTCACCTCGCGCCATGAAGCTTGTACCTTTTCGGCTACAGCCTTGTTCAATACGCCATTGGTTTTGCCATTCGCAATATCCAGGCAAATGCCAATAGTAAGATGGTCGCTGCCATAGTTAAAAACACCGTTCATGGGCTGCAAAATTTATTCGAAAGTTTTATTATAGTTTTCAATTTTTACGAGTCCTTGTTTTATAATTTCTTCTAACTCCTCGTTACCATAAAAACCGCTGTTCTGTTTTCTCCATTCGTCGTTTGGTTCATAAAAGTCTAATTGAACCGCAATGTCTCTTACAATTTCGCAAAGAACATCGTCCATACATTCATCGTTAAAAAACTCATTCTGAAAATCATCAATAAGCTCTGTTCTGAAAGGCTCTTTTTCCTTTAAAATTTTATTGAGTATTTCAATTATTTCGACTGCAGATTTCATAAGGGTCATATTAAATGAGCTGGCAGGATTGGATTCTTATTATAGTACTTTCTCCGTACTAAGTTCAATATTCAATTTATTGCTTATTCTATCGGCGAGATTAACTGATCTGAAAGCATTTTCTAAAGCACTAATAGATGGCAGCAACTCCAGGCATTTAGGCTCATCAATAACGAGATCCCCCATCGCCAATACAATTGCGTCCCATATAGGTATTATTGTTATCAGTAATTTTCTGCCACTTTCAGTCAGTTGTACAAGTTGCCTCCGGCCATCGTCGGAACAGGTAGCACTGGTAACCAGTTTCCTGTTTTTTAAATTAGTAATAAGCTGACTTGCCGCAGGGTGAGAAACTTCAATTTGCTCACTTAATTCTTTTATTGAAAGGGAATCATTTTTCGATAGAAGGTAAAATACCGGGAACCAGCTGGCATCAAAGTCAATGCCTTCATTTTGATAAGCCCGGTTAATCTCGGACAGGATATTTTCGCTTAACCGCCTTAAGCGGCTTCCCAAAACCAGGTAACCAAGATTTTGATACAGATTCATTGTGCAATTTATATAAGCGCTTATATAAATGCAAATTTATATAATTTTTGTTTGGTTGAGTTTTTTTAATTTAATGCCAATGAGGCAAAGAAATCATCCTTATCCTTTGTGCTCCTATGGTCGGGCATTACAGCACTCAAACTGTATATATTAGTGCCAATAATTACCATAAAAGTATAGAGTTTTACTTTTGTTGTGGCATTGCCACCTTCAACATTATAACAGTAATAACCGTTCCATTTACTCGTCTTAAAATCGCCCAACGTATACCCTTCCATTTTTCCAAGCATTCCGGTTTTTATGCTGCTTGTAAACTCGTTTGTGGGGGCCATTGTTGCGAGTGTTGCTGAATCTATACCTGCTATTTTCTTTAAATCGATGATACTGATAACGCAAACCAAAGTGTCAGTACCTTGTGCCGTTACGCTATATTCGTCTGTTTTTGCAGGTTCGCTGGGAACTTTTATCGATAGCTTGTTATCGATTTTATAATTTATCCAGGCAGTTTGAGCTTTGGAAACATTAAAAAGGAGAATGCTTAGAACAATCAGCAAAAATAATTTTTTCATGACCGCAGGTTTTGATTTTCAGGTAATTAAAGGTGGTCATAAAACATCTATAATCCAAATAAATAAAGACGATATTAAAGAGTTCGCGACTTTAAAAGTTAACGAATTATTCTTCTCCCTTTATCCTGAAAATCATTCCATCCATATCTTCACTAATCCTTAACTGGCAGGCCAGACGGCTATCAAAACCAGCATCAGGAAGGGTATCCAATAAATCAAGTTCGGCATCTGATGGATGAAAATATTGTTCAGGACCTTCAACCACCTGCACGTGGCAAGTGGCGCAAAGCGCCATGCCGCCACACGTCGCCAGTATGTTATGTTCCGAAGCTTTTAATACTTCCATCAGGCTCAGATTTATATCTTCGGGTATTTCCACCGGTTCGCGATGCCCGTTCCGGTCTTCTATTATTAGATTGATCATTTTAAGAGCTTAAAGCTAAAAGCACAAGGCTTAAAGCTGGTTGTACATTATTGTGGCTGCTTTTTTTTTCAGATACCCCATTCTTGCTTTCGACTTTTCGCTTTCAGCCTTCAGCTCAAAAGGCGCTTACGCCGTAAACAGTAGTGTACTTGAAACTTAATTTTTGGTCGGGATAAACGAGCTTGAATGCGCTTTGGGCCATCAATGCGGCCTCGTGAAACCCACACAGGATGAGTTTTAACTTACCCGGATAAATATTGATATCGCCAATAGCGTAAACACCCTTCACGTTGGTGCTGTAGTCAACGGTATCCACCATAATAGCCGATTTATCTACATTTAAACCCCAGTCGGCAATTGGGCCAAGTTTTGGGGTAAGGCCAAACAGCGGAATTAAATGATCCGCAGCAATGGCGGCTACTTCGTTATTTCGGTCAATTAGCTCAACCTCCTGTAAGTGCCCGTTCCCGTTAATGGATTTAATGTGCGCCTGAAGGATCAGGTTAATGCGGCCTTCTTTAGCCAGGTCAAAAACTTTTTCAGCTGAATCCGGCGCACCGCGGAAAGTATCGCCACGATGTATCAGGGTAACTTCTTCGGCAATATCCGCTAAAAATATCGTCCAGTCCAAAGCGGAATCCCCACCGCCTGCCAACACTACTTTACGGCCGCGATAGGCTTCGGGGTTCTTGATCATATAGGCTACACCTTTACCTTCAAAATGTTCAAGGTTGTCGATGGCAGGTTTCCGCGGTTCAAAGCAACCAAGGCCGCCGGCAATCACCACCACTTTGCTATGTACTTCAGTGCCATCACTGGTTTGGGTAATGAAGGAGCCGTCGTCTAATTGTTCCAACTCGTTTACCCTTTCGCCTAATGAAAAGGTGGGTTTAAATGGTTCAATCTGCTCCATCAAGCCGTTAACCAGGTCCTGCGCATTTATGGTTGGGAGGCCCGGAATATCATATATTGGTTTTTGAGGGTATATTTCTGAAAGCTGCCCGCCAACCTGGGGCAGTACATCAATTAAATGACAGCGCATTTTTAACAGGCCTGCTTCAAAAACGGCAAAAAGACCCACGGGTCCGGCTCCTATAATGCAAATATCAGTAGTTATTGGTTCCATTAGATTATTTTAATTAATATCTAAAGGTCGTTATTGGTATAACTTAAAACCAATGATAAATAGTAATGTACGATTACTTTAAGTTATAGTTGGTAAGACAAAAACGTTTGAAAAGATCAATGAGTTTGGAGTTTTTGCCCTGCAGCTGTATAAATTGAAAAGTGCGGAAAATCTCCAGCCCTTTTATATCAATGATGCTTAGTTCGTTGTATTTTAATTCGCTAATAACAGATTGGATGGAAAGAAATGTGGCCGTTTCTGAGTATAACAGGTATTGTTTTATAGCGATGCTACTTTCCAGCCTTATCTCTATCTGCAAATCCTTTGGATTTATCCCGGCATTTGAAAGCGCGCTGAAAATAACGTCGAGTGTGCCAGAGCCGGCTTCTCTGAGTACTAAGGGAATATTCAGCAGCTGTTTTGGTGTGATCTCAGCTTTTTTTGACAATTGATTGTTCGCTCTCGTCACCAGCACAATCTCATCTTTGGCAAAAGGGGCATAAGCTATTTGGGGATAATGCGCTGCGCCTTCAACAATTGCAATGTCTATTTTTTCCGACAATATCAGTTGCGTGATAAGGTCGGTATTTCCCTGCGCAAAGGTGAAAGTTATTGCCGGATAAGTTTTTCTAAATAGGGCAAGTATCTTAGGCAGAATAGTTTGAGCTACTGTAGTGCTGGCGCCGATATGTAAATTGCCTGCTTCCAGGTTATTAAGTTGAGCAAGCTCTGTTTCCAGGTCCGTATAGGTTTGAAATATTTTGTCGGCATACTGCTGCAGGATCTTGCCGGCAGTGGTTAAAACAATGTTATTACCGTTGCGCCTGAACAATTGTACATTTAACTGATGCTCCAACTCCTTGATGTGTTTCGTAACCGCAGGTTGGGTAATAAACAGCTCGGCCGCTGCTTTTGTAAAACTTAGCCTTTGGGCAACCGTGTGAAATACTTTTAACCGAAAATCGAAGATCATTGTGTTAAAGGTACGCCATATATGTAGAGACGCAAAATATTGCGTGTAGGCAACGATATGAAAAAGTAGGGACTAAATAGCCATGACACATGAAATGTTATTTGATTTATTTATCCTGCTGACTCGTCCGGAAAAAACTATACACAACAATAAAGTGTATGAAAAAGGAAAACGAGGATTTATTAAGGGGAACCCGACTTGATAAGCGAAGCCATTTCCAGGCTAAGTTACGGGATGAACTGATAAAAGAGATAGAGGCA
>DASYEP010000034.1:0-153621 GCA_036498965.1 Mucilaginibacter sp.
TGTCTGCTAAGATAGTGTCTCATTTAAAAGGTGATAAAGTGATCATTTTCAAAAAGAAAAGAAGAAAAGGTTACAAAAAGAAAAACGGTCACCGTCAGCAATTTACCAAGATCGAGATCACTGGTATTACATTATAAATTAAAATTTAACCGATCCGTCAACTGGCAGATCATAAAAGATATTAAGAAATGGCACACAAAAAAGGGGCCGGTAGCTCAAGAAACGGCCGCGAGTCACATAGCAAACGTTTAGGCATCAAGATATTTGGCGGTCAGCCTGCAATAGCAGGGAACATTATTGTTCGTCAGCGTGGTACCAAACACAACCCAGGCCTTAACGTAGGCATTGGTAAAGATCATACTTTATTCGCTTTGGCTGATGGCCAGGTAGTTTTCAAAAAGAAAGCAGACGACCGTTCATACGTTTCTGTATTACCTTTTGAAACTGAAGTTGTAGCAGTAGTTGAAGCTCCAAAAGCAGCGGTAAAAGCTGAGAAGAAAGCAGTTGAAGCGAAAGCGCCAGTTGCTGAAGCAGCACCGGTAGCAAAAACTAAAGCGCCTGTTGAAGAAACAACAGCTGAAGAAGCTCCTAAAGCAAAAAAAGCAGCAGCTCCTAAAAAGAAAGCTGCTGATACAGACACTGAAGAAAAAACAGCTGAGTAATCGGCGACTTATTTATATCAAAAACGCCCGGATCTTTAATAGGTTCGGGCGTTTTTTTTTGATTCTTAATCTAAGGTAATGACAAGAGTTTTTTAAAGTAGGGAGGTAATGGCACTGAACTGCTCTATTTCCCGCTGTTCATCACCAACCCTGATACGTTTTCTTGAGAGAGCAATTTGTGAGTAGCCATATTCGCTGACTGGTCAATCACTTTAACATCTTTTATAGAAACGATCTTGCCGTTATGCAATGAGATCACCGCTTCGGTGCCAGGAGAGGTAGGTCCTGCAGACCCTGAAAGGTCGTCAATAACCAAATTGTTAAAATGCTCGCAATATACAGCGTTGGTGAAATAGGGCGGCAATGCGCTATCCCAGCGAATCTCCACATCTTTTATGGTGAGGCCATTTACACGCCCTGCATAAATTGCCGGAATATCGTGTTTAAAGATGGATATTTTAGTGTCATTGGTTGGCCTAAGATCGAAATTGCCAGCATTTGCGGCAGTAAATGGCCCTGTTGTCAATGTCAGTTGCATGTTATCGAAACGAATATCACGAATGCTGCTTTCGTTTGAACCATAAATAACTATTCCTTCTTCGCCTTTAGCAATTATATTGGTAAACCTGACGTTGCTGATGGTTCCAACCTTCTTACTATCGAGACCGGGTACTGCTGAAATATGGATGGGTTCGCCGTGTCCCCACCATTCGCCGGGATAAAGACGGGTATCGATGATCATGTTGGAGAATAGGATATTGGAAATATTGCCTTTTTGGCGCTGAAAGATGCCAATGCCACGATTTGAGCCGTAAATGCGGATATTATTAAATAATAGGTTACCTGAATTATTGCCATTAAAAGCATTATAGCCTATCCGTATCCCGCACGATCTTGAATAGAAACTGCAATTAGTAACAGTCAGGTCACTGGTACTTATCACAGCCATGCCGTCGTCGCCGACGCGTACATCGCAATCCGCGACAATAACATGGTTAGAATCATACATATCTATACCATCGCTGTTAGGTATGCTTTGGTCGTTATTGATGGTTACTCCTAATACCTTAACGCCATCGCAGGCATTAAGGTCAAAGGTCCAGTCATTTGCATTACGAACGGTTATATCCCGTATCAACACATTTTTGCAGGCATGAAAAATTACCTGTGTCCCCGGTCTTTTGGCCCAATCGCCCTTCCACATTACCGGTGCTTCTCTATGACCTTTAACCGGTTTCAGATAATCCTTACCCTGGCGTGTATATTTCCTATCGTTCTCGCCGCTTACCTGTACGCTATCCATGTACATAAATGCGGCAGCATTACCATCAATAATGCCTGTTCCGGTTATTGAAACATTTTCGGCTTTGTCGGCAAATACTATTCCGAGTGTTTTACCACCGGCTCCCGAACCATTTAAACCATAGTCGGCTTGTAAAAGATAATCATCTTCATTGCTTGACGCCATGATAACAGCACCAGGACTAAGTAGCAGGTTAATATTACTGAATAGCCGGAACGTCCCTGTTACAAAAATACCTTGCGGGACCAGCACCGTACCGCCGCCTGCTTTTACGCAGGCTGCAATTGTGTTATTTATTGCTTTTGTATCAAGTGTATGCCCGTCGCCGGTTGCCCCATAATCTTTTATATTAAAAATGGTATTGATTTGAGCGTAGGAGGGACGTATACCTGTTATCAAAAGGCAGAAAAGAGTGCAAAATAGTTTTAGCAAACGCATATAGATGTTTCAGTTTACTGGAGTTATAATAGAAGAGGCAAACCTATAGAAAATGTTTTCCGTTTTGAAATGATCGCAAGAAAAGATAATAAAACGCTCAATTTGTGTTAAACATGATGCATTTAATAATTTAGGGAGACATTTCAAAAAGGCGGCATTGCAGGGAACAGCTTGTCCCGAATTTATTTCGGGAAAGCAACTCTAAACTTTGCAAATCAAGTTGATAAATGTCGTGAAATTAAATATTACCGAACAGTGAAAAAATTACTCCGCAACCGATCACTACCGCCGCTTTGACATAATTAAATCTTCGTGGATTTACTTACGTAGAGATGGCTTCGTTCCTCGCCACGACGTGAGTTCGGAAGCCATCTTTATTACAATATTTACTCAAACGTCACCTTCTTAATATAAAAACAATCCTGGTCTATCAACGGCAAAGTTTTACTTTCAACCAGCAAACCTTTACTATCAACCGTCATCCGTTTTGTTCCGACGTCGGTGGTGATATCCATGGGAAGCGGAATGCTCATATTCTGCAAACTAACCATGTACTTGTTGTTAGGCATTTGTTTAACATGAACTTCCAATTTATTAATGGTATATAGGTAAAGATCAAACAAAGGTTTCAGATCCCGGCCAGCTGCTGTGCTGAAAAAATGACCTACATCATCGGTAACCGTTAAATTGTCGTAAGTGTGCTCTGGCGAAGTCACAAACTTTTTAAGCGTTGGGAAAAACACGCTGTCGCCGATGACATAACACAGGGTATGCATAAAAAAAGCACCTTTGCCATATATATCACTATGATAGGCAGTTTCTTCATCTATGTCTTGGCCCATTACCACAGGCAGGTCGTTTTTAATGTTGAAGAATACACGGTTTTTAAAATAATTTATATAAGAACGTTGTCCCTCAAATTCACGGTAATATAAAGCATCTCCGAAAGCATCTATCCCTTCCTGCACCCAGTAATCGGCCCAGTCTTTTGCGGTAACTTTGTTACCCCACCACTCATGTCCGAATTCGTGATGCATTAGTTGATCATAGTCTTCGCCGCCGACTTTTAAATATTTAAATTTATTACCATAGGCGTTCATAGTTTGGTGTTCCATACCCAGGTGGGGTGTTTCGCAAATAGCTATTTTTTCCTTAGCCCATGGATATTCGCCGAAATATTTCTCCTGCTCATGAATGGTTTTTTCAAAAACATCCAGGTGATGCTGTGCTTTTGCTTGATGCTCTTTTAATACGTAAAACTGCAAGGGAACTTTATTACCATCAACCGTGGTATAGGTGCGGCTTATAATAGCAAAATCGCCAACGTTAAACAAAATACTGTAGTTGTTGATGGTATAATTTGTCTTCCAGTGAAAGATTGCCTTATCACCTTTTTTGGTTACTTTTTGTAATAGGCCGGGCCCCGCGACCACGAGGTCTTTAGGTACGGTGATAAACATATCAACACCTTCGTTTGGCTCGTCGGATGGGTGATCCTTACATGGGAAATATAATTTACCACCTGTGCCTTCGGCAGTTATCGCCATCCATTGATGACCGGTTGAATCCCGGGTCCATATAAAGCCGTCGTCCCATGGTGGTCTCTTGGCCACATGCGGCTTACCACCGTAGATTACTTTTACGCTTGCTTTGCCGGCAGGTAGCTCATCATTGAGATTAACCCTTATCAGTTTGTCTTTGTATTCAAAGGGTTGCTTTTTGTTATTTACCAAAACCTGGCTTACACCGAGCGAGTCGAGCAAGTCAAATACCAGCACTTTAGTTGGTTGCGCCATAATTACATCAACAATAGTATAGCCATCGATTGATTTTTGATTGAAATCAACGTTTAACGAGATAGTGTAATGCCTTACATCCATTATGGCTTGCTCAGGTTTGAGTTTACCTCCGGAGGTAAATTGAGCATATAGCTGCTTTGCGTTCATCAAAGTAAGCACCAGTAGAATTTTACGCATAGTTTATTGTTTAATTAAGTAATTTAAAGTTGATCGGTATAGCATATTGTACCCGAACAGGTTTACCGGCCTGCATCCCTGGTTTCCATTTTTTTAAATGTTTAACTACCCTTATTATTTCATTGTCTTGTTCTATCGAAAGGCCGTGAACCACTTTTATATTACTGATTTCCCCGTCTTTTTCTATAATCAGTATTAATATTGTTTCACCCGTTCTACCGTTCATCCTGTCTAAAAACAGGTAATCAATGTTTTCAAGACGGGCATACAACCTCTTCATTCCACCGGTGAATTCAGGCATCACCTCTACGGAGTCAGTATAAATTTTATCATCATCAGCGTATCTGGCCGTGTCCGTTTTTTGAGCTCGTAAACCAAACGAGATAATAGTAGTGATAAAAACCAATAAAAACCTTTTCATGGCAAATTATTGTTAAATCATGCCCCTCTAAATCTCCCCTAAAAGGGAGACTTTTTTAGTTTTACCGCTTCAATCAGATTTGCAGAATTAAATAATTTTCACTTTCTGAATAATCTTATAAGCATCTTATAAATCCAAAAATTCTGATTTAGATAAATTAAAATCCGAAATCGAAATCCGAAATGATTTAATAAATATACTAATTCTCCCTAACCAATAAACCATCTGCAAAATCGCGCAAGTATTGTTTGTGGGTTTCAGGTAAATTAATTTTATCTAATTCAGCAAAAGCCTTTTCGGCGTAGGTTTCCATGGCTTGCTCCGTGAATTTTCGAACGTTCAGGGTGTTGTAAATTTCAGTGACAGCGGCTACTTTTTCATTGGCGTCGAATCTTTGGAGATTAATCCAGTCCGACAATTCCTTTGTCAGCTGATCATCAGATGATTCCATGGCCTTTATCAGTAAATAGGTTTTTTTGTTGCTGATGATATCTCCACCAACTTGTTTGCCAAATTTTTCCGGATCGCCGTAAACATCGAGGATATCGTCCTGTAATTGAAAAGCTACACCAAGGTGTTCGCCAAAGCTGTTTAATAGTTCCGCATCTTCTATGCTGGCTCCGCCTATTAGCGCGCCGATCTTCAACGCCCCGCCTAATAATACAGACGTCTTCAAACGGATCATCTCCAGGTATTCCTCAATGTGTACATCGCTGCGCTTTTCAAAATCCATGTCCATCTGCTGCCCTTCGCACACGCCAACAGCGGTTTTGTTAAAAATGTCAAGCACCATTCGCAATAAACGCTCCTCTACCTGCATCATCAATTCATAGCTTTGCACCAGCATTACATCACCCGAAAGAATTCCTACATTTTTGTTCCAACGCTCATGAACGGTTGCTTTGCCGCGACGCAGTGGTGCGTTATCCATAATGTCATCGTGCATTAACGTGAAATTATGGAACAATTCAATTGCCAGTGCAGGAGAGATGGCCGCTTCCGTGTCGCCACCAAATAAATCGCAGGCCATTAGCAACAACGCGGGTCGCATACGTTTGCCGCCAAGTGAAAGGATATAACTTATCGGCTCATATAGTTCAGCAGGATATTCAGGAAAAGCAAGTTTGTTAACTGCTTCACTGATTAATTGCTGTAGTTCTTTAAGGGTCTTCATTTTGTTTTTGGGTTGGAGAGGTTGTGAGAGTTGTAAAAGGTTGTAAGGGTTAAAACTGTTAATACATCTTCAAAATTTACAACAACTCCAACTTCTTCAACAGTTACAACCTTTTACAACTTTAAATAACTAATCCACAACTAACGAAAAATCAATTTGCTTTTTGGTAAGGTCAACGTTTTTAACCCTGATCTTAACTTCATCGCCCAACTGGTATATTTTCTTTTTCCGTTGCCCGATGATAGCGTAGTTTTTCTCGTCTAAAGTATAAAAGTCATCCGATATATCGCGGAGCCTTATCATTCCCTCGCATTTATTTTCGATGATTTCTACATACATACCCCACTCGGTAACACCCGAAATAACACCGCTATATATACTGCCAACCTGGTCTTTTAAAAATTCGGCCTGTTTGTATTTAACAGATGCGCGCTCAGCGTCAGCCGCCTTTTTTTCCATTTGCGAACTATGCTGGCATAATTTCTCGTAGTGCTCGGCATTGGCAGATTGACCACCATTGAGATAATGAAAAAGAAGCCTATGCACCATTACATCCGGATAACGACGGATGGGAGAAGTAAAGTGAGTATAATGATCAAATGCAAGCCCATAATGACTGGAGCTCTTAGTGGTATAAATGGCTTTAGCCATCGATCGAATAGCAAGTTGGGTAAGCACATTCTGTTCTTTTTTGCCTTCCACATCCTCCATTAAATAATTAAGGGATTTGGCGGTTTCCTTATCCGACTTAGTATTGATCTTATAACCAAACCGGGCGGCAAACTGTGCGAAATTGGCTAAAGCCTCGGGTTTTGGAGTATCGTGTACGCGGTAAACAAAAGTGTATTTATGTTTGCCTTTGCCCATTTTACTGACATATTCGGCAACTTTGCGGTTAGCTAATAGCATAAAATCCTCTATCAGCTTATGCGCATCTTTTCGTTCTTTTACATAAACGCCAGTGGGTTTGCCCTGCTCATCCAGTTTGAATTTTACTTCGGTGGTTTCAAAGCTTATGGCACCATGTTTAAATTTACGCTCGCGAAGTTTATAAGCCAGGGCATTTAACTTTAATATCTCATCCTTAAAGTCACCATTTTGCGTTTCTATCACATCCTGGACCTCTTCGTAAGCGAACCGCCTGTCGGAGTGTATTACTGTTTTGCCAAACCATTGATCGATAATCTGAGCGTCCTCATCCATTTCGAAAACTGCTGCAAAACACAGCTTATCTTCTTTTGGTCTTAACGAACACAACCCATTAGAAAGTCGCTCAGGCAGCATCGGTATAACCCGGTCAACCAGGTAAACTGACGTTCCCCGCTCTTCCGCTTCTTTATCCAACGCTGAATCAGGCTTAATATAATGTGATACATCAGCAATATGAACACCCACCTCGTAGTTGCCATTTTCCAATTTTTTAAATGACAAGGCATCATCAAAATCTTTGGCGTCAAATGGATCAATGGTAAAAGTGATAACATCTCTGAAATCTCGCCGCCTGGAAATTTCTTCCTGAGTGATAATATCAGGTATTTCTTCTGCCTCGTGTTCAACCTCGCCGGGAAATGACAACGGAAAGCCAAACTCAGCGAGGATGGCGTTCATCTCGGTGTCATTCTCACCTTGTTTACCTAAAATATGCTTAATACGACCGATAGGATTTTTAGCATCCACAGGCCAGTCGGTAATTTCAGCAACTGCTTTTATCCCGTTTTTAGCACCATGAAGCTCATTTATCGGAATAAATATATCGTGCATCATTTTACGGTCGTCCGGGATAAAAAAAGCAAAGCGCTCTGAAAGTTTTACGATACCCGTAAACTCCATTTTGGCCCTATGCAATATCTCAATTACTTCGCCTTCTTTATTTTTCCCCTTGCTTTTGGCATATACATAAACTTTTACACGGTCGCCGTTTAAAGCATTACGAAGTTTGCGCGGGGCGATAAAAATGTCGTTTTCAAATTCGTCGTCGGTAACTATAAAGGCTGAACCGTCGTTTGTAAGATCAACGGTGCCTTCAATAAATGTTTTCAGCTCAAGCAATTGGAATTTACCGGGACTAAGTTCCTTTAATACACCCTTGAAGGTTTCGTTCTTTAAGATATCAAAAATTACTTCCCTTGCTTCGGGGTCGCGGACATTTAGTTTGGCGGAGACTTGTTTATAATTTAGTGGAGTATTTCCGTTCTGTTCAAATATATCAAGCACCATTTGAGTTAGCACCTGGTCTATAGTTGAATGATTTTTCTTTTTAGACATGAATATTCTTTAAACAAAGATACAGAAGTTTTGGTGCGGTTAAACCGGTAGAGACGCAATATTTTGCGTCTCTACATCAAGTGTAGATGTAAATATTTGCAAAATCACGAAGACGTATTTATAAGCCCATTTACCAAAAAACACGTATAAATACGTTTTTCTCCATTCGTTTAGTTTTTTAACTTTATATTAATTACTTTTAAGCAATAGAATTTTATTAAAAATTCTATTGCTTTTGCTTGCACCTAAGTTAATAAAGCCCAATTAATACCCCTTTAATAATAGTCGACAAATAAACCACTAATAAGGTATAACTATGGCTAGTTTTTCGGTAGGAAAAAAATATGTTGCTGTTATAGGTACGCTGCTGATCGTATTCTTTTTAGGAGCCTGCTACTTTTTTGTATATATACCCAACAACGAAAAAACGGTACAGGAACGTCGGTTCCGTTGCCTTCAGAATATCGACATTAACATACATTCAAAAATTGATAATAGTTTATCGCAGGTAAACGGCCTGCTTACACCTTATAACCATCCCGGCTACAAGGATACTTTGAATAATTATCTGGCACACTATTCTAAGGACAACTTTACGCTAACTCCCGTTAAGGAAATAAAGGATAATGAACGTTTAAATAAAGACATAAACCTGACCGGAGATAGTGCATCCTTTATTACGGTCGACTCAAACTCAAGGCAAATAGAGCTGTCGATAATAAAAAAGCTAAAATCTGCGGAATCAAGTACCGATTCGTCCTTGTACAGCATGGGCATTAGATTTGGGTTTGAACAATTTATAACACCGCTTTTACCAGCCGATGTTTTTGACCAGTATATAGTTTTCAGTAATAAAAAAATAGTATATGAGACTTTTCCCTCGGGCTTAAGCTATAAAATAAAAGATTCGCTGCTACAGGCCAGGAACGGAATAACAGGCCCCGGAGTGCGCAGTTTAAAGATTGGCGGAACGGAATACAAAATATTTTCGCAACCGGTTAATTTTGGCACAAATCACGAGTGGATTGTTACCGGCCTTGTATCCAATAAAAATTACCAGAAGGAGAAAAATCAACTACCACTGTCTATCGTCTTGCTTCTTTTTACGGCTGCTATTATACTGATAGTTTTTCTGCCGTGGATAAAACTATACCAGATGGGTAACAAGGATAAACTTACCATTCTGGATGGCGTTTCAACGCTCCTTGTGGCGATGGCTTTGATGTCGCTAATGTTCTTTGTCTTTTTTAAATATAATTTTTACTTAGGTCGCACTAATTCTTCCGGTTCCAGGAATGTACTGGCCGATACCATTTCATCTGCTTTTACCAAAGAGTTATCTGTGGCTTATAATACCCTCAATAGCTTTAATTCAGTATATGCCAAAAATGGAAGAGCTGATATAACTAAACTGGGCAGCGCCAATATTAATATAAGGTACAGCAATAAAAAAGACAGTATTGATCACAACGAGCTCAATGAGGGTAAGGAGTTAAATAAGATCGCGGATAAAATATCGGTAAACCAGGTTTTTTGGATGGATGCCAACGGAAAGGAAATGAATAACTGGACCGTTGAGAACGTTAATGCCCCTCATGGCAATTTTAGTACCAGGGTTTATTTTAAAAGAATAATTAACAACAAGCCATACTGGTTTAAACATTATTTGTTCTCGCTCGACCAGGTTACATCCCGCACTACAGGAATATTTACTTCAGTAATGGCAATACCGGTAAAAACGGATAATGCAAAAGTTGCGGCCATGTCCTTTGATATGAAGAGCCTTATTAACGTAGTAATGCCCGATGGTTACCAGTTTGCTATTATTGATAATAATGGAAGGGTGCTTTATCATTACCTGGCCGACAGGAATTTGAACGAGAACCTGAAAAATGAATTTGCTGACTCCACCAAATTAGTAAGCAGCCTGCAAGCCAAATCAGACACCAGCTTTAACGTAGAATATTTTGGAAAGCCTTATGTAATTAAGATGAAGCCAGTTGAGGGTTTGCCCTACTTTATTGTAATTTTCGAGGACGTGAGCTATAATGATACCCGCGATACCGAAGTGTATGTTTTTACCATTAGCATGCTCATTGGGCTTATTCTTTTCCTGGTAATTCAATTTATTGTTGTGTTTTTTGTGTCGTCAAAACGATCGTTTTTTAAGAAGCAGGTTTTTGAGACATCGTGGGTCGGCCCCAAAACAAATTCTCGCCGCCAGTATAATCAGGCCACAATAGGTAACCTGGTAGTAACGGCACTGCTGGTTGTATTTTATAACTTTTGTTCTTTTTTAGAATATTTATACCTCATTCTTTTTTCGATAACATTTATTGGGATTTTTTTAAATGCGATTTTTGCTATAAAGTATAAAGAGGAACCGTACCTGTACAGGTTTAAAATTCATGCTATAGTTTTGCTGAGTGTGTTTGTAATAGTTATAGATGCGGCTGCTTTTTTTACGTTAGATAAAAATTCGCATTTTCTGTGGCTTATTTTTTTTGAATTGATAATAACAGGTACTTGTTTGTTTTTTTATTACCTGAGCACCGCTATACTGGCGATTGTACGCAGGTACAGAGTCAAATTATCTGTTTCCTGGAGCTATAATCAAAGCTTTGCTTTAATGGCTACAACCAGGTTAATTATCGCCAGCGGGATACCTGTTTTTTTATTTTATACATACGCGTATAATTATGAACAAAACATAAGCACCCGATATAAACAATTAACCTTTGCCAATGCCTTGACACAAAAAATACCACAGAAAGTTATCAGCGAGCAGGGAATTGATAGTGTGAAAGGTATTTATAGTGATGGCACATTTATTAAGAATATACGAATAGATTCGAATATAAGGATAAGCACTGCTCATCATGATTCGCTGCACTATACAAAAGAAGATTTGATAACGGTAAATATATTGAGCGCATTCCGATTTTACAGAAGTGATAAAAGCATTAAAGATGATAATTTAGATCTTCCCAATGTTGGCAACCGGGTGTTTTTTAACCCCTTATTAAAACGCGACAGCGGCAACGTAATAACATACCGCCAGATTTACAGACAATCGGGAAAGATTAATAAGTATCTCGTTATTACGTCCTCGCCTAAAATCAATTATAAATTAAACATTATCCTGTTTTTGATTTTTTTGATTCTGGCTATTGTTGCGTTTTACTTGTCTTTAGATAACTTACTCCGGAAGTTATTTGCACTCAATTTGCCATCAACAAATAACTGGGGAAAAATGGACGACGAGCTATTGGCAGATGCTAATTTAAACAAACTTGTGTTTATTGTGGGATCGCCGGGCTCGGGCAAACTATCGAAGCTAAAAGATAAGTTAAACGCGCACAAGGTGTTGGATAGCAAGGGAATTCCGCTGGTACTTGACGACGAAAATCCTTCGATTCATAACGTATTTGCGGCGGATATGATATTGATATCGCCTGAGGCAGGGGAGGCAGATCCGGATTGGAAGGCATGTCGGGAAATGGCGCTAAAAAATGAGGCAATGGTTATCATCAATCATTTTGAGTATAACATAAAGGATACTATCACAAATTCGATAAAGCTTAATTTTCTAGAAGCGTTAATGCAGAAAGGAAAAAGCCGGATCATAATTATTTCAACTGTTCATCCTGTTAATTTTTTAAATTCATTTAATGATCAGGCTGTCAATTCCGCTTCAGAAGGAACAAATGCCATAAAAGACACTGATCTGGAAAGATGGCATGTTTTGTTGGGGCACTTCCGCATTGTAATAGAACCACTCGAATGTTCAAACATTCCGGATGATGCCAAAACCATGGAGCGTATTATTATGGAAGAAACCCAGTATACCCATTTTCTTCACAAAATGCAGGGATTATCGCTGAAAATGCAGCCTCCGATAAAAGAAGATGATTTTAAAGCGATAGGCGCAGTGACCGATTCCCTGATATTTAAACTACAGTTAACTTCCCAATATTTTTACACCTATATATGGCAGTCCCTTACACAGGAAGAAAAATTTCTGCTGTATGACCTTGCAGAAGACGGATTGGTGAATTCGTACGACGAATATAACCTCAGCATGCTCATTTGTAAAGGGTTAATAATAAGGGTTAACGGCACACTGACTTTGTTTAATAAAGGATTTAGAAATTTCATCCTTACCTCAATTGGCACCGCCGAAGTTAATCGGATTAAAAAACTAGTGAAGGATACCGGTAATTGGGGAAATCTAAAAACCCCTTTAATGCTGGCGATATTGGCTATACTGGCATTCTTGTTCGCTTCACAGCAGGAAGCTTATTCCAGTATAATTACCTATATAACTGCACTGGGGGCCGGTTTATCGGGTGTGTTTAAATTGTTTTCGATGATTGGAAATAATAATCCGCAAAAAGCTTCGTGAGGTCAACCAGACGTCCTTTTCAATTCTTATAAGAGGTTAAACGGTCATAAAAATAAAAGAATTGAATATTGTGTCAAGCCACCGGTATCGAACTAATCAATTTCTTTGTATACTCTTGTTTGGGACTGCGATAAATTTCATCGGGGTCGCCCATTTCAACAATTTCACCTTTGTGCATTACCATCATCCGGTCTGCTATATGTTTGACAACCGCCAGATCATGCGAGATAAAAATATAGGTTAGATTAAATTCCTGTTGCAGCTCGCGAAGCAGGTTAAGTACCTGGGCCTGTACGGACACATCGAGGGCCGATACCGATTCATCGCAAATGATAAACTTTGGTTGCAGCGCAAGCGCCCTGGCAATAACAATCCGTTGTCTTTGTCCGCCTGAGAATTCGTGAGGGTAACGGTTAAAATATTCCGGCGGAAGGTTTACACGTTCGAGCAAATCCAGCACTCTCTTTTTTCTTTTAGTGTTGTCGGTATAAAATTGATGTACCTGGAGAGGTTCCATCAGTGAGTCGCCCACTGTTAAACGCGGGTTTAGCGAAGAATAAGGGTCCTGGAAAATGATTTGAATATCTCGCCGTATTTGTCTCAGGTCATTTTTTTTTAGACTACGCAGGTCGGTATTTTCAAAGTTGATGCTGCCAGACGTCGGTTCGATCAATCGTAAGATGCTACGCCCCAAAGTTGTCTTTCCGCAACCAGATTCACCAACCAAACCAAGTGTTTCTCCCTGGTAAACATCAAAACTAACTCCTTTAACGGCCTTTACAACCTCTTTCGATCTTCCAAAAAAATCCCTGCCGACGGGGAACCATGTGTTCAGTCCATTTACTTCTAATAATGGTTGCTGATCATACAATTTTTTTTTTCGGTCTTCTATTTCTTTTACAGGATAATTATATCGCTCCCTTATTTGTTCAATGCTAATTTGTTGTTTTGTGTCAGCATTTACGAAATCGGAAATTACAGGGAGTTTTTTTAAATGATAATCAGCGGAGGGGCGGCATGCCAGCAATCCCTTAGTATAAGGGTGGTTTGGATGCGAAAATAATATTTTAACGGTTGCTTCCTCTACTACTTCGCCCTTATACATTACCAAAACCCGGTCAGCAATTTCGTTGATTACGCCAAGATCATGAGATATAAATATTAAGCTCATATTCCGTTCGGTCTTCAGCTTCTGCAATAGTTCAATGATGGTTTTCTGCACCGTAACATCGAGCGCCGTGGTGGGCTCATCGGCAATCAAAATTTCAGGATTGCAACTCAATGCCATTGCTATCATAACCCGTTGTTTCTGACCCCCGGAAATTTGATGCGGATAACTGTCAAAAATTGCTTCTGGTCTAGGTAGCTGTACTTCCTTGAATAGCTCAATTGTTTTTTCTTTTGCTTCGGACTTGCTTATTCCAAGATGTAATTGTACGGCTTCAGTGATTTGGAAACCACAGGTTAAAACCGGGTTGAGCGAAGTCATCGGCTCCTGGAATATCATTGCTATCCTATTTCCGCGGATCTTACGCATTTCAGGTTCCGATAATTCAAATAAATCGGTGTCGTTTAGTAAAACATTACCTGCTATTCGTGTTTGTTGTTCATTTAACAAACGCATTAAAGCGAGCGCAGTTACCGATTTTCCTGAGCCTGATTCACCGACAATGCCAAGGGTTACACCTTTGTTTAAATGAAAAGATATACCCTTAACCGCCTCAAAAAGGCCGTTTGGGGTTTTAAACTTAACCTTGAGATCCTTTACATGCAGCATTATTGGCCAACTATGGTTATGCATTCATCACTAATCAATTCTTCACCGCGATAACGTCGCAGCAACTGCGCAGTTGCAACAACGTCCTTCTGGCAATAGGTGCTGATGCGCTCTAATTGGTTTTCTACCCAGTATACGCGACCAACCATACTGCCGTCGATATCATCTTTTGGTGTTGGGATATTAAAAATAGCGGCAAGTAAGCTTAAAGAAGTATAGTTTTTGTGATCGCCAAACTTCCATAGCTCCATCGTATCTAAATGGTTTATCTCCCATGGTTTTTTACCGGATATTTCAAGTTGGGATGGTATCTTCATTCCATTTACCAACATCCTGCGGCATATATATGGAAAATCAAACTCCTTTCCATTGTGCGCACACAAGATCAAACTTGCCGGCTGACTTGTCAGCAAAATTGAAAAAGCTTCCAATAGTTCCTTTTCGTTGTGCGATGCAAATGATTTTACGCGCAATCCAACCTGTCTTCCATTGGAGAATATCCCAACTGAAATACAAATGATCTTGCCAAACTCAGCCCAAATACCGGCACGTTCGTAAAATGCCTCCGGCGTTTCCTCCTTGCGTTGGTATTGCGTTTTACTATCCCACAACTTTTGAAAATGTTCCGGAACCTTGTCGAAACTGCCGTATTGCGGAACAGTTTCAATATCTATTACCATCAGGTTATGAAGGTCATATTGTTCAAGCATTTTTTACACTTAATTTTATCAGGCAATATAATAAATCAGTTGGCAGTTATCGATTTGCGGTTTGCAATTTTTTCTGACAGCCTCATAGCCTATTATATATTTGTGCTCAATCTTCAAACTTCTTACTGGAAACTGCCAACTGCCAACTATTTCGCCAACACCTCAAACCCAATATGCACTGAGTTCCCGTTCCCATCTATCAACGTTAACTGATGCTTACCAGGCGACGGGTTTAACGCTATTTGGTGGAATTCCTTTGTTTCGCCAATATACTGATCATCCAGGTGCCAGAATATTTTAGCCGCAGTTTGCCGGTGGGCAGCATTAAAGATCACCTTACCACGGCTGCCGTCAGCCTCCAGAGGAACGTATATTTTTGCACCATCTTTGGGATAAATCACTTCCATAGGGCTGGTATTGTTGGCTTGCACGCAATCTGGCTTGAATGGCGGAAGCACTTTATATTGATAGTTCTTCGCTTTATAATAATACTCCATGGACGGCGGCAGCACAAACCATTTTTTGTTGACGATCTGGCTTGGCGGCACACAATTTCCTGTTACCTGCCACCTTGAATCGGTGCTTAAATGCACTAATTGATGATACGGACATGCTGGTGCTTTTAAGCCGCTCTTGGGCACCCATTCATCATTGGTGTCGTCACAATAGTCTCCGGCCCTGTACCCGCTTTGGCGGCATACTTTAATTTTCACCATTTCGCCAACCGGCATTTCAAACCAATCCCGGGTAACAGGCAATAACCTGAAGATCTCAAAGAGGGCAGGAGCTGCAGTATTAATACCATTAAGATTTGGCCTGCCTTCCCCGTCGGTATTTCCAACCCACACACCAACCACATATTTAGGTGTTACACCAATTGCCCATCCATCGCGAAAGCCAAAGCTTGTACCGGTTTTCCATGCTATCCGCTGTGTTGAACTAAACTGCTGCCACAACATTTCTTCGCCGGGGCGCATCACCTCTTCCATCGCCTGGAATGTAAAAAAAATTGACCCGGCATCAAGTAAACCAAACTTTTGAAAATCAGGTTTTTGGGGAGTTGTTATTGTGTAAATTGGATTATGATAATCGGCCGGATCGTACTTGCCATTGTATTTTATGTAATGATTAAGTACTCGTGCCATATCCGCATAAGCGCCAGTCAATTCCCAAAGCGTATTTTCGCCGCCGCCTAAAATGAGGGACAGCCCGTAATGATCTGCCGGCTTTTTCAGGGTGGTAATACCTGCCTTTTTTAAAAAATCATAAAAACGCTCATATTTAAATTGCTGCAGCATTTTTACCGCAGGTACATTCAGCGAGCGCGATAATGCCTTCGATGCCGGTACCGCTCCATCATAACCAAGATCGAAGTTTTCGGGATGATATCCGGCTATTTGTGTAGGAATATCGGGCATCAGGCTGTTGGGAAGTATAAGCCCGTCATGCAGCATTGACGCATACAAAAGGGGTTTTAGAGTGCTTCCGGGACTTCGCGGTGCGTTTACCACGTCGACATCGCTCTCCATGGTAGTATCTTCCGGATGGGAAATATTACCTGCATAAGCGAGCGTGGCTCCTGTTTCTACGTCGAGCACAACCGCCGCAATGTTATTAATGTCATTCGCTTTTAAAACCTGGTGATGCCGTTCCAGAATATCATTTACCTGTTGTTGTAATGATAATTTAATACTTGTTCGTATCCGGGTTTCGCCATCCAAATTATTCTGATGATCGGCTTTAAAACGCTGGAGCAGGTGAGGAGCAAACTGCGGAAGAGCGACTGGCCTATCAGGCACCGGTTCTAATTTGGCCAGGTCGGCGGTGGTTTTGTCAATTATATGCTGCTCATAAAGTTTATCGAGCAACTGGTTGCGTTTTTTTAATAACATTGCCCTGTTCTTCCCTGGATGTACAAGTGAAGGGGAGTTTGGCAGCACCGCCATTGCAGCCATTTCGCCCCAGCTTAATTTATCCGGGCTTCGGCCAAAGTAACGCCAGGAAGCCGCATCCAGCCCGACAACATTGCTCCCAAAAGGGGCATTACTGGTGTAAAGGGACAATATTTCGTTTTTACTATAGCTGCATTCAAGCCGCAGGGCCATAAATATCTCACTCAGTTTATTCCATATTGTTCTCTTGTGCTTTGTTGCAAGTCGTATTACCTGCATGGTTAGCGTACTGCCGCCACTTGTTACTTTTTTACGATTGAGGTTTTGCTTAATAGCCCGGCCAAACGCCATTACGTCGAAACCGGGATGCTGCATAAAACGCTTGTCCTCGAAAGTGATGATGCATTGTTTGAATTTTTCTGGCACTTCCGCATTTGGCGGAAAACGCCATTGGCCGTCAGCCGCTATCGATGCGCCGAGTAACTGGCCATCGGCATCGTCAATTACATAGGACGTAGGGCTTTTAAACAAAGGTTTGGGCAGGCAAAACCAAAAAACCAGGAAAAGCGCCGACGATAACGCGAGTAATATTATTACTTTTGGTTTCTTTAAATAATTTTTTACCCGATTTAATTTAGACTGCATTAAAAAGAATGAAGATACAAAAGTTATCAATTATTATCCCCGCTTACAACGAAGGTAATACGATACATCTGATTTTAAATAAAATTAAAGCCGTTAATCTCATTGATAATATTCAAAAGGAAGTCATCATCGTAAATGATTTCTCAACCGACCATACGGAGCAATCCATTACCACTTATCGGGAAAACAACCCCGGACTGGGTATTAATTATTTTAAACACGAAGTTAATAAAGGGAAAGGTGCAGCCTTACATACGGGTATATCAAAAGCTACAGGCGAATACTTAATTATACAAGACGCCGACCTGGAATACGACCCGGAAGAGTATAATGACCTTTTAAAACCGGTTTGCGGTGGCTTTGCCGACGTTGTTTACGGTTCGCGTTTTATGGGCAGCAACCCACATCGCATTCTTTTTTTCTGGCACACCATAGGCAATCGTTGGTTAACATTTGCATCGAACATGTTCTCAAATCTGAATCTTACTGATATGGAAACCTGCTATAAACTATTTGATACTAAGCTCATTCAATCAATAAAATTAGAAGAACAACGCTTTGGCTTTGAGCCTGAGGTGACCCAAAAAATTGCCCGTGTACCTAATATAAGAATATATGAAGTGGGCATATCCTATTACGGCCGTACTTATTACGATGGAAAAAAAATAGGCTGGAAGGATGGTGTGAGAGCTATCTATTGCATTTTGAAATATGGCTTACTGAAGATGTAATTTTGCAAAACCTCAGTAACAAGTCACTAACCCGGAAGCCATAAATGATATATTGAACCTCATAAATATTAACGCCTGAATTTCTTGCTGTTATAACATTTCGTTCAAAATGCCCGTAAAATAGTTGTCAATAACAATAAAACAACTATGACGTACCAGGAATATTTAAAAATATTAATGGATGAACTGGAAAATGAATGCGGCAGCAGGACTTCAAAACCCACCTCTTTATCCAACAAAAGGAACACCAAAGAAACAAATAGCCTAATCGATAAGCTAACAGAAGTATTGCGGCTGATAAATAAAGCTAAAGTAGAGGCAGACGATGAAGTTGATCAAAACCAATTGAAGTTTGAAATAACTCATCAGCAAAACGTATTAAATACTGCGGTTATACCTGCCGATACCACTCCAATAGTTCGTATCAGGAACAAATCGTTAAAAACCACCTCATTACAGAAAGCAGGATAGAGGCTATTTAACCACCTCTACCCATTGACCTTTCAACAACGCCGTTATCGAATTATTATACATCGCTTCGCAATAAGCCGCAGGTAAATAATATTTTCCCGCATAAGCTGCATTAAGCATCACGTAGTAGGTGACCTGCTTTCCCTCCGGTAAGCTGAAATATGTATTTACCCGATCGTCTCTTATGTCGCGATAGTCGGATTCGGAGGATTTAAAGGCTTCTTCACTACCCATCATCCTGGTGTTTAATATTTCCCAGCCCGACGGGAATATCTGCGTGAGCGCCAGATTATCGTAGCGGCCGCGTTTACCGGGGTTTTTGATATTTACCTGCGCCACAAAATCTGTCCCCTGCTTAAGGCTTGACGGATCGACTTCTTTGCCACCAAGTGTGAAATACCCTATCCGCATTTCTAAAATATCAGGATTAATATTCGACTGCACATCCTGACCTGATGATGGCTGACCTTGTTGTATCAGCCTAACATATAACCTGTTATTTCCGCTATTTTTCATCGATACCCTGCCGCCATTCGCCGTGAGGTCGCCTTGCCATAAATACGATTCAGAGTTAACATCAGCCCTGCCTGCTCCTGATTGATAATTAAAGATAAGCTTGGCGGTCGACTTGTTTTGCCCGCAGTATTGAGCTATGGCAATCAACGAATAAGCCGTAGTTTGGGTACTATACCAATCATCCTCCGATAAGTGGCTGGCAACAGTGCGTAATTGTCCGGCTGCTTTTTGCTGCTGGCCTAGCAGGGTTAGTGTTTCCAAGATCATTGCATCATCTCTCAGATCGGAACCATAGGTTCCGTACATCGAAGTATAGGGTTTTATGGTTAAAGGTAGTCCGGCGATCATTTGCAAGCCAATTTCCGGCTGCCCCGCAAGTTTATAGGCAGCTGCTAACCTCCATCGTGCCTCAGTGCTCAAATATTTAAATTCTCTCAAGCGGTTCATGGCGCCAAGCTCAGGCGACCTTGCCAATGCAAGCAAGTATAAACGGTAAGCCTGTGTTAAATCCGCACTATAAAAACTCCTGGTATCAGGGGCCCAGGTAACTGCTTTTTGCTTTTGATAATTTTTCCACTGTTCAATAAAACCAAGCGGCAAACTATACCCTTTTGCCTGTGCGGCCAGCATAAAGTGTCCGGCATAATTTGTTCCCCATTCATCTGGTTCGCCTACACCTGGCCAATAGGTTAAACCACCGCCGGTAACCTGGAAGGCATTTAACCTGTTTATAGTTGCTTTTATATTTCGTTCGGTTTCAGCTTTTTGTTTTGGTGAGAGATCCAAAAGCTGATCTAAATAAAGTTGAGGGAATGCCGAAGAGGTTGTTTGCTCAACGCAGCCGTATGGATATTCAATAAGGTAGGTTAAACGTTTGCCGAGGTTCAAAGGCGGTATTGAAGCCACCTCAAGTGACGCTTTGTTGGTGCCGCTTATTCCAATTGCCGAATAGGATGTATTCCAGCTCTCACTTGGTTTAAGTTCTTTCTCCAATATTTTGGTAATCGGAGGGTTGGGGTTCCGTACATTAAGTTCAACATCATAAGCAGCTGTTTCGCCGGCGCTTTTGGCAATTATTTTAACTTTACCTACGCCAACAAAGTCTTTAACGTCCAGGTCAAATGTTACCAGTTGATCCCCGGTTTTGTCGAAGGAAACTGTCTTTTGATTATTGCCTGCCAGGTTACTGAATATGTTCGACTGCACCTGCACGCTCACTGTTTTTATCTTGTTTTCCATGGCAAAAACAGTTACCGGCAATTGTATCTTTTCGGATGGACCTAATACCCGCGGCAACGTAGCTAATATCATTAATGGCTTTTTAACGGCGACATATTTATCGGCGAAGCCGTAACTGCCATCGTGACCGGCTATAACCATTACCTTTACCGAGCCAATATATTGCGGCAATGTGAAGGTTTGGGTTTGTTTTTCGCCTCTATCCAAATGGAATGGCCCTAAAAACTTCACAACCGGTTTAAAACGGTTTACCGACACGTTCCTGTTGGTTCCCGCTGTACCGTCACCGCCGATGCTTAAAATACGTTCCAGTCCTCCGCCGTAAGCGCCTATCACATAATCAAATAAGTCCCAGGTTTTTACACCGAGCGCCTCGCGGGCGTAAAATGACGCATGCGGATCGGGGGTTTTGTAATTGGTAATATCCAGCAGACCTTCATCAACTACTGCGATGGTATACGTCATTTCCTTGCCGGATGCTTCCGATATAGTGACCGATGATTGTGTTTCAGGCCGTATCTTATCCGGCATGGTGATAATCGGCTTTAAAATAGTCTCCGGGTTATCAACCGACAACGGAATTGCCCCATACATTCGGATAGGTAAATCATTTACTGTTTGCGCATGGCGTTGCAGCAGGGTGACATTGACAAAAATGTTTGGCGACATGGTTTCGTCTACCTTAAAAGTGTAACGTGTTTCGCCTTTTTTGGTATCGATCCAGGCAGTTTTTAGGATATTGCTTCCATTTTCGAAACTTATCAACGCTCTTCCGTCCGACATGGTTGGGATAGTCAATGTGGCATCTTCCCCAACTTTATAACTTGTTTTATCCGAGGTAAAAGAGAGCATTGCTGCTTCAGTCGGGTTGTTTTGCTGTAACCTTTCCGACCAGTTTGGCCAGTCGACATAAATTATTTTGCCTGTTGAATGGCCGGTTTCGGGATCTTTTACTTTTATTAAATAACGTCCCCAATCGCCCTGGTTAATGTGAAGTGTCCATTTTCCATCGCCGTTGGTAACCCTTACTGTTTCGGTTTTTATCAATTTATTATAGCGATCCTGGGTAAAATTGCTCATTTCGTTACCTGTTTGATCCCACCACCAGCGCCATTGTATTTTATAAAGTTCCAGTTCAACAGTTCTCGTCCCTGCCATTGGAGTTCCTTTGGTATCTACATCGGCGATATCTATTTCATTGTCCCTATCGGTGAAAAGCATACCCGAAAGATCACTTCCTTTTGGCGTTTTGATGCCTACATAGCCTGGATAAACGTTATAAGGCATACTTAACGACTGGATACTGAAATTGCCGCCCGGTTCAAAAACTTTTACCAGGAAGTTTGCTTTTAGCTGCCCGGGGGCTTGTTTCTCTACGTTTATATTGGTGTTTACTGATGCTTTTCCATCTGCGTCGAGTCTGTCGTCGAAAATAGTTGATGTTTGCGTGTTAAACGCCAGGGTAGGATCGTCAAAAACATAATCTTCGTAGTTTTTAAATGTTGTTTTTTGTGCTGTGAGAAAAGCATCGACTTTTGCTTTCAGATTTTGTGCCGTTCCGCCAAATAGCCATTGTGCAGTAAGCGCGCCTTTTACGTCGCCGCCTTTGGTCAGTTCAGTCGCGCCGCCAAATGTCAGTCCTATCTTCAAACGATTCGGCATTATGGTTTCCACCTTTACGTTTTTCTCGAAAACAGCACCGCCTACTTTTACCTTCGCCGACCAGTTGCCCGTTAACGAGGAAGTCTCGGTAGCCGTATGAAAACTATAGAAACCATCCAAAGAGGAAGTTTGAATAATACGACGATATAACTTGCCATTAGGATCAAACAGTTCAAATACAACCGGGTGATCAGCAGGTAATGTTTTTAATTTATCTTCCAGTATAAACGACATGTAAATGGAATCTCCCGGACGCCAAACGCCACGCTCGCCATACAAAAAGCCTTTTAGTCCGCTTTGAATAACATCTCCGCCGACATTAAAGCGGGAGAGGGGTAACGAACTGCCATCATCCAGTTTTAAGTAACCGCGTTCATTCCCTTGTTTGGCAACAAGCAGATAAGGCTTGCGTTTTAAATTAAATTTCGCGAACCCATCCCCATCGGAAGTAGTTTTGAAAATCAATTGTTTTTGATAGTCGAGGAATTGCAGTTCTACGCCCTTCATCGGTTGGGCGGTTAATATATTGGTTACGGCTATGACCATGCTATTATCATTGCTGCGTTTGGCAATCAAACCAATATTTGACGCGATAATATTTCTGGTTGCCCAACGGTTCTTTGTAAAATACGAAGCAGAACAAGGATCGTCGCGTTCTTGCCAGTTATAGCCACTAGGGTAGTAGCTGTCATAGCTCGACCAAAAATCATCATCTTCATCGCTTATTGTGCCCGAATTTCCGCCGATGCCCCCGCCTTCTTCGTCGGCATAATCATTGTCGTCGCCCTTCTTAACTGGGCCGCCGGCTTTGCAGTTATACAAGGAATATTCTTTCCGGAAACCGATGATAACACGATATATCGCACCCGGTTCAGCCCGGAGCAGATGATCAATATCCAGCATAAAGCGGTTCTTTTTGTTCAGATTAACGCTTTTATCATCGTCAAGCCGGATGGTTTTTTTAACTATAGGTTTTCCGACATGACGTAACTCATCACCGCCATCAAAACCATTATTCTGGAAATATTGAGGGACATTGCTTTCATATATCTTGATGATGCTAACGTCCACAGCACTTAAATTAACCGCTTCGAATGGCATAGCCAGCTTGCCTGAATCAGGTAAAATAACGCCCTTGCCCGGTATTGTTACTTTCGGTAAACGGTTTTCAAAAAATACATTGGCGGTGTAAGCCTTCGTGATTTTTTTATGCGATATGTTTTCTACCCCTTCATTTACAAACACGCTGTAATTCCCATCCAGCGATTCTGGAGCATAGACTTTTACCATACTTCCATCGATGGTATAAGCAGCACCGCTGACGTTATTGATGCCTATTAAACCATTTAATTCCTGCCCAACTTTTATCGCATCCGAGAATTGAACCAATACATATTGATCCTGATCTTGTACTGCCCGCACGTCAAGTACTTTGAAATCGCCAATAGCAGGTATTTCAAAGCTCTGAGAGCCCTTTTTATCCACGTTCAGACTACTTCCATCCCAGTTTATAGTAAGCGGGTTTACGGCGTCTCTTCCCCTAAGCAATTGTGTTACCATAAACTGGTGTGTTTTGGCTATGCCATTATGTTGCCAGCTTACATGTACAGGCGACTGAAAATTGACTGCAATAAGTTTTTCAACAGCAGCGGGATCTTCACTATCGGCGGTTTGAACAATCCCGCCAAGTTTCATTTTATCGGTGGAGGTATTGGTTTCGGTTTGTAAACCTGTAAATGTTACCGTAAAATCCGGCTTAACAGTTTGGAAGCTGAATTTGAAATCTTCAAAGGCTGAAGGTACGGCGGTTATCTTTTTTAATTTAAAATCCGCACTATAGTTTTTATTGGGATCAAGTTTTCCTGTGGGTCTGAATTCAATAGTCCGCGCATCAACCCAATACGCTTTTCCTTTAATTGAAGGGGAGAAATCAAAAACATTATCAGCAACAGCTTCATTTTGTTCATGGATAATTTTTACCTCACCTGCTAATCTTATTCGTATGGGGCTTTCTTTGGAGATTATGCCCGTGGTATACGACTCGATATATTTGCTGAATCCCGGATCTATCGTGTTTTTTTGATGGTTACGAAAAATAAAGAAAAAGACGGCTGCTACCAGTATCAATAATGAACTGGCGTAAATTAATGCCTTCCGTGAGTGGAAGAGGCTACTTAAATTGTCCATGAAAAGGTTTATAAATTATCCCGTAATTTATAAAAATTATGACAATAAAGAATTTCGGGAAGAATATTTTTTAGCTGCCTTAATGGGCCGATTTGAATTGATTTTCTGGATTAAGCTGATCTCATCGGGTAGTTGTGCCCGCTTACAAAATCATTACCCCAACCTTATTTATAACTGGCAATTTGATAAAATTTACTTCTACTATGCTTTCTGGTAAAAAGATAAATTTCTTATCGTAAATTTCTTTACCGATGTAATAACTAAGCCAATATTCATTATTTAACCCGAATGTTTGCTCATCGATAGGTTCAATGAGCTGGTATGAATGATTTTCGACAATTGGAAACATATGGCGCAGCGTAGAGGTTTTAACCGATTTACCGTCTTTTTCTCCGTATCCTTTTGATGTGATCAAAACATTTTCAATGGCCACATTCTTAAGGTTAATTATATAGACATACCATATTTTTGATTCAGCACTTTCTTTCTCCAGCGCAACCGCAATGGCGATGTCTTTTACTATATTTTCAGGGAGGTCTTTTATCATTGGTTGGTTGATTAAATTGATTGATTAAGTTGGATTGAGTTGATTAAGTGAGTAGTTATTTTTTTAACCGCTCACTTAATCAACCGTTCAACTATTCAACCTCTCTTCACATCACTTCTTCTTCGCGAATTTCTTGCCCGTCTTCTTTTTGGGTTCCTTTTCAGCGGCATCTGCCAATTCTTTACATTCTGCAAACGTTAACGTCTGCGGGTCTTTTCCCTTTGGTATTTTAACGTTCAGTTTGCCGAATTCGATATAAGGGCCGAAGCGGCCATTTAAAACTTTAACGGCCGGATCTTCATCAAAGCTTTTTATTAATTTCTCGGCGTCTTTTTTGCGCTTCTCAATAATCAGTTCGGTGGCTTGCTGTTCACTTACTACGTGCGGATCAATATCTTTAGGTAAAGAATAAAACGCGCTGTTATGCCTGATATAAGGCCCGAATCTCCCAATAGCAACCGTCATGTCTTTATCTTCGAACATGCCAACCTTCTTTGGCAATTTGAATAACTCAAGACCTTCTTCCAATGTGATGGTTTCAATGCTCTGGCCATTTCTTAAACTTGCATAAAGCGGTTTGTTTTCCTTGTCCTCGTCAGTCGGGTTGTCGCCAATCTGTACGAAAGGGCCATATCTGCCTATACGTACAGACACTTTTTTACCGTTTTCCGGATGAACGCCAAGTTCCCGTTCACCTGTTGCTTTATCGGCAGTTTGGATGGTACTTTCCACTTCCTTATGAAAAGGGGTGTAAAAACTCCTGATCATGTCTGTCCATTCTGTTAATCCCTGGGCTATTTCATCAAACTGTTTTTCCACGTTGGCTGTGAAATTAAAATCGACTATCCCCTGGAAATATTGCACCAAGAAATCATTTACAACCGCACCGATGTCAGTAGGAAATAACTTGCCACGTTCTGCGCCGGTATTTTCAGTTTTTTCGTCTTTGGTTATATTTTCTCCCTTGAGTGTTAGAACTCTGAAATTCCTTTGTTTACCCTCGCGTTCTTCTTTTACAACATAACCACGGTTCTGAATTGTAGATATAGTAGGGGCATAGGTAGATGGTCGGCCAATGCCAAGTTCTTCTAATTTCTTTACCAAGGCCGCCTCGGTATATCTTGCCGGTGGACGTGAAAAACGTTCGGTGGCCGTTATTTCCTGCAAATCCAAACGCTGACCCCTGGTTAATGGAGGTAAAATAGCATTGTCACCGTCCTGCAAGTTATCATCTTCATCGTCGCTTGATTCGAGGTAAACTTTAAGAAAGCCATCAAACTTCATTACCTCACCATTGGCAACTAATTCTTCTTTACGTGTTGATATACTGATCTTTGCAGTGGTCTTCTCAAATAAAGCTTCACTCATTTGCGAAGCGATGGCGCGTTTCCAGATAAGCTCATATAAACGCATTTCACCATTATCGCCCTGTATCGAGTGTTGGTTAAAGTACGTTGGTCTTATTGCTTCGTGTGCTTCCTGGGCGCTGGCGTTTTTTGTTTTGTATACCCTATGCTGATGATATTTATCTCCATATGCTGATATAATCTCCTGCGCAGCAGCATTTAAAGCCGTTTCAGATAAATTAACAGAATCGGTACGCATATAGGTAATCAAACCTGATTCGTACAGTTTCTGTGCTACCTGCATGGTACGTGAAACAGAATAACCCAGCTTTCTGCTGGCTTCTTGTTGAAGCGTAGAAGTGGTAAAAGGAGCAGCCGGTGAACGTTTCGCCGGACGTGTCTCCAATGATTTTATATCAAAATTGGCCTTTATGGAGTCCTGCAAGAACTTTTCCGCATCGCCTTGTTTACTAAAGCGCTCAGGCAATTCGGCTTTAAATGCTTCTTTTCCCTTACCAAAAATGGCAACGATTTTAAATGCGGCTTCTGACTTAAACTTATTAATCTCCCGCTCACGATCGACAATCAATCTAACTGCAACTGACTGTACACGACCAGCTGAAAGCGATGGTTTTACTTTTTTCCATAACACCGGCGAAAGTTCAAAGCCTACCAATCTATCTAACACACGCCGTGCCTGTTGAGCGTTAACCAGGTTATAGTCAATTTTACGGGGAGTTTCTATTGCCTTTAAAATCGCCGGTTTGGTGATCTCATGAAAAACGATACGCTTAGTTGTGGCGTCTTTTAGTTCGAGCGTATCAAACAAATGCCAGGAAATGGCTTCGCCCTCACGGTCCTCGTCCGATGCGAGCCAAACCATGTCAGCGGCTTTTGCCAATTTCTTTAACTCGCTGACAATTTGTTTTTTATCTGCCGGAACCTCATATTTTTGTTTAAATCCATTGGCGATGTCAATAGCATCATCAGACTTAACCAAATCACGGATATGCCCATAGCTCGACTTTACCGTAAAGTCGCTGCCGAGGTATCCTTCAATGGTTTTAGCTTTCGCCGGAGATTCCACTATCAGTAGATTTTTAGCCATTTACACAGTTTATTTTTTGCAAAGAAAACATAAAGAAAGAGAAACACAAGAAGAATGTGAAGAAAGAATGTTGAAAGGTTGAAAGCTTGGAAGGGTTAAATGTTTTAAAGTTGGAAGGTTTTAAGGTTGAAAAAAGTCTTTGCGCTACTACCGCAAGGTTGTGCATTGAGGGATGGTTTGCAAGGTCTGAAGCATTATTAGGCGATAGGATTGTCTAAATGAAATTTTGTTTTAAACATCGTCGACGAATATATGCCTTTGCTTATATTAGTCGGACAAATTGAAACATTCTCAGCTAACAGGCATAGCCCTGCAGGAGAGGAAGTGGCCAAATCAAAGCAATAACATAACGTGAGAATTATTAGAAATATTAGAATAAAAAACGATGGTGATTATTTGACTACAATAGGCTTGAAGCGACTTATAGGATTTGAAGTTAGAGTCTTAATGATTGAAAGGGATAAAAATCAATATTTAGAATTATTAACTTATCTAATCAATTACCTTATAGATAGTGAGTCATTAATAAATAATGGTCACACTATTGCTTATCATTCATGGATACTGAAATTTGTAACTACAAATAATATATTTAGTATTTATGAAGCTAAATCAAACGGAGACGGCTTTAAAGAGGGCGTTGATTATGCTATGAAGGTCGTTGCTGAGCAAAAGCAAGAATGTAATAACTGCAATACAAGTGCTCTGTTTCCTTTATTCAGTCAAATGATCGTAATATCAGACGGTGTACTTGAAGGTAAAGATCTAGATGCTGTGAGATATCCTTCTCCGAATCACATGGCGGGATGGTGGTTAACGACTGAACTCTATGATGATGACGTCAAATCGTTAAAAACTGTTCACTACCACCATTTAGCATTCAATCGACCAGATATCATAAAATATATGGCTCTACCGTTTGGATTCAGATTCTTATCGGGCAAGCAAACCGAGATTTGGTTCGACGAAAAAGTCTTATTATAAGGTCTACGAATTAAGAACGGTTTAGGACTACGGATAACAAGATTTTAACTCATAAGGTAATTTCTAAATTCCCCGAATCATAGGTCAGAAAAAGTAGCAATCGTGAAGCCTTATGTGATGTTACGATACGAAACGGTAAGAGACTTAATAGTTGAATTAACAACCTTTCAACATTACAACTTTAAAACCTTCCAACAAAAAAACCTACATCAAAAAACCACCACCCAGCAGATCATTCCCCTCATAAAACACCGCGGATTGGCCCGGCGCAATGCCAGATACGGTATGATGAAAATCAACTTTCATGTGCTCACCCATTTGTACAATGGTACTTTGGGTGCCGGCATCTTTATAGCGGATTTTAGTAATGGCTTCTAAAGGCTCATTGATATTTTCGTATTTAACGAGGTTCAGATTTTTTACCCAGGCTGTTTTGCGTTCCAGCTCATCGACTGTCCCCAATACAACTGTATTTGTTTCGGGCTGAATGCTGGTTACGAACATGGGGTGACCCAATGCAATGCCCAAACCTTTGCGCTGGCCTATGGTATAAAAGGGATAGCCCTGGTGTTTGCCTACTATCGTGCCGTCTGTTAATACAAAATTCCCTCCGGCGACCCGTTGCTCCAAATCTTCGACTTTGTGTCTTAGAAAGGCTCTGTAGTCGTTATCGGGGACAAAGCATATTTCATAGCTTTCGCTTTTACCGGCAAGTTCAACCTGGCCCATGTCCATGGCCATTTGCCTGATTTCGGGCTTAGAGAAGCTGCCTAATGGAAACTTGGTGCGCGCAAGGTTTTTTTGAGATACCCCCCAAAGCACGTATGATTGATCTTTGTTCTCGTCTTTACCCTTTGATATCACATATCTGCCGTTATCCTGTAAGCGAATATTGGCATAATGGCCGGTTGCAATAAATTCGCAATCCAGTTTATCGGCACGTTTTAGCAGTGCTTCCCATTTGATATGGGTGTTACACAAAACGCATGGGTTAGGAGTGCGGCCTGCAAGGTATTCGTCAACAAAGTTATCGATCACGAAATCGCCAAACTCGTTCCTGATGTCCAGTATGTAATGCGGAAAGCCATATCCAACGGCAAGCGCGCGCGCATCGTTAATGCTATCGAGGCTGCAGCAGCCCGTTTCTTTTGAACTTCCACCTGATGAGGCGTAGTCCCATGTTTTCATGGTAAGGCCTATAACCTCGTAGCCCTGCTCGTGCAGCATCACTGCTGCCACCGAACTATCAACTCCGCCGCTCATCGCTACTAATATCCTGCCGTGCTTACTCATTTGGCCGCAAAGATACCGTTTTTGATTTTACGACTGGTCAGGGTAGGGTAAATTAATGTGAGTTCGTAGCCCCACCTAAATCCTCCCCGATTGGGAGGACTTGAGATTCGCTTTTTTTAAAATCCATTCATTTGGGAGGTCGGGATGACGTGAGCTGTAGCAAGAAATTGCTCGCAGAATGCATTTTCCTAAAAGGTAATAATCGCTAATAATCAATATATTATAGACTTTATATAATTAAAAACTTAAATAAGTTAATAAAGAAAACTATTTATACGGTTTTAATTCTATGGGTTTCGCACCTGCCCATGTCCTTTAACAATCCATTTATAACTGCACAATTCTTCTAATCCCATAGGGCCGCGCGCATGTAGTTTTTGAGTACTAATTCCTATTTCAGCACCTAATCCAAACTCGGCACCATCGGTAAAGGCAGTGGAAGCATTCACATAAACAGCCGCAGCGTCAACCTGGTTCAAGAAGGTTTCGATATTGGCTTCATCTTCAGAAATAATGGCCTCGCTGTGTTTTGAGCTGTAAGTGGCAATATGATCCAGCGCATCTTCAAAGCTATCGGCAACCTTAACGGCCATTTTCATTGACAGGAACTCGGTTCCAAAATGTTCCGGTTTTGCGTGATGTAATAAGTTACCCGGATAATGGATACTAAGTATGGCGTAGGCTGTGTCATCAGCGTAAAGCTCAACACCCTTTTCTCCAAGGGGTTTAACAAGCTTTGGTAAATCTTTTATCCTGCTAAAGTGAACAATTAAGCAATCCAAAGCATTGCAAACGCTAACGCGACGGGTTTTTGCATTCAAAATTATTTCAGCTCCTTTATGCAGATGGCCTGATTCATCGAAATAGGTATGAACAATACCTGCGCCGGTTTCAATTACAGGCACTTTGCTGTTATTCCTGACATGATCTATCAATTGCTGGCTTCCTCTGGGTATAAGCACATCGACGTAGCCTATGGCGCTTAAAAGAGCGTCAGAAGCCTCGCGTTCGGCAGGCAGGAGCGTAACCACATTCAAATCGATATCGTGATTGGTTAAAACCTCCTGAATAATGGAAATAATGGCCTTGTTGGAATACTCCGCATCGCTTCCGCCTTTTAAAATACAAATGTTACCTGTTTTAAAACAAAGGGAAAACACATCAAAAGTCACATTTGGCCGGGCCTCGTAAATAATACCTACAACACCCAGCGGCACCCTCACTTTTGAGATATGCAATTCATTAGGCATTATTTTTTCGGAAAGTATTTCTCCCAAAGGGCTATTTAAATGTGCCACGTTCTCAATGTCATGAGCTATGCCCTTAATTCTGGCCGCGGTAAGTTTTAACCGGTCATATTTCGGATCGTTAGGATCCATCCGGTCAAGATCCTTTTTGTTTTCTCTTAATAAAAACGCTGTTTCATCAACTGCTGCTTCAGCCAACTGTAACAAAACTAGTTCTGCAACATTAGGGTCAATATGTTTTCTGCTTGCCGCGCGGGCATTTTCAAAGTACTGCTGGTATTTCATGATTGTAAGGTTTAACGAAGACTAATTTCAATTGTTGCCGAAATTAGTATTGCAAATAAAGATAGTCATAATGAACGAGCGGTTTTTGATTTTTTTTTCCGATGTTTTCGATCGCTTTGTCCGAGCCATATTCGGCAATCCCCAACCCAACTAGTTTATCATTTTCGTCCAGTAACTTGATGATCTCGCCTTTTTTAAAGTCAGATAGAATATCAATAACACCAATAGGCAATAAGCTTGAAGCTTTAGTGGATGTTAATGCGATTTTTGCGCCTTCGTTAATTTTTACCGCTCCGGTGGCATATTTTTCAGAGTGCGCTATCCATTTCTTTTTACCTGAAGCCGTTTTATTGGGGACAAAGTAGGTATGTACTGCTTTATCTTCCAGCACATCTACCAGTATATTGTCTTTAGTACCATTGGCGATATGAACAGCTATACCCAACTTCGCCACTTTGTGTGCCATTGTCGACTTGGTAATCATACCGCCACGTCCGAATTGCGAACGTCCGGAACTTACAAACGAAGAAAAATCGATAGCTGCGCCAGTCACTTCTTCTATTACTATTGAGCTTTCGGCTTTGGGATCGCCATCGTAAATGCCGTCCACATTGGTTAGCACAATTAAAGCCTGCGCATTCAACATGGAGGCGATAAGTCCGGCGAGTTCGTCGTTATCTGTAAACATTAACTCTGTTACAGAAACTACATCGTTTTCGTTTACTACGGGGATAACTTGGTGCTGCAATAAAATTTCAAGGCAGTTTTTCATGTTCAAATAATGCAGCCTGTCCCTGAAATCTTCTTTAGTCACCAATACCTGCGAACAAAGGATATTAAATTGCTCAAACAGGTGTGAGTAGGTATTGATCAGTTTAACCTGGCCGATGGAAGCCAACAATTGCCGGGCTGCTATCGCATCATATTTTTCCGAAACCACTATTAAGCTTCTACCCGAGGCCACTGCGCCCGACGACACTAAAATCACTTCTTTTCCCTGTCTTTTTATTTCAGCAATCTGTTCAACTAAGTGACTGATACGGTTTAAATCGGGCAAACCGTCTTTTTGGGTAAAAACGTTGGAGCCGATTTTGATAATGATGCGATGATAATTAAGAGCCATTTATTATAAAAATGGTGCAATATACAGGTAAAATATGATAAGAATTGCGACTTTTAGTATATTTTACGGTAATATCAAATGGAACGAAGCAGTTACAACGCCAAATCATATGCTTTTCTGTTGAAAATAATCCAAAATGAATAAAAGTCAACAAGTTTTATCTTTACATGCACCAAATTTGAGATTTAGCTTATAAATCCCTTAACATATTCTTTTGTTAATTCTTCTTTCGGATTAAGCAATAATTCTTCTGTAGGACCGAATTCAATGATCTTACCCATGTATACAAATATTATATAATCAGAAACCCGCCTGGCCTGGCGTAAGATGTGTGTCACCAAAACAATGGTGTATTTTTCTTTTAAACTGATAAACAGGTCTTCGATTATAGATGTAGAAACGGGATCAAGAGCAGAAGTTGATTCATCGCCTAAAATGATTTCAGGACTCACAGCCAGACCGCGGGCAAGACAAAGGCGTTGTTGCTGCCCGATAGACAAACGCGTGGCTGAGGCGTTTAAACGGTCTTTAACTTCATTCCATAAACCGGTTGCCTTTAGTTGCTCTTCAACCAATTGATCCAATTCCTGTTTCTTACGGATTCCATGAATACGCGGTCCATAGGCTACATTATCATAAATTGACATAGGAAGCGGGAAAGGCCGTTGTGAAAGCAATCCCATTTTTTTGCGGATATGAGTTACTTCTGCATCGGCATCATAAATATTTTCACTATCGACCAATACCTTGCCGGTAATTTTTACTTCGGGGGTGTTATCGAGCAAACGGTTAAATGATTTTAATAATGTGGTTTTTCCGCAACCGGATGGACCGATTATGGACGTTACTTTTTTATCGGGAATATTTATATTAATATCATTTAAAATATGCTGATTACCGATATGCACATTTAAATGCTGAACACTGATATGTGGAGTTTTGGTCATTAAATTTTATGTTTTGAAAATTTCTTTATCAATATTTCGGAAAGCACTGTTATAACTAATACAATAACAGTAAGAATAAGTGCTGAGGCATAGCCGCGACCCTGTACTTCTTCAACCGGACTGCCTAATTGAAAAAATATGGCCAGGGGCAAAGTGGCAGCGGGTTCGTGTAATGATGTTGGAATGTTATCGCTAAAACCGGCCGTGAACAATACCGAAGCTACATCGCCAATAGCCCTGCCAAAAGATAGCAGGATGGCTGTAAATATCCCGGGCCTTATTTGTCGCAACACCACTTTGGCCATTTCCCAACGGGTTGCGCCCAATGAAAGCGTGGCATCCCGTAATTCATGCGGCACGGTACGGATTACCTCATCAAGCGTGCGAACTAATATTGGAATCACGAGCAGGGTTACCGCAATAACGCCTCCCAATAATGAGACTCTGATACCGAAATATACCATTATTAAAAAACCAAAAGCGCCATAAACTATAGAGGGAATGCCAAAAAGCACATCAAATGCCATGCGGATGGTGTTTGATAGGAACTTTTTGCCATCTATGTACATGTTAATAAAAACAGCCACCGGGATGCTTATCAAAAGTCCCAGGAGTGTTGCTCCGCCGGCAACGTAAAATGATCCGACAATAGCATTTAACACGCCGCCTTCCTTACCGATGTAAAAGCCGCCGCCCGGCGTTTTCGTGAGCATATCCAGATTCATATAAGGCAGGCCTTTGAAACATACGGTTCCTACAATCAGGAAAAAACTGCCGGTTACTATAATGGTAGCCAACACCATCAGCAGTTTGAAAAATAATTCTTCTAATTTTCTTTTTCTCATGCGGTTAACCTCTTTTCTAAACGGGCCAATGTAACCCGTGAAATAATATTAAATAACAGGATGATGATAAAAAGCAGCAACGCCGCAAACATGAGCGCCGACTCGTAAAGTGGAATGGACATCATTTCGCCATAATTATTGGCGATGAGGGCAGGCAGTGGATAGCCGGGATCAAAAACTGAATGCGGTACCGCTGCATTATTGCCGCAAACCATTAACACAGCTATTGTTTCGCCAAATGCACGGGATACCGCTAAAACGGTTGCAGCTATTATTCCCGGCAACGCTTTTCGTAACACTACTTTCCTCACGGTTTCCCATTGTGTAGCTCCTAACGAAAGGGAAGCATCTTTTAATTCCTGCGGGATAGTTCTTAGCACCTCGCTGATGATACTCACGATAAGTGGAAATATCATCACCGCTAAAACAATTCCTCCGGCGAGAACACTATAACCGGTTGAAAACTCCACAAAATGTGGTGCGATGTAATTTTGTATGAATGGGATGATAAAAAGGACGCCCCAAACACCAAATATAACCGGCGGGATTCCAGATAGTAAATTTACAAATGGTGCCAGAATCCTTTTGATATGAACCGGCGCATACTCGACGATGTATAAAGCTGTAAGAAGGGACAGGGGCAACGCAATTATAATTGCGATACCCGTTACCCATAGGGTACCCGTAATGAAGGGGTAAAAGCCAAATAAACCCTTTAAGGGTTTCCAAACGCTCGATGTTATTAATTCCCCCCATGATAGTTTGTTCAATATCGGGATTGATTTATAATATAGCCCGACACCAATCACCAATAATAAACAAACTGATGCCAATGTAAACACCAGCATCAGTTTGGAACGTATTTTATCTTTTAATAAGCGTAGTTGTTGCATAGTAGTTATAAAGGTTTGTAGTTGTTGTAGGGGTTGAAGTGGTTAAAACTCTAACATTTACAACCCCTTCAGCTCTTACAACCTAATCAACCTTCTTAAGTTCCTCCTGTAATTTGGTTTTTGAAAGTGCGATATAACCGTTTTCATCAACAAACTTTTGGCCGGTGGTTAATACATATTTTACAAATTCTATCAGTTCCTTCTTTTTGGGTTTTCCTTTAAACAAAAAGCCAAGGTTGCGGGCCGGGGGAGAAGGGTATCTACCTTCGGCGATGGCAGCGGTTAAATCATCGATAGTTCCGTAAAAATTTTCATTAGCGTCAATTTTACCGTTACCATTTACATCAATCGGCAATGCATGTACGCCGTCGACCTGTTTGCGGGTCTTTAAATCGTACAGGTAAGCTAAATTATTATAGCCAATGCCGGTTACGTCTTTTTTAACTGCGAGGGCCAATCCGGGATCGCCGTATACGCCAACTCCAAGCAAATCTTCCTGTTTTTTTCCAAAATATTTGGCCCATGTTTCGCCGGCCCCTGCTGCATCCGAACGAGTATAAACATGTATTGGAACCGAAACCTTTCCGCCCAACTGGTTCCAGTTTTTAATACCTCCGTTAACGAATACATCCAAAAACTGATTTCTTTTAACCCCTTTAGCAAGTAATCCCGCTGTGTTAGGATTGGCGGTATTAAAGGTTGGGACAACAGCATCTTTAGTTACATAAACGGTATAGGCGCCTTTTTTTACTTCAGCCGGATCAATATCCCTTGAAGCCAGGCCGATATCAACCAAACCCGACAGGGCATCCGTTATCCCCTTACCGGCACCTCCGGCAGAAATGTTAAACTTTACATTCGGATGCAGTTTTTTAAACTCGTCGGCCCATTTTACGGTAATAGGATATAAAGCGAATGCGCCAGAAATACTTATTGTGCCTTCAAGTTCATCGGCAGCGGGTTTGTTTTCCCGTTTAACAAACGAAGACGCGGTGATTAAAACAGCTACAGCAGCAATAATTGCTATAACAGTTTGTTGTTTAAATATTAACTTTTTCATGCAAATCATTGTTAAAATGTAAGTTGTAGTTGAGCTTCCAGTATGTTATTTTTGATTTGGGAGGGTGTTTCTTCGTGGCGGTCGAGATAATTGATAGAAAATCTTGCCCATGTATTAAAGTAATAGGTTGCAGCGGCGGTATAAATTTCGGTACGATCTGTAGCTATTTTCTTATTGGGATCATAGGTGTCATACTTCGCGGCAAGCTGTAATTTTTTTGGAATAACGAAATAGCCCACCTGCCCATACCAGCCGTCTCTTTTTATCGTGCCGTCGGTGCCTTTATCGTATTCAGCCTGCAATGATAAGCTGCCAATTACATAGCGCGCATCGACGCCACCGCGATTACGTAACTGATTCTTTGCTGGGGTACCATAATAGCCTTGTCCATCATAAAAATTGGCCGACACCACAAGGTTGTTAATGGGATGGACACTTAATCTCCCTACTATATCTTTATGGTTATTGTTATCGGTTGTCACATCGTAACCGGCACCGTTAAAAACACCCAGGGTATAATCAAAAAGGTACCGGCCGTCAATTTTTAAGAAACTACCGTTGATCTGGATTCCCAAATCACGGCCATTTTGATTACCAATAACATCGCCTTGCCTGCCCACCAATGCATTTGCTACCTGTGAGCGGTCAATAAATTCAAGCTGGCTATCCGCAATGAGGCTCTCAATTGAAAAAGGGACTTTAAACTGGCCTGCCGTAAATTTCAAAAAGCTGGCTATTTTGTACGCAGAATAAGCATCAAGTAGTTTTGTGGTACCTGCGAATTCGGTATAAACCTCATAATTCCAGTTATCGTCAATGTCGCCTTTGACATCCAAACGTGCACGGTGAAGGCTAAAAGCATTGTTTACGCCGGTCTGCTGAAATCCCTGGTACTCGGTTTGTATCAAACCGCTTATTTGCAGGGCCTTGCTTCCTATCGTTATGCCATGCTGGTTTTCTTTGTCTTTTCTGGCTTGTTCTTTTATCGCCTGGTCGGCGCGTATCGAATCGGCTTCTTTCTGATTGATTACATTTTTTTTAAGAAGTACGTTAATCAGATCGTCGTTTTGTTGAGCTTTTAATGCGGTGGTTGTAAAAAGTATACTCAATAGGAGTACAGCTGCAATTACGTAAGGTAATTTCATTGGTAAAGTTTAATCGTGAAAAGTTTATTAATTAATTGTTATCAGGGTAGTGTTAAAGAAGTTGTAGAGGTTGAAATGGTTGTAAGCGTTATAATTTTCTCTTTCATTTCAACTCCTTACAACATCTAAAACCTTTATAACTAAATGCAACAACAACTACAGCAGGTTACTATTTTAGCATACATACCGATATAAGAAAGGGTTGGCAACACTGTTTTAAAGCTTTCATTTTTGTTTTAAATATCTATAAAGTCTATCAATTTAGTAGTGTAAAAATATGTTTAATATTTTAATTCACAAATGTTTATTTAAAAAAAGTGGAAATTTGAAATAAATTATGGTTAAGTAATTTATAATAAACATATTATGAAATAAAAAAACCGACAACGTTTGCACGCTGCCGGTCATAATACAATAAAATGCCTTAAGTTTTATTGTATATTGTCACCTTGTTTTATCTCATCCGAGGCGTGGAGCAGTACTTTATCATTAGGTTTGATGTTTCCGAATACCTCTGTTGAATCGTTACTGACCAATCCTTCTTTAATATTCACCAGCGCGGCCTTACCGTCGCTATCCTTAATAATATATTCGTGTTCAGTTGAGCGGATAATTGCATTATTAGGAACCAATAATGATTTCGCACCTGACAGCATAGGTATCTGCACTTCAGCATACATACCGGGTTTTAGTCGCCCGTTTGAATTAAGTACATCAATCTCAATTGCCTCCTGCTGCATACTGCCCAAAGAATTAGCCGAACGGCTTATTTTTGCGGTTTGCTGTTGGCCTGGCAATGCATTGAAGGTGAAGATTACCGGCTTGTTTAAATCAACTTTATCTACGTAATCTTCGGGTATACTTACGGTAAGGCGCATTTTATGAATATCCTGAAGGATAAGCATGGGTTGGTCGCTTGTTTTACCAGGAGCCACCAAAGCACCCGGTGAAACGTTTCTTTGAATGATCATGCCATCAAACGGCGCATAAATGCGAAGATACCCCAGCATTGTTTTTACCGAGCCTACATTAGAACGTTCTGCTTCAGCCCTGGCTTCATTAGCTTTCATTTGCGAACTTGCATTATCGAGGTCTAAAGGTGATACGGAGCCAGGTTCTTTAGCAGCTTCTTTTAACCGCTCATACTTTTCTTTACTGGCCTGGGCATCTGCCTGCGCCTGTAAAAAATGAGAATTGGCAGCTTCTAACTGTGATTCCATTTCGGGCGCTTCAAGTATTACCAGTAACTGCCCTTTTTTAACGATGGAGCCGCGGTCGACAAACAGCTGCTTTACAAAGCCGTTTACTTTTGGGAAAATATTGACTTCGTTAAAAGGAACTAGCTGCCCCGGTAAGCGTGCCGATGTTGACAATGCTTTTTCAGCTACAGTTCCCAATTGGTACTTGTTGGTGTTCGCCTTGGTCGGCGTTGTTGTCAGGTCAACCGGTTTTTGATTTCCTGAGCAAGCTGCAAACAAACAAACTGCAGCTAATAACAAATAAGAACTATATTTCATGGTGTTGAATATTTAAATGGGTGGTTTCAATTGTTTCTTCGGGCATTAGTGATGGATCGTCGTAGGTGGTTTTATTTTGGACCCATGCAAAAACCATGGGTAATATAAATAAAGCCGCGAGTGTTGAGGCAAACAATCCTCCAATTACTGCACGGCCAAGGGGCGCAGACTGTTCGCCGGCTTCACCCATACCCGATGCCATCGGGATCATACCAGCAATCATAGCAAAGCTGGTCATCAGGATAGGCCGCAAGCGAATAGATGCACTTGTAATAGCGGCGCGCGAGGAGTTACGATACTCTAAACGCAGTGTTTCACCAGTAGTAACGATTAATATTGCATTTGCTACCGAAACCCCGGTACTCATTATCATGCCCATATAGGATTGCAAGTTGAGCGTTGAACCCGTTAGCAGCAAGGCTAATAACGATCCCAATATTACTGCAGGAATGGTTACCAGCACGGTTAACGATAGTTTAAAGGATTGATAGTTGGCAGCCAGCAATAAAAATATAACCAGGATAGCGAAAATCAGTCCGTTCTGAAGACTGTTCAACGTATCGGTCAATAAACTTGACATCCCCTTAACCTCTGCGAGCAGGCCTTTTGGCGGAGTTCCCATTGATTTTAACACATTTTGCACCGCTGTACTTGCTGCGCCCAAATCTTTTTTATAAATATTTGCGCCAACCGTAATAAATCTCCTCGGGCCCGTCCTGTCATATTCCCCAGGTTGATAAATAACCTTAAAATCGGCTACGTCTGCGAGGGTTAGGCCGCTCCTTCCCTTTACCAGTGGGATTTCTTTAAGCTCATCTATTGAATCCATAATGTATTCAGGAATTTGCACCTGTATCTGGTAGGTATAGGCCGCTTTTTCATCAAGCCATTGATTTTTTTCGGTAAAACGACTCGATGAGGTGCTGGCTGTAACTGAGCGGCTTATATCCGTTACATTTAATCCAAACTGGGCTATTTTAAGCCTGTCGAGTGTAATCGCAATTACAGGCACTTTCAGGGGTTGCTGTATCTGGACATCCCTCAGGTAACTGATTCGTTTTAATTTACCGACAAGTTTATCTGCATAATTTTCAATCTGCGCCATATCTTTTCCTGCAACCCGTACCTCAATAGGGTTTGACGCACCCTGACTCATTATCTTTTCAGTCAAATCTATTGGTTCAAATGTAATCCTGAGATTGGGCAGGGCATTGGCAATATTTTTTCGGAGGGCGTCTTTTAACTCATCGGTATTGATTTTGTAGGCTGGGTCAAGTTCTACCTGCAGCACCGCTTCATTTGTACCTGCATTAAAAACATAGAGGTTACTGGTGCCATAGCTGCTTGGTACCAAACCGACATAGGCCGATGTAATAGAAACATTGTGATCAACTGTTTTATCAACAATTTGCAAAACCTGTTTTAGTGCATCTTCGGTTCTTTCCAGCCGGGTGCCGTCAGCCTCTTTAATTCGTAATTGAAATTGTCCGTTATTTATTTTGGGCATCATATCTTTACCAATAACCACAAAGCACAGCCCGGCCAACGCAATCATACTTACCAGGTAAATGGGAATAATGATCTTTTTAAAGGGCATGTAGCGCGTCAATATTGCCATAAAGCGCATTTTTACTTTTTCAAAAAAATCGTTTTGCTGAGGATGCTTTTGCTCTTCCTTGAGGTGACTGTTTACCTGTATCTCCTCCTGTCTGTCCAACGTCTGACCGGCGTGGGCATGTACCTTGTCGTGATGGTAATGCTGGTAGCGCTCGGCTTTTATCATCCAGTTGCTCAAAATCGGTACCAACGTTTGTGCAAGCACGTAGGACACGATCATTGTTAAACCGATGGCCAGCGACAAGGGTAAAAACATTGCCTTGGGAACGCCATTCATAAGAAATGACGGGGCAAAAACTGCCAGGATGCAGAGCAATATCAATAGTAAGGGGAAAGAAATTTCTTCGCAGGCATCATATATTGCCAGCCTTTTTGATTTCCCCATTTCAAGATGCTGGTGAATATTTTCTATGGTTACAGTTGCCTGATCAACAAGTATTCCGATAGCAAGCGCCAAACCGCTGAGGGTCATGATGTTTATTGTTTGCCCGCATAAACTTAGCAAAAGAACGCCGATCAATATAGAAACAGGAATCGTGATTACCACAATCAAACTACTGCGTAAATCACGAAGGAAAAGCAATACCATTAAACCTGTGAGCAGCGCCCCGAGTGCACCCTCACTCATCAGGCTTTCCACCGCGTTCGCCACGAATACAGACTGGTCAAACTCGTAGGATATCTTTACATCATCCGGAAGCAAATTCTGCATTTCAGGCATTTTCTTCTTCAAATCCTCTACCACCGTCCAGGTCGATGCATCAGCAGTTTTTACTACGGGGATATAAACTGAGCGCTTGCCGCTGATAAGGGCGTAATCGACGGTGACATCCGCACCATCTTCAACCCTGGCAACGTCTTTTACAAAAACGGTGGACCCGTTTATAGTTTTTATGGGAATATTTCCAAATTCGACGGGGGCTTTTACAAGCGTATTAATTGTGGTGGTAAACATGATGTTATTTAGCCGCAGGTTGCCCGATGGTGACATCGCATTGCCTTTCGCCAAAGCTCCTACAACTTCATCTGCAGTTAAACCATAACTGCGCAATTTATTAGGGTCGGCGCTGATGATTATCGATCGCGAATTATCGCCAAATGGCGGGGGAGCCGATAAGCCAGGTACAGTTGCAAACAGCGGCCTTATTATGTGGGCGGCAAGATCATAAATGTCCTTAAGGCTGCGCCCTTTTGCCGAAAAAACCAATTGACCCACCGGCAGCGACGACGCATCAAAGCGAATAACCTGGGGAGGCAGGGCGCCCGGAGGGAAAAATTTCATCGCCCGGTTTACTTGTAAGGCGACTTCTGCGGATGCCTCGGCCATATTTGTATTCTCGTAAAACGATAGTTTAATAAGCGTTAACCCAGTTATATTTTTACTGGTGATGGTTTTTACGCCATTGATGTAAAGAAACTGGTCTTGCATGCGTGTGGAAAAAAAGCCTTCCATTTGCTGCGGTGACATGCCTCCGTATGACTCGATAACGTAAATTGTGGGAAGATTTAGCTTCGGAAAAATATCTATTGGTATATTTATTGCACTGAGCACTGCAAATATTAAAAGGCTCATTGTGATCACCACAACGGTGATAGGCCTTTTCAGTGCGGATGTGACCATTGACATAGCTGAATTTATTTAATTAAGTTTAAAATGGTATTTACCTGGTTCTCGGTGATGGCTTTCTGGAATAATGCATTGGTATAAGCATATTTAGCCTGCATATAGTCTGTTTCGGCACGGTAGAGGATATTGAGTGCGGCATCCAGATCTACGATGTTCGATAAGCCGTTTCTATATAATGATAGCTGTTGCCTATAACTCGCATTTGCCGCCTTTAACTGGTTCGGAATTTCCTGCAGGCGGTTTAATGCTGTTTGCATTTCCACGTCGGCCTGGTTTGCGCTAACTGCAAGCAGTTGTTGTTGTTCTTGCAGCTTTTTTTCATTATAGTCTGTATTGGCCTTTTGGGTACGTAATTTTAATTGCTTTTTCCTTAGGTCGAACAGATTATAGGATATCCCAAGGCCAACAAGATAATTACCTCTTTGAAAACCGTAGCCGGTAGAAAGGCTATTATATTGATCATCGGGACTAATACTCGAGCCTCTTCCCCAGGTAGCTGCTTCGACCAGTATTTTAGGATTATATTGCTTTTTTACCAGGTCTTCCCGTTGAAGGCTATTTTGATAAATCGATTTGTAAAAATTGATCAATGGATGATTTGCTGTATCCGGGGGAAATAGATAGGCGGCCGGCTGATTGATCAGCGTCATTTCGACAGTGGTATCCGGTACGATTGATTGGTATGCAACGCCCGTAACGGCCGAGAGCTGTAATTGCACCTGTTTTAACTGGTTGTTTACCTCAATATAATTTAACCTGGCTTTTGATAGTTCGGCTTCGGCCAGGCTGGTATCTACGCCCGCCTTAACCCCGCTTTTTGCCAGAGAGCGGATAGAGCGCATTATTTCCTGGGTACGTTGGATGTTGTTATATTGAATACTCAAGAAATTCTCTAAACGCAGCAATTGTAAATAGTCGCCTATGGTATAAGCTTGCAGGTAATATTTCGATTGGGCATATTGATTTTGCTCAACTGTAATATCTGAGCTAGCAACTCTGTTCTGAGCGCTGTATTTCCCAAAATTGTATACTTCCCAGTCGAGCGCTGCGATACCAAGATTTGTTGATGCGGCAGTAGTTACATTTGTATTATGAATCCCGCCTGAACTTGAAGGTACAATACCGAAACCAAAATACGGACCGACAACGTTGTTACTGGTGCCGATATCGGCCTGGTAATTTAAATTTAAGTTAGGCAGCCAGTTATTTCTTACTTCGGCGGCTTGAGCCCTTTTTATTATAATGGCGGCGGAGTCGGTCAGGAGCTGGGGGGCTTTTTGATTTACCCTGTTTAATAATTCTTTTAAAGTGATTGGTGGTGATGTTTGTGCTTTAACGGTTATTACTGCCAATAGCAATAATACCATACATAAGCACCTTTTGAAACTTAACATTGATTCTTAAATTAAATTAAAAAATGATAACAAAAACAGGCAAATAGTTAACCTATAAGCTGTTGTCCGTTTGCAAAATACCGCGAACGGCAATTAACATAAGAATATCAAATAGTGAGTTTACCGTTAAGCAAATAGGTATGCTCACGGAGAGAAAGGCTTAACCTTAATTTTTTTAGGAAGAGATTAGTTATATTAATTCCGGCGGCATAAAGGGCCGGAAAAAGAATAGCTAACAGAAAAGAAAAACGCAGGATAAACTGCCTAACCGGATCGGCTAATTTCTTTTGAATTGCATTAAAATTATTGTTTTCGGGATCTTCGAGTTTACGTTTGGTAAACGCTTTTACAAAGATATTTTCGGCTGCTGGAGGATGCAGCCGACTAAACATAGTAAAGCCTAAAAAAGGCTTTGCAACAAATAGCAATACAGCAAAGCAGAAAATTATTTTAGCTGAATTGAGGTTGCTCACTATTAAAATCGTTTTTTTTTTACTTACAAATAACGTGCAAATTTCATTAGAATTTTTTCGGGAATAAAATAGTAACGGCTTTGTTGCAAATGAAGTAACCCGTATGCGTAATAATATCAACTACCTGGTAGTTGTTCGTGGGGACACGGACAAAGGTGTATGAGGACATAACCAACGAAGAATAGCTTTATAGATAATTCAACGACTGCGGTCCCTGGTTGAACAACAGATCAACAATGCTAAGATTTTTCACAAACCCTTTGCGCTCCTCAAAAACCTGGAAATAGGGCTGCTGTTCAAAAGATGATTCTTTTTTGGAACTTATAGACTCCCGAAAGTCCGCAAGGTGCGGATATTCGTCTTCAAAGCTTTCGGTAAAGTTTAAACTTGCAGGCATTTTAATTTTTGATAGAATAAACTGTAAAAGTTGTTCATTATAGTCAAACAGGAAAGGGAATTTCTTTTCATAGAATATAACCAGTTCATCTTCATAATATTCAAAATACGCCGAGCGGCGATAGCAGGCCTGTAGGCTTAACCAATGTAAACGCTGCCATTCGAAATCGTAGCTTATCTTTACATCCTTTATCTTGGTATGCGTTTTTGAGCCCTTAACAACCGGTACAGTTAATGCAAGTATGCCATCCGGCGAATAAATATTGGCCCGATTTCTATAGGTTTGTTTTGGGAAATGTTCTTCTCTTTCTATCAGGATATCAGGCTTATATGCCTTCAGTTTTACAAAATATTCAACAGGCGGTAGATAAAACATAGGGAAAACCGCGCCTTTTTCAATCATAAATTTTATGTTTGTAGCTAAAATTCGGCTAAAATAATGATAAAAAAAGGGCTTTCAAGGTTAGGTACATACTTTTTGTACCTTGTATCGTTATTGCCTTTCTGGTTTCTATACCTTATATCCGACGTTTTATTCCTTATCCTTTATTATATAATACGTTACCGCCGCGATGTAACCCAGGAAAATCTAAGGAATTCCTTTCCCGATAAATCCAGTGCATACCGCAAATTAATAGAACGGAAATACTACAAATACATGGCCGACCTGACGATGGAGACGATTAAATCTGTTAGTATGTCAGCAAAATCCGTTCGTCGGCGTATGGTATGTACCAATCCGGAGCTAATGGAATACTATTTCAGCCAGGGGAAAAGCATTTTGGCGGCCGCCGGTCATTACTGCAATTGGGAGATGGCGACGTTAAGCTTTGGCTTTTTAACTGACAAAAGACGAATCGTGGTTTACAAACCACAATCAAATGAAGTTTTTACCGATTTTTTTAACAGGACACGCTCCCGGTTTGGCGCCACCATGGTTAGCATGAGGCAAACGCTTCGTAAATTAATAGAATACAAAAATGAGCTAAGTTTCAGCGTGTTGGTTTCTGATCAAACACCTACATCCGAGGATGCTAAATATTTCACCGAATTTCTTAACCAACAAACTGCTGTATTTTTGGGAATTGAAAAATTGACCAAAATAACAGATTGCGTGGTGATATTTTATAGGATCGATTTAGTGAAAAGAGGTTATTATACTTATACCTTTGTGCCCTTAGTTGAAGAACCTAAATTAGCTAAACCCCACGAAATTACCGAAGCACACGTGAGATACCTGGAAAAATTAATAATAGAAAAGCCCGAATACTGGCTGTGGTCACACCGCAGATGGAAAATTAAACCCCGAAATGTTCAGTAGTTCACTGGTTCATCAGTTCATTTGTGCATGATTTAATTATTTTCGGACACAGGCCGTAAAACAGATACTTTAAAATTGAGACGTATATTATTATGATTTTTTTATATAGAGCTACTTTGACAGTTCGTGGGATTTGCCAACCTGGTACTAATGAACCATTGAACCGATGAACGAAACACCCAAAGTTGCTATAGTAATTTTAAATTGGAATGGCGTAAAACACCTTCGCCAATTTCTTCCCTCGGTATTGTCATCCGTTTGGCCGAACCTTGAAATTATAATTGGAGATAACGCATCTACTGACGGATCGGTGGAATTTATTGAACAAGAATATCCTTCCATCAAAATAATAAAGAATGATCAGAATTATGGCTTTACCGGTGGTTATAACCGGGTACTAAATCATGTTGATGTTGATTATTTTATACTGCTTAATTCTGACGTAGAGGTTTTCCCGGGATGGATAACGCCGGTAATCAGTTTAATGGAAAGCGATCCTTTAATTGCGGCGGCGGCACCTAAGATAAAAGCATACCTGCAAAAAGACCATTTCGAGCACGCAGGTGCAGCCGGTGGCTTCATAGATAAATTTGGATATATGTTTTGCCGGGGACGCATGTTTTATGAAATAGAACAGGACAAAGGGCAGTATCAGCAATCGGGCGAAGTATTTTGGGCTTCGGGAGCGGCAATGTTTATTAAAAAACATTGCTGGGACGAAGCAGGCGGATTCGATGAAAGCTTTTTCGCCCACATGGAGGAAATTGACCTTTGCTGGCGCTTAAAAAATATGGGGTACAAAGTGATGTATTGCGCCGAATCGGAAGTATTACATTTGGGTGGCGGCACGTTGAATGCCGAAAATCCTTTTAAAACCTATCTCAATTTCAGAAACAACCTTACTTTACTCAAAAAGAACCTTTCGTTTTGGCATGCATTGGCCGTTATACCTATACGTTTCTGTATGGACCTGCTGGCTATATTCCGGTTTTTAAATGAGGGTAAACGCCGGGACGCCTGGGCCGTGAGCCGGGCGCATCAATATTTCGTGGTTCATCTTTTTAAATCTGAAAGTCGGAATTCGGAAGTCAGAAATCCGAAATCCGAAACTGCCAACCGCCAACTGCCAACTGCCAACTCTTCCTTGAAAGGTATGTACAAAGGCAGCCTAGTATGGGAGTTCTTTGTAAAAAAGAAAAGACACTTTACTGATCTGGATCAGGTTGATTTTCTGTAGCACTTTTATTTGCTTTTCCTTTTTCAACGGTTTTTGTTTTAGCATCTACACTTAAAACGGGTCCGCCATCGGGGAAATGCAAATAATAATCCTTTTGTCCGGAGGGCATTTCAACTTTTTGCTTTTTTAGTTCGTTGTGAATATCGGCTAAAACGCCGCTTTTTATCACAGAAACCTTACCAATATCCGCCGCCCAGAAAAAAACCTTGTATTCAACCGAACTAGCGCTAACATTATTTATAAAAACAGAAGGGCCGGGCGAAGTCATGATATCCTTGTGACCGGCTAATATATTTTTCAATATTTCTTTAACACCATCAATGTCAATACCGTAGGCGGTATTAACCACCAGGGAGATCTGCCTATTAGTATTGCTAAGCGTCCAGTTGGTAACGTGGTGGGATATCAGGTCGCCGTTAGGTATAATTACTTCGGATCCATCGCCGGTCGCTATTTTGCTCGACCGTATGCCTATCTCTTTCATGGTTCCTGAAACACCGTCCACATCAATGACATCACCAATATTTATCGGCTTTTCAAATGCGAGTATCAGGCCAGATACCAGGTTATTCACAATATTTTGTAAACCAAAACCAATACCTACGCCAAATGCACTGATTATGATGGTCAATTTTTCCAAAGGAAAACCTGACGCAGCAACGGCCAAAAGAAAACCTATCGAAAAAACGCCCATCCTGATTAAAAGGGTAGAAGTGCGGTTTTTCTTCTTTAATACCGAAAGGTCCGAAACACGCTTAGCCGAAACGTCATAAAAATAACTGATAATTTTTGATATGACGGATGATAACCATATCACAAAAATAAAAATTACAAATCCGCCAAAAGTGAACGAAGCCCCGGCAATTGATTGCGATTGATTTAGCATATCGCCAACAGTATCAACAGCCCAATCGTCAATACTTAAGTTTTGCAAAAGGAAAAATAGCCACAGCAATGAGGCCATTAAGATCAGCGTACTTCTGAATTTCTTTTGAACAACTTCATAGTCAATCCAGTTTATAAAGCTGTTGCCGCCCTTTTTTATTTCGAATTGCAAATACAACCCTTCGATTATTATATCAATTACCAGGTACAGAATTATCAAAAACCACAAATTAAAAATAGCCGTTATCCCTAATATTTTAGCCAAACTAAATCTACCGGTTATATTAAGCAGCATAGATAAAACCTGCAATCCAACAAATACTTTTAACGCCAGGCCTGTATTTGGCAGATGAGTATCAGGCGACTTTTTTACTTTTTTATAAAAAGCAAACCCGGCAATTGTTGATATAACGCTTAGCACGAAAGTAACATACCTGTCAACATCCGAAAGTTGTATAAACAGGTTACTCATACTATAAACTATGGTAAGCACAAAAAGTACCATAAGGAAATTAAAAGTCGCGCCCAAAAAATCGCGCCTTATAAGTATCAGTGTTAAAATGATAGAAATTAAAAAGAATATTTCCAGGAAAACGGCAGGCGGATGAGAGTAAAAATAGGGCGAAATTGATGTTACAATCAGAAGTGCCGAAATAATAGGTTTTTTATAAATATAATTGGCCTGGCTAAATACAGAATCTGCAACATCATTAATTTGTTTTGCTTTGATGCGGTTATATATTATCCAACCAAAAACAAGAATGGCGAATAATGCCACAATTAAATGCACGTCCATTCTGTTTTTAAGAAAATAGTTAAACAGCGTTTGATTAAGTTTGATTGTACTATTTAAAACGGTATCAAAACTGCCGTATTGGTTATCAGTATTCCATATATAATCAGATTCGCCATTAAAAGCCTTAACTGCAAATCCTTTTATTTTAGCATCAAGATGGTCGGTTTCGTCCAATATTTTGGTGTACGATACAGATGTTTTATCCTGCAGAAGATTAACCTTTACAAGAGCGCTTCGATTGGCAGAGTCTACTTTATGCCATAATTTTCTAACTACTCTTAAATGACTAAAGAAAGTTACCCGCACCACGCTGTCTGAAGGGATGGTTCTTAATAACGAATCTTTACTAAACTTAAAAAGATCATTTTGATTCTGGACTAATTTGGTGTTGATATCGGCCAGGTCAGATTGCCACCCATCCAGCCTATCCTGCATGCGGTCTAAATTGTCCCTTAGAACAAATAAATAACGCAATGTGCTTGATTTGTGAGTATTACCAAGCGCAATGACCTTATCTATTCTCCTCATCACAGCGGGTAATTGTTCGCTTATATCGGTGGTGTCTAACCCTTCAGCCAATGTGTTGTTGATTTGGTTATAGGTTGTGGTATATTGTTCAAGCCTTTGCAGTAAATTGCCGATAGAGGTATCGGATTTAGTGATCGACTTTAATAACGAGTCGCGCTTATGCATGGCGTGCCGCTGCTGATCTCTTTTCTTTAACGTTGGTTTTTTTTCAGTTTGAGTCTGGGCAAAACCACTATGTGAAGAGAAAAATAAAAATACGATCAGGGTTATGGCTTTAACGAGATTGCGCATATATTGAAAATAAAGAAGTTAATACCTAAAACGTTATAATTAGGTTTGAATTTTATTTAGTTAAAAGGCTTTCAATGGCCAACCGGTACGAATCCATACCGAAGCCGGCTATCACACCTTTACAGTTAGCGGCCAGCATTGAACTATGCCTAAACTCTTCGCGCTTATAAACATTTGAAATATGCACCTCAATTACCGGTGTGTTTATAGCAGCAATAGCATCGGCAATGGCAATTGAAGTGTGCGTATAGGCACCCGCGTTTAATACAACGCCGTCATAACTGAAGCCGATTTCATGAAGTTTATTTATTATTTCACCCTCCACATTGCTTTGGTAATATTCAATATCAATATCCGGATATAATTGGTGAAGACCTTCAAGATAGGTATCAAAGCCAGTATTGCCGTAAATTGATTTTTCACGAACGCCGAGCAGGTTTAAATTTGGGCCGTTTATTATTTGTATCTTCATCAGCTCAAACTTAAATAAAACTTTAGAAAAAAATCAATTGGATTGGCGTTCGGCAATAAAAGGTTTCCAGGCATACTTAAAATTAGAAAGGTCCCTTTCTGAAAATTCTATCGAAGCCTACAGCCGGGATATAGAAAAATTATACCAATATGCTGATTCACAAGGCGAAAAGCTTAACCCGGAAAATATTAAACTAGGTGACCTAAGGCTGTTTATAGTTTGGGTTAACGAACTCGGCATGATCCCATCTTCGCAGGCGAGGATATTATCCGGAATAAAATCCTTTTTTAAATACCTGCTGATGGAGGATTTGATTAAAAGCGATCCCTCCGAGTTGCTTGAATCACCAAAAATTCAAAGAAAGCTACCGGATACTTTGAGCATTAATGATATAAATAAATTGATTGACGTCATTGACGTATCCAAACCAGAAGGCGCAAGGAATAAAGCGATACTCGAGGTGCTATACGGCTGCGGGCTACGAGTATCGGAGTTAACCGAGCTTAAACTATCAAACCTGTATCTCGAAATTGAATTTATAAAAGTAGTTGGCAAGGGCAGCAAGGAGCGGCTTGTTCCAATAGGTGGTTCAGCGGTAAAAGCCTTGAAAATATGGATTGAGAATATTCGGGTGCATATATCCATAAAAAAAGGGGAGGAGGATATGGTTTTTTTAAACCGGAGAGGAGCGAGGTTAAGCAGGGTGTATATATTTATGTTGATTAAACAACTTGCTGAGTTGACTGGTATAAATAAAACCATCAGCCCGCATACATTCAGACATTCATTTGCCACTCATCTGGTCGAAGGCGGCGCCGATCTGCGCGCTGTGCAGGAAATGCTGGGTCATGAAAGTATTACCACTACAGAAATTTATACCCATTTGGACAGGGAATATTTAAAGGGGACTATTATTCAGTATCATCCGAGAAGTTGAGTTGATTTGGGAATTCGGATGTTCGATTTGGGATTTTTTTGTCTGAGCTTGGATTTTTAGGATTAGAAGATTTTAGGATTAAAAGGCCACGAAATCATTCAATCAAGTAAATCACCGGTTCAGACATGGATTCCGAGATTCATTGGATTCAACGATTATAAAAAAAATGGTCATCAGTAAAATGAGAAATTTAAGTATTATTGAATTAGAAGAAGTTGGAGCATCAAATAATATAGATACCAGGGTTAAAGAAGTGATAAATATTTTACTCACTGCTGTTAATGATTGGCCGACGGCAATCCTCAATTTAACGGATTTCGAAATTGAAGTGAATAATTTTATCGGCGGAGAGGTGACAAAAGATAAAATCGATTTAGCTCGATCCAAAATTGATTATTCAAAAAATGCATGGCAAGCAGAATCATTGAGCCAACTTATTGAGGTTTATAAATTTTATGATCGAACTATATCATTCAAGGGGATTATTAAGGATTTGGAATTAAAATTAAATACAAAGAACAACTGAATTAACGCGAGGCCTTTACCATCCTGTCCCTACCACTCATATCTTTTCTCAACTCAACCTCTTTAAATCCTTTATCAGTGAAAAGCTCAGCAACTTCTTTTCCATAACTTTCATTAATCTCAAAAAATAATAAACCATTTGGAGTAAGGTGGGTAACAGCGAAATCCGCTATGGCCTTATAAAATATCAAAGGATCATTTTCGGGAACAAAAAGAGCGGTATGTGGTTCAAAGTGGGTCACGTTGGTATGCATCTGTGTTTTATCGTTCAGGGTAACATAAGGAGGATTGCTTATGATTAGCGAGTAGTGAGCGGTGAGTACTGAGTGAGTGGAAGTGGACGGCAATGGGCGGGCTGTGAATGTTGACGTAAGGTTTAATATATCAGCTTCAATAAAATTAACGTCAACTTCATTCAACTTTGCATTTTCTTTTGCGGTGTTCAAAGCTTCCTTAGAAATATCAATTGCCGATACCTCAAAATTGGGCAGATTCTTTTTTAAACTAATAGCAATACACCCGCTGCCAGTACCGATATCTAATATACTGCCTACTGTTAACTGACTGTTGGCCACTGAATTACTGCTAACTGCCCACTGCCCACTGCTTACTGACAATAAAGCCCATTCCACCAATTCTTCCGTTTCCGGACGCGGGATTAATACAGATGAATTAACATAAAAAGGTAAACCATAAAATTCCGTTTTGCCTAAAATATATTGAATAGGCTTTCCGGTTTTTAGTTCAGTGAGTGTTTTATTCAATTTTTCGATTTGCTCTTGCGATAGTTCGATTTCTGGAAAAGCTTTGATTTTTGCTTTGGATAGATTTGTAATCTCGACAACGGCTAACAAGGTTATCGCCTCCGCTTCTTTTACATCGTATATGGTTATAAGGCTTTGTTTATAGTTAGCAAAAACATCCTTTATAGTTTTCATTCAACAAAGTAACATAAAAGCTACTTTTGCAGCATGGTGGAACACGAAAAATATATGCGGCGCTGTTTGGAGCTTGCCGAATTGGGTTTGGGCTCGGTTAGTCCCAACCCGATGGTGGGTGCTGTTGTCGTATCAGATGATCGCATAATAGGCGAGGGGTATCACCAAAAATACGGCGAAGCCCACGCCGAAGTTAACGCCATAAACCAGGTGATTGCCAGATTTCCGGATCACGCTGAACTTCTAAAAAAGTCCACGATCTATGTTTCACTGGAGCCATGTGCCCATTATGGAAAGACCCCGGCGTGCGCCGATCTGATCATCAGACATCACCTGAAAAAAGTTATCGTTGGCTGTCGCGACCCCTTTGAACAAGTAAACGGAAAGGGCATCGAAAAGCTTCAGGACGCCGGCATAGAAGTTATAACCGGCGTATTGGAAAAGGAATGTCAATGGCTTAACCGCAGGTTTTTTACGCGGGTACAAAAGCAACGTCCTTATATCATATTAAAATGGGCGCAAACCAAAGATGGTTTCTTCGCTCCCGATGATCAAAGCCAGCATTGGATAACCGGCATGGAATCGCGCAAGCTGGTGCATCAATGGCGCGGTGAAGAGGATGCGGTTTTAGTGGGTAAAAATACTGTAGCGATTGATAATCCCCAATTAAATGTGCGGTTCGGGCCGGGTAAATCACCGAAGCGGGTTGTTATCGATAGAAGGCTCGAATTAGATCCTGGATTGCATCTATTTGATCAATCTGTTGAAACACTGATATTTAATGCGATAAAGACCAATATAGACGGAAAAAATAAGTATATTGCCCTTGAAGATTTTGAGCGCTATGTGCCTCAATATATTTTATTCCAGCTATACTTGCAGGATATTCAGTCGGTTATTATTGAAGGTGGGGCATACACATTAAATACATTTATTGAAGCCGGCTTGTGGGATGAAGCCAGGATTTTTACCGGGGAAACTCAATTAAAAAAAGGTACAAAAGCACCATTTATAACAGGTCAAAATGCCGGAGAATTTTCGTCAGGTACGGATGAATTGTTAATGTTGTTGAATAGTTGATTGAGAGAATGGTAGAATAGGTTGTGAGCAGCCATAATATTCTCAACTACTCACACAATCAACTTAATCAACCATTCACCCTTATAAAATCAACTATTCACCAACTAAACCCAATCAACTACTCACAAATTTATGATCTACGTTTTCTTAAGTGTTTGTTGCAGCGTTATTGTTTCAGTGTTATTAAAACTGGCCAGGCGATACCATATTAATATTTACCAGGCCATTACCTGGAATTATTCTATGGCAATTGTGCTGAGCTGGTTTTTTTTGAAACCCCAATTACCAAACCTGCAAGGGGCTCCTGTTGTTAGCTATTTGTTTTTGGGCTTACTGTTACCCGCGCTCTTTGTGGTTATGGGAATTTCAGTCAGGAAATCAGGTATCGTGCGGACAGATGTTGCGCAGCGCCTTTCGTTGTTTATTCCAATTATCGCTTCTTTTTTGCTTTTCGACGAGAACCTCAATACTTTAAAATTAATCGGTATTATTTTAGGATTTATTGCAATTGCATGTTCAATCCCTTTGCAAAATAACGGACGGGTAAAACAGGTATCGGCGCATGCATGGATTTACCTACTACTTGTTTTTGTAGGATTCGGGATTATTGATGTGTTATTCAAACAAATGGCTTTAAATAAGGCTATTGCATACAATACATCACTTTTTATTGTTTTTGTGTTGGCGTTTGTTTTTTCGCTATTAGGTTTAATTTACCGGGTGACTGCAAAAAAAATACGGTTTTCGTGGCTGCATATCCCATTGGGCTGGATGTTAGGAACTGTTAATTTCTGCAATATCCTGTTTTACTTAAAAGCGCATAGGGTTATGGCGAGCAATCCCACTACCGTTTTTTCGGCGGTAAATATTGGAGTAATTGTATTAGGAGCTTTAACCGGATTGGTGGTTTTTAAGGAAAAACTTAGCCTGTTGAACAAGGCCGGCATAGCATTGGCTATTATTGCGATAATAGTTATTGCAAAATCATAATAATTTAATGCTGTTTGAGGATACCTACCATACCATTGAAAAACCATCAGAAGGATTATTCCGCGATCGTGGCAGTAAATTTTTAGCTTTTGCTTTCCCGGTAAATTCCGAAAGTGAATTGAAAAGTAATCTTACTCAACTAAAATCCATTCACCCTAAGGCAAATCATCATTGTTGGGCCGTGCGTTTGAGTATTGACCGGTCGGTTTTTCGCCTGAATGACGATGGCGAACCATCCGGAACTGCTGGGCGTCCAATATTGAATACCCTGCTTTCACATGATCTTACCAACCTTGCAGTTATTGTTGTACGTTATTTCGGCGGTACGTTGCTCGGTGTTCCCGGATTAATTAATGCTTATAGATCTGCAACAGAAGATGCCCTTAAACAAGCGGTGATTATTGAGAAAACGGCTAATGATATCTATACCATTGAATTTGACTACCTGCTGATGAACGATGTGATGAGGATCATAAAAGAAGATAACCTCAACATCATTAGTCAGGCTTTCGATAATAATTGCAGTATTCAGGTTTCTATAAGAAAGACGCAGATAAATAAAGCTATGGAAAAGTTGAATAAGTTAAGTACTGTGATCAGGTACAATTATACGATATAAAAATGCCCTGATTAGCCGGAGTGCGTTTATTGGTTATTTTTAAAAAACAATTTTATTGAAACTAACTCGGGTCTGTCGGAACTTGCCGGGCTTACAATAGCCAACAATTGTTTGTAATAGGAAGTCGTTTTTTTAACATTTTGGGATTTTTCGGCCGCCAAACCAGCGCCGTAAACTCCATTAAACCGATTCGGATGTTTTTTTAGATCCAACTCATAAGCTGCTAGCGCTTCGTTAGGTTTGTTCATTTGCATTAACATGTCACCTAGTAATTCCCTTGCTGGTATCACTTCGCCGGGAGTAACGGGATGTTTTTCAGTTTTATCTTCCATATCGGTTGCCAAATTCATCAGCGTCAACGCTTCTCCGTTTTTGCCCTTTTTAAACTGGATCCATGCTTCAGACATTTTAATCTGTATTAGTACCTGGTTGGCTTTGTAAGAATCTTTTTGTTGTGTCAATGTATCGTAAATAGCGTTGAGTGTCTTCAATTCTGATTCAGCAGAATTAATCTGCCCGATATGAATAGACCCCATCAGTCGCGTAAAATGAACTATAGCTACCTGCCATGGAAAATTCTTCCAGGGGAAATTGTCGGGATGTATTTTTAAATCAGCTGCTTCATTCCAAAGTTTATTTTCAAGTAAGTAACGCGAAGGTATAGCCGCAAAGGCATAGGCACCCGCAAAATCAATTGGATAAACATTATCAATTGTTTTAAGATATTCCCATTGTTCTTTTGCCAGCTTGTTTTCTCCTTTTTGCAGGTAGGCATAAACAAGGTAGTCCAGGCCATGAAGCTCCTGAGCCCAATGTCCTTTTATACCGACTGTTTCAGCATAGCACCTGGCAGAAGCGACAGACGCGATATTCGATCTAATACATTCATCCCAAAGCCCCAATCTTGTAAAGATATGGGAAGGCATATGCAGTGCATGTGCTGAGGATGGAGCAATCAATGCATATTTTCTCGCCATTGGCAGGGCTAATGCAGCTAATTCAGGGTAATCATAAGTGTGAATGATATAATGTGCAATTCCGGGATGATTTGGTTCATACGGATAAAGCGCATTTAAAATAGAGCCTGCTTTTCTTTGATTTTTAAATGATTTATCAGTAGGGTCGGCTGCCGCATCAAGTGCTAACGCATAAAATATAGCAGCTTCCTTATCGTCAGGGTATTTAGTATAAAGTTTTTCCATCCCCTTTTCAAAACTGATGCACCGGGTCTTGTAATCTATCTTATCCCAATCTTTATAAAAAACAGAAATCGCATTTATATAGTCAGTCTCTCTTGTTGATTTTTGCGAAATAGATTGGGCTATTTCTATCGCCTTAGCACCTTTTTTAAGTTCAGGCCCAGAAGGAGGAGTCCACAGCGGATGGTAGTTACACATTGCTACTCCCCAGTAAGCCATTGCACATCCTGGAGCTTCATCAATGATTTTTGCGAAGACTTTCTCGGCTTCATCATATTCAAACGAATGCAACAGTGCTATGGCCAGGTTAAAATCTTGATTTACCTTTCTGTCACCGGAAATTGGAAATTCAACCGTTCCAAATTGTTGCGCAGTACGTCCACAGATGGCTACTTCACCTCTTTTAAGATTGATTTGCGCTATAAGTTCGCTTGAAGGGGCCGGATTTTTTTGTCTGCATGATGGGAGCACATACAATGGAACAAAAAACAGTAATTGTAATTCAAAAAATACTCTTTTTTGTCTTTTTAATTTGATTGTTTTGCTCATTTTAAAAATCATGTGCTAGTAGAACTCCTTCATTATCTTAAACTAATTTATGTTTTTTATTTAGATTGTCAAAACCATTGATATAACCACATACCTAATCTTAAAAAGTAATTTTCAAAATTTCCAATCTTCAAATTGATGCAATTCTCAAATTATAATACGTATTTTAGTCGCTTATGCAATCCTTCGAAATAGACAAGACCGACCTCCTGCGGATTAAAACCGCGTTGGAAGGCGAAGACGCTGAGTTAGAAATTGTTCTGAAAGAGTATCACGCTTCGGAGATTGCCATGCTGTTCGAAAAACTTCCCCAGGAAGCCAAGGAAAGGATCATCAATATCCTTCCTACGGACATTGCATCAGAGGTTATTTCGGAAATGAGCGAGGAACAAAGTCCGGGAGAACTTTTGATAAACCTCCACCCGGAAAAACGTTCGGAGATTGTTGAAGAGCTGGATTATGACGATGCCACAGACATTATTTCCCAGCTTGATGAGGAAGATCAGCAGGAGATATTAGAAGACATTGATGAGGACGACGCCCATAGTATCCGTGCATTGTTAAAATACGATGAGGACACTGCAGGGGGGTTAATGAACTCCGAAATTATCAAGGTAAATATAAACCTTAATAAGAAAGAGGCCTTAGATGAGATCATCAGACAATCGGAGGAGATGGAGGAGTTTTATACCATTTATGTGGTTAACAATGAAGACATCCTTCAGGGAATTTTGTCCATAAAATCGATCATAAAGGCAAGCCCTCAGGCCCGTGTAAAAGATTTGGTAAATAGCGATTTTGTATATGTAAAAGCTGAACTCGATCAGGAAGATGTTGCCGGATTAATATCGCAATACAACTTAACAACCATCCCCGTTGTTGATGATAACATGAAATTACTTGGGAGGATCACGGTCGATGACATCATGGATGTTATGGAGCAGGAAAGCACCGAGGACATTCTAAAGATTTCGGGTGTATCTGAAGACGAGGAACTTAGCGGTAACTGGAAAGACGCTGTAAAAAGCCGCTTACCTTGGCTTGTAATAAATTTAGGTACTGCTTATCTTGCGGCGGCCGTTATTCGCCATTTTGATAGTACAGTGTCCCAGCTTCCTACAATAGCTGCTTACATGACCATTATTGCCGGTATGGGCGGGAATGCGGCAACTCAGGCGCTCGCTGTAACTGTGCGGCGTATTTCATTGAGTGACCTTACTGATAGCCAGGCATACAACACTGTATTAAAAGAGTTTTTAGTAGGTATGCTGAACGGTGCCGCAAACGGCCTTATTGTTTTTTTTATTGCATGGTTTTATGATGCCAACCCTCTACTTGGCCTGGTTTTATTTTTAGCCATGACAGGCAACCTTATTGTCGCCGGCTTAACGGGAGCGACTATTCCGCTGGTGCTAAAAAGGGTAGGGATAGACCCCGCCGTGGCATCATCTATAATAATTACTACCTTTACCGACTGTGCAGGATTTTTACTGCCGCTTTGGTTTGCCACCAAACTTTTATTACATCATTAATTGAATAACAAAACATCACGAACATATATAATGACCGAAGTAAGATACAACTGGACAAAAGAAGAAATTGCTGAAATATACCACAGACCATTATTAGACCTGGTTTATGAAGCAGCAACTGTACACAGAGAAAATAAGGACTATTCAGAAGTACAAATCAGTTCATTAATATCCATAAAAACAGGCGGCTGCCCCGAAGATTGTGCTTATTGCCCACAAGCTGCACGTTATAACACTGGGGTAGATGTACACGCCATAATGCCGAAAGAAGAAGTGATTGCGGCTGCACAAAAAGCAAAAGATGGTGGCGCCTCCAGGCTGTGCATGGGAGCTGCCTGGCGTGAAGTTCGGGATAACCGTGATTTTGATAAAGTAATTGATATGGTTAAAGCGGTAAACGAACTGGATATGGAAGTGTGCTGCACACTGGGCATGTTAACCGAATCGCAGGCACAAAGGCTGGCAGACGCAGGTTTGTATGCTTATAACCATAATTTGGATACATCAGAAGAAGATTATAAGCGAATTATTACTACCCGCAGTTATGACGAGCGCTTAAAAACTTTGGAGCACGTGCGCAAGGCCAAGATCACTGTTTGCAGCGGCGGTATAATCGGATTAGGCGAAACCGTGGAAGACCGTATCTCGATGCTTAAAACCTTATCAAATTTGCCAAAACATCCTGAATCAGTGCCGATTAATGCGCTGGTGCCGGTAAAGGGTACACCATTGGCCGATCAGCCGAGGGTATCGGTTTGGGATATGGTTCGCATGATTGCAACTACCAGGATAATAATGCCAAAGACAGTGGTACGCCTGTCAGCAGGGCGCACCGAAATGAGTTTGGTTGAGCAGGCCTTTTGCTTTATGGCGGGCGCCAATTCTATTTTTGCGGGGGAGAAATTGTTAACCACGCCTAACCCTTCATTTGATACTGATATGGCAATGTTTGAGCTATTGGGGTTAACGCCACGGAAAGCATTTAAAAATGGCAAACCAGGGGTAATTAAAGAAATTGAAGAAGTCAGCTAACTGATATTATGAAAGTTCTTTGGTGCTGGAAATGCAAAATGAATGTGCCTATGCTTGACGACGAAGAGTTTGGTAAAGCAAAGGAGCTATACGATTTAGGTTTTAAAAGTGCATCGCCTGACCGATTTACACCGTTATTGGATTATTATAACGAATTAACAGGCTTTGGGGAGACAGAAGCAGAAGAGATAATGCACCATCAAGTTTCCCAATATGGCCCAATTTGCGAAAACTGCGGTAAACCATACAGAACTCAAACATCCACATTTTGTACAGCTTGTGGCAACAGAAGAAAATGAAACGGATTAAAATAAATACCACGTTTGAAGAGGATGAAGAAGAGCGCAGGCAATTTTTTGCCAGCCTTTCTTACTCAGAGCGTTTAAGGTACTATTTTAAATTACGTCATAAATATAACTTTAATAAACAGCCTTCAGAAAAAGGAAGAGTATTTAAAATCTATCATTCATACGATGCCATTTGATATTGAAGATGAATTCTTTATAAGTTTTCTTGTTTCAATGCAGAAGCATAAAGTAGGTATATGCTTATCGGTGGAGTTGCCGTAAATTTTCATGAAGTAAATAGGGCACCCAGGATATGGACATATGGCTGGCTCCAACAAACGAGAACCGCGATTTATTCTATAAAGTATGGCTTGATTTAAAATACACAGAAAGTGAGATCGGGACTTTAAGGAACGAAAATTTTACGACTATTTTTAAATGTAAAATAGGGGAAATGCCTGATACTATAGACTGCTTAACAGTTGTTCATCCAAATATCAATTTTGATGAAGCAGAAAATTCCATGATTGTTCACGACATCGGCAACAGTTTAATGCTGAATGTCGTCGATTATGATTACCTGAGAAAAATGAAACTTCTAACTCACCGCGAAAAAGATTGGTACGATGTATCGAGGTTAGATGAATTGAGAAAGAAAAAATAACTAACTCACCTCAAACTGTAAAGCGCTCAAGTACCTGTAAAGACCCTGCTCATTACTAATAAGTTCCTGGTGACTGCCCGATTCAATTATTTTCCCCTTTTCCAGCACGATAATTTTATTGGCTTCGCGGATAGTTGATAAGCGGTGGGCAATAATAACAGAAGTCCGGTTTTTCATCAATTCTTCCAATGCCTCCTGTACAAGTCGTTCAGACTCCGAATCAAGAGACGATGTAGCTTCATCAAGTATCAAGATAGAAGGGTTTTTTAACAGTGCCCTTGCAATGGCTATGCGCTGTCGCTGGCCTCCAGACAACTTTACACCCCGTTCGCCGACAACAGTGTCATATGCCTCAGGAAACGAGGTAATAAAATGGTGTGCATTGGCTCTTTGGGCAGCTTGTATAATCTCGTCTTTTGATGCGCTTAGTTTTCCGTAAGCGATGTTTTCCCGTATCGTCCCTCCAAAAAGCATAACGTCCTGTGGAACGATTGCTACCTGGTTACGGATATCTGTAAGTGAATAATCGGCTGCGGGCTTGCCGTCAAATAATATTGCGCCGCTTTGAGGATGATAAAATTGCAGGATCAAAGCTGCCATTGTTGACTTTCCAGAACCACTTGGCCCCACAATGGCGACTTTTTGCCCGGCGCCCGCATCAAAAGATATGTCATTTAATACCGTTAGCTCCGGGCGCGACGGGTAGGCAAATACTACATTGGAGAACGAAAGGTTCCCTTCAATTTTTTGTTTGACGTTGTTATCATGCTCACGGATGGATATATTCTCACCGTTTTCGTCTAAAATTTCCAAAACACGCTCAGTGGCGCCGATGGCTTTTTGAATACCGGCATATAAATCGGGGAAACTACCCATTGAAGCGGCAACGAAGATACCTAATATTACAAATTCAGTGAGTTTACCGATAGTTAATTGCCCGTTACTAACCATTACGGAGCCATACCAAATTACCGCGGCAATCGCGCCGAAAAGACAAAAAATAATAAAAGAAGCAAAAAATCCTCTGAATTTTGCGCCTTTTACTGCCAGTTTAACTACGTCACGAAGAATTCTATCGTATCTTCCAGCTTCAAAGGCTTCATTTACAAAGGCCTTAACGCTTGCTATACCCTGCAGCGTTTCTTCAACAACAATGTTCGATTCAGCAAGTTTATCCTGTGTTTGCCGGGACAGTTTGCGTATAAACCGTCCAAAAAATACCGCTATTACTATCATAACAGGCATTATAAGCAATAACATCAGTGTCAGTCGTGGAGATGCAATTACTAAAAGAGTAATACCACCAATTAATAAAATTAATTTATTAATCATGTCGGCCAGCGTGGTAGTAATGGCATCCTGGATTTGAGACAAATCAGCCGAGATCCTGCTGTTCAACTCGCCAACCCGGCGATTGGAAAAGAAATTCATCGGCAAAGTGATCAGCTTAAAATAAGTGTCACGCCTGATGTCGGCCAATGACTTTTCTGCAACCTGAACAAACCATATAACACGAAAAAAAGACACAACAGCCTGCACAAATAATGCTGCGAAGGCAAGTAATCCTATGCCGTTTAGCGTGTCGGGCAAAAAAGAATGTTTATGTTTTCCTTGTGCTGCATCAATCAATGCTCCCAAAAACCGGGGGAAAGATAAACCCACAAGACTTGATATAAGCAAAAGAAAAAATGCTGCTATAAATTTACCACGATAAGGTTTTACAAACGAAAGCAGCCGGCCTACCTGTTTTAAACTTTTACTGTTTATTTTTGCCTTTGATAACTCTTTTCCCTGTGAGTCGCCACTATTTAGTCGTCTTCTTGCCATTTATGTTAACTAAGATACCTATAATTTAACAATCATTACGTGTAAGACGATTGGCGCCTTAAAACATTTTATAATATAATATTTATAAAGTTAGGCCTTTCGTTTGCTTTTGCGGATAGAAAGAAATAAAATTAACGCCAGCATAAATATAAATACCCCTATATGGATACGTTGGGTCTTTTCCTGTTGATCTTCTTGTTTTTCAGCCTCCGACCTTAAATGGTCAGCCTGGTCTCTTAACCGGTTGATCGTATTCATGAATGCGATGTTGGTTTGCTCTGCTTCCTTTGAATGACTTTGCACCTGCGTTTGCTGAAAAGTGCGGTAATCCAGCAATATTTTTAATTCCTTGTAGATGTCATTGTCGGTTTTGACGATATCCATTAAAATATCGTTGGATCGCCGGATATCTTTTTTTGTTTGAAAACCAAAAATGCCCGTGTGCTTGCTCAGGCTTTCGTCATATTGTCCAAATTTCTGCGACCTGGCGGCAAGCATGTTATTTATCTTTTTTCTTTCCAGTTGGTAAGCCGCAGAATCGCTGTTTGCTTGTGCGAAAACGTTTGCCGATAAAAGTCCGATCAGGGTTAAAAGAATTATTTTTTTCACGTCTCTATAAAATCAATTACTATACTATCACCAATATTTAAACCTAGCAAACCACTGGCGTTCCCTTTGTTAATGGCAATTTCCAAATGATCGCTTATACCAAACATACACAGTTTCTCACCTTCGGGCACTTCATTATAATGCCAGCTCAGATGATTAATCGTTTCATTTCTTTTAAACGATAGCATAAACTTCCTTCCTTGTTGTACTGTAGCAAAAAAGTCTTTCGTAATATTGGTAATTACATTCTGAAAAGAGTCGATATAAATAACCGATCCTTTTATCAGGTTTTTTTCTACAACAGGTTGTAAGCTCATTTTCTTTTCGATGCCACTTACGGGAATTCCAATTTCGCCCAGCTTCTTTTCCTGTGCAAGGTGGCAGGCAGCCTTAACAAAAATGTCGGCAAGCGGAAAATGCAAAAATTTCAAGTCCTGCATAATGTTTAACTCTACTATTTCATCAGGCTCGCTATCAAAAATCAGTGAAAATATCCCGTTGTCGGCCCCAACAAAAAAATGGTTTTTATATTTTGTAGCAAGATAGCGCGTATCAATATTGTAAACGGTGTCAATACCAATTAAATGAACAGTAGCATCAGGAAAATAATAGAAGCTATTTTTCAGTATAAAAGCAGCCTGCTGTATGTTATAAGCCGCGACGCTATTGGTGATGTCAACAATATTTACTGTAGGCAACAATTTTAAGATACTCCCTTTAAGGGCGGCCTGGTAAATATCTTTATCGCCCAAATCAGTAGTTAAAGTTATTATTGCCATTAATTTTTCAAATATTTATCACTAATCTTGTACAAGATTATTGTTACAAATATTCAATTTTTAATTCATAAAAATCTGCAACCAAAAATCAATTTGTATTGAACGAACTTAAATTGTCAATTGAACAAATCAACCCTGCGGTACTATGGGGGCCAAATAATGATCATTTTGAAATCATTAAGAAACAATATCCTAAACTTAAAATAGTGGCCCGGGGCAATGAAGTTAAAATACTCGGCGATGAGCATGAACTAAGTATATTTCAGGAAAAATTTTCTCATCTGCTACAGCATGTTGAAAAATATGAAAACCTGAATATAACGGATCTGGAACGTATATTGGGATCAAAGTCGTCAGATACCACAACCGCCGATCCTTCAGCAGATAAATTCGCGACCGGAGAGGTTATTGTTTTCGGTCCCAACGGTCTCATGGTAAAAGCTCGCACTGCCAACCAGCGCCGCATGGTTGAGTGTATCAACAAAAGCGATATTTTATTTGCGATTGGGCCTGCGGGAACCGGTAAAACCTATACTGCGGTGGCCCTGGCTGTAAGAGCACTAAAAAATAAAGAAATTAAGCGAATAATTTTAACCAGGCCAGCGGTTGAAGCAGGGGAGAACCTGGGCTTTTTACCCGGCGACCTAAAAGAAAAGATTGACCCTTATTTACGCCCATTGTATGATGCGCTCGACGATATGATCCCGGCCGAAAAGCTGAAATTGTATTTAGAAAACCGTACTATCGAGATAGCGCCGCTTGCATTTATGCGCGGACGTACATTGGATAACTGTTTTGTAATTTTAGATGAAGCACAAAACGCTACAGATATGCAGTTGAAAATGTTTCTTACCAGGATGGGACCTTCTGCAAAGTTTATTGTTACCGGCGACGTTACACAGATTGACTTGCCAAAGAAACAACAGTCGGGCTTACATACCGCCCTACGAATACTAACCGATATTAAAGGAATAGAAATTGTTTACCTTAGCGGAGAAGACGTAGTACGGCACAAACTTGTACGGAAAATTTTAGAAGCTTACGGGGATATACAGTAGACGTTCATAGTTAATGGATCATAGTTCATAGCAGAAAGTTAATAATGGCATTTAGATTTGAAGATTTGCAAGTATGGCAAAAAGCTATTGATCTGGGTGAACAAATTAATCAATTAACTAAGAGCTTTCCAAAAGAAGAAATATATGTTTTAACTTCGCAAATAAAACGTCCGGCAGATTCGGTCGTGTTAAACATCGCCGAAGGATCAACTGGTCGGAGTAAAGCAGTATTCAAAGTATTCTTAGGTTATTCCCTTCGCTCAGCTATTGAAGTTGTAAGTTGTTTATTTATCGCTAAAAGAAGAGGCTATATTGAGGATGTACAATTCAATATTCTCTATGATGAATATGAAATTTTAGTCAAAATGATAACGTCGTAAAAAAACTCCATTTAAGACAAAAGCGATTTTCGTTATTATCTTAATAAACGAGTTAAAAGAAATTTCGACTATGAACTATGAATTATGAACCATGAACTAAAATCGTTAAAAGAAACACATTTTGCATTCCCGGGTCAAACCGGTTTTTATAAGGGTAAAGTACGGGATGTTTATACCATCGGCGATAAATATCTTGTAATGGTGGTTACCGACCGGATATCCGCGTTTGACGTTGTACTACCAGAGGCTATACCCTATAAGGGACAGGTACTAAATCAAATTGCGGCTAAGTTTTTAACGTCAACTGCTGATATTGTGCCAAATTGGGTTATTAATGTCCCTGATCCGAGCGTTACGATTGGCCGTATATGTGATCCTTTTAAGGTAGAAATGGTGATCCGCGGATATCTTGCCGGCCACGCCTGGCGCGAATACAGTTCGGGCAAACGGCAGGTTTGCGGGGTAAGTTTACCAGAAGGATTAAAGGAAAATGACAAGCTTCCGGAACCAATTATTACACCCACAACCAAAGCTGCTGTTGGGCATGACGAGGATATAACGAAAGAACAAATACTGGCAAGGGGTATCGTATCAGCTGATGATTACGAACAACTTGAAAATTACACCAGGGCATTATTTAAGCGGGGAACCGAAATTGCAGCGAAACAAGGTTTAATATTGGTTGACACCAAATATGAGTTTGGAAAGGCTGACGGGAAAATTTACCTGATAGATGAAATTCACACACCCGATTCGTCAAGGTACTTTTATAGTAAAGGTTATAAGGAGCGTCAGGAAAATGGTGAGCCGCAAAAACAGCTATCAAAAGAATTTGTGAGAAAATGGTTGATTGAAAATGGATTCCAGGGTAAGGAAGGGCAGATTGTTCCAGTGATGACGAAAGAAATCGTAAAATCCATTTCTGAGCGGTATATCGAGCTCTTTGAGCAAATTACCGGCGAAGATTTCATCAAACCGGACAACCAGAGTGTAATAAAAAGAGTGGAAATAGCTATAAATAATGCACTTACTGTGTTGTAATTTTTTATATTTGTAGATAAAATTATTATATATTAGCTTTTTAATAATACAAGAATGAAATTTACTGTTGACAAACACGAGAAATATATTTTGTTGAAGCTGAATGAATCAAAGCTAAATTCATTAATAACGCCGCAACTTAAGTCAGAGCTTATCCTGATCAATACTGAGGGTCAAAGAAATATCATTTTTGATCTTTCACAAGTGAAATTTGCTGATTCGTCAGGATTGAGCAGCCTATTAGTTGGACATCGTTTATGCAAAAATGCAGCCGGAACCTTTATTTTGACCGGCTTAAATGATGCCGTTGCGCGTTTAATAACTATTTCCCAGCTTGATAATGTGCTTTCGATTGTACCTACACCCGAGGAAGCTATTGACCTTGTATTTATGGAAGAAGTAGAAAAGGAACTGAAAAAAGAAGCAAAATAAGCACCCTTTTGTTCACCAAGTATGAAATTCGAGGTAACAATACTTGGGAGCAGTTCGGCAACCCCCATTTTTAATAGAAATCCCTCATCACAGGTTCTTAATATAAATGAACGGCTTTATTTAATTGATTGCGGCGAAGGCACACAACAGCAATTATTACGCTTTGATATTAAAGCCAGCCGCATCGACCATATTTTTATCAGCCATCTTCATGGTGATCATTATCTTGGCCTGGTGGGTCTCCTCTCTTCATTGCATCTTAACGGAAGAAAGAAGAAGTTAAGGATTTTCTCGCCTCCGCAATTGAAGGAAATTATAGACATCCAATTAAATTATTCGGAAACAATATTAGAATACCCATTGGAGTATACGTTTACAAATCCTCAAATCTCAGAGGTGGTTTTAGAAAACCAGGAGATTATTGTTGAAACGATACCGCTCGATCATGGAATTGCCTGTACAGGATTTGTTTTCAAAGAAAAGAAAAGGCTGAGAAAACTGCTTAAGGAAAAAATTGCCGGGCTTAATATTCCGGTTGAATATTATTCAGCATTAAAAAAAGGACAGGATTATACTGCACCGGATGGCAAGATTTATAGAAATGATACGCTGACATTAGATTCTGAAGCGCCAAAATCCTACGCTTATTGTTCAGATACCATGTATAATGAAGGATATTTCGAACTCATAAGCAATTCGACAATGTTATATCACGAGGCTACTTTTTTAAATAATATGCTGGATAGAGCAGTTAACACCCGTCATACAACCGCTTTGCAGGCAGGTATAATTGCGTTAAAAACTAATGCCACAAAGTTATTGATCGGTCATTTTTCAGCCAGGTATAAAACATTGAACGAACTTTTGGACGAAGCCCGGAGCATTTTCCCCAATACGGAACTGGCTATTGAGGGGAAGACGTTTTTTGTTGGTGAATAGTTGATCAGGTTGATTCGTGAGTAGTTTTCTAACACAATATTGAGGCGGTTAACCAACAATGATAATGCTTCAAAATTTCTACACCCAACTACCCACTCACCGTTAACTGCTCATCACTCACCGACTCATTTTTTCTTTCCTCCAAAAACCGAGAAGCTTACGTAGTTTTTTGGATTTTCTTTTAAATCGATAAGCAGTTTGTCGAGGCTGGCGGATGCGTTAGTTAAGTTTTTGTACAATTTGTCGTCGTTAACCAGCATGCCTAAACTACCTTTGCCGCTGTTTATTTTAGCTATAACTGCCTGTAAACCAGCAGTCGCTTTGTTAGCATTTTCAAGCGTTTGTTTTATGTTTGAGTTTGCTATGTCGCTGGTAATCTTTTCGGAGTTTGCTGTAATGCCGGTTAGATGTTCTGTACTATTTTTTAAATTTCCCGATACGGCTTCTGTATTAGCTAATATAGTATTAATACGGGTAGTTTCACCGCCGATAAGTGCATCTATTTTTTTTGTCGTACCCTCAAGCGTTTGTAATGAATTGGCTATGCTCAAAAAGCTCCGGTCGACATTTCTTTGGAAATCAGGATTTAATATTCTATTTACTGATGCCAGCGTCGAATCTAATTTTGTAATGAGGTTTTCCGCCTTCATCTGGATCGGTTGTAAACTTTCTGCCAAACTTCCCTCTATGTCGGCACGTAATGTATCTCTGTCCTGAATGTTAACGTTGCTGTTACCATAGTCGAAAACTATTGCCTTACTTCCCAAAAGATCAGTACTAACCAATTTTGCCAGCGTATTTGAAGGGACATTATACTGCTGTTCAATTTTAAACTCGACAATTGTGCGCCCGTCAGGTAAAAGTTTCATATTTGAAACCCGGCCGATAGGAAATCCGTTTACAAGTACAGGTTTTGATACCGACAAGCCATCTACACTTTTGTAAACAGCGTAGAATTTATTGGAGCTTGAAAAAATATCGTTTCCCCTTAAAAAACTATATCCTAAAATGAGTACCGTAATTGCAATAGCGGTTAGTACCCCTATTTTGGTTTCGTTTGAAATTTTCATAGACAATAGATATTAGATATAAGATAGTAGATGTGAGTAACCGAAGCTATTACCTCATGTGTCAAATCTCACACCTCAAATCTTTTATTCACGGTGATACTGACTCTACTTCGCCTTTATAACTCTGCAATGCCCTTACTATAGTAGCAACAATTTCGTTCTGGCCTGCTTCTGAATTCAAATAAGCCTCATCATCGGGGTTATTAATGTAACCGGTTTCAACCAGCACCGCCGGCATAGCGCTATGACACAACACCAATACACCCTGTTCTCTTATTCCCTCACTATGTCTGCCATCAGTTTCAACAAATTCGTTATTAAGCAATTCAGCAAGGTGGATGCTTTGCTTACGATATTTACGCTTGTATTCATTCATCAGGATCAATGACTGCGGGTCATTCGGATCTGGGTTAGCATTCAAATCAGAATCCTCTTCGATAAGATTTTCCTTTATAGCTTTTTCCTCCTCTTTGGAGCGGTGAAAACCATATACCAAAATCAAAACTCCTTTACCTGAGCGGTCCGGAACTTCAATAGTTCTGTAAACTGGCTTATGATGCTTATGGCCGACAACTTCTCGTATATGCCTGTCGGCTAATGAATTGCAATGCAATGAAATAAATAAATCACCTTTGTTTTCATTTGCAATATCCGCGCGCTTTTGCCATGCAACATCCTCGTCAGAAGTACGGGTCATAACAACCTTTACACCGGCCATATCTTTTTCTATCGCTTTTTGCAATTTAAAAGCTATTGCCAGCGTTACATTTCTTTCTTTAGAATATGAACCTGATGCACCAAGAGAAAAATGACCTTCACCTGAATGCGGACCACCATGTCCCGCGTCAACAACAATGGTTTTTATTTTATATCCGTTGCCGGTAATAGTGTCTTTTTTTGAGGGAGAGTTGATTGCAAACAAAAAAAACGGTAGGGAAGTAAGTAATATCGGTAAACCACAAATCAATCTTTTCAATGCCTTATTTTTCATTATTTTTGAACGCTGTTAAATATATCTGCAAAAATACTATTCATATTTAATTTTGAAATTCATAAGTCTTTTTTTTCTGCTTGCAATTATTTTAATAGTACCTGTGATCGCTGCGTCACACTATAGTGGCTATAAATATAGGCCAAAAGCTGATACCATTATCAAACTTGATACTATTAAAGACCGGAAACTTATTAAAGGTAAAAAATCCGCGGCAAATTCCCGAACAAAAAATGGAAAAACTCAAAACGATACTACGAAAAAAGCGGCCGGAGGGTTACAGTCGCAAGTAACTTCTCATGCAGAAGACTCAACAATTGTTGATCAGGCACATCAGATAACTTATCTGTATGGCAATGCTCGTGTTAAATATGAAGACTTTGAGTTAGATGCCGATTATATCAGGCTTGACCAAAAAAATCATTTATTATTTGCAAAAGGGAGCAAAGATCCGCTTACCAAAAGGTATGTGGGGCGGCCTATTTCCAAACAGGGAAAGGATAAACCTGTAGAATCCGACTCATTGCTTTTCGACTACAAAACTAAAAAGGGGAAGTTATGGAATCCATTATCCGACCAGGACAATAATTTTCTCTCCGGGGGGCAGGCCAAGAGGCTAAATGAAACTGAAATAGCCTATAGTAATGTGCTTTATAGCACGTGCGACTTACCCTATCCTGACACACATTTCGGGATAGTGATTACCAAAGGTATTGCCGAAAAAAACAGGATAGTTTCGGGGCCGGCCTACCTTGAGGTAGAAGGTATACCGCTTCCGCTTGCAATACCTTTCGGATTTTTTCCGAAGCCCGATACCCGAACATCGGGGGTAATTCTTCCCACTTTTGGTGAAGATCAAAAACTCGGGTTTTATCTCCGCAATTTCGGCTATTATATAGGGGTTAACGATTACCTGGACCTTACCACCATGGGTACGCTTTATTCAAAAGGATCGTATGAATTAAATGAAACAATTCATTATTTAAAACGCTATAAATACGGCGGCACCGTGTCACTAAGCTACGGTTCACATAACTATGGGCTACCCGGTGACCCCCCGGCAAAAGATTTTAATATTACCTGGTCACATAGCCAGGACCCAAATGCACATCCGGGCAGCACTTTGAGTGCCTCTGTAAACGCTGGTACACAAACTTTTTATTCAAACAATCCTGCATCGGTAAATTATAATCCGCAGGCGCTAATATCGAACACCCTCAGATCAACCGTCAATTACAGTAAAACCTGGGCTGGTACTCCGTTCAATCTAAGTGTAGGACTTTCACATAGTCAGGATCTTACCAACAAAACGGTTTCGCTGCAGTTGCCTACAATGAATTTTTCAATGGCTTCTCTTAGCCCTTTTGATTCGCAAAATCGGATAGGCGAACAAAAATGGTATCAAAAAATAACCATCAGCTATAACGTAAACGCTTCAAACGAACTTGATAACGTACCTGAGGCAGAATTATTTAAAGGGAGCACGTTTTCTAAAAGCCTCCAATTCCATGCAATACATCAAATACCTATTGGCTTGAGTTTAAATGTATTAAAATATTTTCAATGGGGTATGAACATTAATTATACCGAGCACTGGTATCTGCAGTCCATACAAAAAAGTTTTGAAAGAGATAATCCCGCCAGCAATGCAAACCCTGATATACCGGTGATAGATACCATAAGCGGCTTTAAAAGAGCTGGCATGTACACACTGGGTACCAGTCTTTCAACCAAAGTTTACAATACGTTGCTTTTCAAAAAGGGTAACATAGTAGGCATTAGACATGTTATGACGCCTTCACTAAGTTTTAGCTTCAATCCCGATTTTTCGGCTCCGGGCTTTGGATATTACAAAACTATTGTGAGTAATGCTACCGTGCCATATCCTTACGCAAGTCAAACGTATTCCATTTTTGAGGATGGATTTCCTTCACCTGGAAAGCAGGCAGGTATAGGCTTAAGTCTTGATAATACAATCGAGATGAAATTGAAACCAAAAACCACTGATACATCAGGTAAGTCCCGGATAATTCCTCTCCTACAAGGTTTCACATTTTCAACATTTTACAATTTTGCCCAGGATTCACTAAGACTGTCGCCGATATCATTTTCGGCTCACTCCGCTGTATTCAATCAAAAAGTAAACTTAAGCTTCAATGGGTCATTAAACCCTTATGTTACCCTTGTAACTGATTCTATTTCAAATGGTCAAATAATTCGTTCCGCCAGGCCAATAAACAAATATACATTTCAAAATGGCAAATTTCCGACGCTTACTTCATTCGGATTTTCTGTTAGCGGCAGTTTAAATTCAACCACGTTTAATCCGCATACTCCTGTTCAGCCCGGCGGTTTACAAAATATTAATCCGCAGCAGAGTCAGCGTTTAGCGCTCATTAACAGCGACCCGAGCGCCTATGTTGATTTTAATGTCCCATGGAACCTCTCGTTCAATTATAGTTTTAGCTATAGTAACCAGGTTATTAGTACCAGCACCAGTAATACCATTATGATAAGCGGCGATTTTAATCTTACCGCCAAATGGAAAGTACAATACAGCACCAGTTATGATTTAAGGGCGTTGAAACTCAGCGGGGTGCCTCAATTTTCAATATACAGGGATTTACATTGCTGGGACCTCAACATCCAATGGTCGCCTTTTGGCTACTATAAATCATATAATGTTACTTTAAGAGTGAAAGCAACCATTTTACAGGACCTGAAACTTAGCAAGAGGAGCGATTACACCAATAATGCATCATTTAACCAGTACTAATGTTAGCAGAAATAATTACTATAGGAGATGAGATTCTGATAGGCCAAATTGTTGATACCAATTCGGCATGGATGGCAGAAAAATTGAATAATATCGGCATCCGCGTAAAACAAATTTCTTCTGTATCCGATGACCGTCAGCATATTTTAACAGCCCTTGCCGAAGCCCGTGACAGAGCAGATGTTATTTTGATAACAGGCGGACTTGGCCCCACCAAGGATGATATTACAAAGAAAACTATCGCCGAATACTTCGGGGTAAACCTTGTTGAAAACCAGGAAGCCCTTAATAATGTGACTAATATTTTTGCGCGGTTTAACCGGCCATTGCTGGAAGTTAACAAACAACAGGCCCAGGTACCCGAAAACTGCGAGGTTATTTTAAATAAAAACGGCACAGCACCTGGGATGTGGTTTAACGTGGGCGGTAAAATATACGTTTCTATGCCAGGCGTGCCTCACGAAATGATGTACATGATGGAGGAAGATGTAATACCTAAACTCAAATCAACATTAAAACTCCCGGTAATTATTCATAAAACACTTTTAACCGTGGGCGAAGGCGAATCATTTTTGGCGGAGAGGATTGCCGATATAGAAGATTCATTACCACCATATATTAAGCTGGCATATTTGCCAAAACTTGGGCAGGTTAGATTAAGGCTTAGCGGCTATGGTGAAAATGAAGCACTCTTAAAAAATGAAGTAGAAAATTTTGCATCTAAAATAATTGACCGGATAGGTAATGTTGTAGCGGCAGAAGAGGATATTGCGATAGAAAAAGTTATACTAAACTTTATGGAAAAGAGGGGATTAACGTTATCGGTTGCCGAAAGCTGTACCGGTGGTTATATTTCTCACCTTCTAACGCAACATCCCGGTTCATCTAAAGTTTTTCTTGGAGGCGCTGTAACGTATTCCAATGAGCTTAAAGAAAGTATTTTAGGCGTTAAAAAGGAAACCATTGAGCAACACGGCGCAGTTAGTGAAGAAACTGTTACGGAGATGGTTGACGGAGCTTTACGGTGTTTTAAGTCGGATTATGGGATAGCAGTTACAGGCATAGCAGGCCCTGATGGGGGCACTCCCGAAAAACCAGTGGGTACTGTTTGGGTTGCAATCGCTTCGGTTGACAAAAAAATAGTGAAGAAACTAACTTTTGGAAATAAACGTAAACAAAACATAGAACGCGCGACAATTTCTGCCTTTAATTTGCTGAATATTTTACTTCGGGAAGAAGAAAATAACGACAAAATCAGCTAAGTTTGCGATAAATTATTCGATAAATTATAAATACTGTCTAATGGCCAAATTCAAACTTTTATTGCCTAAAATGGGGGAAAGTGTTGCGGAAGCAACTATAATCAAATGGACAAAAAATCCGGGGGATTATATTGAAGCTGATGAAACAGTAATGGAGATTGCCACCGATAAAGTTGACTCTGACGTTCCATCCCCAGTTTCAGGCACATTAATTGAAAAGCTTTTTAATGACAACGACGTAGTTCAGGTAGGCGCTGCTATTGCAATTATCGAAACTGATGAGCCCGAAAAAGATGACGAACAAAACGTTGCCACAGATTACCATAGCATAGTTGAAGCTCATCCAATACATGAAGAATCGCATTCAACCGAGGAGATTCATCAACCTTTTGTTGAAGCACGTGAGCATAGGCCTGCGGATGAAGAGGATACGAAAAAGCCTGTATTTGAACCACATACGGAACTCGCAGAACAGGTGCCATTCATTGACCAATTAGACCTTAAAAACGAAGTCAAAAGTGACGATTTTACTAAAAATGCATTAAGATTTTATTCGCCTTTAGTGCGGAATATTGCAACCCAGGAGGGGATAAGCGGTGGCGAATTAGATCAGATTCCTGGCACTGGCGCAGATGGTCGTTTAACTAAAGACGATTTATTAAATTATATACAAAAAAGATATCAGCCGGCCTCTGTAAAAGAAAATAAAGAACAGGTAGCAAACGCGCCGGTTAAAGAGGCCTCACAGCAAGCATCTCCACAACTAAATTTTGAAGCTGCTAATCAAACAACCGAACCCGTTATTGAAAAGGGCAAGCCCGAGCCAACTGCCCCACGACCTGGTGAAGGTAAAAATACAAGCGATACAATTGTGTCTCCGGGCGATGAAATTATCGAAATGGATAGGATGCGCCGTTTAATTGCCGATCATATGGTAATGAGTAAGCACACGTCGCCACATGTAACTTCGTTTGTGGAAGCCGATGTAACTAACCTGGTTTTATGGCGCGAAAATATAAAAGGCAGCTTCGAAAAAAGGGAGGGTGAAAAAATAACATTTACGCCGATCTTTATAGAAGCAGTTGTGCGTGCCATCAAAGACATGCCAATGATCAATGTTTCGGTAACAGGCACTCAAATCATTAAAAAGAAAGATATTAATATAAGCATGGCGACTGCTTTACCAAGCGGAAACCTTATAGTGCCGGTTATAAAAAAGGCGGACGAGCTAAATCTCGTTGGTCTTACAAAAGCGGTTAACGACCTGGCAAGCAGGGCCCGCAATAATAAACTTAAACCCGATGATGTGCAAGGCGGTACATTCACCATAACCAATGTTGGTTCTTTTGGCAATGTTATGGGTACGCCTATTATAAACCAGCCGCAGGTCGCCATTTTAGCCGTAGGCGCCATAAAGAAAAAGCCTGCGGTAATTGAAACACCGCAGGGTGATATGATCGGTATACGTCATATGATGTTTCTTTCTTTATCTTATGATCACCGCGTGGTTGATGGTGCATTGGGCGGCTCATTTGTAAGGCGCGTTGCCGACTACCTGGAAAACTGGGATTCCGCAAGAGAAGTTTAAGATCGTTTTTCGGCATTTTGTGTCTGTGTACAAACTTGTTTCAAGATGTACAGGCTAGCTACTTGTTTGATATCATGTTACTTCCGTAATTTGAATATCAAACCGGCAATAAATGGGAACCTTCGTTAAAACAGCCCGCATATCCTATGGTATTATGATAGCGGCATTGGGAGTTCAGCAAATTTTTTATTCAGATTTTCGTCCTGTAATTTTGCCCCCATGGCCGGTTTCGTTGCCAGGGCACGTCTTTTTTGTGTACCTTCTGAGTATAATTCTTATAATAGGGGGCCTCGCAATAGTTTTTGATAAAAGTGCAAAAATGGTGTCACTCATTTTAGGGGGAACATTTCTGTTGCTGATAGTTTTTTGTCAAATTCCCTATGAAATTTTAGCTGATAGTTATTACAGGAATTTGGGCTCATGGGCCGCGGCTATGAAAGAATTAGTATTTGCCGGAGGTGCATTTGTTGTTGCGGGTTCTTTCCCGGTAGAAGACAGGCATTCAAAAAATAAACCTTTAATGAGTTTATTGGAAAACTTTATTCCTTTAGGCAACATTTTCTTTTCCATTACTATTATTTGTTTTGGTATCGACCATTTTTTATACGCCGAAGGTATATCAACGCTTGTTCCTAACTGGATTCCGGTGCATATTTTCTGGACCTACTTCGCGGGCGCCGCGCTGGTGATTTCAGGTATAGCCATCATACTCAAAGTTCAATTGAAGATAAACGCAATTTTATTAGCCCTGATGATTTTTTTATGGCTTATTGTTCTCCATATCCCAAGGGCATTTGACGATCCTTATTCCCGAAAAGGAAATGAAGTATCCAGTGTATTTGAAGCATTCGGATTTAGCGGTATTGCCTATCTTATTGCTGTTGGATATAGCAAAAGGGAAGTCACTAAGCCTGTATTTCCGGGGAAAATTGAACTTGTTGAGTAAATTTCCTGGTCATTGTTTCATAAATAATTTTCAACCAAATAAGCACGCAAGGCAGCGCCTTTAACTTATAAGGCAATACGTAATGTACCCTGATGTACTTCGGAAAAAGGTCAGAAGGAGACAGGCTCGTCAGGATCAGTGCAAAAGCAAATAAACTGATCTCAAATACAGTGACCGGTCGCTCAAGGTTCATAAACCATATGCCTACTCCCGCAAAGGCAATGATATATGTAGGTGATTCGGACGAACTGCTAAAAATAATTACGAAGATTAATGTAGAAGCCAGCAACAATAATTGGTAGGGTACCACCCGGTAATATTTTGCTCTTAAATACCATGTCGCAAAAAGCAAAATGCCTGGTATTATTACGGTTATGTTTGATAATTGACGGTAATTAAAAAGATTCCTTATTAATCCCATTGCCGAGATATCCTGCAGGCTGGGCCCTATATTATTCTGATTTTTTGTTAAAAGATCGCCGTACCAGTCGTGATAAGTTTGAATAATATAGGAGGGAGAGGAGATCGCCATCGGCAATACAAACAGCACTGCTGACCAAAACAGGATGCTTAAAATAAACTTCGCCTTATTATCCGACAGAAAAAAGAAGGCCAAACCAACAATTCCGTAAAGTTTTATAAATGTGCCGATACAAATCATCAGCGCCGCCCAGAAATCCTTTTTATCTCTTATAAATACAAAACTTAGAATAATTAATGCGTCGATAAGCGGGTTGATCTCTACATTTGAAGATGATGTCATTAATTCGTGTGCACAGATGAGCAGGATGACAACGTAGTGATTTTCTTTTAAAGGCAGCAGTTTTATAGCTATATACAACACCCAGGCATTAAACATTACCCAAAGTATCACACCCAACCCATCAGGCAATAAGGCGAATGGCGCCATTAAAATTGCAAATACAGGGCCATAGTGATACAGATCATTAAAATGCTGTGGTTGAGGCCCAAAAGGTGTTAATTGGTGAATTGTGTTAAGAAAGCCCCATTTATATACAAAGTAGTTGTTATGAATATGATTTACAATTACACTTTTAACAACGGCGAATAAGCTAAGGCCAAAATATAAAGTAAATACAAAGGGCTTATTATATACAAGCTTTTCGAGTTTTGACATAAGCTAATGGGTGTGGCTGCAAATATACTAAAGCACTCATTAACGTGGTAAAATCTAAAGTAATCCTATCAATTAACCGGTAATTCGATAATAAACTCAGTAAATTCACCATCTTTGGTATTAACTGCAATATTACCTCCGTGCCCTTTTACAACTGTATCATAACTCAATGATAAACCCAATCCTGTACCTTCGCCGGTTGGTTTGGTAGTGAAGAACGGTTGCATGATTTTATCTTTAATTGAGGCAGGTATTCCAATTCCGTTATCCCTGATTTTAATGGTTATTAGGCCGTTGTCTGATGATGTGATTACGACCACTTCCGGCTTATAATCAGCGCCAGCCGATTTCTGTTTTTGATTTACTGCGTAGAAAGCATTATTAAACAGGTTAAGCAATACCCGGCCAATATCCTGCTGCACTATGTTTATTTTAGGCAGGTCTCTATCAAAATGAGTTAACATTTCTGCGTGAAAAGATTTGTCCTTTGCCCGGAGGCCATGATAGGAGAGGTGCATAAATTCATCGGCAAGGGTATTTATATTAGTTAACTGTTTTTCGCCGTTGCTGCTTCGCGAATGCTGGAGCATACCCTTTACTATACCATCGGCCCGTTTGCCGTGATGGCTTATTTTCTGTTCATTTTGCTTGATGGAAGCAGCTATTGCCAGGGCATCGTCAATGTTTCCGGATTTAATTTCTTGCTCCATTTCGTCTATCATTTCCTGGTTTACTTCAGAAAAATTATTGACAAAATTTAGCGGGTTCTGTATCTCGTGGGCAATACCGGCAGTTAACTGACCAAGCGAAGCCATTTTTTCAGAATGGATCAGTTGGTCTTGGGTGGATCTTAGATCGTGTAACGATTTGTTAAGGGCAGCTGTTCGCTCAGATACTTTTTTTTCAAGCGTTTCATTCTGCGAGGTTAGTAATTGTTGCTTTTCCTGTTCGTGTTGAATAGCTTTTTCCGACAATCGTTGTACGTCTGCAATCCTGGTCTGCAGGTCGCGCCCCGTCCTGGCAAACTCATTAGCCAAAAAAATAGACAGACCGAGTGGAATTACCAGCAACGAAAGCGCTGCGATATTTAGCCCCAGGTTAATATTGCCGCTGGCCGCTATCAGCATAAAAGTTATAAATACCAGGAAGAAAACAAGGAAGGTGACGAACAATATCCAGGCGTTTGAAAAGCCGCTACGAATAGCCCTTAAATTAATGAACGATGCATCAGCAGATACCAGAGGCGCAATGCCTACCGCGTAAATATTGCTCCATGGATAAAAGAATATAAACACCGGCAACGTTGTTATCGAATAAAAAATAAGGAAGTAGAACAAAATGGTTTTGTTTTGCCCGTATAATTTATACAACCCCTCCAACAGCAAAACAATAGCGACAAGCGAGGTAAGATGCGATAGCAAATGGCATGCTGACGTTATATACAAATCTACCGGCTTGACGGCGTATGTTGGTACCCGGAGCAATGCCTGAATAATGGAAATGACGCAATACACGCCGAAAATAAGGTAGGCCCGTTGTACCCGATACGAAATATAAAGCGAAAGACTAATAACGCCAAGGATTATATATAGCGAAACCAACACAATATCCTTTACCAGGTAGCTGGTAGTTTCAATCATAAAGGTGCCTAACAGTTTATCGACATTGGTTAAAACCAATCGGAAGCAGTAATTTGGGGTAAGGTAATTGATGAGCAGGTTGTTTTTGCCGCAGCTGAACCGCACGGCAAGTTCCTGTACGGCGCCGGTATCAAGGGGCAAGGATAATTGCTCATCGTAAAATCTGGAAGTTACCGTTTTATCGCCGTCCGCCTTATTGCCCAGATGGTACAGCAGTTTACCATTGAGGTAAACGTCTGATACGCCGGTTTGATAGGCGACCATTCCCAATGTTTTACCAAAAAGCACGGGAGAAACGTGCAGTTTAAGCCGGAACCACCACGTTCCGCCTGTTCTTATTTGGGGTAAGTAATAAATATCTTTTGAGGGATCGATCTTCTGCCAGCTATTATCATCGACGTTTCGGTCGGCCCATACCGGATTATCGCCCTCATGAAATTTCCATCCTTTGTCCAATAAAACACCCCCCGCCGGTATTTTATTGATTACAATTGACGGATCAGTTTTTGCAAACGCGAAGAAACCAATCGGAAAAAGTAAACATATGATAAATAACAATTTTTTCATAAGCTCTAACTCAATGGTAATGTAATTATAAATTCCGAACCTTCGCCCTGTTTGGTTTCAACGTTAATATTGCCGCCGTGGCCCTTCACCACAATATCATAACTCAATGATAAACCCAGTCCCGTTCCTTCGCCTGTAGGTTTAGTGGTGAAGAAAGGCTGCATGATTTTGTCCTTAATTGTATCAGGTATACCGAGACCATTGTCTTTGACTTTGATGATCACATGATCGTTGTCTGATGATGTGATTACCGCCACTTCTGGCATATAATCAACTCCCGCAGTTTTCTGCTTTTGATTTACCGCATAAAAAGCATTGTTGAATAGATTGAGTAACACCCTGCCAATATCATGTTGCGCGATATTTACTTTTGGCAGCTTCTCATCAAAATGGGATATCATCTCGGCGTTAAAGGTTTTATCCTTTGCCCGCAAACCATGATAGGAAAGCTTTAAAAATTCATCAGCCAAAACATTTACATTAGTCGGCTCTTTTTCGCCGGTACTTGTACGGCTATGTTCCAGCATGCCTTTTACTATAAAGTCGGCACGTTTTCCGTGGTGATTTATCTTTTCTTCGTTTTGTTTAATATTGGCCGCAATTATCAGAGCTTCTTTGGTATTGCTCTCCTTCAGCTCTTCTTCTAACTCAACAATCATTTCGCGATTTACTTCCGAAAAATTATTGACGAAATTGAGCGGGTTTTGGATTTCGTGCGCTATACCTGCAGTTAGTTCGCCCAGTGAAGCCATCTTTTCCCTTTGAACCAATTGGGCTTGCGTTGATTTTAGATTATTGAGCGTGCTCTCTAATATTATATTAGCTTTATGTTTTTGACGATTATTACGATAAAGCATCAATGCGACAACGAGAAAAACACCCAAACCCGCCAGCAAAACATAGATTCTGATTCGCGTTTGTGTAACTAAGGTCTGTTTTTCAAGCTCCTGGAGCCGAAGCTGTTCTTTTAACGAAAGACTTTGAAACTTTGCTAAATTGGTGATCCTGTTTTTATTAATGCTATCCTTAGCAATAAGAGCCAGCCCGGCATATTTAAAGGCGCTATCCGGTTGGTTTCCTAATTTATAACTCTGATAAAGTTTTTGATAGGCTACACCATCGTTAATTGTAATACCGGTTGCCTGCCCTAAGGTTTTCAAAGTTTCGAGCATTTTTTTAGCAAAATAGAGACTTGAATCTTTTTGGCTTTGGGCCAGGTAAAAGTCGGCAAGCCTTAAGTATATACGGGTAGCGGTTATTTGGTTATTTTGCTCGTTAGATACACTGTACCCTTCGTAATACAATTGCTTTGCCCTTATTTTATCGCCTTTTTGTAAGGCAATGTCGCCAAGGTTGGTGAAGATGTAGCCTAAATATTTCTTTTGCCCTGATTTTAATGTGAGATATTTTGCTTCGGCCAAAAAAAATGAAGCTGAATCTATTCTGTTAGTCAATATGTAAGCCGATCCGAGGTTCATATCCGCAAGCATTATCCGCTGCGTATTATTTATTTCTTGTGCAATTCTTTTGGCTTCCTTAAAGTGAAATATCTCCTGTTTCGGATTTTGAGTGGCCGTCATGAGGAGTGCGTACATGTGGTGTATTAATGACAGCACCAAAAGCCTGTTTTGTTCAGGGGAACGTTGTGTATTTGTAAACCAACTGTTACTTGCATTTCTTTGGTCTTCAGCAATCGCGAAAGCCTGGAGCAAATTATCCAGCGCTTCAGCATATTTACCTATTCCTGTTAATTGGTAGCCTTTATTGGCCAGAATCCTGGCCACCTGTAGTTTTTTATTGTTGTTTCTTGCCAGCAATAAAGTCTGGTCAGCATAATAGATTGCACTATCTTTATTTGTTTCTTCAAAATAAAAATATGCCTGGAAACTTGCCAGGTATTGTAAAGAATCACCAGACGCATTTTTAAATGACTTTAGGATACTATCTGGGAGCTGTTGCTGTGCATTAACAAACGCCGGTGTTAACAGCAGTAAAAATATCTTTAAGCAGTTTCTCATGTTACACTCGTTTATTTAACCGGTAATTGAACGATAAACTCCGTAAATTCCCCTTCCCTGGTATCAACGACAATGCTGCCTCCATGCCCTTTTATCACAATATCGTAACTCAGGGAAAGCCCCAGACCTGTTCCTTCACCTGTGGGCTTAGTGGTGAAGAAAGGCTGCATAATTTTATCCTTAATAGCATCCGGTATACCGATGCCATTGTCTTTGACTTTGATGAACACATGACCACTGTCTGATGATGTGATTACTGTTACTTCCGGCTTATAATTGGCATCGGCAGATTTCTGTTTTTGACTTACAGCGTAAAAAGCGTTATTAAATAAATTGAGAAATACCCTGCCAATATCCTGCGCTATTACATTGATTTTTGGAAGATCTGCATCAAAATGTGTTATCATTTCGGTGTTAAAAGTTTTATCCTTTGCCCGCAAACCATGGTATGAGAGGTGCATAAATTCTTCTGCAAGTGTGTTGATATTAGTAAGCTGTTTTTCCCCGCTGCTGCTGCGCGAGTGCTGCAACATGCCCTTTACAATACCGTCGGCGCGTTTGCCGTGATGGTTTATTTTTTGTTCATTTTGTTTGATGGCGGCAGCAATCGCAAGAGCATCTTCAAAGTTTCCGGATTTAATTTCTTCCTCCATCTCATCGATCATTTCCTGGTTTACTTCCGAAAAATTGTTTACGAAATTGAGCGGGTTCTGTATCTCGTGGGCAATACCTGCAGTAAGCTCGCCTAAAGAGGCCATTTTTTCGGATTGGATAAGCCTGGTTTGGGCTGCTTTTAATTCAGTTAACGTATTTTCTACCTGTTGTTTAGCCGCTTCAAGTTTGTTAAAATCTTCATACCGGGCATAAGCAGTTGAGAATGCCGAAGCCAGCGATTGAACAAGGGTAGTTTCTTCTTCAATCAACGGCGCTATATTTCCTACGTATATCATACCCTGCAAAAAAGGAAAAAAATGCAGGTCGAGGCTTATTGTGGGATGCTCTGTTACATACTTCTCGTCCGATCCAATTGCGCCCTGCTCCACCAGGTTTTTTGTATAAGCCGCAAACTCTTCCTCATTCCAGTGGGTAACGAAAATTTGTTTTTTCTGCCAGTTGATTAATAAATTTTCCCAAACCGTATCCGAATTAAATTGCAACTGAAAAGCAGCCAATGCTTTTCCATCCGGTGTTGACAGATAGGTGTGGATCAGCTCTGCCTGTTCATCCATAATAAAAACGCCGCAGCGGATAAATGGAACGCCTAGTACAGTTAGCTCATTCCATATCAGAGGAGTAATTCGTTCTAAATCATCTGTGGTACGCATGGATGCTATTTCAGCGCGTACACGGTCGAGGGAAGCTTCCCTTATTGCATCACGGGCATTCGTTTCCGACTGCTGTAACTCGAAATACCGCCGGAAGGTAAGACTTATTATGCCTTTGAACCGGTCTAAAATCTTCACTTCGCTATCGGTGTATGGTTTGTCAGACCAGGCATAAAGGCAGCCTTCAGGAAACGGAAGGAAATGACCGTACTGTATCTCTCCGCCTGCCGAATCCGGAACGGACGGAACATGAAGTCCGGCAAGCAGTAATTCGTAATAGGTTTTAAGTTCCTCACCATTCAAAACAGGGAAATAGTTTTTATGATCCAGCCAGGTGTCATATATTTTTTCTAAAACCGGGTGCCCTGACAATTGCACCCATCCAATTAATGCCAGTGCATCGTTTTCACTCGAAGTGGTTGCGGAATACAGCAAACCCTTGCGCGAACTTTTGTTAAGTAAACCAACCCCGCATCGTATGGGGGTAATGCCGAGTTTTCGCAGTTCTATAAAAACTGTGTTTGCAGCTGACGAAAGGTCTTTACTGTTGTGCATTGCCATGGCCCGTCCACGCACCCTTTCCAAAGCCGCTTCTATTTGCGATTCTCTCGATTGTGCTTCAGCTTTTTGAAGATCAAGAAAACGGCGATAGGTAAGGCCAAAAACACCCGTAAATCGCTTAAAAAGCTGCGTCATTTCCGTTGACATCGGCTCGGTCGTAAAAGCAAACAAACAACCTTCAGGAAAAAAGAAAATGCTGTTGATCTGCCTTTCGGGGATGGTTTCGAGCGTGTAAGGAGTGCGGTATTCAGGGGATGAAATAAGGGCTTTGAAATAGCTGTCCCGGTCGCTGCCCTCTAACAAGTAACTGAGAAAGGACTCCTTATTTTTCCAGGCGGTATAAGCCGCCTCTAACATGGGATGGATGGTCATATCTACACGGCCAATGATCAAACCGAAATGGCCGTCCTGATTTGTCGCTGTCCAGAGTTCCATATGTTTGGTGTGATCAATAATGCCAACGCCACAACGGACACTTTTTTCGACCCCCAGCTTAACCAACTCGTCAAACATAGTAGCCACAGTATCTCCAACGTCATGGCTATTATACATAGCCATTGTTTTGCTGCGCACACGCTCTAATGACGCTTCTATTTGTGCTTCGCGGGCCTGTGCTTCTGCTTGCTTAAGGTCATTGAAACGTGTATAGCTCATATCAAATACTTTTGCGAAGCGTAACATTATATCTGAATGCTCACTTGACAATGGCTTAAGACTAACCAGCGTTAGACAACCAAAATTATTAAATACCGCCGACAGCAAAACCTTGTCGGGCTCCGTCATACCCTTTATAACCGCCGCAGGTAAATGAGATAGTTCGGTATCAACGAATAGAAAGCTATCCCAATCCCGTTTAACTTTTCCCTTCAATTCATATTGCCATGCCATCAGTCGCCCGCGCCAGGCTTTAACATAAGAATTATATGCCGGGCTATCGTGATTTTGCACAAAAAAATTCATCGGGTTTGCAGGAGTTTCTGAGTTTGCCATCCACCACCGCGAACCGAGCGTTTGAGGATCAAATATCATGATAAGGCACCTGGTCAGAACAAAATCGAGTTTGGTTAACTCTTCAAATACGGTTCCGACGAGCGCATTTAACTCTTCCGTGGTTTGCATAGCCATGGCCCTTGCGCGCACCCGTTCCAATCCAAGTTCAATCTGCGCTTCCTTTGCCTGGGCTTCCGCTTTTTGAAGGTCGAGGAAACGGGTGTAAGTGTGGCTGAACATAGCAGCAAAACGTTCTAACACCACGATAGTCTCTAAAGGGGGTGGCTCGTGTGTGGTATAATTTATCCAGCCATGAGAGAAACAGGCGATTGTATGTATCCTCCGTTCTTTTAATAAATCATCTTTTATGACGATTCCCATCTCCTCGCGGCAAAACCGAACCCACTCTGCTAATTCTGATCCGCTGAGGTCGATGCTGACCGATTTTGTTTTTTCCTTCCATGCTTTGTACATTTTCGAGATTGTGGTTTGTTCAGTTAACTTTGCGACAAAGCTGATGTTAATCTGATCGCCTTCCTGGTCGGTAGCCCAAAAATTAACTGCACCTTTTCCTTCGTCGGGGATGCCTATGGAGATCCGTGAAGGGTCATCTCCCAACTCGCTAAGTTGCTGAAATAGAACCACTGCGGTTTCCGCCAGCTCATCACTTCTGTGCATTGCCATCGTTCTTGCCCTAACCCGCTCCAGAGCCAACTGAATCTGTGCTTCTTTTGCCTGAGCCTCTGCTCTTTGAAGATCAAGGAAACGACGATAAGTTAAACCATAAACACCAGCAAATCTTTTAAAAATCGACACAGTCTCCGATGTTAATTGTTCTGGCGAAAAAACATAAATAAAACCCTCCGGAAAATAAAAAGCATTTTGATACTGTTTTTCCGGCAAGGAATCTATGTCGAAATGTGTAGGATAGTCGTCATTGTTGATAGCTGCGTAATAATCTTTTTGATCCTGTCCGCTGAGCGTGTACGTGGAATGTAGTTCCTTGTTCTTCCATGAGTAATACGCTCCCTGCAGCATCGAATGTGACATCATATCTATTCTGCCATCAGCCAAACCAACTTTTCCATCAGCGCTGTAATACGCCGTCCATACTTTGACGTGTTTGGTTTCGTCGATGATACCGACACCGCAACGAGTAGTTGTTTCAATTCCCAGCCTAAGTAATTGCTCGAACATGGTTGTCATGGCATCACCTACATCGCTACTGTTGTGCATCGCCATGGTTTTGCTTCGTACACGCTCCAACGCCACTTCGATCTGTGATTCCCTGGCCTGTGCCTCCGCTTTTTTCAAGTCAAGGAACCGGCGGTAAGTAAGGCCGAATACTGAGGTGAATTTTTCCAATACCTGGTTTATTTCTGGTGAAAATGGTGCTTGGGTGAACGTAAACACACAGCCTTCATTGAATAAAAAAATGTTGCAATACTGCTTCATATTCCCGGTATTGTCTATCAACCTATGCAATGCATTGTCGATTGGTACACGGTAATCAGGGGCATTTATAATAGCCTTGTAGTAGTCAGCTAATTCCTTACCTGCCAGTTCGTAAACGAAATAAGATTTCTTCTGTTTCCATGCGTTCCACAGGTGTATCCATAAGGGGTGAGCAGTCATATCCAGTTTGCCGATACCGCGGTTGATTGCCCCCTCCTGCGACGAAGAAGCCGACCAAACTTCCATCTGCTGTGTTGCGCCATCAATAATACAAACCCCGCACCTGATGGTGGTAATGCCCAATTTATATAACTCGCTAAATACCAACGCCGTGGCATTCCCCACATCATTACTGTCGTGCATAGCCATAGCTGCTGCACGAACACGCTCCAGGGATGTTTCAATTTTTGCCTCGCGTGCCTGCGCTTCGGCTTTTTGCAGGTCGAGGAAACGGGTGTAGGTTTGTTCGAAAACTGCAGCAAAGCGCTTGAATATGTCATGTGCTTCTGGTACCGGATTATCGGCAAGAAAAATAAGGTTGCCGTGTGAAAAATTAGCAACGTGGTTTATTTGAGATACGGGCAAGGCAAGACCTGCTTTTATCTGTTTGTTCGCGATCTCGGCGAAAGCCGGAAGCGAAAGCATGTATTTGTAATGAGCCGCAAGCTCAGTTCCTTCCATTTTCTCAACATAAAAGTCCTCTCCCTTTTGCCTCGACTTGTAGAAACGGATAAAGGTTGGGTGTTCTGTAAGCGGTATCTGGAATGGGGGCTGGATAAGCCCCTGGCTACTCATCCACCCGGTGCATATTTTCGCGTCTTTTTCCCAAATATTATATCCGCAACTCCACGCCGGGATTTCCAATGCCTGTACCTGGTGAAATAACAAGTTGGCCGCATCGGCCAGCTCTTCGCTATGCTGCATCGCCATAGTTCTTGCCCGTACCCGCTCCAACGCCAATTGAATTTGTGATTCTTTTGCCTGTGCTTCGGCTTTTTGAAGATCAAGGAACCGGATATAGGTTTGTTCAAAAACAGCGGCAAATCGCTTGAGTATCAGTCGAGAACTATCTTCCGGTTTATTCGTGCCAGTTATTGTTAGGACCCCATGCGAAAAAAAAGCATCGAATTGAGTAAGCTTTTCAGGCATGTGCTCCGTAATTCTATCTTGAGCAAAGTCAGTATAACGGCCAATAAAATCAAAAAATTCGGCCAACTCGTCACCTTCGATCTGATTAAACAGCAAAAAATCTTTACGTTGTGACAGGGGGCGTTCTTTCCATTGCAGGTATTTTGAGTCATAGTACTTTAGCTCTTTCATTGGCAAATGGTAGGTCGCCGGTTTTTCGTCACCGCCGGGCTTCGTGATCCAAACACCGGCATCACCCGTTTCCTCGTCAATTATACTGATGGCAATACGATCATCTATTCCTACCACATTGAGCAACTCCAGCTGCCGGAACAACAAGCCGGCTGTCTCGGCCAGCTCATCGGTTTTGTGCATCGCCAGCGAGCGCGAACGTACCTTTTCCAGCGCCGCTTCAATTTTTGCCTCCCGAGCCTGTGTTTCAGCCTTTTGAAGATCGAGGAAACGGGTGTAGGTAAGATTGAATACAGACGAAAAACGATCAAGCAGCAGGCGTGTTTCTTCCGGTTGGTCCTCCCGTGAAGCAATAGCAATGAAGCCGTTGGAAAAATAAGCAATGTTCTGCACCCTTCGCTGTTTACCAGCCCCATCCTTAAAAGGAACGCCAAATTCGCTGTTCCAATAAGCGAGCCATTGCATTAGTTGCTCTCCCTGTATGTCAATTGTCAGGGACTTTCTTTTATCTTTCCACCCCTCGTACATCTGTTTGATGGAAATATTTTTGTGGATGCTTACATTATAACGTTTGCTTACCTTATTTCCATCCTCATCTGTTATCCAAAATTCCAGTTCACCACTATCATCATTTATAATAGCAATGTATAAGCGGTTAGGTTCAATACCAAGATCGATCAATTGTTTAAAAACAACGACCGCGGTTTCAGCCAATTCATCACTTTTAAACATGGCCATCGTTCGGCCTCTTACCCTTTCAAGTGCTGCCTCTATTTTTGACTCCCGGGCCTGCATCTCCGCTTTTTGCAGATCGAGGAAACGGGTGTAAGTCTGGTCGAAAATGCCGGCAAATCGTTGCAGGATATTCAGTGTCTGTTCTGATTGGACTTCGGGTGTTACGATCACTAATATACCCCTGGAGAAATAAGCACAATGCAGCATTCGATGTTCCAGTACCAATTCCATTCTGATCGGAATATTCAGTATGCTGGCTACATAATTAATATGCTCAGCGAGGTCTTTACCTTCTAATAATATGGTGCATTCGGATTTCTTTTCTTCCCATGCTTTGAATGCCTTCCTGAATGAATACGTGGCATCGGCATCGGCTTCGAACCTGGTGCTGATCTGGTTCCCGCCCTGTTCTGTGCCCCAAATGTCTATTTTTCGTGTCCCCTCGATGGGAATGCATACAAATACTCTTTCCGGTATGATATCAAGGCTATTTAGTTGTTGGAAGAGTACGGTGGCTGTTTCGGCAAGCTCGTCGCTTCGCTGCATGGCCATGGTTCTGGCACGCACCCGCTCTAACGCCAATTGAATTTGCCCTTCCCTTGCCTGCGCCTCGGCTTTTTGCAGGTCAAGGAAACGCGTATACGCCTGGTCAAAAACCTTTGCAAAACGTTTTAGAATTTCATTCTCATTTTCTAAAAACTGCTGCTTGGAATAGCTTATTATAAGGATGCAGGCGTTTTTTGTTATCGCCCACGATCCTGTAAAATATTTGCCTTCTAAAATCTCCCGCTTTCTGTCATCGGGAACATGTTTGAAATTTGAATTTTCAAAAACGGAGTTGAAATAGTGGTTTTTTTCTTTGCGGGAATACGTTTTTGCAAAAAAAACTGTACCGTTTTCTTTGGCATCCCAAAAATCGTCATTAATCGGGTTTTCAAAATAAGGCACATACACTGATGCCGAGTATAAACGACCTGATACAGCTATCCAGTGAACAACGGCTTTGGTATCCTGTGCGGGTATTAAGATATCGACGGAATCCATATCGATATTAAGTTCGCTCAATTTTTCAAATACTGCCCCAACCACTTCCTGCAGTTCATCGCTTTTATGCATTGCTAAAGAACGGGACCGGACTTTTTCTAACGCCGCTTCAATTTGTGCTTCCCTTGCCTGTGCTATCGCTTGCTCCACATCGAGGTACCGGCGGTAAGCCAAATCAAACACATTGCGGAAACGTTTAAAAACTTCCAGGTCATCGTCACTTAAAGCTGCGTATGTTGACATGCCCAACGCTACCGGGCCGAGGGAGTACCAATAGTAGTTTAACGATGATGCTTCGGCCAGGTAGGTATCAATAAATACATTGGTTGTTTTTTGATATTCAAGCCATTCTTTCACTTCAGCGCCGGTAAAACTTGTTGTAAAAAAAGAGCCGGGTCCGTTGAGCATCTGGCTGATAAAAGCAGCCTGCACAGGATGAATATCTGTGACTTCCGTTATGAGTGCTTTATCATGTAACCGGTAATACTCATAATTAACATAAAGGCCTTTTGACTCGTAAATAATAGCGGTTTGCACATTCCTGATCTCGTTAACCCCCAGCGTTTGCAGCTGCTCGCAAATCGTGCGGCAAATTTTCAACATATCAGCCGGTTCCGTCATACCTAACGCTATTACTCTCACTTTTTCCAGCGATGTTTCAATTTCCAGCTCCCTGCTTTTCTGAGCTATTTCTTTTTCTAATTCGACATTTTTTGCTCTGAGCACTTTTTCCTCTTTGCCGTCCATTTTTTAACTGATTGGAAGTGTTATTGTAAATTCAGAACCTTCGCCATTTTTAGTCTCAACCGCCAGATTGCCGCCATGACCCTTTACCACAATATCATAGCTTAAAGATAATCCCAACCCTGTACCCTCGCCTGTAGGCTTGGTAGTGAAAAATGGTTGCATGATTTTATTTTTAATATTATCATGTATTCCGACTCCATTATCCTTCACTTTGATGACAACCTGCTCGTCGTCTGATGATGTGATTACTGTTACTTTGGGTTTATAATCAGAGCCTGCTGTTCTCTGTTTTTGGTTCACTGCGTAAAATGCATTGTTGAATAGATTAAGTAAAACCCGACCAATATCCTGCGGGACGACATTTACTTTTGGAAGATCAGGATTAAAACCGGTAACCAATTCAGCGTTAAAGTTTTTATCCTTTGCGCGTAAGCCATGGTAGGAGAGGCGCATATATTCGTCGGCTAAAGCGTTTAAATTGGTTGGTTCCTTTGACACGCTACCAACTTTACTGTGCTGAAGCATGCCTTTTACAATTGCATCAGCACGCTTGCCGTGGTGGTTTATTTTTTCTTCATTTGCAATAACATCATCTGCGATCGCCGTTATATCTTCCATATTGCCTTTAGCTATTTCAGCTTTCATTTCTGTCAACAACTCCCTGTTCACATCCGAAAAATTATTGACAAAATTCAACGGGTTCTGTATCTCGTGAGCAATACCGGCTGTAAGCTCACCGAGTGATGCCATTTTCTCGGATTGAATAAGCTGACTTTGCGTTGCCTTTAATTCGGTGAGCGATTGGTTCAATTCAACCGTACGCTCGGTTACTTTTTGCTCAAGCGTTTCATTCTGGCGGGCGAGTATCTGTTGCTTTTCTATTTCCTGCTGCAAGCTTCGGGCAGAAAGACTTTCTACTTCAGCCAGTTTTTGGCGAAGTGAAACCAGGTTATGGGCAAACTCACCGGCCAGCAGGATGGCCAGGATAATTGCAGGAGTTAAAAAAGCCAGGGCCACTTCAAAACATACCAGTAAAAAAGGCAGCCGGAAACTCAGGAAGTCGAGATTAAACAAGATAAAAAATATTAAAGAAGCAACAATTCCCGCCAGGAACAATGCAGCGCCGGCCTTCTTTTGACGTAGCGCTTTTGCAGATACAACTATAATGGCGAGATAATTGACAATATTAAAAATAGCCAATACATATTCATTTCGTGCATTGTCAGCGATAAACTGCGCGATAATAACGGGCAGGCAAAGTGACGCGAGTACATAAAACCACCAATTACGTTTATAACCAAAAAAACTGTAGGTCATGGCCATCAGGAAGACAAGCTCTGAGGGGGCCGAAATATTAAACAGGGCTTCGATAAATGCTACCCAGTTGGCGCCCGGCAAAATGGGTAGCAAAAGTCCATCAAACAGCGTGAATAGTTGCAAGAACGCGTAAAGAGAAAGATAAAGGTTAATTTTGCGCTCGCGGTTAAACCAATAAATGGCCAATTGCAATATCGCCAGCAACATGAAACAACCCGATACCCATGCACGCGTGGTATAGTAGTCGACCTCTTCAAAAAAATGATCCCATGCGGCGTCTGGCTGGTTGAAAGAAGCCAGGATTACCGGGTCGCCATAACCAATAATGCCGTTCGATTTGTTAAATGAATAACGGATAGCCAGGTATTGTTGAGGCGCATTGCTTAGTTGAATGGTTAATGGTTCGCGTACTGAGCGCTGGGTTTGCTCTGAGTTGTAATCAGCACTTACATGCCCCATGGTGCGAATCAGCTCACCGTTGAAATAGACCTCGGCTGCACCGTGCTGAGTTACCACAAGGGCCACAACTTTGCCTCTTAACTCAGGAGCTACTTGCAGCTTTAGCCTGAACCAGCCTATTTGGCTTTTGGTTACCTCCGGCAAAAAATGCTGGTATCGGGTAGGATCGATTTGTTTCCAACTACTGTCGTTAAATGCTGTGTCAACCCAGGCTAGATTGTCACCAGGCTGAAATTTCCACTGGCCTTTAATCGTCACCGGTAGATGCTTGAGCTCAAACCGGCTATTACTATCCGTTTGGCCATTAGCAACCGAGAAACAAAATAAAAAAATCAGCAACAACAATTTATTCATGATAAAGGTAGTGTAATGCTAAAGAGTGAATATTCGCCTTCAACCGAATCTATAGTAATATTCCCGCCATGCCCTTTCACTATCGTATCATAACTTAATGATAATCCAAGGCCGGTTCCTTCACCTGTAGGCTTAGTGGTAAAAAACGGCTGCATGATTTTGTCTTTAATAGCATCCGGGATGCCGTTGCCGTTATCTTTCACTTTGATTAGTATAGAGCCATTTTCTTTAACTGTGGCAACATCAACGGCCGGCTTGTAACCTGGTTCGGCTGTTTTGGCCTTTTGATTTACCGCATAAAAAGCATTGTTGAACAGGTTAAGCAATACACGCCCCATGTCCTGCTGCACCACGTTCACTTTGGGTAGCTCTTCATCAAAATGGGTACTTGTTTCTGAATTAAATGATTTGTCTTTTGCGCGCAGCCCGTGATAAGATAGTTTGAGGAATTCGTCGGCCAAAACGTTGATGTTGGTTAAGGTTTTCTCCCCCTTGCTGGTGCGGCTGTGTTCCAGCATGCCCTTCACAATAAAATCAGCACGCTTTCCATGCTGACCTATCTTTTGCTGATTCTCTTTAATATCTGCTGCAATTATTTTTACTTCATTAAGGTTGCCCTTATCCAACTCCACTTCCATATCTTCTATCAGTTCTGTATTCACTTCCGAGAAATTATTCACGAAATTGAGAGGGTTCTGTATCTCATGAGCGATACCTGCTGTTAATTCGCCCAGTGAAGCCATTTTTTCAGACTGGATTAGTTGTGTTTGGGTTGACTTTAATTCTGCCAGTGTGTGTTCAACCTTTGCTTTTTGAAAATCGATTTCATTTTTTTGCCTATGCAACAGGTTATAGGCTTTTGTCCTTGCCTTGTTGGCCCGCCAGAAAATAAAGGCCAGAACCACAAGTATGACCATCCCCGCAATGAGTATATACATCCTGATATTATTGCGCACCTGTGCCCGTGCCTGTTCAATATCGCGCTCCTTTTGCTTCTGGTCAAAATCTAAAGTCAGCAACTGCTTCACCTTATCCTGACTAAAAAGGCTGTCCTTTGTAGCTGTTGTTAACTTCAGATATTTATATGCCTGAAGTAAGTTATGGTCTTCCTCATAGTAGGTATACAATACCTTTTCAGCATTATAAACATCCTGCAAATATCTCTGCGTTGCAGCCGCGTCCAGGGCCTTTTCTGCATAATATTCCGCCGAGTCCTGTTGTTTATATTTGTGATATAAATTGGCGATACTCAAGTAAGTAACACTCAACATTTCGGCATCCTCATCGGCCACCGAGTAGGGGATCGAATGCGTGAAATATTGAAGTGCAATAGTTTTATTTCCCTTTGAAACTTCAATTTCTCCAAGATCGCGTTCAATATTGCCCAGCAGATCAGCATAGTTATTCTTCTTTGCATCCGCATAACTGAGCTGCAGATAGTGATCGGCTGAATCAATTTGGTGAGTGTAGAGGAAAACTTCGCCGATATTTAATAATAGTATGTCTTTTTGTTCTTTTTGACTATATTTTGCAGGCTTGTGCGTTTTTAAATACGCATCCCATTTTTTTAACCCGGTTTGGAGGTAAGGCAGGGCTTTTGAATATTCTTGTTTCAATGTATAGCCGCTGCCTATATTGCTGTACTCAGTTACTATCCCTGGTGTATAATTAATTTCTTCGTTCAGCTTTATTGCTTTAAAATAGAGTGAAAAGCTTTTTGCATAGTCGCCTAAATAAGCATATGAGTTGGCCATGTTGTTCACTGCGCTCGCCTGGTCCCTCACACGTTTATATTTTACAGCTATATCATAATATTCTTGTGCGAAAAGAAGCGATGAATCAGGTTTTGAAACAAAATAATTCCGGGCCAATTCTTGTAATATCATTAACCTCACGGTATCCGATTCGGTAGCTTTACCTAAGGCAACCCTTAGCGTGTCAATCTTTTTGCTCTGCGCGTTTACAATAAAACTGCTAAAAAGCAATAAAATAAGGATGGCGATTTTTCTCATGATTCATCAAGTTACGGGTAATTTAATTTTAAATTCAGAACCAATATTCTCTTTACTATCAACTTCTATTGTTCCATTGTGCCCCTTCACCACAATATCATAACTTAATGATAATCCCAAGCCCGTACCTTCGCCTGTCGGCTTAGTAGTAAAAAAAGGTTGCATGATTTTGCCTTTAACCGACTCGGGTATACCATTTCCATTGTCTTTTACTTTAATGGTGATATGGCCGTTTTCAGATACAGTTGCAACTGAGACCTGGGGTTTATAATTTGTGCCCGCGGTTTTCTTTTTTTGATTGACAGCGTAGAAAGCATTGTTGAACAGGTTAAGCAACACCCTTCCAATATCTTGTTGAACAACCTCAACTTTGGGGAGCGTTTCGTCAAAATTGGTTAGGAGTTCAGCATTAAAATTTTTGTCCTTTGCGCGCAAACCATGATAACTGAGTTTTAGAAACTCATCTGCCAATACATTGATATTGGTTAGTGTTTTTTCGCCTTTACTGGTGCGGCTGTGCTCCAGCATGCCTTTTACAATAAAATCGGCGCGCTTGCCATGCTGATTGATTTTTTGCTGGTTCTCCTTGATGTCAGTCGCAATTGATCTTGCTTCGGCCAGGTTACCTTTATCCAACTCCAGCTCCATTTCCTCAACGAGTTCTGTATTCACTTCCGAAAAGTTATTCACAAAATTGAGCGGGTTCTGTATCTCGTGGGCAATGCCAGCTGTTAATTCTCCCAGGGAGGCCATTTTTTCGGATTGGATCAACTGGGTTTGCGTAGTTTTGAGTTCGGCCAGTGTTTTTTCGATAGATTTATGCTGCGTTTCTATCTGTTCATTCCGCTGCTGAAGGATGAGATTGGCTTTTTTCCGCTGGCTGTTGGCATATAAAAGAATAAACGCCACTAATACAAATACCCCAAGAACAGCAAACAAGGCGTAAAACCGCACCTTATTTTGATAAGCAATAGCTGCTGCCTCAAGTTCGCGTTTCTTCTGCTCCTCGTTATAAGTTAAACTTTGCACCTGTAGTGTTTTTTGCTGACTAAACAAACTATCCTTGGCCTTAAGCATAATCTGCTGGTATTCAAAAGCGCTCTTGAAGTCGTTTCTTGATTTGTATACGTCGGTCAACAATGCCGTCGTCTTCATGATGGTTTCGGGATTATGGTCAAGCTTCCCTTCTTCGTAGGCCATTTTTGCAAAATAAATACAAGAGTCAAGTTTATTTAGCTTCTGGTAAGCCTCTGCCATCCTTCTATAATCTTCATTTTGTAAATAATGGTTGTTTTTGGTACCTATTTGAGCGACACTTTTATTATAATAATCGATGGCTTTGGCATAATTTCCTTTTTTAAATTCAATGATGCCAAAGTTCCTGATCAGGAAGCCTATATTACCCTCAAGGTGCTTTTCCAACGACAAAGTGTAAGCCTTGTTGTTGTACCATAAGGCAGAGTCGACCTTGTTTTGATCAAGGAAGTTTCTGCAGAGGTTATTATTTTCTATAACTATTTGTTGGTACATATGTGCACGTTCCACCACCGTCAATGCTTTATGATAATTCTCGTTTGCTTTTTTTAAGTCGTTAAGTTTGCTATAAGTTAAACCGAGGGTATTATAACATTCTGCAATTGTGCCGGCGTCTTTTATTTGTATTGCTTGTGGCAGCACCTCAAACGTTATCCGTAATGCGCCTGGGATGTCGCCCATAGCATCCAGATAACTGGCAATATTTGCCAGAGATCGCACTTCGCCGTATTTATAGTGAATTCTACGGGATATAGCCAAACCCTGCCTGGCACAAAGCAAGCCGGAGTCGGAATTGGTTTGGAGATATACCCGGATGGCTTTCACATCAAGCAATTGCACCAGCGTGGTATCCTGCTTGTTTTCTTGATAAGCTTTCTGTAAGCTGTCAACGGTCTTATTTTGGGCAAAGGCGAAATTGCAAAACGTGGTTAAACACAATATGAAAAGGAGGCTCTTTTTCATGAAAAAGGTGTGGTTGAAAATAATTTCTTTAAGTAACCAATTTATCTGGTAATAAGCAAATTATAATCACCCCGTAACCTCAACAAAAGGTTTAAAATTACCCGGAAATAAAAAAGGCCCCGGTTACGGAGCCTAAAAAAAATAAAAACAAAAAATATTATACTGCTTCTGCCGATTGTTTTACCTCTCTGGCTAAACCGACACTGCTCAACTCATCGGCAAAAGCTATAAAAGCTTTATTATTTGATATAAATGCCTCGTTATCTATTAGGCTTTGAAGGTTCACCTTTCCGATGACAAACTTGTAACTGCCTGAATAATACCTTTCACGGATATCAATAAAATTTAGTGCTTCAACCAGGCTTTCGTCTTCATATCGTAAATAAATTTGAAGCTCGATATTATTAGTAAAATTCAAGCCGCCACGTTCTTTGGCTTTCTTATATTCGTACTGATAATCGTACCTCAAAGCGGCGATATCCGATAATACCGCTGAACCCGTAGGATGGCCGCCGGCGCCCTTGCCAAAAAAGAATTGCTGATCCGCAAAAGCCGCCTGCACTATCACACCATTGTATTCGTACTCTACGTTGTATAAAAATTCTTTTTCATTTACGAATTTCGGTAATACAAATAAAGTCACGTGACGATCATCCAATTCTTTGGCCACCGGAACCAATTTAATTTTCAAGTTCTTTTCCCGTGCGTATTGAAGGTCGTAGGCAGATAAGTTTTGTATACCCAGGTTAAATACATCTTCAGGTTTTATAACAATACCGTACGCATGCGCAGCAGCAATCACCAATTTATATTTAGCATCATACCCGCCTACATCACTGGTGGGATCGGTTTCGGCAAACCCCAAATCCTGAGCCTGTTTTAACGCGCTGAAATAATCCATGTTCTCGTTAAAACCCTTCGATAATATGTAATTTGACGAGCCATTAAAGATTCCACTTATAGAATGCAGCAATTCGTTGTCGTAATACTCTTCCAGGTTACGGATAATGGGAATACTTCCGCAAACCGAACCTTCGTACAACAACGATGTACCGTATTTTTGTTGTAATTCAATCAGCTCGCTTAAATAAGTGGCAATCATTTTTTTGCTGGCCGATACTACGTTTTTTCCACTGCTTAAAGCCCTGGACACAATTTCGAAAGCTGCCTCTGTATCATTTATAAGCTCGACGATAGTATTTATCTCGGGGTTGTTGAGCAATTCATCTCTTTCGGTAGTAAATAAATGGGAGGGAAGGGTGCGTTGTTTGTGCGGGTTCTTAATAGCAATTTTAATAATCTCCAGGTTTAAATTCTTCGTCCTGATTATATCATACAAGCCCTGGCCAACAACGCCAAAGCCGAATAGTCCTATATTTAACTTTTTACTCATTATGCAATTCTCTGTAATTCAATTATTTTTCCTTTTACACCAGTCTTAAAAAAAGAGGTAATAATGTTTGTTAATGCCTCTGTTTCGATCAAAAAACCATCATGCCCATAGAAGGAATCAATTTCGGCAAAGGCCGATTTAGGTATATGCCTGAACAAATATTGTTGTTCTTCTATCGGGAACAGAACATCGGATTTTATCCCTATCACAAGTGTACGGGCTTTAATTAGGCTTAACGCTTTTTCTATCCCATGCCTGTTACGGCCAATATTATGCGAATCCATGCTTTTTGATAAATACCAATAGCTATAGGCGTTAAACCTGTTTACCAACTTTTCGCCCTGGTAATTTTGGTAGGATGCGGCACGATAGTCGTCGACATGATTGTCTTTTTCTTCCTGCTGGGTAATAGCGTAAGTTTTATAATTACGGTAGGATAGGAGCGCAATACTGCGGGCGGCTTTTAACCCTTTTTTGCCGCCATCAGGCGTATTTGAATAAAATGTACTATCGGCGCTTATAGCTAAGCGCTGCGACTCGTTAAAGCCTATGCCCCAGGGCGAATGCTTAGCATTGGTGGCTATCAGGATAACATTTTTAATAAAGTCCGGCGCCATTATTGCCCATTCCATTGCCTGCTGGCCTCCAAGCGATCCGCCTATTAATATTTCAATATTTTCAATCTGCAGGTGTTCTGCTAATATTTGATGGACTTTCACTATATCCCTAACGGTAAATTGAGGAAAATCCAAATAATAGGGCTGGCCTGTTACCGGGTTTGTGCTTAGCGGATTGGTGCTTCCATATGGCGAACCAAGGATATTTGCACAAACAATAAAGTACTCGTTGGGATTAAAATAATCTTTTTCACCAAACAAGCCTTTCCACCAGTCAAATACATCCGAGTTTGCAGTAAGCGCGTGATTTACCCATACCACATTATCCCGGTTTTTATTTAATGTTCCGTAGGTGTGGAACCCGATCTCTAATTCTCTTAATTGTTTACCCGATTCAAGTTTAAAGGGCTTTTTGTATTTATATATTTCCGCGTCCATTCTCTTTATTTGTTATTCCGGTGGGTTGTTGCCTCGTTGCCTCACCTAAATCCTCTCCAAAGGAGAGGACTTAAGTTCGACCTTTTTTAAACCCTGTCCTTGGGAGAGGGCAGGGTGAGGCATCAACCATTTTCCGAAACAACGTTATTTATTCACTAATTAATAATTTAAACTAATGCCTCCGCATGTTGGTGTATCTTGGCAAATGCCTGCTCAAAATCGGCTTTGATGTCATCTATATGCTCCAAACCTACAGCTACCCTTAACTGATTTGGTAACACTCCTGCTGACAGTTGTTCCTCATCCGAAAGTTGCTGATGTGTAGTGGCTGAAGGTTGTATAATTAACGTCTTAGCGTCACCTACGTTGGCGAGGTGGCTCACCAGCTTCAAGTTATCAATAACTCGGCTTGCACTTTCCTTGTCACCTTTAACTTCGAAAGTTAAAACAGCTCCGAAACCATTTTTCAAATATTTCTTAGCCAGTTGATGATGCGGAGAGGATGGCAACCCGGGATAATTTACACTTGTAACCTGTGGCTGTTTTTCCAGCCACTTGGCCAGTTCAAGCGTGTTATCAACATGGCGCTGCACGCGCAATGAAAGTGTTTCCAGGCCCTGAATATTCAACCACGAATTAAAAGGTGATTGTGACGGCCCGAAATCGCGCAGGCCTTCAACCCTGCAACGAATAATAAACTGAATATTGCCGAATGGACCGCCTATTCCGAAAACATCATTAAACACCAATCCATGATATCCTTCTGAGGGCTGTGTAAACTGCGGGTATTTCCCATTCCCCCAGTTATAATTACCACCGTCGACAATTACACCGCCAATGCTTGTGCCATGCCCGCCAATCCATTTAGTGGTTGACTCGACAACAACATGTGCGCCATGTTCAAGCGGACGGAATAAATAACCTCCCGCAGCAAACGTGTTGTCGACTATTAAGGGAAGATCGTGCTTCTGCGCTAATGCGGCAACCTTATCGAAATCTGCTATGTTGAAACCAGGGTTACCTATTGTTTCCAGGTAAATAGCTTTGGTTTTTCCATCTATTAGCTTTTCAAGGCTTTCGGCGGTGTCATCTTTTGCAAAACGAGCATCAATTCCTAATCTCTTAAAAGAGACCTTGAATTGGTTATATGTTCCTCCATACAGAAAAGGTGAGGTGACAAAATTATCACCAACTGTCATTATATTATTTAAAGCAATAAATTGGGACGCCTGCCCCGATGCAGTTGCTAATGCAGCAACACCACCTTCCAATGCCGCCATTCGTTTTTCAAAAACATCAGTGGTAGGATTCATTAAACGGGTATAAATAAACCCAAATTCTTTTAACGCAAACAAATTGGCGCCATGTTCGGCACTATTGAAAACGTACGAAGTAGTTTGATAAAGCGGCACTGCACGTGAACCTGTTGTTGGGTCAACTTCCTGTCCCGCGTGTAATTGAAGAGTTTCGAATTTTAAAGCAGACATAATTTTAAAGATTTTAGTTGTTTACATTTAATATTTGGTTAATGAATTAATTCACAATGAGAGGTAGAAATCCTTTTCGGCACTAATCTTTTCAATCCGGAAAAATTAGGATGCACAAGAATTTAGCAACAAATACACATACGGCAGTTAGCATAGCTATAGCAGTACAGTAATGAGCCTTTAGGGGACTTGAAAGCGTTTTGAGAGATGATGTTAATCAGACTTTTCATGGTTGTTAAAATTTATATTCCCCGGGGTTATTTTCCGGGACAGGAATTGGCACCTTCTCCAAATTGGAGGGTTGCCAGCGGGTTATTGAGCCTGATCTCTCGCCGCTTCTTTATAAATCAAAACCTTTGCGGGGTAATGATCGTGGTATTGCTACCAAATATAGTTGCAAATATAGGCTGATGGGAATTGATTTTCCAAATTAAATTTCTTTTTTAAGCTAAAAGCCTTTTTTAAGCAGAAAGCTTAAAGCGGAAAGAGCAAAGCTTTTTGCTTTTGGCTTTGAGCTTTCCGCTTTGGGTTCCAAGCTAACTTGTCGCAAAACGCCCGTTATATTGTCGTATTTACACCCAACGGTGTGTAATATTAACAGTAGATTTGTTTAATCAAATTAGAAAATCATGTCAGCAAAAAAACATTTACTCGCACAGTACAATCTGCATAACTTGTTGTTTAACAATGTCATTGCCGATATTAGTGATGAAGAATCAGACAAGTGCGTCGCGGATCCAATGAATTGTGTTAAATGGTTAGCAGGTCACTTAACCTGGGCACAGGGTAATTTAGCTCGTATGGGTGGCACGAAAATAGATATTCCCTGGGTGGGTCATTTTTTATCCGGCCCTGGTTCAACTGAAGAGGAGCGAAATGCGCCTAAAGGAGAGTATCCGACTTTGACGATGATTAAAGATAAATGGAACGAAATTGGGCCTGCAATAAAAAACGGTCTGGAAAATCTTCCCGACCAGGCGCTTGAAACAGTAATTGATGCAAAAACGCCGATCCTTCCTTATGACAATACATTAGGGGGTCTTTGGGCATTCATTAACCATCACCAGGCTTACACCATTGGTCAGATTGGCATTTTACGTAGAGGTTTGGGAAAAGAGGCGATGAAATACAGTTAGGAAGGTTAAAGCCGAAAGCGAAAAGCTTAAAGCAAAAATTCAAAAAGCTTTGGACTTTCGGCTTTAAACTTTCGGCTAAGAAAGGGCTTGTGTGATATCGGCGACAAGATCATCAATATGCTCCAGCCCAACCGATACCCTTAACAAGTTAAATGGGGTTTTGGTGTCGGGGCCCTCGACCGATGCACGGTGTTCGATGAGACTTTCAACGCCGCCGAGACTTGTGGCCCTGGTGAATAATTTAAGGCTATTTATTACCTTCCTGGCTTCGTCAGAACCACCTTTTACACAAAAAGACATCATTGCGCCAAAACTTATCATTTGTTCTTTCGCAATTTTATACTGCGGATGTGAGGGTAAACCGGGGTACATTACCTGCTCAATTTTTGGATGTTTTTCTAAAAATTCAGCCAATAGCTGTGCGTTATACACATGCCCCCGCATACGATAGGGCAACGTTTTTATACTTCGCACCAGCATATAACAATCCATAGGCGAAGGTATTGCACCACCAAATTCCTGAACCTGGCGGATTTTTTGCCACCAGTCTTTTTTTTCTTTTGTTATCAGCACACCACCCATCAGGTCGCTGTGGCCGCCGAAATATTTGGTACTGGAATGCATTACCAGATCGGCACCCAAAGCAAGGGGCTGCTGACATACCGGGGTTGCAAAAGTATTATCACAGGCTACTTTTATTCCGTGCTTACCCGCAATGGCTACAACCTTTTTTATATCAGTGACCTTTAGCAGCGGATTGGAAGGTGTTTCTATCCATATCAAACCTGTTTCGGGCTTAATATGCTGCTGTAAAACATCACTATCGTTCACATCAATAAAATCAAAAGTTAAAATACCAGTAAACAAGTTTTTAAGTTGATTTCTTAAGCCATGATACATATCATCAGGTGCAATTATGTGCGTTCCGGGAGGCAAGGATTGAAAAACCGCCATCCCGGCCGCATTGCCCGACGAAAACGCTGCCGCATTGCCGCCGCCCTCCAGTTTTGCAAGCACATTTTCGAGCAACGTGCGGTTTGGATTACCTGCCCGGCTATAGATATAGCCTCCGGGAAAAGTGCCGTCCTCGGCCCGTTCAAAAGTTGTGGATAGTACAATCGGTTGTATTACGGCCTTTGATGATGGATCAATGTGGTTGCCTGCATGTATGGCAATAGTTTCTATTTTCATAAAAATTGTTTGTGCAAACTTAAAATTTTACCATTATTAACAAATCGATATATTTGTATTATATGAAAATAGGAAACGTCCCCATTGCAGTAATTACCTTACTACTTGTAGCGCTAATAAAATATATTGTAAAGAATTTGTTTGCCAGCGGCTTTGCAACTGTGGCACCTTATCTTGACGGTGCTTTAATGGGTGTTTTATTGGTATACTTGGTATATTATGCAAATATTTATATCACTGCCTGGCTACGAAACAGAAAAGAAGAATTAACCGATTAAAACAGGAGTAAAAAATCACTTCCGTCGATTGGCAACCAGTAACCACGAGCGATATCCCCCAACAACCGCAAGTTCTCAAAACGGTTAACTTAGCTAACAACATTATCGAGATTCAATATTTTGTGCCGATACATTAAATGTTGCACCATCATTACTTAACATTTCCTATTTTTACCAAAATTTTTTGAATGGAAGCGGAAGAAAATTTACTGTTTTTATTACAGAATCCTCATTTATCTGCTGATTTAAAGCATATTGCTGAAAAGGTACTCCAAAACGAGCGCATTACTTTTGATGAAGGCGTTTTGTTATACGAAAAAGGTGAATTGGGTTATCTCGGTGTTTTAGCCAATTATATCCGCGAAAAGCGTCACGGCGATAAAACTTATTTTAATCGCAATTTCCACATAGAGCCAACCAACCTTTGCGTTTACGATTGCAAGTTTTGTTCGTATTCAAGACTGATTAAACAACGGTCGGAAGGGTGGGAGTATACCATGGATGAAATGCTGGCTATGGTATATAAATATGATGACGAGCCTGTTACTGAAGTGCATATAGTTGGTGGCGTTTTACCGCAATATGATGTAGCGTTTTATAGCGAGCTATTTAGCAAGATCAGGGAACACCGGCCCGAATTGCACATCAAGGCGCTAACACCCGTAGAATATCACTATATATTTAAGAAAGCCAAAATTGATTATGCCACTGGTATGCGGTTGATGTTCGATGCCGGGTTAGGTTCGATACCGGGAGGCGGGGCCGAAATATTTCATCCCGAAATAAGGGAACAAATAGCAAAAGATAAGTGCACCGCCGATCAATGGCTCGCTATACATGAAGAATGGCATAAATTAGGCGCGCGATCGAACGCAACCATGTTATACGGCCATATCGAAAAGTTTTGGCACCGGGTTGATCACATGGACCGTCTGCGTACTTTACAGGATAAAACAGGCGGCTTCCAGACGTTTATACCGTTAAAATTCCGCAACGGGGATAATCAAATGTCGCACGTGCCGGAATCAACTGTGGTGGAAGACCTTAAGAATTACGCCATCGCTCGCATTTACCTAGATAATTTTGATCACATAAAGGCTTACTGGGCCATGATAAGCCGGAGTACTGCACAACTATCTTTAAATTTTGGTGTGGACGATATAGACGGAACGCTTGACGACACCACCAAGATTTATTCGATGGCAGGCGCCGAAGAGCAACACCCAGGTATGAGCACTAAACAATTGGTAGAATTGATAAAGCATGTAGGAAGACAACCGATTGAGCGTGATACTTTGTATAATGTAGTAACTGATTTTACCAATTTTGAATTTCCGGAAGAAGTAAAGCCACAATTTTATAAACTGCCGGTGATAAATTAGTTCATTGGTTCAATAGTTCATTGGTTCATAGTATTAAATTGTTTAAAATCTGATGAAAGCAAACCAATAGATAATGAACCAATGACAAAGACTACCAATGAACAAGTGAACTAATGAACAAAACACTATACATTGTCCGCCATGGACAAACTGAATTCAATAAACTTGGTATTATACAGGGCCGGGGCGTAGATAGTGATTTGAATGATGAGGGTCGCAAACAAGCCAGGTTATTTTTCGAAGCTTACAAATCTGTTCTGTTTGATAAAATATATATTTCGGAGCTTAAGCGTACGCAGCAAAGCATTCAGCAATTTATAGATCTTGGAGTTTCTTTTGAAAAATTAGCCGGTCTGGACGAACTTGGGTGGGGTGTTCATGAAGGACAGGCACCCTCTCCGGAAAATAAAGCAGCCTTTATGCAGATTATGCGCCATTGGCTGGATGGTAAATTAGACGAAAAATTTGAGGGCGGCGAAAGCCCCAATGAAGTAAAAGTCCGTCAGCAGGAAGCATTGAAAGTGATAATGAGTCACCCGGAAGAAAAAACGGTGTTGATTTGCATGCACGGAAGGGCGCTGCGACTGCTTTTGTGTCAGCTCACCAATAAACCGTTAACGGAAATGGATACTTTTCCTCACCAGAACCTGGTACTTTATAAGATTGTTTATGACGGCGAAAAGTTTGAGATAGCCGACTTCAATAACTCCGAACATTTAAAACATTCCTGAATAACAAAAAGCTAAAAATATTTGTGAATAAAATTAGAATATCAGCGGTTAGCTACACTAACACCAAACCCTTTATATACGGCCTGAAACATTCAGACATCTTACAAAAAATAGACCTGAGCCTCGACAACCCTACAGATTGCGCCCAAAAATTAATAGATGATGTGATTGACATCGGGTTAATACCGGTAGCCGCTACACTGAATCTTAAGCATTGGGAGATTGTTTCGGATTACTGCATCGGAGCAATAGGCGCAGTGAACTCAGTATTCATTTTCAGCAACTGCGATATAAGCGAGATAAAGACATTGCAGCTCGATCCGCAGTCGCGCAGCTCCAATAACTTAGCAAGAGTCTTACTGAAGAACTATTGGAAAGCAGATCATCTGATGATTGAAAAGGACGCGACAGACTATTCGCAATCAACTGATCCAAACACCGCCTTTGTCCAAATAGGGGATCGCACTTTTGGAAAGAAGGAGCAATATAAATATGTTTACGACCTTGCGGAAGAGTGGCAAAAATTTACAGGCTTGCCATTTGTGTTTGCCGCATGGATAGCTAACAAAACTATACCGGCAGATTTTATTGCTGAGTTTAATGATGCCTTAAAGTATGGACTTGGGCACAGGAAAGACTTATTAAAAGAGCTGCCCGAAAGAAATGATTTTGACTTTGAAGATTACTTAATGCACAAGCTTGATTTTAACTTAACCGAGGATAAGAAAAAAGCTTTGTATTTGTTTTTGGAGTATATAAAAGAACTTTAATTTTTATTAAAAGTATCAAAACATTATTGTTGAAAATATATTAGCTTTATATAAATTGCCTAAAATTGTTTATATATGGTTCAATCACAATCATTAAAAGGACAATCGGCCCTGGTAACAGGTGCTGACAGTGGTATAGGTAAAGGAGTGGCGATGGCTTTAGCTGCTGCTGGGGCTAACGTAATTATTAACCATGTTGACGCTCACGAAATAGCAGAACAAACCGTTGATGAAATAACTTCAGCCGGCGGCGTTGCTTACGCTATTCATGCAGATATCAGTAAAGAAGATGAAGTAAAGGCCATGTTCGCTGAAATGTATCAGCAATACGGCACGATAGATATATTAGTAAATAACGCAGGCATACAAAAGGATGCAAAGTTTGTTGATATGACTATTGATCAGTGGAACCTGGTGATCGGTATTAACCTAACGGGCCAGTTTTTATGCTCACGCGAAGCCACAAAAGAATTTATCAGAAGGGGAGTGGTACCCGAACGAAGCAAGGCCGCCGGTAAAATTATTTGCATGAGCAGCGTGCACGAGGTAATTCCATGGGCGGGCCATGTAAACTACGCTACAAGCAAGGGAGGTGTGAGTATGTTTATGAAGACAATAGCACAGGAACTGGCACCACATAAAATAAGGGTAGTGGGGATCGGGCCTGGCGCAATCCAAACTCCTATTAATAAAGGAGCGTGGAGTACTCCCGAAGCATTAACAAAATTATTGACGCTAATTCCATATAACCGTATTGGTGAACCTGAAGATATAGGTAAACTTGCCACCTGGCTGGTTTCTGACGAAGCGGATTATATAACGGGTACCACCATTTTTATGGACGGGGGTATGACCTTGTATCCCGGTTTTGCCGATAATGGCTGATTTTCAAATTTGCCTCTTAGCAAATCTTCAGGAATAGTTTTGCCTTCACAGAATTTCCTTTTTAACATCATCCAAAATCGGGGTTAATTTTCGTGTTTTTTATTTAACAGGAATTTAACATTATGATTATTGCAATAAAATAGATGTTTTACTTATAACATTTTTAACTAAAATAGCGTATAAGAATTATTATTATAAAAAATAATAGCACCATAGTTCTTTTAATCTTTTAGATATTGTAAATATTACACTAAGTACATTGTTAAAATTTAAAATTATCATCAATAAAGAGCTATAATTATTAAATATTCATAAAAGTTCAAAATAATTATAATAATTTACAACAAACCCTTACTTTTGTTACGGATTTAAAATTTAAAACATCATGAAAAAAATATTTTTAACAATCGCAACCGCCGCTTTATTCAGTGTAAGTGTATTCGCTGCTGATGGTGGTAAAAAAGCTAATGAAAGTGCTGCTACTGTTTCTTATGCGGTACAAAACCAATTTACTACAGATTTTGCCGGCGCGCAAGACGTAGTATGGTCAGTGACAAAAAATGTTCAGAAAGCATCTTTTGTTGTCGATGGAACCAAGAAAACTGCATTTTACAATTTAAGCGGTGATTTTTTAGGTACAACCCAGATTGTTGGATACAGTGCTATCCCAGCAAAAACTCAGAAATTAATTGCTGATACCTATAAAGGTTATGCAGCTGGTGACGTTATTGTATACCAAACCAACGAAGAAGTAAATTCTGAAATTGATCCTACTTCATACTTTGTTGATTTGAAAAACAACGATCACGAATTATTGGTAAGAGTAACCGGGTCAGGAAAAGTTGAATTCTTTAAACAAGTAAAATAATAACACCCACCTGTGAAATCACCAAGCCATCGGTCAAAAGCCGGTGGCTTTTTTGTTTATAATTCAAACAACTTTATAGCGTTAAGCATTTATTAGTAATAATCAATTCATGCTTAAAAATGTCAAAGACTATAATAGTATCAAACCGGCTACCCGTAAAAGTATCAAAGAATAATGATGAATACAGCTTATCGCCAAGTGAAGGAGGCCTTGCTACCGGCTTAGGCTCTATATATAAACAAGGTGACAACATTTGGATCGGTTGGCCCGGAGTAGAGATTAATGAAGACACGGATAAGGATCAGGTTACCAAAGAACTTGCCAAACAGAATTTGCTGCCGGTTTTCTTGTCCCAACAAGAGATAAGCGAATATTACGAAGGCTTTTCAAACGACGTGTTATGGCCTGTTTTTCACTACTATTCGTCTACTTACGCCAATTACAAACAGTCAAACTGGGATTATTATAAACTGGTAAACCAAAAATTTGCAGACGCCATATTAACAACCGTTGAACCAGGTGATACGATATGGATACATGACTATCAATTACTGCTTGTACCTGCAATGGTCAGAAATCATTTGCCTGATGTCTCAATTGGTTTTTTTCAGCACATTCCTTTTCCGTCCAACGAAATGTTCAGGCTTATACCCTGGCGCGATGAATTACTCGCCGGGATGTTGGGTGCCGACCTCATTGGTTTTCATACTTTTGATGATGTAAGGCATTTCTTAAATGCCGCTACACGAATTCTTCCTATAACAGCCTCCGCAAATATTATTTCAGTTGAAGACCGATCAGTCGTTATTGAGTCGTTCCCAATGGGAATTGATGATAAAAAATATGCCTCGCTGCCCCTCCAAAAAGATGTACAGACTCAGGCAAAGATTATAAAAGATACTTTTAAGGGCTGTAAACTGGTTATTTCTATCGACCGGCTCGATTATAGTAAAGGCATATTGCAACGTTTGCAGGCATTTGAACTCTTACTACAAAATCACAAGGAGTATCATAATAAAATAGCGCTCTATATGATTGTAGTTCCTTCCCGCGATTCGGTACCACAATATGCAGAGCTAAGGGATCAGATTGATAAAAGGGTAGGTAACATTAATTCGATTTATCGAACTATAGAATGGAGTCCTATCCATTATTATTACAGATCGGTGCCCATCGAACTGTTATCAGCGTTATACAGCACAGCCGACGTCTGTCTGGTTACACCCATGCGCGATGGAATGAACCTGGTGAGTAAAGAATTTGTTGCCAGCCGCATAAATAATGATGGTGTTTTGGTTTTAAGCGAAATGGCGGGCGCTTCAAAAGAGTTGATCGATGCGCTGATAGTTAATCCAAATAATACTAACGAGGTATGCAACGCCATCATAAAAGCGATCAATATGCCACTTGAGGAACAGCGCATACGGATGCAATCTATGCGGCAGATAGTTGCAAAGTTTAACATATCGCATTGGGTTAACGTATTTATGGACAAGCTGAAGGAAGTAAAGCAATATCAGCGATCCATGCAAACAAGGCATGCCAGCGGCGCCACGGCACAATCAATCATAAATCGTTATCTGAATACAAGTAAACGGATCATATTTTTAGATTACGATGGAACACTTGTTGGCTTCAATTCCAATATCGACCAGGCCAGCCCTGATCCGGAATTATATAACATTATCAATGATCTTAGCTCCGACCCGGTTAATGATCTGGTTTTAATAAGTGGGCGCAAACATGAAAATCTGGACAAATGGTTTGGCACCAGCGATTTATATCTCATAGCTGAACATGGCTCATGGTTTAAAGAAAACAATAGCAGCTGGCATAAAATTACCGGGCTTAATGACGGTTGGAAAAAAGACATTTATCCATTAATGGATAAATTTGTCGACCGTACTCCGGGATCTTTTATCGAGGAAAAAAGTTATTCATTGGTTTGGCACTATCGTAAAGCCCAAAAGGGTCTGGGCGAATTGAGGGCGAACGAATTGATGAATAATTTAAAATACCTGGCAAGCGACAAAAGGTTACAGCTTTTGCCGGGCGATAAGGTGTTGGAAGTAAAAAACATGGAAATCAACAAGGGAAAGGCAGCGCTGACGATTCTTGAAAAAAAAGATTACGATTTTATTCTGGCATTTGGCGATGACTATACTGATGAAGATTTATTTAAAGCATTGCCCGAAAGTGCAGTCACAATAAAAGTAGGAAGCAATTTATCAGCCGCCAAGTTTTATTTGCGTAATCCAGCTGAAGTAAGAAGATTGCTTAAAAGTTTTACTGAAAATGTAGCTGTTTAAAAAAAGAACCAAGAATAAAGAGCCAGGAGTCAAGTCTTGCATATCATTTAAATTGATCTTAAATCTTGACTCCTGGTTTTAGGCTCTTGCTTGTTGTCATAAAAATATCGGCCGGTCTAATTTCATTGCTATTCGGTAAGCGGCGTTCATCAGGCCAACGTGGCTGTATGCTTGTGGAAAATTACCCCATTGGCTGCCGTCATTTTCATCAACATCTTCGCTGAAGAGCAAGAGATGATTTGAAAATTGCAACAAGTTTTCAAATTCCCGCATGGCGTCATCCAGACGGCCCACGCCTGCAAGGGCCTCCACATACCAAAATGCACAAATCAGAAAAGTGGTTTTCGGTCTGCCGAAATCATCTTTATATAAATACCTATAAAACAATCCATTAGGTGTTTTTAACTCCTTTTCCAGTGCACGTAAATGATCTTTTGCACGATCCGACGCAGGATCGAGATAGTTCATCATAATGAGCTGTAAAGTGCTGGCATCGAGGTTGGAACTCCCTGCCGAGTTTGTATACACCTTTCGTTCAGGATCATAGCAACTTTCAATATGTTCGGCAGCGCGATTTTTCAAAGCTATTGCCTTTTTAGTCAATTCTTTGTTATCGATAGTACGTGCCATTTTTTCGGCTGCCGACGCACCGGCCCACTGAAACAGATTACTATAACAGTGGATATTGGCCATATTTCTGAATTCCCAAATACCGGCATCTTTTTCATCGATTGTACGTTCTATTTTACCAAGTAACGACTCTATCCACTTTACCGAATCCTTTCTTTCCGAAAATATAAACCGGTGATCGGTATACAGCGGCAAAAGCGATATTAATACCTGCCCGTAAATGTCATTTTGAATGTGCTCATAAGCCTGATTGCCAACACGCACCGGCTGGTTACCCAAATAACCTTCCAGGTTGGTTAAAATATCTTCAATAAGTTTCTTTTTTCCGGTTATGCCATATAAGGGTTGGTAACGGGTGTCCTCATTAAAGGATATATCCGTAATATAACCAAAGTATTTTTCCATTTCTTCGAAATGGCCGATATGGTTTAATGCGGTAATTACGTAATAGCTGTCGCGAAGCCAGCAATAGCGGTAATCCCAGTTTCGTCCACTTCCAGGCGACTCAGGTAGGCTGGTGGTGCTTGCCGCGATTATCGCGCCTGTATCTTCAAACTGGTGTATTTTTAAAGCCAGGGCCGATCTGATCACAAATGGCTGATAAAAAGTAGCGATGGATGAATGTTTTATCCAGGTACGCCAATATTGGGTAGTTTCGCGTAAAAACCGCTCAACAGTACTTATTAAAGGAGCTTCCAAAGGTTCACCATAAGTGAGTACCAGGTATTTGTTTTCATTTATTACAAAAGGCTGTTCGTCAAAAACATAACTTACCGGTATATTGGTTGTGAGCCGGATATTTTCATCGCCGCCTAAAAACTGGATATGGTTACTACCTCTGTTAACATCCAACTTTACATTTCCGTAGTCTGATACAGGTTCACATTTCACAATAACTCTTGGGGAGCCTTCAATAGGTTCAATTTTTCGGATGAGCATCAACGCTTTATAGTAACGCTGATGCTCATAAAACCTTGGGGCAAAATCTGTTATGCGATATTTTTCACCATTCGGAAGCGTTATTTCAGTTATTAGTACATTCGTATTTTCAAGATAATATTGGTGCGAAGTGTAGTCACCTTGCGGCAAAATAGAAAAAGCACCTCCTTTTTCTTTATCCAATAAGCCCCCGAAAATAAATGTGCTGTCGAACCGCGGCCAGCAAAGCCAGTCGATATTTGTATTTTTATTTACATGAGCCAAATAAGCGCAATTGCCTATTATGCCGCTGTTATAAGTGTGCTTTTCCATTTATTATTTAAAACTTTTAATATTTATAGTTCAACAAATTTTCAATTATAATGTTGAGGTAATTTTTTATATATATTGTTGATATAAGTAGTAGTCTTTTAAAAATAACCCTTGATTTATTGAACATTCGAATTAACTTCGTATACAATTTTTTATAAACATTTAACCTTATAAATATTAAAATTATGAGTTTACGACTGGGAGATATAGCTCCAAATTTCAAAGCAAAAACATCTGAGGGCGAAATTGATTTTTATGAATATCTTGGCAATAGCTGGGGTGTACTTTTTTCGCACCCTGCCGATTACACGCCTGTTTGCACCACAGAGTTAGGAAAAACAGCTTCATTAAAAAGTGAATTTGACAAACGTAATGTGAAAGTAATCGCTTTGAGCGTTGATTCTGTTGAATCGCACAAAGGATGGATAAAAGATATTAATGAAACGCAAAATGTTGAGGTGAATTTTCCTATCGTGGGCGACGAAAATCGTGAAATCGCCCTGGCGTATGATATGATCCACCCCAATGCATCGTTAACAGCTACCGTCCGTTCACTATTTATTATCGCTCCCGACAAAACAATTAAATTGATGATTACTTATCCCGCATCTACTGGCAGAAACTTCCAGGAGATATTGAGGGTGATCGATTCATTGCAGTTAACTGCCAATTATAGTGTTGCTACGCCTGCAGATTGGAAAGAAGGGGAGGATGTTGTAGTTGTACCTGCGATTAAAACAGAAGACATACCGGCAAAATTTCCAAAAGGTTTTACACAGGTAAAACCTTATTTACGAATGACCCCACAACCAAATAAATAATTTTATTTGGTTATAAATTATTTTATATCTTTGAACAGATTGGTTTTTCTATATAAAACTGATATTAAATATTATTATATTAGATTTATATAGTTTTTTAATCTGTAACACAATTTTTTTATACAACAATTATATTATTTATGAAAACTGGAAAGGTAAAATGGTTTAACACACAAAAAGGTTATGGTTTTATTGTTACTGATGACGGAAAGGATCTTTTCGTACACTTTAAAGATGTGCAAGGGGGCGTAAATGCCATTAAAGATAACGATAGCGTTACATATGAAGTAGAAGAAGGAAGAAAAGGATTACAGGCAGTGAATGTAAAAAAAGCATAATAAAAACATTAATTTTTTTTAAAGACCTCTGTATATTGTATGGGGGTTTTTTTATTTGTAATTTACAGATACAGAATATCTTGCATTTTTATTAATTTCTTCGTACCGGGAAAATATTGCATCTTTACGTAAACCTATTATTGCAATTATGACCGGTACTCTTCCCCAAAATACTAACAGAAATGTTATTCTTTTAGTAATCGTTGCCTCCTTAGGCTATTTTGTTGATATATATGATTTAATGATCTTTTCGATAGTTAGGGTCAAAAGTCTGCACGATATCGGTGTAGTCGATGCAGATATCCGCTTAAAGGGCGTTTATGTGATAAATATGCAGATGTTTGGGTTGCTCTTAGGCGGAATATTGTGGGGTATTTTAGGTGATAAACTCGGGCGTCTTAAAGTTCTTTTCGGTTCTATCCTTGTATATTCAATAGCGAATTTTGCCAATGGAATGGTACATGACATTAACAGCTATGCCATTATTCGTTTTGTCGCTGGCATTGGACTTGCTGGTGAGCTTGGCGCAGGAATTACCCTGATTAGTGAAACATTAAGTAAAGAAAAAAGGGGGTACGGCACAATGATAGTTGGAGTGATAGGTCTTTTGGGAGCTGTTGTTGCAGGTATTGCAGGAAAGTACGATTGGCGTACTTCTTACTACATTGGCGGTGGACTTGGCATTATACTTCTTGCGTTAAGATTAGGGACTTTTGAATCAGGTTTGTACAAAAACATTGCTAAAACCAGTATTTCCAAAGGGAATTTTTTCATTTTGTTTACCGATAAAAAACGTTTTTTAAAATATCTGTATTGTATTTTAATAGGTGTGCCCATTTGGTTTGTTATTGGTATAATACTCACACTAGCGCCTGAATTTACTAAAGCATTGGGTACAAAAGAGAATATCAGCGCCGGCACAGGTATTATGTATAGTTATGGCGGCGGGGCCATAGGAAATATGCTTGCAGGGATATTGGCCCAGGTAACCAGGTCACGAAAACTAACAATGCTCATCTTTCTCGTTTTATACACAATCGTTGTATCAATTTTCTTAAAGACCACGGGTATAACCAACCAACAATTTATTTGGCTTTCTCTGCTTATTGGCGTCGCGGGAGGGTATTTCGCTACAGTTGTGACGATTGCTTCGGAACAATTCGGCACCAACATACGATCAACAGTCACAACAACGGTTCCAAATTTTATCAGGGCAACAGTAATCCCCCTTAATTCGGTATTTAGTTTTTTGATAGTTCGTTATGGCATGATCGGAAGCGGTTTTATTATGTTATTTGCTGTTACCGGGTTAGCCATATTTGCATTAAGCCAATTAAAAGAAGGTTTCAGCAAAGATCTGGCTTATCTGGAAGTTGATGAAAAGACTACACCCGCTTATGTTTAATAACGTAATTTTATAATTTTCATCTTTCATTTTTTACCTTAGCCCGTCCAATTATTTTAACTATGACTGCTGATCAAACCAAAATCACGAGAAATGCTGTTTTTTTAGTACTGGTGGCCTCTTTGGGGTATTTTGTAGATATATATGATCTTTTAATATTTTCTATCGTACGCAAGACGAGCCTGCTTGATATTGGCGTTAGTGCTAACGATGTACTCCCCAAAGGTCTTTTTATTATAAACGTTCAAATGTTTGGGCTTTTGCTGGGCGGGATACTGTGGGGTGTGCTAGGAGATAAGCTGGGAAGGATCAAAGTACTTTTCGGTTCTATATTACTGTATTCCATCGCAAATTTTGCTAATGGTTTTGTTCATGATGTAAACACCTATGCAATAGTCCGATTTATAGCCGGTATTGGCCTGGCGGGCGAGCTGGGAGCAGGAATCACTTTAGTAAGCGAAACATTAAGCAAAGAAAAAAGAGGTTACGGAACCACAATTGTAGCGGTTATAGGACTGTTTGGCGCGGCCGCGGCCGTTTTGGTAGCTAAATATGGCTGGCGTAATGCGTATTTTGTAGGTGGCGGCCTGGGAATTGTTTTGCTGCTGCTCAGGTTAGGAACTTTTGAATCAGGAATGTTTAAGAACATTGAACAGGCTGAGGTATCAAAGGGCAATTTTTTTATGCTGTTTACCAATTGGGCCCGGTTTAAAAAATATTTGTATTGCATTTTAATTGGCGCGCCTTTGTGGTACGTAGTAGGTGTGCTGGTAACTTTATCACCAGAGTTTGGTAAAGCATTGGGGGCCAAAGAATCCCTTGATGCCGGGACAGGTATTTTGTGCACTTATATCGGGATATCGGTAGGCGGCATATTTGCGGGTATATTGTCCCAGCTAACCCGTTCCCGCAAACTAACGATGCTCATATTTTTATTGTTGTCGGCAATAAGCGTAGTTGCCTATCTAAGTGATTTTGGTATTACAAACCACCAATTCATCTGGCTTTGCTTCTTCATGGGTTGTGCGGTTGGATATTGGGCGACATTTGTCACCATTGCATCAGAGCAATTTGGAACAAACATACGGTCGACGGTAACTACAACTGTCCCTAATTTTGTTAGAGGTTCCCTGATACCTATTAACATGGCTTTTGCCGCGCTAAAAGAAAGTCATGGAATGATAAATGCCGGCTATATTATGATGGCTATTTTAACCATTGTGGCGTTGCTCTCTTTGAGTCAATTAAAAGAAACATTTGGCAAGGACCTTAACTATGTTGAAATTAGTTGATTGGGTTGATTGGTTTGTTAAGTGAGCGGTTTACATTTCTGAACATAACTTAATCAACTATTCACACAATCAACATAATCAACTAATTTTGCACCGATGATAAGTAAGGAACACATAGCCGCCAGTTACCAGCTGATACAAGACGAAATATGCGCAGCATTGGAAGCTGTAGATGGCAAAGGCCGTTTTGAGGAAGAAAAATGGGAGCGCGAAGGAGGCGGCGGTGGCCGCACGCGGATAATTCAAAACGGGAACGTTTTTGAAAAGGGCGGTGTAAATTTCTCAGCAGTTCATGGTCAGCTGCCCGACTCGGTAAAAAAAGCATTGAAAGTTGAAGAGGATGATTTTTTTGCTACAGGGGTGTCTATCGTGATTCATCCAAATCATCCGATGGTGCCTATCATACACATGAATATCCGCTATTTTGAAATGCCATCTTCTCTTGGTATTGGCAGTGAACCTGTAAAATGGTTTGGTGGCGGTATCGATTTAACTCCCCATTATGTTATTGAGGAGGATGCCAGGTATTTTCATGCCTATTTAAAATCTGTCTGCGATAAATACTACAACGATTTCTATCATCGTTTTAAAGCATGGGCCGACGATTATTTTTTTATCAAACACCGGGGTGAGACAAGGGGGATAGGAGGAATATTTTACGACCGTTTAACTGCAACTGATGAATTAAGCTGGGAAAACATTTTTGAATTCTCAAAAACGTTAGGGCGTTCATTTATCCCAATTTATACCGAGTTAGTTAAACGTAACAGGGAGAAGAAATTTACCGAAGAACAACAATTTTGGCAATATCAGCGCCGAAGCAGGTATACGGAGTTTAACCTGGTTTACGATGCCGGTACAAGGTTTGGATTAGAAACCAATGGCCGCATTGAATCTATATTAATGAGCCTTCCGCCAACGGCTAAGTGGGTCTATAATTTTCACGCGGAACCGGGTAGCGACGAGGAAAAGACTTTGTCGTTATTAAAAAAGGGGATTAACTGGGTTTAGATCCTCCATTGAACATCAAACCGAGAAGCTTAAATCATGAAAAGATATTGTATTGTTTTACTATCGGTAATCTTTTGCTCGTTTCAATCTACAACATCTCTCAAGGGTACATATGAATTTGTTGGCGGTATCTACAACGGGAAAAAGGAGGGGGCTCCGGCGGGTTATGTGCTAAACAGGAAATACGACAATACAAAATACCAGGCTTTTATGGTAGAAAAGGGCTATAAACCTGAAAAGTACGAGGCCGGCAAATATTCTATATCAGGAGACACTTGTATCGATACCGAAACCTATTCCAGTCAACCCTCCAAAATCATCAATATCCCAATTAGTTATTCATTTACTTTAAAAAATGATACGCTTACTTTCAAGGGGACCTTACCCACAGGTATGAAAGTGGAAGAGTATTGGAAGAAAGTAAAATAGGTTGTAATCAAGAAAATCGGTAGCCGGTAAGGCTTTTTTTATGTCCTCGTTGATTTCTTTGTTAAGGCAAGGAACCTTTACACCTTTATTTCATTTTAAAATATTTCTTATTATATTATGAAATATCATCACATAGTATTAAATTAACATTTTAATACCCCTCTGTATCTGTGTTTTAATCGCCGGATGTATTCATCGGCAACCAATTATTCGCTTTAATACTTCCAAGCTTATTTATAAACGAGCATATTTTGTGTGCTTCAGATTATTGACCATTTAATTCAATTGTCATTGAAAAAACGGTATTATTTAAGCCTTATTAAATTTTTTACGTTTACAATAGTTCTTTTAAAGTGCTGTTCCGGCTTTTGTCAGCAAAAAATTAGCGGGTTTGTAAGGGATATTGACGATAAGTCGCCATTGACCTCGGCATCCATAACCATTAAAGGTGATAATTCTGGGACATCCACGGATATAAACGGCTATTTCCGGTTAACAGCAAGAAAAGGCGCGATACTTGTTTTTTCATATCTCGGATACACTCCAAAAGAGGTAACGGTGGAAAATGATACCATTTTAAATATATTCCTTTCAAAGTTTGTGAGCCCTCTTAACCAGATAGTAGTAACAGGATACACCTTGCAAAGAGTAAAGGAAATAACAGGTTCCGTATCTGTAGTAAACTCCGCTGATCTAACAGTAGTTCCCGATGGAGATATAGAAAAAATGTTACAAGGCAAAGTCGCAGGTCTTACGGTTATAACTTCAGGCTTACCGGGGGGGCAAACAAATATACGTATTAATGGCATTGGCAATTTTGGCGATGTAGCACCGCTTTATATTATTGATGGTGTGGAAGGGGATGTCAATTTGTTAAACCCAAGTGACATCGAGTCACTCCAGGTGCTGAAAGATGCGGGGGCATACGCTATTTATGGTGTGCGGGGGGCAAACGGTGTCATCCTGATTACCACCAAACAAGGAAAAAGCGGAAAGACCATGGTGAATTTTGACGCATACGTAAGTTTACAGGAACCTTTAAGTAAAGGCCCGGATTTATTGAACCCACAAGGGCAGGCCGATTACATTTGGCTGGCACTTAAAAATTCGCACGAGGTTGATGCAAATGGAAACCCTTCATCAACATTATACGGTAATGGCCCAACACCCGTTTTGCCCGACTACATAGTTAATGGATATGGCTACCCGGCTAACGCCCCACAAGTAAACCCATCCTTATATAACATTACCCCTACGGCCGTAAATCCCATTTACCAAATCATGAAGTTTAATAAACAAGGTACCGATTGGTTCCATGAATTATTCAGACCGGCGTTTACCCAAAATTATTCGCTTAATGTCTCAGGTGGGAGCGACAAAAACCATTACTTGGTTTCGCTCGGATATCTTGACCAGCATGGAACGTTCTTAAATACCTTTTTTAAAAAAATTACGCTACGGGTTAACACAGATTTTAGCGTAAATGACGCCATCCGTTTTGGCGAAAATATTCAACTATTCCAAGGCCAATCGCCCCCCAGCAGCCCCGACCTCTATCATGCTTTGTTGTCCGACCCTTATTTTCCGGTTTATGACATAGAAGGAAATTCCAGCAGTGGAAATGGCCAGCGCGCCGGCCCTGCCGACAACCCGGTTACAGCGCAGCTGTTGACGAAAGATGACAGGTTTTATCAATGGCAGGTTTTCGGGAATATGTTTGCGGAGGTAGATCTACTAAAACATTTGACATTCAGGAGCAGTTTTGGCGGAGGTTTCCATTTTTCCGATTCCTACAGTTATACATATGGCCCGTATGATCCATCGCAAGGGTTAAACGTCTTTAATGAAAGTACTGGCTATACTCGATCCCTGACGTGGACCAATACGCTGACTTTATCAGAAAAGTTCAAAGGCGGCCACAGCCTTAAATTATTAATCGGAACCGAAACCAAAAGCGACTATGGCAGAAGCCAGATCGGTACAAGTAAAGGTTACCTGACAAACGACCCCAATTTACGTTTGCTGGGAAATGGCAATGGGGTCCCTACTGACCAGACCATTAACGGTATGGCTTCAAACTCATTTTTATCTTCATTTATCAGCCGGGCAGAGTATGGATTCAACGATAAAATTTATTTCACGGCAACACTCAGGGAAGACGGCTCCTCTATTTTTGGGCCCGAAAATAGGTTTGGATGGTTTCCTTCAGTAAGCGCGGCCTGGCGCATAACGGAGGAAAACTTTATGAAAAAAATAAATTGGCTGACAGATCTTAAGTTAAGGGCAAGCTGGGGAGAAAGTGGTTTTAATGGCAATACAACTCCTCTCAACCAATATACATTATATACCGGCGGGCCCGGTAGTAGTTATTACGACATTTTCGGTACAAGCAATAGCACCATAAAAGGCTACACAACCATACAATATGGAAATGCAAAAACGGGGTGGCAAAAAGACATAATGACAGATGTAGGATTTGAAAGCATTTTATGGAAAGGGAAACTAAGCATAACTACCGACTGGTACAAAAAAAAATCAACAGGGCTTTTATTCCCGGCGGCCTTGCCCGCCATATTGGGCTATGCTACCCCGCCATATGTAAATGTGGGAGAAGTTGACAATACAGGTGTAAACATTACACTCGGGTCGAAGGGAAACTTTTCGAAAGACTGGGGCTGGAATGCCAATGTTGCTATAACCACTTATCAAAACAAAGTGGTTAAATTAGACAATTTCCCGTATCTTGATGATCCTGTTTCTTACAGAGGTATCGGCTTTGCAGTAAGACAGGAGGTAGGGTACCCCGAAGGTAGCTTTTTCGGTTATAAAATAATCGGGATATTTCAGAACGCAGCAGATGTCAGTAGTTCCCCGGTACAGCAGGCTGCCCAAACCGGCCGATTCAAATATCTTGATGCCAATCACGATGGTGTAATAAATGACAAGGACCGGGTTCATTTTGGAAACCCAAACCCCATATTTACAACAGGTATTACTTTAGGGGTTAGTTATAAAAATCTCGACTTGTCGACCTTCTCGTATTGGTCATGTGGAAATGACGTACTAAACGAGCCAGCGTATCTTCGTGATGTATTGAGTGGTTCCGTTAAGAGCCCCGCGGCGCTGTATGATTCATGGACACCCAAAAATCCAAACGCCAGTATTCCTATTGTTGAAAACTCGATAAACTTTAGCAATAGCGACGCGATAAATTCATACCCGTTGGAAAAAGGTTCTTATTTAAGGAATAAAACTCTTATCGTAGGATATACTTTGCCAGCAAAAATTCTACAAAAATTTAAAATCATAAAAATCAGGCTTTACGCCGAGGCGATTAACCTTTTTACGATTACACAATATAAGGGGCTTGACCCTGAATTGTCAGGCACCACGTCTGTATTTGGTATTGATGGCGGCAATTATCCAACTAACCAACGACAATATTTAATTGGTGTTAACCTTAATTTCTGATTTGCGTACCTTAAAGACCCAATGACATGAAATACTTAAAATTCTTTTTGATAGCATTGTTCGTAACTACCATTATTTATTCTTGCTATAAAAGTAAATTAAACCAACCAGTGCCAGGGTTGCTACAGCAACAGCAACTGGCCAACAACACAGGAGTGCAAGCTTTGCTTATCGGCGCTTATGCTATGCTGGATGGGGTTTCAACTCCGGGTTCTCCTGCCAATCCATCTTATGGATCCGCAGGTTCAAATTGGATATACGGCAGTATCTGCGGAAGTGAAGCCTATACGGGATCTTTTGACGGCGACCTGCCCACAGTGGAGCAAATTGAGAAATTCGAATCAGATCCCAGTACTATCTATTTTGACATTAAATGGGCAGCAGTATATGAAGGGGTGCAAAGGGCAAATTCAGCGCTGAGGCTTATGCGCGAGGCTAAAGACATGAGTACTGCGGATACCATTGAGGTGAGGGCCGAAGCCCTGTTCCTGCGGGCGCACTATCATTTTGAAGCCAAGAAAATGTGGAACAACATACCTTTTGTAAACGAAAATATCACCTATAATAACAACAATTTCCACGTAAAGAACGATACAAGCTGGCGACCGATAGAAAACGACCTCATTTATGCGACGGCTCATTTACGCACCAGTCAGCTGACACAAGGGATTGGTAGGGCAAATAAATATGCCGCAGAGGCATTATTGGCTAAAGCTTACATGTTTGAACATAAATTTGCCCAGGCAAAAACGTTGTTGACCGATCTGATCCAAAACGGCCAAACTTCCAGCGGCGTAAAATATGCGCTCAATGATTTATACAACGACAATTTTAATGCCCAAACCAAAAATTCCAAAGAATCTGTGTTTGCGTATCAAAGCTCTGTTAATGATGGTGTTGGTGACCCCTGGGGCGGTAACGGAAATACAGGAGAGATATTGAACTTTCCTTCTCCAGGAGGAGAAGTCGGCTGTTGCGGAGCGTTCCAGCCTTCACAATACCTGGTCAATCATTTTAAAACAGATCCTGTCACCGGTTTGCCTGATCAGGTTAATTACAATAACACCGATGTTAAAAACGACGAGGGCTTAATGTCTGCTGATCCATTTATACCTGATACCACCACATTGGACCCCCGTTTGGACTGGACTGTGGGCAGAAGGGAGATACCGTATTTGGACTGGGGCAAACACCGTGGTTTTGACTGGGTACGCGTGCAGAGTTTTGGCGGTCCTTACAGCCCCAAAAAAACTTCTGTTTATAAAGCCCAGGAGGGGCGATATACAGCAAACGGTTCCTACGGAACTACAGCTATTAACATCAATTTTATCCGTTTTTCTGATATTTTATTATGGGCCGCAGAAGCTGAAGTAGAAATTGGCAGTCTCGACCAGGCTGAGTCTTATGTAAACCTGATCAGGAACAGAGCAGCCAATCCTGCTGGATTTGTCCACACATATATTGATGACGCTAACCCGACGGGGGGCTTTACTAATACCCCTGCTGCCAATTATTTTATAAAACCATATCCCACAGGTTATTTTCAGTCGCATGGCCAAACTTTTGCACGTAAGGCTGTATACTACGAAAGGATGTTGGAGCTAGGAATGGAGGGTCACCGCTTTTTCGACCTGGTAAGATGGGGTATTGCCTCCACTGAGATCAACACTTATCTTTTAAAAGAGAAAATAAAACGAACGTATCTTAGCAACGCTGCATTTACTGCCGGAAAAAATGAATATTTCCCGATATCGCAAATCCAGATAGATTTAAGCGCCGGTCCGGATGGCAAACCTGTAATGAAACAAAACCCTGGTTATTAGCATATTGTGTTTAGTTATATTAACGTATATTATTAAAGAATAGATCATGCAATCATTTTTTACTAAAGAAGAGGAGTTTACGGTTTTGCTGCCAGACCGACAGGAGAATTTAATATGAATTTAATTAGGTTACCAAAAAAAATACGGTCACTGGCAATCTGTTTTGCTGCCTGCAGTATTTCTTTGGCGCAGCAGCCTCAAAAACCAGGTGCCGCAAACGAATACCGGTTGGTGAACTGGAATTCTGACAACGGACTGATCTATGGAAGGGTTAACTGTATTCTAAAAGATAAAAATGGCTTTTTATGGATCGGTACCGAAAGGGCGTTAAACCGCTTTGACGGGAGTATTTTTAAAAATTATCTAACTGTCAAAAGTAAAAATCAAAAAGCCGCCGGCAATTACATTAATGGTTTAATTGAGGACAGCCTGCACAATATCTGGGTTGGAACAGACAAAGGGTTATCTCGCTATGATTTTAAGGCTGATACATTCAGGAGTTTTTTACCTGCTTCAGTTTCTGCCTCATACGGTAAGTTCATTATTCCTTTCTGGGCCACAAAAAATGAATTATTATGCATAGAATCAGATTCCCTTATCACTGCTTATAATATCCATTCTCTGGCAAAAAAAACGGTGGTGAAGCTTTCACATAAACTTACGAACGACAGGCAAGCTTCATTTTCCGTTTTTGATGCGAAGGCCAATTGCATTTGGATGCTGCCTGTTGATCTTGAGGGCGGTCTCGTGCAAGTTTCTCTTTTGACTGGGAATCAGGTTCGCTATAACTGGCCGTACCGTAAAAGTGCACCTCATCTCTCCCATCTCGCGGAAGGAATATGCTATGACCGGAAGAGAAATTGCATCTGGATCAACAGCGAGGATGGGTTAATACAGTTTACCCTTGCGGATTGGCAGTTCGATCGTATTGATGTCCCGAAGGATTATTTTAACAGGGGCGCCGGTATCGGCATTGACACAAAAAGCCGGGTTTGGGTTGGAACGGGAGATAAGGGCATTCTTATTTATGATCCGGATACACGGGAGGTCAACCGGCCTTTTGCCGGGGATTCCGTTCAGCAGCACCAGGTCAACGATATGAATTACCGAATTTACTGTGACCGTGACGGGATAACCTGGGTAGGTTATTGGATATCCTCCGGAAAAGGTATCAGCCAATTGATTCCTTTCTCAAAAACGGTATACCGGTATCCAAGCAATACGAAGAACCCAAATTCCTTTGATTCAAGTTTCGGCAGCTTACTTCAACAAGGCAGTGACGGGCAGATCTGGGTTTTCACAGCCCGCGACACCTACATATTTAACCCGAATACAGGCCTGCTCGTACCGTGGCGGACTATGACCCCGCCGGGTATTTATAATAATAAGACGGGTACATTTTTATGTGTGAGCAAAACTTCAAAAAAAGCGTGGCTAACAATAGGTTACCGGTCATCCAACTTTTTTGAAGTTGATCTGGTATCAAAAAAGTCCCGCCCCATGACAGTAAGGGATACCGCAGATCAGCCCATCGCCATGGGTGACTTCGCATTAAGCGCGCATGGTAATGAAAATGAAATCATTTTTGCTGCCACCTCACCCCAAAATAAAGTAGGTGTTTTTATAATTAATCCCGATAGTACCACAATACGACGGTTGGTTTTACCTTCTGGAGATATAGTCGGTATCGCAAGTGATGGAGGCGGCCTTTTATTTTTGAAGCGAACCGGCTTTTTAACTAACTTGACGTATGAACTTCGAGGCAGCCGGTGCGTGCGTATCCCTACACCGATGGACACTATAAGTTGGAATAATATTGTTTTCAATAAGGCTGATCAAACATGGTGGGTAGGGGGGCTCATGCAACTGATCCACTATAGTAAAAATTTCAGGCTTATCCATCGGTATACGCCCGAAGATGGCCTCCCGATGATCAACGTTTCCGGTATTCGACCTGACAACAACGGTAACATATGGTTTAACACTGAAAGGCATATCTCGAGGCTGAATCCGGTAACAGGGGAAATAATGACCCTTTCCGAAAACGAAGGAGCACAGGAGCAGCCGTATAGTGAAGGCCCCGCAGTAATAGATAATGTGGGTGACTTATATTTTTTGGGAACCGACGGCCTCGATAGGGTAAAACCAGGTAATTTCAGTGGTCGCTATCCTTTTTCATCAATATATCTAAAATCGTTGCAAATAAATGAAAAGGTGTTTTCCCTAATGACCGGTGTGAATGACTTGCAGGCGTTATCGTTAAAACATTTTCAAAATAAACTTACCATTGAAACCGGGATAATAGACTATTATTCAAAAGGCACCAGCCACATGCGCTATAAACTGGAGCAGGAAGGAAAAAGTGAAAAATGGCAATATGGCCCAACAAACTATACCATTCGGTACGAAGGCCTGCAGCCGGGTAAATACCTGTTACGTATACAGGCTTCGAATGTGGCACTGCAATTTAAAGGGCCTGAAAAGACGCTGGCGATATTGATCAATCCTCCGTGGTGGGAAACCTGGTGGGCCTGGCTTTTTTACATCATTTTTTTCCTGGCTATCTCAGTTTATATAAATCGCCTTGTACGCGCCAGGATAATAGAAAAGGAAAAAGCAAAAACAAGGGAACGCGAGCTTGCCCAGGCTAAAGAGATCGAAAAGGCGTATCATGAATTAAAAATCACGCAAAAACAACTTATTCAATCCGAAAAAATGGCGTCGCTTGGCGAACTTACCGCCGGGATCGCTCATGAGATCCAAAACCCATTGAATTTTATTAATAACTTCTCAGAAGTAAGCCGGGAATTGTTTGAAGAAATGATAGTTGAAATTGACAAAGGCGATACTGAAGAGGTAAAAACTATAGCGACGGATATTGAACAAAACCTCGAAAAAATAAACCATCATGGCAAACGTGCCGATGCCATTGTAAAAGGGATGCTGCAACATTCGCGAACCAGCACTGGCGAACCGGAGTTGACGGATATAAACGCATTAGCTGACGAATACCTAAGGCTTTCATATCATGGATTAAGAGCGAAGGATAAATCGTTCAACTCCGAAATGGTCACAAATTTTGACGCTAAGCTGCCCAAAATAAAAGTGGTTCAACAGGATATTGGAAGGGTTTTGCTAAACCTGTTTAACAACGCATTTTATGCAGTATCGGAAAAAGCGAAAACCAACGGAGTCGATTATAAACCAATCGTTGAAGTAGTAACTGCTCTTACTCCCCCTTCAGGGGGGCGGGGGGTTGTAATCACCGTTTCGGATAACGGAAACGGCATCCCAAAAAACATCACCGATAAAATATTCCAGCCTTTTTTTACCACTAAACCTACTGGCCAGGGCACAGGGTTGGGACTAAGTATAAGTTATGATATCATAAAAGCACATGGGGGTGAAATAACCGTGGAGACCAGAGAGGGGGAGGGAACCGAGTTTATCATTTCGTTGCCGGTGAGTTAATAGCACTTTATACGATTTATTGTCTAACATATAAGATTAAATATGAGGATTCTAAAAACATTGATGCCAGCTCTCTTATTCTGTTTCATCAGCATTTTTGCATATGCGCAGGAGGCAAAGAAGAGCCCCGTTGAAGATAATTACAGGGCTATCCATTGGACGATATATGATGGTTTGTCGCAGGGGGAAAATTATTATATATTGAAAGATGCAGATGGCTTTTTTTGGATTGGAACCAAGCATGGTTTAAATCGCTTTGACGGAAATCTATTCAAAATTTATTACCACGACCCGCACAACAGCCATACAATGGCCGGAAGCTTAATAAACGGGTTAGCTGAAGACAGCCTGCATAATATCTGGATTGGCTCGGATGGAGGGCTTTCCCGTTATGATATGAAGGCCGACACTTTTTCAAATTTCCTTTCTAATAAAAATGATGGCCCTGATCATTCCGCTGCGCCCTTTTGGGCTACAAAGGATAAACTGTATGCACTGGAAGGTCTGTGGGTTACCGTTTACGATATTCATTCGTTAACAAAAAAAAAGCTGGTAAAGTTAACTCCAGCCGACCACGTCGGGGCGGGGGTGAGTAGTCCATATTCCATTTTCGACGCCGCTTCCAACAGTGTTTGGATGCTATGGGGAGACTTTAATATCCCTGGCGGTGGCCTCCTGAATGTTTCTCTTTCCGACGGAAAAAAGCAGTACTTTGACTGGCCGTGTTATCGCCAAATTCCTAACCATAGCCACATTTCAGAGGCCATGCGTTTCGACCGGAAAAGAAAGGCGATTTGGATAAACAGTCCCGACGGTTTGATGGAATTTACCCTTACCGATAAGCAATTTCATCACATTGATGCGATGAATGACTTGCTTAAATTAAAAGATTATGATCGGTTTGTAGGTATTGACATCGACTTACAAGGCAGGATATGGTTAGCCACACAACCGAAAGGAATACAGATCTACGATCCTTCAGATAGCTCGCTTACAATTCCTTTTCCGGCTGATTCTGTGGAGCAGAAGAATGTCTCGGATGATAACAGCTACATTTATTGCGACCGGAACGGAATGATATGGTGCGGCAGCTGGTTCAATACTGGCTTTTACCAGTTGTTACCTTTTTCACCTGCCGTTAAATTATATACACCCAACCCGAAACAAAATTTAGGCTCCGGCAGTAACCTGACTTTTGGCTTTCACAATGTAGGTGGAGGAAAATTATGGATCGTAACGGCTGGTTCATTATATCAATTTGACAGGAATACAGTAAAACTTAGCATTGTAAGCCCCAATGATTTCCGGGGCTTAAAAAGCAGCGATGCAATAGTGCCATTTTTAGTGGATACAAATGCGCAGAAAGCCTGGGTGGAAAACGCCGCGCAGTATTTTCAAATGGATATGCAAACCAAAAAGTGCAGTCCAATTATTTTTAACGACCAGTCGGGTAAACCACTAAATCCTGAATTCCCAAATCTCCTTCTTTCGTTCAGGAACAGTTGGATAGCTGTTGTCACGTACAAAAATACGGGCTATATTTTTGAAGGCGCTAAGAACAGCTTAACTGCAAGGGCGGCAATTTCATTTCCCTATAACTTCAATGTTTTGCATTCAGCTACAGACCATGATCATCTGCTGTTTGTTAGGCAGGATGAAAGGGAAGGCAACCTTACATTCAGTTACCAAAATGGTAAGTGGAGGCGAATAGCACATAAAACGGACAGCCTGGTGTGGACAAGTATTTTTTATAACACAAAAGACAATTCCTATTGGGTTGCAGCCGAAAACAAGCTAATCCATTTCGACAAGGATTTTAAAGTGATACGGACTTATAACCAAAATAACGGTCTGCCTGATATTGAAATTGTAGGCCTGATAGCCGATAATAAGGGTAATATCTGGTTTCATACAGACCACAGTATTCACCAATTGAATATCGCAACAGGAGAAATATCCACCCTAACCGAAAAGGACGGTTTTGAAAAACAATATTTTTTCTTACTGGATCTAAATTACAAAGACGACGACGGCAGTATATATTTTGGCGGAGGGATCTTTGGTAGCGGCTTTAATCGTATCATACCAAACAAATACACCAATCCGCCATCTTCTATTTACCTGCAATCGCTTGAAGTTAATCAAAGGCCCTTTCAGTTACCGACCGGAGTAAATAACCTGAATAAACTGGATCTCCGTTACTCCGAAAATAAGATCACTATTGAAACAGGGATCGTAGATTTTTATTCAAAAGGCGCCAGCCATATGCGCTATAAGCTGGAGCAGAAAGGAAAAAGTGAAAAATGGCAATATGGGCCTGCAAACTACACTATTCGGTACGAAGGCTTACAACCTGGGAAATATACACTCCGAATGCAAGCTTCAAACGCGGCACTTCAATTCAACGGACCTGAGAAACTCCTTTTGATAACAATCAATCCTCCGTGGTGGGAAACCTGGTGGGCCTGGCTCTTTTACATTATATGTTTCCTGGCCATCTCAGTTTATATAAATCGCCTTGTGCGCGCCAGGATAATAGAAAAGGAAAAGGCAAAAACAAGGGAACGTGAACTTGCCCAGGCTAAAGAGATTGAAAAAGCATATCATGAATTAAAAATTACGCAGAAACAACTTATTCAGTCCGAAAAAATGGCATCGCTCGGCGAACTTACCGCAGGCATTGCACACGAGATACAAAACCCATTGAATTTTATTAATAACTTCTCGGAGGTAAGCAGGGAATTGATTGAAGAAATGATAGTTGAAATTGATAAAGGCGATACTGAAGAGGTAAAAACTATAGCGACGGATATTGAACAAAACCTCGAAAAAATAAACCATCACGGCAAACGTGCCGATGCCATTGTAAAAGGGATGCTGCAACATTCGCGAACCAGCACTGGCGAACCGGAGTTGACGGATATAAACGCATTAGCTGACGAATATCTAAGGCTTTCATATCATGGATTAAGAGCGAAGGATAAATCCTTCAATTCCGAAATGATTACTCACTTTGCTGTCAAATTGCCGAAGATAAAAATTGTTCAACAGGATATTGGGAGGGTTTTGCTAAACCTGTTTAATAACGCTTTTTATGCCGTGTCGGAAAAAGCGAAAACCAGCGGAGTCGATTATAAATCAATCGTTGAAGTATTAACTGCTCTTACTCCCCCTTCAGGGGGGCGGGGGGTTGTAGTCACCGTTTCGGATAACGGAAACGGCATCCCAAAAAACATCACAGATAAAATATTCCAGCCTTTTTTTACCACTAAACCTACCGGTCAGGGCACAGGGTTGGGACTAAGTATAAGCTATGACATCATAAAAGCTCATGGGGGCGAAATAACCGTGGAGAGCAGGGAAGGGGAGGGTACAAAGTTTATCATCTCATTGCCGGTATGAAATACTGCCTTGTCAGTATATAAACACGATTATTTTTCCAATTTTTTGGTTTTTGCCGACGTTTTTAGTCATCCACCCAATGGTTTTCATATCCATTATTGTTACTAAAAATGGCATTAAAAAATCATTAATTTTCTTACCTTCGCAGGTCGTATAAAAAACGCTTTTAACCGACAATTACAGAAGATATTCTACATATAATTAAAAATGGCCGAAGAGACAGAAAACGGAAATACACCACCTGAAGACAGAATAATTTCGATAAATATTGATGAAGAAATGCGATCGGCCTACATTGACTATTCAATGTCGGTTATCGTTTCAAGGGCATTACCTGATGTGCGCGATGGATTAAAGCCAGTACACAGACGTGTATTGTACGGGATGCTCGATCTTGGTTTAAACAACAACAAACCCTATAAAAAATCTGCGCGTATAGTGGGAGAGGTGCTGGGTAAGTATCACCCGCACGGCGATAAATCTGTTTATGACGCCATGGTACGTATGGCACAGGAGTGGAGCCTGCGTTACCCATTTGTTGAAGGGCAAGGTAACTATGGATCTATTGATGGTGATGAGCCAGCGGCGATGCGATACACAGAGGCAAGGCTCGAAAAAATAGCCGAAGAGATGTTGGCTGATATCAATAAAGACACCATTGATTTCCAGCTTAATTTTGATGACTCGCTGCAAGAACCAACGGTTTTACCGGCAAAATTCCCAAACCTGCTTGTAAACGGAGCGTCGGGAATTGCCGTGGGGATGGCGACCAATATGGCGCCGCATAATTTAACCGAAGTCATTAACGCCACTTTAGCTTTAATTGATAACAGGCAAATTGACATTCCGGAATTGATGAAATACATCAAAGGCCCGGATTTTCCTACAGGTGGCATCATTTATGGTTTCGAAGGAGCGAGAGAAGCTTTCGAAACAGGTAGAGGCAGGATTATAATACGATCAAGGGCCGAAATAGAGACTCATGGAAACCACGAACGTATTGTTGTAACCGAGGTGCCTTACCAGATAAATAAGGCACTGATGATTGAACGCACTGCAGAACTGGTGAATGAGAAAAAGCTGGAAGGAATTTCGGCAATCAGAGATGAATCCAATAGGGAAGGCATTCGAGTTGTATACGAAATAAAAAGGGATGCCAACGCAGCTATTGTATTAAACAATCTGTTCAAATACACAGCACTGCAGACCTCATTTAGTATAAATAATATTGCACTGGTACACGGCAGGCCAATGATGCTAAATTTGAGGGATCTGATCCACCATTTTGTTGAGCACAGGCACGAAGTAGTAATTCGCCGTACAAAATTTGAACTTTCCGAAGCGCAAAAGAGGGCGCACATTTTAGAAGGCTTGCTTATTGCATTAGATCATCTTGATGAGGTTATCAAGCTGATCCGTGCATCAAATACTCCTGATGACGCAAGAGAAGGCTTAATAACCCAGTTTGGTTTGACGGACATACAAGCCCGTGCTATTTTGGACATGACCTTAAGACGGTTAACCGGACTTGAGCGCGATAAAATAAAGGACGAGTACGAAGGCCTGATGAAACTGATAGATTATTTGAACTCTATACTTGCCGATGAAGGTTTAAGGATGCAGATAATCAAAGATGAGCTGATAGAGATAAGGGATAAGTATGGTGATGAGCGTAAAACCGAAATGATCCATTCATCTGCAGAAATGCAAAGCGAAGATTTTATTGAGGATGAAGACGTAGTTATCACTATTTCGCGCGAGGGTTATATAAAACGCACGCCGTTAACAGAATATCGCCGGCAGGGCAGGGGCGGCAAGGGTGCAATAGGAAGTAATAGCCGCGACGCTGACTTTATTGAGCATTTGCTTATTGCATCCAACCACAATTATATGCTCTTCTTTACAGAATCAGGGCAATGTTTCTGGCTCAGGGTATTTGAAATACCGGAAGGATCACGCACCTCGAAGGGTAGGGCTATCCAAAATATAATTAATATTCCTAAAGAAGAGAACATAAAGGCCTATATTAAGCTAATAAGTCTAAAAGACAAAGAATACCTCGAAAACAACTTTATAATTATGTGTACCAAAAAGGGTACCATAAAGAAAACTTCGCTCGAAGCGTATTCCCGTCCGCGTGCAAATGGAATAAACGCTATAAATATTAATGAGGGAGATTCGCTTTTAGAAGCTAACTTAACCAGTGGCAGCAGCGAAATTGTTATGGCATTAAAATCAGGCCGTGCAATTCGCTTTAACGAATCTACTGTGCGACCTATGGGTCGTACCGCTACCGGCGTACGTGGTATCACTTTGGAGGATGATCAGGACGAGGTTGTGGGTATGATTAGTATTGACAATCCGGAAACGACTGTTTTAGTAGTATCTGAAAAAGGCTATGGAAAACGTACTGATATTGATGATTACAGGGTAACCAACCGTGGTGGAAAAGGTGTTAAAACACTAAATATAACTGATAAAACAGGAAAACTTGTTGCCATAAAAGGTGTTACTGATAAAGAAGACCTGATGATCATCAATAAATCAGGTATCATAATAAGAATAGCGATTAGTGAATTAAGAACCATGGGAAGAGCTACCCAGGGGGTAAGGTTAATTACACTAAAGGGAAATGATGAAATTGCCTCCGTTGCTAAGATTGAGCATGACGAAGACGAAGAAACAGAGTTGGATGAAAATGCTGAAAGCAATGATACAGAATCGGCAGATGATGCTGCTGATGACACAAATGAGTAAAAAATGCAAATCCGTAAAATTGTATTAGCGGTTTTAATAGTATTGTTTACCACCTCTGCGGCAATATGCCAAACAGAAATGCTTAAGAGCGTGGTAAACAATCTTGCTTTTTATAAACAAAAAAGAGACCTAAAATATCTTACGAAAGCTAAAAAGTCTGTTGACAGCTTAATCGTAACTCACGCGGACTCTCTCGATCTTGAAAAAAACATCTACAGGGCGGTGGTCAATTCGAGCATTTTGCATATCGATTCCTTAAATAAGCTGAATCAACCAGCTACATTTTTCGCACAAACCACTCAACTCGTTGACCACCTGTCTGACAATAGAAAAATTTATCGATTCCAGATCGAAATAGACTATGCTAAAAGATGCCTTGCGAATGTTTATATTCGTAAGGCGTTTGTTTATGTCAGTAATTCTGATTTCGTAAATGCCCTGCAATTATTCAAGAATGCCGAAAGATATGCTCCTTCATTTAAACCATTGCACGCTTATATTGCATATACCAATAATAAACTTGGTAATATGCGCGAGGCGGCAAAATATTATACCGGTTTAATTAACGGTGACAGTACAAAGACTGAGTATGTTGAGGCAGCGTCAAATATTTATAAGGCGATGGGAGATACCATTGCGGCACTCGATATCATAAAAAAAGGCAGAAAGCTGTTGCCCAATGACAAATTCCTGATATTGGACGAAGCAAATATTTATAATAACAGGAAAGATTACCGGTCACTGTCGGCTTTGTTACCTGATTTGCTTGACATTAATGTAAATAACGCTGATATTGCATTTGTTGCAGCGAATTGTTACGATAATTTAAACCAGTATGATAAGGCTGAATCGCTTTATCTGAGGGCGATAGAATTAAACGGTTCGACTTTTGATCCGATATTTAATCTCGGTTTGTTATATTTAAAGCAAAGTGAGATAAAGGAGGAAAAAGACGGCAACAACCCAAATGGCGAGCGCGCCATACAATGGTTGAAGAAAGCAAACGAAATATCGCCAAATGAAATTAATTGTTTGCGGGTGTTACAATTAGCCTATATACGAATCAATGATACAAACCAGGTAAACAGGATAAATAATCAATTAAAACAACTAATAAACCAGTAATAACTATGAAAATAAAACTTTTGACGGCAGGCTTTTTAAGCTTAATTTCAGTAGCAGCGTTTGCGCAAAAAGGAGAATTAAGTAACGCACAAGAAGAGTATAAAAATTATGAGGTATCAAATGCTTCGAAAATACCGGCATTAGTTACCAAAGCCAATACAAACCTCGATAATGCAAAAGCTTCTATCGATAAAGCTTCAACTAATGCAAAAACAGCTGAACTGCCACAAACTTACGCTTTAAAAGGGGCCATTTATTCAGCATTGGCTTTTCGCGATACCATACCGGCAACATCAGCTCCGCTATTTGCTACAGCCGACGAAGCTACAAAAAAAGCTAAGGAGCTTGATACCAAAGGCGAAAACAAGGATTGGATAGAAAAAGCGAACCGGAATATGGCCAACTATAAGCTAACCCTGGGCGTAAAACAATATCAAAACAAAGACTACGAAAAAGCATATACCTCATTTGAATATTGGCGACAGGCAGCCCCAGAGGACACAAATGCAATTTATTATACCTCACTTGCAGCGGCAAATGCGGGCGCTAAGGACCCGGCTAAGTATTACCCGCTTGCCATTGAAAACTATAAACGGCTTGTAAATACCAAATATTCAAACAATGCCAGAATTTACCTGGATATGTCAACACTTTATCTGATTTCAAAAGATACCGTCAACGCCTTAAAATCGGTTGCCGAGGGTGTTACTAAATATCCTGCAAGTAATGACTTACGAAAAAGAGAAATAGAGATTGCTTTACAATCCGGCAAACAAGCTGACGTTTTGACGAAAATTCAAAGTGCTATCACAAATGATCCTAAAAACAAAACGTTATATTATTACGAGGGGTTAACGTACTCGCAAATTGCGGACGAAGCCGATGCCGCTTCAGCAAAAGCAAAGGATGCCGCAAGCGGAAATACCTTGCATCAAACCGCGCTTGATAATTATACAAAAGCATCAGATGCTTACAAAAAGGGTATTGAAATAGATCCGAATTATTTTGAGGCAAACCTGAATTTAGGCTATGCTTTGGTGCGGCCTGCCATTGATATGTACAATGCTGCCAACAAACTGCCCGCCAATAAACAAAAAGAGTATGATGCTGCCATGGCCAAAGCAGCGGCTCAATTTGAAGTAGCCAAACCATATTTATTAAAAGCCGTTGAATTAAATCCAAAATCTGTTGACGCACTGACCAACTTGATGAGTTATTACCGAGGAACAAAAAATAACGCGGAGGCTGCGAAAATTAAACAGCAAATTGACGCTTTAAAATAAAGACGCTTAAAAAGGAGAGGGTAACTTTATGTTGCCCTTTCTTTTAAATCTATTACTTAACATAATGTTAATTATGAGAAAAATATAAATCAATAAAAGGGCTGGCTAATAACAAATTGTTTTTGATCATTTCACATGGGTATTACAAACAGATCACTTCAAAAATCGGCAAAAAAAAATTCCTAAAGAATGGAAAAGACAAAATAAAAACCCCCTTACTCTCGCAGTTTGGGGGCTTTAACCTAAACCTTATCACAATGTGCTAACTTGTGTAGATTGTTAGCCATTTAGAAGCTCGCAATATATTTGTTCTGTTTTATAAATGCAACTTTTTTGTTACAATTTAGATTTTAAAAATACGCTGCGTTTGCTATCAGGCATTTATCTTTTACATGTGCTTGGTGGTGTCCTTTTTCGTCGTATCCTTTTTTGCAGTGTCCGCCGCGGCTGGAGCAGGCGTACTCATTTTGGTAGAATCAGAACTCGTGGCATTTTTTGAGGAACCGCAACTTGCTGCTATTGACCCGATCATCGCCGTAATCAATACAAAACTTAAAATGTGCTTTTTCATAAATATTGAATTAATTTTTTGTTACCGTTTGATACTATCAGGTTTTATAACATAAATACTTTCCTGTTGTTTTTAATAATTTCTTTATAAGCAAATCAATCAATAACTTATGTTAATCTTACTTATTTAATGTTAATGATTGTTAATGATTTATAGTAATTGCTCTTAACCAGATTAGATTTAAGGCATAAACAAAAACACATGAAAGCAAAACTAAAAATCGTGTTTATTCTTACCGGATTAGCACTTTTTGGGATAGTAATATTCCAAATTTATTGGACGGTTAATGCCTATAAAGTAAATAAAGAGAAATTTGACGCCAACGTAGATATTGCAATGCGAAAGGCTATGGACGACTGTAAAAAGGGTTATTTCGATTCGATACGCCGTGTGATAGTCAGGCGCCTCTCCCCTCCCGAAACGACCATTAAAATTGATACGTTGCACGAAAAGGACACCATTAACGTACAATTCCGTATCTATTTTTCAAACAAATACACCAGTATCCTAACGCCATTTAACATAACTACGCCTATGCTAAACTTTTATAGGAAAAAGATAACTCATAATGCAACTACTGCCGAGGCTTTAACGGAAGCATCATTTTATATTCCCAGCCTGATGAACGATTTTACTGTGCTCATGGGGATGTACGATATCCAAAGTAACCTAAGTCAGTTACAGAAGTTTACTAAAAATGATCCAAATGTCCCGGGCGATTCCATTCGTAAGTTCGATAGTTCCATTCCAGGCAGCATTTATACATTTCCCCCAAATTTACGGGCTGCCGACAGCCTTAAGCTTCAGCGATACTTTAAGGACGAATTACAAAAAATGCATATTTATGCTCCATTTAATCTGTCCATATCCACGCGAATCGCTCCTCCATCAAGATTAAATTCACATTATAGCGAAACGAGCGAATACAGCTATAAATATCATGGATTCACCTTATTTCACATAACAGGCCCCGAGTTTTTTGTCCGTGGAATATTTCGTAATCCCCAATACACGGTTCTTAAAGGTATGGTATTCATTTTAGTGCTTTCGAAGCTGCTTATTCTGTTTACCTTCTTTTGCTTTTATTATATTGTACGAACTATAATTGACCAAAAAAAGCTGGCCGACTTAAAGGATGATTTCATCAATAATATGACGCATGAGCTAAAAACACCTATCGCCACGATGACGGTAGCCATTGAAGGTCTGCAAAAGTTTAATGCACTTAACGACGTAGAAAAAACACAGCGCTATTTGCAGACCTCGCGTGATCAGTTAGTCCAGTTGAACTCCTTGGTAACAAAAGTACTTGATATTGCAGCTTTTGAAAACAAGGAAATTGAACTGGTAAAAGAACAGACTAACATTAACGACTTAGTAAACGACGCCATCGAAACTGAAAAATTAAAAGCGACTAAAAAAGTTAATATCACCTTTACAAATAAGGACAGCGTAGAGATCGCTCACGTGGATAAGGTGCATTTTAAGAACGTATTATTGAATTTAATAGATAATGCCATCAAATACTCCAATGAGCCCGCAAACGTCTCCATTGCTTGTTTTATGGATGGCGGCAATGTTATTTTCTCTGTAAAAGACAATGGAATTGGAATCCCGGCAGATCACATCCGGCTAGTATTCGACAAATTTCACCGGGTTCCAACAGGAAATGTACATACAGTAAAAGGAACAGGATTAGGATTGAGTTACGTAAAATATATTGTTGAAGCCCACGGCGGCGATATTAATGTAAAAAGTGAAATTAACGAGGGAAGTAAATTTATCATTTCGATACCTTTAAGCAATGGATAAAATTCAGGTGTTATTCGCGGAAGATGAATTGGCGCTGGCACATATTGTGAGGGAAAGCCTTGAGGAACGTGATTTTAAGGTGAATTTATGCAGTGATGGAGAATTTGCCTATCAGCAATACTTAAAACATAAGCCCGACATATTAGTGTTGGATGTAATGATGCCTAAACTTGATGGTTTTGAATTGGCAAAAAGAATAAGGGAAATAGATAAAAAAACTCCGGTTATTTTTTTAACCGCAAAAACGCAGGTAAAAGATGTAGTTACCGGTTTCGAAATCGGTGCCAATGATTATATCAGGAAGCCATTTAGTGTTGAAGAATTGATAGTAAGAATCAAAGCTTTATTGCATGTCGATCGTTTGCCTGTCGGTATCGACAATAGCGTTTCAAAAAATAAGACTGTATTAATCGGCAAACTAACATTTAATCCATTACTGCATAGCCTTCAATACGGAACAAACACCTTCCATTTGACATCGCGCGAAAGCGAACTGCTCAATCTTTTCTTTGAACATAAACACGACATAATCGCAAGAAAAATTATTCTTCAAAAATTATGGGGAGACGATCATTTTTTTAACGCCCGTAGTCTTGATGTGTTTATAGTTAAGTTGCGTAAGCATCTGAAGGCTGATCCCGAAGTTCAGTTGATCAACATTCGTGGTGTTGGATATAAACTGGTTTGGTAAACAGTAAAAAGTAAAATTTTTCAGGTCCACGCCGAATTGCCGGGAATTTTCTGATATTTAGCATCTATGGTCGTATCAGAAAATATGCTGAAATGGGCGATACGCATTTATCCCCCATTATTTTTTCAGCGCATCTGGGTAGTTAAGTTCGAAAAAGCTTTTCGCGGCGTTCATGTAAAAATCAATAAAAGCTTTTTAAATAAAAACTTCAATAATGCCATTTTCGGCGGCACTATCTTTTCGGCTGTAGATCCTTTTTATCCTGTTTTATTTCATCAGCTATTAAGTCATAAAGGATATAATATCGTTGCATGGTCAAAATCAGGACAGATACAATATTTAAAGCCTTGTGTTACAAACGTGCGTTTTAACATCCAAATAACAGACGATGAAATCAAAGAATGTGAGGACACACTTAATACTTTTGGTAAGTATGTCAGGAACTTTCCTGTCGATATTTATGACGAAAAAGGGGAAACGTGCGTTTCGGTTATGAGTGAGGTGTATGTAAGAAATTTAGATTTTGATTTCGATAAAATTGAGCCGGTAATTCTTTAAAAACATCTGATATGTTTGTAGTTATGAATGATGATTTTTTTCTCAAAAAAGGTTTTCTGATCTCAACAGATCAAAGTTTGCTTGATATGGAAATGATCTATAAATATTTAGATCAGGATTCCTATTGGGCAAAGGATATTTCTTCTGAAAGGGTTAAAAGATCTATAGAAAATTCGCTTTGCTTTGGGGTTTATCAGCATGACCAACAGATTGGCCTGGCAAGAGTAATTACTGATAAGGCAACTTTTGCCTACCTTTGCGACGTCTTTATCTTACCGGCGTTCAGGGGCGTTGGGCTATCGAAATGGCTGATGCAAAGCATTATAACCTACCCTGAATTGGAGGGTTTAAGGCGTTGGTCGCTTGCGACATCTGACGCACATGGTTTATATAGTCAATTTGGGTTTACACCAATTAGCAAGCCCGAGAATTGGATGGAAATATTTAAACCTTATCAATCGCTTAAAAAAGAGGAAGAAGAATCATGAATGTTAAAAAGCTGATTTTTGAAGGCGAAGGGGTAAAACTTGACTTTAAAAAAACGATTACCAGTTGTGAAAAAATCGCCCGGACGATGGTTGCATTTTCTAACAATAAAGGGGGTCGGCTGCTTATCGGCGTCGCCGACGATGGCTCGATAACGGGCGTAAAAAGCGAAGACGAAGAACGATATATGATCACAAAGGCTGCCGACTTTTTTTCGAAACCGGCTATTGAGCCGATATTTGAAGAGATTTATATAGACGATAAAGTTGTGCTGGTAGTTGAAATACCGGAGGGCCCGGCCAAACCATATTATGCCCTCGCTGACGACGGTAAATGGTGGGCTTATGTAAGGGTTAAAGACAAAAGCGTGTTAGCGAGTAAAATTGTGGTAGACGTGTTAAAGCGAACCGCCGACAAAGACGGAGTGCTAATTGAGTATTCGTCAAAAGAAAAAACCCTGCTGGAATACCTGGAAAAAGCAGCCCGGATCACTTTAAAAGAGTGTTCTGAATTGCTCAAAATTAATCGAAAAAGAGCCCAGCGGCTATTGGTTGATCTTATACTTTCGGGAATTATCCGCATTAACACTTCGGAAAAAGAAGAATATTATACTGCAGTTTAGTGACGGTTGTTGAAAAGTTGTAAGGTTGAAATGTTGTAAAGTTGACTTCTGTTTATATCAATTGAAAACTAAAATCTGACCTCAGACATCCGATTTCTGTCGTCGATAACAAATGAAAACTATCTACAGCAAATATAAAAACCATTACCGGGATAATTTATCCCTGGCAATTCCGGTTGTTATATCGCAGCTGGGGCATACGTTAGTACAAACTTCCGATACCATTATAATCGGCCATTTCGCCGGCACCGTTCCTTTGGCCGCGGTGTCTTTGTCAAATAGCATTTTTATGATGTTTATGGTGATTGGAATTGGGATTTCTTACGGCCTAACTCCATTAATTGCACAGCATAATGGCCGGCAAAGTTACGTTGAATGCGGTCGCCTTCTTTCAAACAGCCTGTTTATAAACGTAATAACCGGGATTATTCTTTTTGCGGTAACAGTTTTCGGATTAAGGGTTTTGTTAGATCATTTGGATCAGACGCCGGCGGTGGTAAGCCAGGCAAAGCCGTTTTTATTGCTCCTGGGTTTGTCGGTTATCCCTATGTTGGTATTTAACACATTTAAGCAGTTTGCAGAAGGCCTTGGTTTTACTAAACAAGCGATGATGATATCCATTTGGGGTAACGTGATCAACGTTGTGCTGGGGATAATATTTGTAAAAGGTTTATTCGGAATCAGCCCGATGGGTATTAAGGGCGTTGGGTACAGCACCCTGATTGACCGGTGCGTTATGGCCGTAGTTATGGCCTTTTATGTTTTCAGATCGGAAAAGTTTAAAAAATATTTAACCGGGTTTATTTTTACCAATGTTGACCGCTTACGCGTTTTACAAATTCTGCGTATCGGCGCACCAGTTGCGCTGCAATATACTTTCGAGATTAGTGCGTTTAGCGCTGCCGCAATTATGATCGGTACTATTGGCTATCACGAACAGGCTGCTCACCAGGTGGCCATCAACCTGGCGTCGATGACTTACATGATGGCAAGCGGTTTATCCGCCGCAGCGGCAATAAAGTCCGGGAACTATTTTGGAAGTAACGAACACCAAAAACTCAGGCAGTCGGCAATATCAAACTATCATATCGTATTGGTTTTTATGGGAATTATGGCTTTGGTTTTTGCGGTATTCAATCATGTACTGCCATGGATTTACACTTCGGATAAAATAGTAATAGATATTGCCGCCCAACTACTTATTGTTGCTGCTTTCTTTCAACTGTTCGACGGAACTCAGGTGGTAGGCCTTGGGGTACTGCGTGGCATGGGCGATGTTAATATTCCGACTGCAATTACGTTTATAGCCTATTGGGTTATCGGCTTGCCCATAGGATATCTCGTGGGGATTTATTACAAAGTTGGAGTGCTGGGTGTTTGGTTTGGACTGGTGCTTGGTTTAACAGCAGCCTCCCTTCTGCTGTTTATCCGTTTTCAATTAATCAGTAAAAAGAACAGGGATAAGACGGTTTTTATAATAGCGCAGGATTAAAAATACATTTCGTTTGCCAATCTGAATGTGTTGCAATGTGCTTCCACAATATCTCTAATATCCGGCGAATACCCGCCTCCCATGCTTACCTGGATGGGTATTTTGTTTTTTATACACTCCTCAAATACAAACCGGTCACGCTCTTTACATCCTTCTTTGGTTAAAGCCAACTTTCCCAACTTATCCGATGCTAGAACATCAACTCCAGAGAGATAAAATATAAAGTCAGGCTTTTGCTTTTCTATTAAGCCGGGCAAAGTTGCTTTTAGAATATCCAAATAGACTTCGTCATCCGTGCCATCCTTTAACGGAATATCGAGGTTTGATTTTTCCTTACGGGATGGAAAATTATTTGCACCGTGCATTGAGAAGGTAAACACCGCATTGTTATTTTCAAATATTTGTGCCGTACCGTTTCCCTGGTGAACATCTAAATCAATAATTAAAATAGATGAAGCCAAACCATTGTTTAATAAATAATTGGCCGCTATCGGCTGGTCATTTAGCAAGCAGAAACCTTCTCCCCAGTCAGTACCTGCATGGTGGGTCCCACCTGCAACATTAAATGCAATGCCATGTTCAAAGGCAAAATGACAACCGTCTATCGTTCCTTGGGCGATACAAACTTCGCGCTCCACCAATCTCGCTGATAAGGGAAACCCAATACGTCGTTGTTCTTTTAGTGGTAAAGTGAGGTCTCGCAATTGTTCCCAGTACTTCCTATCATGTGTCCATAAAATGACTTCCTCTTCCAAAAGGCCCGGAGAATACAAATTATCCTGAGTGATTACACCTTCATGCAAAAGCTGTCCGGGTATCAATTCGTACTTAAGCATAGGAAAACGATGTCCCTCTGGTAGTGGGTGCGCGTAAATCGGGTCGAAAGCTATTTTGAGCATTTGTTTGAGGTCAGATGCTGGAAGTCGGAAGTCAGATTTTTTTTGCGAACTTTGTTTTTACTTTACATAACCTCAGCTTCCCATTTAAGGCCTTGTACTTAATTTTCGTTCAATGAAGCTGAAAGTGCCCGTCCAACCTTAAAAACTTCTTTAAAGCTATTATAAAGCGGTACAGGGCTTAAGCGTATAACGTTTGGCTCGCGCCAATCGCCGATAATGCCATTTTCTGTCAGAAAATTAAAAATTGCTTTTGCATTTCTTTTACACACGATAGACAACTGGCAACCCCGCTCTTCTTTGTTTTTTGGTGTAATTATTTTAAACAATTCTTCACCTTGATTTATATTGATTTCATTTATCAAAAATTCGAGGTAGCCTGTCAATAATTCACTTTTGACGCGTAGAGAAGATAAACCTCCGGCCTGTTCAAAAATTTCAAGAGCAGCCCTATGCAAAGTCAGTAACATTACTGGACTTGTGCTTACCTGCCAGCCGGCTGCCCCAAGGTCGGGCTCAAAGCCCGGCGCCATCAGGAAGCGTCTTTCTTCGGCATAGCCCCACCACCCAGCAAAACGGTTCAGGGCTTTATTATCGAAATGTTTTTCGTGGATATAAATCCCGCTGATCCCGCCGGGGCCCGAATTCATGTATTTGTACGAACACCAGGTTGCAAAATCAACATCCCAGTCGTGCAAATTTAATTTCACATTGCCCGCGGCATGCGCCAGGTCAAAACCAGCATAAGCGCCTGCTGTATGAGCGGCTTTGGTTATTGCGCCGATATCAAAAAATTGTCCGGTAAAATAATTTATCCCCCCAAACATTACCAACGCAAGCTCATCGGCATGATCTTTAATTTTTCGAAGTATGTCTTCCGTCCTTAACGTGAACTCCCCTTCCCTCGGAAATACTTCAATAATGGCTTCAGCCGGATCGTACCCGTGAAACCTGGCCTGGCTTTCCATGGCGTATTGATCTGACGGAAAAGCGCCGCCTTCCATAATTATTTTAAATCTTTTATTTGTTGGATTATAGAAAGTTACCATCAATAAATGAAGATTTACTGTAAGTGAATTCATCACCGTAACTTCTTCTTTTTTTGCGCCGACAATTGAAGCCAATGTTTTTGTAAGCCCTTTATGATAGTTTAACCAGGGGTCATCACCCTGAAAAAAACCTTCGATTGCCAGGTTTTTCCAGGTTTTAAATTGTTCGTCGATAAGTTTTTGAGCGGTTGCGGGTTGCAGACCGAGTGAATTCCCGCAGAAATAAATGGCCTCTTTTCCGTTATGCTGCGGGATCAGAAATTGAGAACGAAAGTTTTTTAAAGGATCCTGTTCGTCAAGTTGTGAGGCAAATTCTAATGTATTTTGGTAAATCATCGAATATGGTTTCTATCGTAGAGACGCAATGCTTTGCGTATCCAACTGCAATCATTTTCTTCAGAGACGCCCCGACAATTCGGGGTGTCTCTACGGGTATAAAATTACTTATCTATTTGGCTTGCTTACATAGGGATTTCCCTTAACATAAAACCTGTATGGCAACAGAGCGTCTTCTGCGGCGTAAGAAACACCTACTCTGGGAACTGAAGCGATACTTTCGTCGGAAAAAGTTAAACCCCTGTCCTCTATCCATATCGTATCTCCCTGTAAACTGAATCCATTTATCTTCCTGGAGATCCCTAAAGCTTTAGCTACCGAACCCGGCCCCGAAGTAAGGTTTGGTTTTACCGAAATCATGTGCCGGCGTTGCAGCATAATATCCAAACCGTCGGTAGGTTGAATTGCACGTATGAGAATGGCAAGCGGATTGCCTTCACCGGAAACTACGATATTGAACATCTCGTGAATACCATAGCAAAGGTAAACATAAGCAATGCCACCCGGCATATACATGGTTTTGGTGCGGGGCGTTAACCTGTCGCCAAACGCATGCGACGCCCTGTCAACTATACCATTATAAGCTTCTGTTTCAACTATATATCCACCAGTAACTAAACCATCTATCGAAGTAAATAAATACTTACCAAGCAGGTCTCGACTAATTTCAACTACTTTATCACTAAGATAATACGACTGGGGAAGTTTCATTTTCCAGTATGCTTTTTAGGATTTTATTGATCTTTCCGGGCTCATCGTAAATCATTATATGAGTACCACCTTTTACAACTATTGCGTCTTTTATCTTTTTAGATGGGAACACTTTGTCTTTGTCACCCACTATATGATAAGTATTAGGAGGAATAATTTTGTTTTCCCAATGCAAAGCAGCACCCATTGCCCATCTTAAAAACTCGGGGGTCCAAGTTTTAAGCATATCCTGGAATAGTTCTATATCAGCTTTATTCATTTCGCCATAAACAAGCTCCATAATAAAATCGACTACCGACAATACTTTACCGGGGATTACATTGTAAACTGGGATGTCCCGAAATAGCTTAAAATAAGCCGGTGCTTCGTCAATTGTTTTGATACTTGAAATAAGAATAACTTTTTCTAAGGGTACTTTCTTTGCTATTTCGATGGCGAGCATACCACCTAAAGAATTTCCAACAATAATAGAATTATTTCCTATAGCATATTGATCTATAAGTCTTTGTGCGTATGATTCTAAAGTATCGCTTTCATTAGGAGTCAGCCATTCAACTTTAACAACTTCGTATCCTTCCAGAACGATATGCTTGTAAATGCGCGGATCAGCTCCTAATCCGGCAATTAAATATGCTTTACTCATTTAAAGTTAACCAGCTTTATTATTTGTTCAAGATATTTGGCATCCACCTCATTAAACTGGTTTAGTTCTTCGCTATCAACATCCAGTACAGCAAAAACTTTTGAATCGTAAAATAAAGGAACTACTATTTCGGAGCGGGAAAGTGAACTACAGGCAATATGTCCCGGAAACTGTTCAACATCGGGAACTATCAGCGTTCTCTCCTGTTTCCAGGCGGCGCCACAAACTCCTTTACCCAAAGCAATACGCGTACATGCTACAGGTCCCTGGAATGGCCCTAAAACCAACTCATTATCTTTAACCATATAAAACCCTACCCAAAACCATTTAAATTGCTCCTTTAAAGCAGCAGCTATATTTGCCAGATTAGCAATGAGATCGGATTCTCCATTTAACAATGCTTCAATCTGCGGAACCAATGATTGATATTGTTCCGTTTTGTCAGCTGATACTAATATGTTTAAATCTTCTGCCATTTAACAAATGTAATGATGCCTTATTAAAACTCGATAACATAAATCTCATATTTAATCTTTTATTTCGCATCAACGTCGATGTCATTTCGACGAGGAACAGCCAGTCCCGAATTTAATTCGGGAAGGAGAAAACTTATACGATATGCATGGGCACCGATGCATAGTCCGCTTTGTATGTTGTATAAGTTTTCTCCCTTTGGTCGAAATGACATGTTTGTTATAAAAAAAATCAAACCTCATGAGAATCATTGCCGAATTACCCCACCCTGAATTTAAGATATCTATCCTGAATATGAACAATAAATTTATCGTTAAGATAGAACAGGGGACCCTGGAGCAAATTTATAAAATACCAGAATCTGATTTAATGGATGGTGTTAACAGCGTATTCGAACTACTTGACGAAGAGTTTTTAAAAACAGTTGGTGCACGCTTTGCCGAAATGCGTAAAGATTATAAGGGTACCTATTTCCGGTACAATTGATACTTTGTTTAACGAACAAAATAACTGATTATCAACAAGTTATTTTTTGTATTTTATTAAAACAAAATTTTATTTGGCAGATACTTCCATAATATTGATCAAAACTTACAAATATTCGATATAAATTAAACTATTAGTTTTATTATAAGTAGTTAAAATATTGATTTATAATATATTATTATTACAAACAGAATATAATTTGGCACCAAAAAAGCACCAAATAAATAGGAACTAAGCCAAAATTAAGTCGCAATACCAGAAACCAGATAGCTTTTTTGATGTATCAGAAACACAAGAATCATCAGCATTTTGAGGGGCCTTATATTCCTTAAAAATTTTAATACCGGTTTTGTATTTTATCTCTTTTGAAAAGATTGGGCCTTTAAAAGTGAAGGTATGGAACTCACCGTTTTCACCGCAAACGTCAACATCTTCGGGCAGGGCCATTATTAGTTCCGGAGTGATCTCCTTCCCCACTATGCGTTCCAAACGTTCCTGCGTACAGGCGATAACCGTTTCAAATCCTAATTCGAGAAATTCATTTATCAGTTCCTTTGTGTCTCTTTTCCACAAAGGATAAATACCTGTCATCCCGATTTCGGAAAGACGATCGTCGCGGTACTTTTTCAGGTCTTCTAAAAATATGTCGCCAAAAATTGAGTGGGTAATTCCTTCATTTTTGAAATGCTGTAAGTGCTCTCGCATAATGTTGTCGTAAGCTTCCATCCCTGGCATTTCCGGAAGCCTGATCTGGTATAAGGGTATGCCGATACTTTCAGCCTGTTTAATTAACAATTCAGTCCGCACACCATGCATGGATATTCTGTCCGCTTCATCGTTGATTGTAGTAACGAGGTACTTGATATCAATGTCGGGGTTCCGGAGGCAATGATACAAGGCCAGTGCGCTGTCTTTACCGCCGCTCCAGTTAAATATTGACTGCTGATTTTTTTGATTTGAGGATTTCACTGATGCTTTTATGTTTTGTTTGAATCATGTCTGAACTAAGATTTATAAGATTATAGGATTATCTGCATGCTGATCGATTATGTTTAGCCGCTTAGAATCTTCCAATCCATTGATCCTATAAATCTTAATTCAGACACTTAACAAATTCAGACACTTAACAATTCACCAACTAACGCCGGCACTCCAACAGTCGCCCGCTCTTCAATTTTAATTATTGATCTGTTTGAACTAACCTGCGGGATTTTAGGATCGATGATATATTTGGGCACGCCGGGTGGTACAAAGTTAATGAGCCCGGCAGCCGGGTAAACAGCCAATGATGATCCCACCAAAATGAACAGATCGGCTTTTGCACAGATACGCGCGGCAGTTTCAATCATCGGCACTGCCTCACCAAACCAAACCACGTGCGCCCGCAACGGTGACCCCAACTCACAGATCTCGTCCATTTTTATTTCCCAACCCTCAATCGGGTAAGTGAGATTTGGGTTTTTACTGGACTGCGAGCGCGTGATAATACCGTGCAAATGTACCACATTGGTTGAACCGCCTCTTTCGTGCAGGTCATCGATATTTTGGGTGACAATAGTTACATCATATTTTTCCTCAAGTTTAGCCAGCGCATAATGAGCGGCATTGGGTTTTGCTTCAAGAACCGACTTTCGGCGCTCATTATAAAACTCCTGTACCAACTCAGGGTTTTTTTTCCAGGCTTCGGGTGTGGCTACGTCTTCAATGTTGTAGCCTTCCCACAGACCATCGCTGTCTCTGAACGTTTTTAGGCCGCTCTCAGCACTTATTCCGGCGCCGGTTAGTACAACTATCTTTTTCATCTTTATTTCGTGTCTCGGCAACTAATTCTTATTCCATAAAAAAAGCGATCCTATTTTAAACAAGGATCGCTTTTCTTTTTTATCGTTTAAAATTATAAAGCAAGTTCCTTCTGGCTGCGCAAAATGGTGTATTTGTTTTTTGCTAATTCAAATCCTCCGAAAAGTATGGCGCAAAATAACATATCGCCTAAGACCATGTTCCGTTCAAAAGGGATGGCGGCAATCAGCGACTGACCATATCCCGCTAAGGTATGCGGATAAAGTGTACTACCTACAGATGGGATATCAGTTAACAACCAATGTACCATTACCGATGCCAACGAAGCAATACCAACATTGGCCACGTTCGCCTTTTTGATAAAACTGCCTATAAGCACCATTATTGCAAACGCTAAATAAACCCATATAGCACCACTATACCATAATACCCATTTTGAAGTGTATAAATAGTCTATCAATATATCGCTTGCGAACAGCGTAATTAAGACCACCACGTAGGCCTTCCATTTATCCGTAAAATAAGCGCCTCCAAATAGCGCAATAGCGCCAACAGGGGTAAAATTACTTAGTACATACGGGAATTTGTAGCTTACAAAACGCATGGCCGCAGCTGCTACAATCATTAATATGAGTACTAAGGTTCGTGTATTTATTTTTTGTAAAGACATAGTTTCGAAATTATTGAGTAAAATTAAGTATTTATTGTTTTAAATAAAATCAAAAGCAACGTTCTTTTTAACGGTTAAACAAAGCTATTTTCCCCGGGTTTATTCCAGCAGTGAATGAGTACTCGTTTTTACCAGTTTTGTCAAACGCGAATACAGCTCCGTTTGATGTATAATTTTTGGCATCAGTAACAAAAACTTCACCCGTAGTTCCATCAGCGGCAAGGGCATAAGGTGTGGTGATAGCAGTTCCATCACTGATAAAATTGCTGTTTGTTATGGTATGTGAGGTCGCACTGTAAACAATTATTTTATTTGCCGAGGTTATAAAATAAAGATTATCGCCCTGAATTATCATCCCGCTGCCATCGAAATTGGTTTGCGATTTCACCACGTCTGTATTATCATCAATAATTGCCAGGCTTGAAGGATTACTTCCATAATCACCGGCTGAAAGCACGTAAACATTACCATTAGCATCTGCCACTACATTTTGAGGATTAACGCCTACGGTAATTGTGGCGGTTACGGTATTGGTCGCCAAATTTATAACGGAAACCGTTTTGTCATAGTTCGGATAGCTTAGACCGCCCGAATTGGCTACATACAGCTTTCCATTGGCTACCGCAAGCTGCTCTGGGTTACGGCCAACATTGATATATTGAGGCGAGGTTAAAAAGCTTGTATCAATTACAGCAACAGCACCGTCGTACGAAGTAACATAGGCGTTGTTCTTGTAAAAAACGATATCACGTGGCTGACGGGCTGTAGTGCCATTAAACAATTTTATTTGTTTGATTGATTTAGCAGTTTTTGCATCTACCACTTCTATGGTGCTCGAAATGTTTACAACAATATACATTTTTGAACCGTAGATTTCAATGTCATTCCCTGTATCACCTAATCCACGACCATTTGCCGATGAAAAAATATCCGATGTTGCCTTTTTAGCGGTATAATCATAAAAAGTTAGGGTACTGTTGTTACTATTAAATAGTCCCTGGTTTAATACATATAAACCGCTGGTAACCGGAACGGTTACAGGAGTAACTTTTTTATCCTTATGGCACGATGCCAGTATTAAGGTAAATGCTGTTGCCAATAAAAGGCTTGATTTTAGATTTTTCATATTTGTATTTGATTAAATTTTTATTTGAACTGAAAATAGCACTGAACGCCCGGGCATTGGAAAACTTTGAATAATCACATAGTTTTCATTGAACAGGTTATCGACGTGTACAGAGAAAGCAAGCGGTTTATTCCCGGCCATAACATTATATACCAGCGATAAATCACTTACCGAATACCCGTCTATAAGATTTTGAGGTGTATTTTGGCTTAGATAGTATCGGTACGATGATAAAACCTGGTTATAGTATAACCCGGCATTTTTATAGTTGACACCCGCGTTTAGTGCCAGCGTGTGCATCGGCGTGTAAGGGATCTGCTGATTATAATAAGATGACGTGGGGTCTGTAACGTCAACTGCATTTTGGTAGGTATAGTTAACAGAAAACACTCCACGCCAACCATTCAGCAATTTTGTTTGCGTTTTAAAGCCAAAATCAACGCCGGTAATGTCAACTTTTCCTAAATTGATGATTGTCAATATCACAGGGTTTTTATTGGGCAACGCCACAATTTTATCGGTTACTTTATTATAGTAACCGTCTACAGTAAAAGCGATGTAGTCAAGAAAAGAATTGACAGCTTTTGTATAGGTAAACCCTAAATCGAATTGCTTTGCAAATTCAGGTTTGATATTACGTGATCCAAAAGCCGAGAAATAGTATTGTTCGTTGAACGTTGGGTTGCGAAAAATATCTTTATAGAATGCTCGTAATTGCAGTGTTGGGCTTGGCAGGGGCTGAAAAGTAGCCATTAGCGTAGGCGAAAACACGCTTCGCGAAGGGGTTGCCTTGCCCATCTTAACCCATTCGTTGATATATGTATTTAATAGATTGCCTTGCAGTCGAAATTTTCCCAAAGTGTAATTGGTGGCCAATACATTTAGCAACGTGAACCTTGACGGATAAGCAAAATTGTATAAACTAGCATCAAGATCAGTGAGGGCCGCATCAGTTGAATACGATACCTCCCAATTTTTTACAAAATGATAAGATAGAGCAGCGGACAGGTAAAATTCGCGTTGCGTATACCGGTCATCCAGGCCCCCAGTTCCGTTTAAATAATCCGGATCAATGTAACGTATATACTCCTGCGACAATTTGGTATTGACAAGCAGCCGCAGGCTGTTTTTCCAGGTACGCTCATAGCCCGATTGTAAAGAAAAGTCCTTATTCCATAAACGTTCATTTGACGTCGGATTGTAAAAAACTACCGCTCCCGGTAACCCACGTTCGGAGTTATAATAATTGATATGCAGGTTAAATTTGTTGCTGTCGCTCTTTGTCCAGTATAAAGCTCCGTCAGCTTCCTTTGCGTCGACATCGGCATTTGTCCTTACCGACGAAGTGTCCGATCCGTCGCCATTCACTTTATATTTATAACGACCGTTGGCTTTTTCCCAATAGCTGTTGACAATGAACGACCAGTTGTTATTAAGACGCTGCTGCCATTGTAAGTAAGGATTTATTAAGCCAAAAGAGCCGCCTTTAAGCCCCAGTAAAAGTTGGTAAGGCTTTTCGGCTGTTAAGACCGGACGGATAGTTGCAATAGAAAGAACACTCGCCGCAGCAAATGAGCGGGCGGCCATACATATCTCGGACGGTTGCCCGTTATACAGCGTAATATTCTGCACATTGCTCAAATTGAGCTTACCAAGATCTATCTGGCCGTTTTCGGCATCGTTAATCTGTACACCATCATACAAAACTGAAAGGTGTTCGGCGCCCAGGCTTCGTACAGATACAGTTTTAAGCCCTCCTATCCCACCATAATCTTTAATATTAACACCTGCAAAGTTTCGGATAGCATCTGCTACGTTAAATGCGCTGTACCGGTCAAAGTCAGCAGCAGAAATTTGCTGCGAAGGCGTTGGAGTTTGAATTTGCGGCAGGTGGCGGCCGTTGATCTTAACTTCGTTTAGTTTTTTTGCGGTATCTGTTTGGGCCGACAACGAAAGAGGCAGAGCAAATAAAAGGCACAGCAACCCTGCTGAGAGCGAATACAAATTACTTTTTGAATTATTTGCTTTTATAAACATTTGTTGCGACTAAAGTCACAGCAGCAACGAAAAAGGTTTGAATAGAAACCAGTATAGAAGAGTTTCACATCCAAGCTTCAATCCCCGAAAGCTGTGAATAAATATAGTGCTGAGGCAGGTCTTCTGACTTACTCCCCTTTTGCCTGGCCTTCCCGTCCGTTTAAATTTAGACAGTGGCTGATGAATAGACATCGGTTATGGAGCTTACAGCTGCGGGACAGTTACGGAATTACACCGTATTCCCTTTTAATCCTTCGATTATTAAGTCGGAGGAACCTAAAGCGCTGCAAATGTAGAATAAGATTTCATAAATCACAATTATGTGTGGCCCCAGAAATGGTTTAAAATAAAAAAGGATGTCATGCCGAATTTTTTTCGGCACCCCATATGCAAAGTATCCGCCATGCAAACGCGTATACGAGGCGTACACCAAGCAAGCCGCTTGTCTCGTCGGGTGCTGAAACAAGTTCAGCATGACTTTGTGTTTTTAAAAGTGATTTCCCTGGGCCGTTACCCTACAAAAAGAATCTTTGTTTAGAAAAATATATATTTAAAAAATTTATGTTTTTAGATTAATGGTTAAGTTTTTAAAACGGATTGCAGAAAACGTCCGACAGTTCAATACATCGCGTAAAGCGAACAATATTTTTACCTTTCCTTATTCGACGGACGAGATAGAAAAACGCAAGCAGGTTTGGGAAAACTTGCAAAAGGGTATTTTACTGGAGGATAAAGGGATTTTAATTAGATGGGGCACCCCTTACTACGAGCTTGACCAATTAAAGGAAGCCAAAAAATTCAGGGCTGACAGGACAGAGTGGTTTTTGGGTAAACGAACAATTCTTGCGGGTTATGAAAGCAATTTAGAGGTTTTGAAGTGGATGTGGAAAGAACAAAATGCGGTAATAAAGATTGATGAAAACCTGGGATTTGATGAAGAAGGAGAAAGAAAATTTAATTACCTTAAGACTTATTTGACCGACTTGCTTGGAAAGCCTTCAAAAATGGATATCCAAAAATTTGGCGCTTTGGATATTGGCGAAATTCATTGGGAATATGGGATTGTATCGGTCTATATTATTGGCATTGAACATTTTAATTGCCGATATAGTTTGCATATTGGTTTGACGACAAACCACATTTAGCTGATGTTAAAAGGTCGACGATTGTTTTTTTAATCTTACATAAAATGAAATTATTCCTTTCTCTAATTTTAACATTGGCAAGTTTGACCAGTATGGCGCAGCAAAACATCGATACTGTTTTCCTTAAAAACATGCTTGAATCGCATCCTGAACTTTTCAGCCATATCCTCAACCACCCTACCCATAACGAAGTTCAAATACTGTACACCCAAATTGACAGGGATGAAAATAATGTTCCTCATTTTACTTCGTACAGCTATCGGCTAAATCCGGACCGCTATTTCTACCCGGCCAGTACGGTCAAACTGCCAACAGCCATTTTCGCTTTGGAAAAATTAAATGAACTGAAGGTTTCTGGCTTAACGATGAAATCGGTTATGAAGACTGATAGTTCCTTTTCTATGGAAACAAAAATGCTTGAAGATTCTCTATCATCTAATGGCTTACCCAGTGTAGAACAATATATTAAAGAGATATTGCTGGTTAGCGATAACTTTGCTTATAACCGGCTTTATGAATTTGTTGGCAGAGCTGAGATCAATGATAAATTGAAAAAGTATAACTTAAATCACACCCGTATTATCGGCCGACTGGCCATTGGTGATGGCGGCGAGGAAGCTAAACATACCAATGCGATAGATTTTTACAAAAGCAAAAAGCTGATCTATCACCAACCTCCACAATATGACAGCAGGGATTACCCTATGCACCTTGATAATATGTTGCAAGGTAAGGGATACCTCGACAGAAACGACAAACTGGTGATGAAGCCTTTCGATTTCAGCGATAAAAACATATACCCGATAACCGATCAACAGTCAGTATTAAAACGACTGCTATTTCCGGAAGCTTTCCCGGAAAACCAACGATTTAATCTTACAAAAGATCAGTATAAACTCATTTATCATTATATGAGTATGTTCCCAACGGAAAGTAAAAATCCAACGTACAGTCCGCCGGGGTATTTCCCTGCCTACTGTAAATGGCTGTTTTATGGCGGCGATAGTACCGCTGTGATAGAACCACATATCAGGATATTCGATAAGATCGGCGACTCATACGGCTACAACATTGATAATGCTTATATCGTGGATTTTGAGAATAAGGTGGAATTTATGATTACAGCCGTAGTACAATCAAATGAAGACGGTATTTACAACGACAATATCTACGAATACAAAACGGTTTGTCTGCCCTTTATGAAAAACCTGGGACAGACGATTTATCAGTATGAATTGAAACGGACTAGAAAATATCTTCCCGATCTGTCAAAATATAAATTCAGCTATTAGTTTTTTTGATTACACCGATGAGTCTCTGATTTCACCGATTAAAATCATTTAATCAGCAGCTCGGAATCGGTGTAATCATATCTGAATCGGTGTAATCCCATAAAATAAAAACCGCACGCCATTTAATTTGTTTAAAAGTTAAATAATTTAAACAACATTATGGCAACAACAGCATTACAGCGTGTGAATTCAACACCGCATAGCAATGGTCTTATAAATATAAACTGGCCTGAACGCTACCTTTCCGTGGTGGCGGGTGTAGAAATAGGACTTTCTGGTTTAAAACACATTTTCAGGAGCCCGTTTTCGAGCCTTCTTAAAATCGGCGCAAGCGGCTACCTGTTAAACAGGGGCATTACCGGGCATTGTGAAATTTATTCGCAAATGGGCAAGACCACCACCGAACCTGTTAATGTTAATATCCGGTCGTCGATTATGGTTAACAGGCCAAGAATGGCAGTTTATAACTTTTGGCGGAAATTAGACAACCTCCCTTTGTTTATGAACCACCTGGAATATGTTGAAATGATAGACAATCATCGTTCGCGCTGGGCACTCAAAATTCCAACCGGTCTAACAACGGTTAACTGGGACGCCGAAATTGTACAGGATATACCGGGACAATTAATTGGCTGGAGTTCACTGCCGGATTCGATGATTGATAACGCCGGTAAAATACGTTTCAGAGATGCTGAGGATGGCTACGGCACTCTGGTAGACATAACAATAAGCTACCAACCACCCGCAGGTGGTTTTGGTGCCAGCCTCGCCCATGTACTAAGTCCAGTATTTAAGAACATAGTGGATAACGATGTGCGAAATTTTAAACAGTATATGGATATTGATAGCCACAATGAGGTGATTGTTATTGAGGAGGAATAAATTACTCCCTTCACGTCATGGCGAGGAACGACGCCACCTCTAAACAGGACAATCACGAACCCGTTTTATAACCCTCGGAGTTATGCTCTTTAACGAGCATTTATCTGTCTCACTTGCACAGTCGGGGGTTGCTTCGTTCCTCGATTTCTATGATCTATGCAAGTAATTTGAGATAATTTTTTTCATATTTTCTATTTTGGTTCACACATGAGAAAATGCGTTGTACAAGTTTGTTCCTGACAGCATTAATTACGCTCATTTTATTCT